>NZ_JBNVZV010000009.1:0-157130 GCF_050496545.1 Phycicoccus avicenniae | reverse complement strand
CGCCCCCGTGCGGGGGCGCGATGCACGAGGTTACCCGATGCCCCGCCACCGCCCCAAAACGAGCCCGCCCGCCGTCCACGCCACTGGGAGTCGAGGTATTCGGCCACCGCGAGAGGGTGGCGGGATACCTCGAACCGATGGGCAGCGCCGCGCGGTCGAGGTGAGAACGCACCACCAGACGGCCCGGCGTCACCTCGACCCGCTAAGCGCGCGGGCCGGAGGACCTCAGTCGTCGGTGAGGGTCAGCTGCACGCCACCGACGAGCGCGGAGGAGACGTTGTAGAGGAACGCCGACAGCGTCGCGATGGCGGTGATGAGGATGACGTCGATGACCGCGATGACGATCGAGAGCGACACCACGCGGGTGAAGCCGATGAAGTCGAGGATGTCGAACTTCGAGCCCTGGTCCTGGATGACCTGCCCGATCACACCGTTGACCTGGTCGAAGACGCCCATCGCGTCGAGGACCGTCCAGAGGACGACCGTCGCCACGACGAGCGCGATGCCGAGCGCCACCGACAGCAGGAACGAGATCTTCATCGCCGACCACGGGTCGACGCGCGAGACGGTGAGCCGGACCCGGCGCGAGGACGCGGGACGCGGCGCGGCCGAGCCCCCGGCGGCAGCGGCCGCCGGACGGGCCGGCGCGGCCTCACGGCCGGTCGGGACCGGGCGGGTGCTCTGGCCCGAGTCGGCGACCCGGCGCAGGGCGCCGGAGTCGGAACGGCGGGCGGGGTTCGAGGAGCGCGCGGGGCGCCCCGCGCTGTCTGCGGTGCTCACTCACTGCCTCCTCGGTCCTCGTGCTCGTCCGACGGTACGGCATCGGCGGCGGCGTCTGCGACTCCCGCTCCGTCGCTCTCGGCACTCGGACCGGAACCCTCGACAGCGACATCAGTGGAGCCCTCGGACGCCTCGGCGGCCTCGATGGCCTCCTCGACCGCCTCCTCGACCTCCTTCTCCGGGTTGCGGGTGACGGCCACGATCGCGTCGTTCTTGCCGGGCTTGGCGAACTGCACACCCATCGTGTTGCGACCGGTGAGGCGCACCTCGTCGACGCGCGAGCGGACGATGTTGCCCTTCTCGAAGACGACGAGCACCTCGTCGCCCTCGTCGACCGTCAGCGCCCCGACCAGGTCACCGCCCTTGTCGGACAGCTTGGCGACGGCGACACCGAGGATCGCGCGGCCCTTGACGTTCCACTCCGAGACCTTCGAGCGCTTGGCCAGGCCGGACTCGAAGACGACGAACACGTCGGGGTCCTCGCCCTCGCGCACGACCGACATCGAGAGCAGCTCGTCGCCGTCGCGGAACTTCATGCCGGTGACGCCGGAGGTGGAGCGGCCCATCGGGCGCAGCGTGGCGTCGTCGGCGTGGAAGCGCACCGACTGCCCCTTGCGCGAGACGAGCAGCAGGTCGTCGCGCTCGTCGACCAGCCCGACCCCGACCAGCTCGTCGGCGTCGCGGAGGTTGATGGCGATGAGGCCGCCGGTGCGGGGGCTGTCGTACTCGCCGAGCCGGGTCTTCTTGACCAGGCCGGCGCGCGTGGCGAGCAGCAGGTACGCGGCGTCGTCGTAGGAGCGGATGGCCAGCACCTGGGCGATCTCCTCGCCCGGCTGGAAGGCCATCACGTTCGCGACGTGCTGGCCCTTGCCGTCGCGGCCGGCATCCGGCAGCTCGTAGGCCTTGGCGCGGTAGACCCGGCCGAGGTTGGTGAAGAAGAGCAACCAGTGGTGCGAGGTGGTCGTGAAGAAGTGGTCGACCATGTCCTCACCGCGCAGCGCCGCCCCGCGCACGCCCTTGCCGCCGCGCCGCTGCGAGCGGTACGCGTCGACGCGGGTGCGCTTGGCGTAGCCGCCGCGGGTGATGGTGACGACCACGTCCTCCTCGGGGATGAGGTCCTCCATCGACATGTCGCCGTCGGTGGGCATGATCGTCGTCCGGCGCTCGTCGCCGAACTTCTCGACGATGCCGGCGAGCTCCTCGGAGACGATGTCGCGCTGCCGCTCGGGCTTCGCGAGGATGTCCTTAAAGTCCTCGATCTGCGCCTGCAGCTTGTCGTGGTCGTCGATGATCTTCTGCCGCTCCAGGGCCGCGAGGCGCCGCAGCTGGAGGTCGAGGATGGCGCGCGCCTGGATCTCATCGATCTCGAGCAGGTCGATGAGGCCGTTGCGGGCCTCCTCGACGGTCGGCGACCGGCGGATGAGCGCGATGACCTCGTCGAGCATGTCGAGGGCCTTGAGGTAGCCGCGGAGGATGTGGATCTCCTCCTCGGCCTTGCGCAGCCGGTAGGCCGTGCGCCGCTGGATGACGTCGATCTGGTGCTCGCACCAGTACCGGATGAAGGCGTCGATCGGCAGCGTGCGCGGCACGCCGTCGACGAGGGCGAGCATGTTCGCGCCGAACGTCGTCTGCAGCTGCGTGTGCTTGTAGAGGTTGTTGAGCACGACCTTGGCGATGGCGTCGCGCTTGAGCACGATGACGAGGCGCTGGCCGGTGCGGCCCGAGGTCTCGTCCCGGATGTCGGCGATGCCCGAGAGCCGGCCGTCCTTGACGTGCTCGGCGATCTTCTGGGCGAGGCTGTCCGGGTTGACCTGGTACGGCAGCTCGGTGACGACGAGGCACTGCCGGCCCTGGATCTCCTCGACCTCGACGACCGCCCGCATGATGATCGAGCCGCGGCCGGTGCGGTAGGCGTCGTCGATCCCCCGGTGGCCCATGATGAGCGCGCCGGTGGGGAAGTCCGGGCCGGGGATCTCGCGCATGACGGCGGCCAGCGCCTCCTCGCGGCTCGCGTCGGGGTGGCGCAGCATCCACTCGGCGGCGGCGGCGACCTCGCGCAGGTTGTGCGGCGGGATCTGGGTGGCCATGCCGACGGCGATGCCGGCCGAGCCGTTGACGAGCAGGTTCGGGAAGCGCGAGGGGAGGACCTCGGGCTCGAGGGTCTTGCCGTCGTAGTTCGGCTTGAAGTCGACGGTCTCCTGGTCGATGTCGCGGACCATCTCCATCGACAGCGGGGCCATCCGGCACTCGGTGTACCGCGGCGCGGCGGCCGGGTCGTCACCGGGGGAGCCGAAGTTGCCCTGGCCCTGGACCAGCGGGTAGCGCAGCGACCAGTCCTGGACGAGCCGGACGAGGGCGTCGTAGATCGCGCTGTCGCCGTGCGGGTGGTACTGGCCCATGACGTCGCCGACGACGCGGCTGCACTTGTTGAAGCCGCGGTCGGGGCGATAGCCGCCGTCGTACATCGCGTAGAGCACGCGGCGGTGCACCGGCTTGAGGCCGTCGCGGACGTCGGGCAGCGCGCGGGAGACGATGACCGACATCGCGTACTCGATGTACGAGCGCTGCATCTCGGTGTTGAGGTCGATCGGCTCCGTGCGGTCGAACTCGACGGGCTGGTCAGTCATGGTGTCCTTCGGTTTTCAGGCGGTCGAGCTGATGTCCTGCGCGAGGCCGGCGTGCAGATGTCGAGACTGTGTTGTCGGGACATCTTCGTCAGCGCTCGTTCCTCGCTTGATCCTCAGATGTCCAGGAAGCGCACGTCGCGGGCGTTGCGCTGGATGAACGAGCGCCGGCTCTCGACGTCCTCGCCCATGAGCACGGAGAAGATCTCGTCGGCCGCGGCAGCGTCGTCGAGGGTGACCTGCAGCAGGACCCGGTGGTCGGGGTCCATCGTGGTCTCCCACAGCTCCTGGTAGTCCATCTCGCCCAGACCCTTGTAGCGCTGGATCGGGTTGTCCTTGGGGATGCGCCGGCCCTTGCTCTGGCCCTCGGCGAGGAGGGCGTCGCGCTCGCGGTCGGTGAAGGCGAACTCGTGCGGGGCGTTGCTCCACTTGATGCGGAACAGCGGCGGCTGCGCGAGGTAGACGTACCCGGCCTCGATGAGCGGCTTCATGAACCGGAAGAGCAGGGTGAGCAGGAGCGTGCGGATGTGCATGCCGTCGACGTCGGCGTCGGCCATCAGCACGATCTTGTGGTACCTGGCCTTCTCGATGTCGAAGTCCTCACCGATGCCGGTGCCGAACGCCGAGATGAGGGCCTGGACCTCCTGGTTGGCCAGCGCCTTGTCGAGGCGGGCCCGCTCGACGTTGAGGATCTTGCCGCGGATCGGGAGGATCGCCTGGGTGAACGGGTTGCGCCCGCGGACCGCGGAGCCGCCGGCGGAGTCGCCCTCGACGATGAAGACCTCGGAGACCGCAGGGTCCTTGGCCTGGCAGTCGCGGAGCTTGCCGGGCAGGCCGCCGGACTCGAGGACCCGCTTGCGGGTCGCCTCGCGGGCCTTGCGCGCGGCGAGGCGCGCCGTCGCGGCCTGGATCGCCTTGCGGACGATCTCCTTGCCCTCGTTCGGGTGGCTGTCGAGCCATCCCCCGAACTCCTCGGTCATCGCCCGCTGGACGAAGCCCTTGACCTCGGAGTTGCCGAGCTTGGTCTTGGTCTGGCCCTCGAACTGCGGCTCGCCGAGCTTGACGCTGATGACGGCGGTCAGGCCCTCGCGGACGTCGTCGCCGGTGAGGTTGTCGTCCTTCTCCTTGAGCTGGTTCTGCTTGCGCGCGAAGTCGTTGACCAGCTTGGTCAGCGCCGCGCGGAAGCCCTCCTCGTGGGTGCCGCCCTCGTGGGTGTTGATGGTGTTCGCGTAGGTGTGGACCGACTCGGAGTACGAGGTGGTCCACTGCATCGCGAGCTCGAGGGAGAGGCTGCGCGCCTCGTCCTCGACCTCGATGGCGATGACGTCCGGGTGCACCGCCTCGGTGCGCTTGGAGGAGACCAGGTGGTTCACGTAGTCGACGAGGCCGTTGTCGTACCGGTACGTGACCGAGCGGGCGGTGGCCGTGCGGGCCTCGCCGCCGGCCTCCTCGTCCTCGTGGTCCTCGACGACCGCGATGTCGGCGTCGACGCCGTCGAGGTCGGGGGAGCCGTCGGCGGCGGCCTGGACCCGCTCGTCGACGAGGTTGATGGTCAGGCCCTTGTTGAGGAACGCGTACTGCTGGAAGCGCGCGCGGATGGTCTCGTAGTCGTACTCGGTGGTCTCGAAGATCTCCGGGCTGGCCCAGAAGGTGATGGTGGTGCCGGTGCGGTCGGTCTCCTCCATCTGCTCGAGCGGGCCGGTGGGGACGCCGTGGTCGAAGGACATCCGGTGCGCGTGGCCCTTCTGGCGCACGCAGACGTCGAGGCGCGTGGAGAGCGCGTTGACGACCGAGGAGCCGACGCCGTGCAGACCGCCGGAGACCTTGTACCCGCCGCCGCCGAACTTGCCGCCGGCGTGCAGCTGGGTGAGCACGAGCTCGACGGCGCTGACGCCCTCGGTGGGGTGCATGTCGGTGGGGATGCCGCGCCCGTTGTCCTTGACCCGCACGGCGCCGTCCTCCATGAGGATGACGTCGACGGTGTCCGCGTAGCCCGCGAGGGCCTCGTCCACGGCGTTGTCGACGATCTCCCAGACGAGGTGGTGCAGGCCGCGCTCGCCGGTGGAGCCGATGTACATGCCGGGGCGCTTGCGGACCGCCTCGAGACCCTCGAGGACGGTGATCGCCGAGGCGTCGTAGGCCGGGCCGTCGGGCGCCGCCGCCGCGGGGGCCACGGGGTCCTGCGGCTCGGGGGTCGCGGGCACGTCGGGGGTCGGGTCGGGCTGGTCGGCCACGGGGCTCCTTCGTCGGCACGCCGACCGCGCGGTGGCGGGGGCGGTTCACGGCGCACGCCCCTGGGCGAGTGTTCACCCGGGGGCGCGCTGTCGCCTCACATCCTACCGGTCGGGGCCGACAGATCACCCGCTGGGAGGCCCGTGGCGCCCGTTTTCCGGGGTTATCCCCCCAGTTCGTGACTCCCCACCCGCGCCCCGCCCTCCCAGCGGCGCTGACCGGCCTTCCTCGGGGCCCTCGCCGTCCGGCCCGGAAACCGCCGATCGGGGGTCGCCGGGGGCCGTGCTCGGCTACCGTCCTGCGCATGTCCGGGACCCTGCGCGGCCGCGCCGCGCGCGCCGCCGCCCTCGTGCTCCTCGCCGGTGCCGCGGCCTGCTCCGGGGCGGCCGACGACGCCTCTCCGGCCGGCTCCACGGGGCGGGCCACGTCGGCCTCGAGCGCGCCGGCGACCGGCTCGTCGGCCTCGCCGTCCCCGTCCGCGGCGGCCCCCTCGCGCACGGCCCCGGCCGGCACCACCCTCGTGCGGGCCCAGCGCTCGCGGATGACCTTCGCCGTGCCCACGTCGTGGCAGGTCACCGATGTGACGACGCTGCTGTCCTCCGGGGACGAGAAGGCCCTGGCCGGGCTGGCCGAGCAGCTCAACCTCTCGCTGTCGCAGGTGCGGGCGGCGGCGCGGACCATCGACGTCGCGGCGTTCGGGCCCTCGGTCGACGGGTTCGCGCCCAACGTCAACGTGCAGCTGCTCCCCGTCGAGGAGCCGCCGAGCGCCGCCCAGCTGCGCCTCGCGATGTCCGCGGTCGGGGGCACGGTGGAGTCGGTCGAGGACGTCACGACCACCTTCGGCCCCGGGCGGGTGTCGTCCTACCGCCTCGAGCTCGGGGGGCGGACGGTCGTCGGGCGGCAGCTGGGCATCAAGGCTCCCGGCGGCGTCGCGCTGGTCACCGTCTCGCACGTCACGGCGAAGGAGGCCGACGTCGTGCTCGCCCTGGTGAAGGGCTCCCTGACGGCGGACTGAGGTCCGCTCCGGGGGTCAGGAGGCGATACCGAGGGCGACGAGGTCGGTGCTGCGCAGCCGCGCGAAGCCGTCGAGGCCCGCGAGCAGCGCCGCCACGTGCGGGTCGGTGGCGTTGACGACGAGCACCTCGTCGCGGGTGGCCCTGTCGCGCAGGGCTGCCCAGATGCACGGGTCGTCGGTGAACGGCACCACGCCGAGGTCCTCTCCGAGCCGGTCGATGGTCCGGTCACCGAGGGTGGTCGGCAGCGGGACGGTCGAGCGGACGAGGTCGAGCAGGTCGCGGTCGTCGGCGGCGTGGCGCAGCAGGGCCGGGCCGTGCAGCGCCACGATCTCGCCGAACAGGTCCGGCCGCTCGGCGCCGAGCAGGATGAGGCGGGCCAGCAGCGCGCGGCCGATGCGCTCGCCGACCGCGGCGTCGTCGAGCGCGGGGTCGGTCAGGATGTCCCGCCCGTCGTCGACGACGACGTGGCAGAACGTCGCCCAGGCGGGGACCAGGTCGCTGGGCCCCTCGGCGAGCAGCACGCCGTCGGCGTAGTGCCGGTGGGCGCTGCGGTGGCCCGGCATCGTGCGGTAGGCCGGCACCGCGGCGACGGCACGCACCCGTCCGACGGAGGTCTCGAGCGGGAGGACGACGAGGGGGTCGATGCCGAGGCGCTGACGGAACCACTCGGTCTGCTCCTCGCGGCTGCGCTCCCAGACGGTGGTGCCACCGGAGACCTCGACCCCGTCGACCTCGACGGCCACGGGGAGCTGGTCGGCGCTGTCGAGGACGTGCTCGAGGGTGGTCTCGGGGGTGCACCAGGAGCGGGTCGCGGCGCGGGGGTGCAGCCGGATCTCGGTGCCGGGGGTGTCCAGGGGCTCGTCGGCGAGGGTCACGCGGACGGTGCCGTCGGCCACGCCGACCCATCGCATCGTCGGGGCGCCGGGCAGGAGCGCGGAGCGGGTCCACAGCTCGACGACGTCGGCGACGGCGAAGCAGGCCATCAGGGCGGTCTCGTAGCGGCGCATGCCCTCGCGGACCGGCCCGTGGTGGAGCTGGTCCGGCGTGGCCGAGATCCAGCGGACCTCCTGGGCCGTGAACCCGACGCCGTCGTCGCGCACGACGAGCGGGCCGCCTCCTCGCGCCGAGGTGACGCGCACGCGACCGGCGTGCTGCGGGTCGACGCGGCGACGCGCCTCGATGCCGACCAGCGCGCTGGCCAGCAGCTCGCGGACGTGCGCCCGGGAGCCGGTGGCCCCGGGGAGGCGGGGGACGCGGTTCGACCCCGGGGGGTGGGGGGTGTTGTCGGCCGGGGGGCCGGCGACGGGGCTGCGCACAGGCTGGCTCCGATTCCGACGGGCGGCCGGGTCGCGGCCACAAGGGGTGGGATCCCTTGCAGCGTGCCTGCGTGACGACGGTTTCCGTGCACCGTGGACTCCCTGCTCCGCTCCTCGGCGGGGGAGTCGGTCCGAATGGGCGATGCGGTGCCCCGTCCGTCCGGCGGGGCGTCCCGGTGCGTCCGGCGCAGCACCCGCCGACTGTCCTGCGGCGCCGTCCCCCGCTCGGCCGGGGAGCCTCAGGCGAGGTCCGGGCCCCGCAGCGTGCGCTCGAACAGGTCGCGGACGTCGCCGTCGAGCACCGGCTCGGGGACGGTGACGTCGACCTCCGGGGCAGCACAGCGCACGCCGTAGCAGTAGGCGTCCGGGTACTCGCGGTCCGTCGCGGCGGCCAGGCCCTGGAGACGGTCGGTGGCGAGCAGCGACTGCCAGGCCCGGCCGTCGTCGTCCGGCAGCTCGCCGAGGGTGACGGTGCGCTCGCGGGTGCGGCCGGCGAAGCCCCCGGTGCGGCGGACCGCGACCTCGGTGCCGGGCGCGGGGGCCGGGGTGCCGGGGTCGGTGGGTGTGCCGGGGTCGGCCGGCGGGGTGGCCGTGCCGCCGTCGCCCGGTGCGCTCGAGCCGGCCGTCACGCCGACGCCGGACCAGGCGGTGCGCACGGCCTCGGCCTCCGCCGAGCCCTCGCCGTGGCGCGCGGTGGCCGCGGCGACGGTGAGCCCGGCGAACGTCGCGAAGTCGCAGTCGGCGCTGATCTCGCCGGTCACGGTGTCGTACCAGATGCGCCCGGCCACCTCCCAGGCGTTGCCGCCGAGCGCGACGGCGAGGTCGTGGAAGGCCTTGTTCGGGATGCCGGAGTTGATGTGCACGCCGCCGTTGTCGTCGGCGGTCTCGACGTAGTCGTCCATGTGCGCCGGCTGCGGGTCCTTGCCGAGGCGGGGGTCGTCGTAGGCCGTGCCGGGGGCGGCCATCGAGCGCAGCGCGACCCCCTTGACGCCCGGCGCCAGGAGGTCGGCCCCGATGAGCCAGTCGGCGTCGCCGGCGGACTGGCCGAGCGAGTGCTGCTTGACGAGCACGCCGAAGACGTCGGACACCGACTCGTTGAGCGCGCCCGACTGGCCCTGGTAGTTCAGGCCGGCCGTGTACTGCGTGACGCCGTGCGCGAGCTCGTGCCCGATGACGTCGAGGCTGCGGGTGAACCCGAGGAAGACAACGCCGTCACCGTCGCCGAAGACCATCTGGGTGCCGTCCCAGAACGCGTTGTCGTAGTCCTGCCCGTAGTGGACCGTGGCGACGAGCGGGAGCCCCTTGCCGTCGAGCGAGTTGCGCTCGTACGCCTCCCACCACAGCTGCCAGGTGGCGCCGAGGCCGTCGTAGGCCTGCGTGACGGCCTCGTCGGCGGTGGCCGGATCGCCTTCGGCCCGCACCTGCGTACCCGGCAGGTCGGTGCCGCCCTGCGCGTCGTGGATGGTGCGCTGCGGACCGGTGGTGCCCGGCTCCGCGGCCGGGGTGGCCGTGCGGCCCCCCGGGCGTGCCTCGGCGGTGACCCGGCCGCGGCGCAGCTCCTCGTCGACCCGCAGCGTGCCCTGCGCTCGGGCCGCCAGGTGCTCGTCGTCGGAGGACGCGAGCGCGGCCAGCAGGTAGGGCGGGACGATGGAGCAGCAGGCGGGAGAGGTCGTCATCCCTCCACGATGCCCCTGCCCACCGACAGCCGCGACCCGGCGCGACCGGTCAGCGACGCAGCGCCGCGGCCATCCGCTCCTGGGCGAGCGGGGAGGCGAAGAGCTCGCCGGAGCGGCGGGCCATCGACTCGCCGTCGGCGTCGAAGGAGGCGACGAGGTCGCTGCCGAGCAGCCGCTTGGCGGCGACGAGGCCCTGGCGCGTGCCGCCACGCAGGTCGTCGAGCACGGTTCCGACGGCGGCGTCCATCCCGGCCTCCTCCACGACGTGCGTGACGAGGCCGCCCTCGCGGGCCTCGGCCGCCGTGAAGGTGCGCCCGGTGAGGAACCAGTCGGATGCCGCGCGCTGGGTGAGCCTGTGCCGCAACGGAATCGAGATGGCGGCCGCTGCGAGTCCCAGGCGGACCTCGGTGAGCGCGAAGGACACGTCGTCGCGGCAGACGACGACGTCCGCGGCCGCGACGATGCCCAGCCCGCCGGCGCGCACCGGCCCGTCGAGCCGGACGACGACCGGGACCGCCAGAGTGGCGATGCGGCGCTGGAGGGCGACGAGGTCGCGCGCCGTGCGGGTCATGTCGACCGTCGCCGCCTCCTTGAGGTCGGCTCCGGCGCAGAAGACCCGGTGGCTCGAGCGCAGCAGGACCCCGTGCAGCGCGTCGTCGTGCGCGACGGCCTGGAGGTGCGCCGCGAGCTCGGCGACGAACCGGCGCGACAGGGCGTTGCGGTTGGCCGGGGAGTCCAGGGTGAGCACCGCGATGCGGTCATCGTCGGAGCGGGTGACCAGGGGGGCGGCGGGGTCGGCATCCACGCCCTCGACCCTAGCCGGGCCCCGAGGACCACCCCGTGCTCAGGCTGCGGGGGCGAGCCGGAAGACCGGGAAGCCGGGTGCGGCGGCCGCGAGCTGGTCCTCCGAGGAGGCCTTGGTCAGGCCCTCGACGAAGCGGCCCACCTCCCACCCCCACCGGCGCAGGTACACGCGCAGGACGACGGGACGCTCCCCGGCCGGCAGCTCGGTGAGGCGGACACGCTCGACGCGCCGGCCGACGCGCAGCTCGGCCTCCCCGGCCGCGCGGACGTTGCGCACCCACTCGGTGTTGCCGCGCGGGGCGACCAGGTAGCGCTCACCATCGTGGACCAGCAGGTTGACCGGCGTGCTGCGGGGCAGGCCCGAGCGGCGGCCGCGCACCGTGAGCACCCGCGAGCCGAGGAGGCTGACGCCGTGCTCGGTGAGCCAGCGGACCGAGGCGTTGAACCAGCGGTCCATCCGCTCGGTGGGGCGGACGTAGCGGGTCGCCGGGTCGGGGCTGGGGGACGGGGTGGTCATCGGGCTCTCCTCGATTTGTGAGCACTGCTCTCGTTTCGACGAGTGTGCGTGCTCCCGCATCGTCTTGTCAAGAGCACTGCTCTCGTTTGTGGTTGGATGGCCTGCGTGACCAACCGCGCCGAACGTCGCCGTGCCGTCGAAACCCGCATCGTCGAGATCGGACGGCAGCACCTGGCCGACGAGGGGGCTGCCGGCCTGTCGCTGCGTGGCGTGACCCGGGACCTCGGGATGGTGTCGTCGGCGGTGTACCGGTACGTGGCCAACCGCGACGACCTGCTGACCCTGCTCCTCGTCGACGCGTACACCGAACAGGCCGACACCGTCGATGCCGCCGTCGAGCGGGTGGCCCACCGACCGTGGGACGAGCGGGTCGTCGAGGCAGGAGAAGCGTTCCGGGAGTGGGCGGTTCGAGAGCCGTCGCGGTATGCCCTCCTCTACGGCAGTCCTGTTCCCGGGTACGAGGCACCGGCCGAGCGCACCGTCGAGCCCGGTACGCGGGTGGTCCTCACGCTCGCCCGGCTGGTCGACGAGGCGGTGCGGGCCGGGGACGTCCGGGGCGCCGGCCCGGTGCCGGTGGCGGATGCCCGGCTCGTCGCGGACCTCGAGCGCGTGGCGACCGAGACCGGGCTGGAGGCGGGCCCCGACGTCCTGGGGCGGGCGATGACGCTGTGGGCGGTGCTCGTCGGCGGGACCAGCCTCGAGGTCTTCGGGCAGTACGGCCGGGACACCTTCGACGACCCCGGCGCGCTCCTCGAGCACCAGCTGCGCCTCGTCCTGTCCCTCCTGCGCTCCCCCCATCCCGACTGATTGCCCATGTGCCACCTCGAGGCGCCGGATTCGGGCCTGTCGAGGTGGCAGATGGGCAATAAGTCGGGACGGAGGTGGGGTCAGCCGTAGGTGTCGCGGGGGCCGCGGCCGTCCTGCACCCGGTGCCGGCCGCGCGACCACGGCGGCGCGCTGGGACCGACCACCCGGAGCTCGGCGACGGTCCCCTCCCCGACCTCCTCGGCGAGCCGGGCCATCAGGGACGACTCGAGCAGCCGCAGCTGCGTCGCCCAGGCCGTGGAGTCGGCGCGGACGGTGAGGACGCCGTCGACGAAGTCCGTGGGTTGGCAGTGGGCGGCGACCTCGTCGCCGACGATGCCCGGCCACCGGCCGATGACCGAGCCGACGGCCACGTCCGAGCCCCAGCCGCGGTCGGTGACGAACCGGTCGATCTGGTCGCCGAGCAGCTGCGGGTCGCGCCCGCCGTCGCGGCGCCGCCCCTCGGGCAGGTCCTTGGCCCGGCGGCGGGGCTTCAGGCCCGGCCGCAGCCCCTTGGCGCGTGCCCGGGCCCGGGCACGCGCGAGCGCCTCACCGGTCGCGAGGTCGGCGTCCCCCACGGCGTCGTCCCCTCCCGTGTCGAGCTCGGGCTCGCCCACCGGCTCGAGTGGCAGGCCATCCGGGACGTCCTGCACCCCGGAACCACGCGCTTCCCCCGGGAACGGTTCCGGGGTGGAGCGCGGCGGTACCGGGTCACCCGATACCCGTGGGGTTCGTGGGGGCGGGGGCTCAGGAGGCGTCGGCACCGGGGGCCTCCTCGCCGGGCAGGTCGGGGTCACCGGGCTGGTCAGGCTCGTCGGGCTCGCCGGCCGGGTCCGTCGGCTCGCCCGGCTCGGCCCGCTCGGCCGGCTCGCTCACCGCATCCGGCGGGGGCGCCCCGACCGAGCCGAGCACGACGGGCACGGTGCGGCCGGTCAGCGACGCCGGCACGTCCTCGGGCACGGCCGCGGTCACGAGCACCTGCTCGGCGTCGGCGACCATCGCAGCGAGCCGTTCCCGCCGGCCGGAGTCCAGCTCGGCGAAGACGTCGTCGAGGACGAGCACGGGGTCGTCACCGAGGTCGGTGCGCAGCAGCTGGAACGCCGCGAGGCGCAGCCCCAGCGCGAAGGACCACGACTCGCCGTGGCTCGCGTAACCCTTGGCGGGCAGCTCACCGAGGGAGAGGAGCACGTCGTCACGGTGCGGGCCGACGAGGCAGACGCCGCGCTCGACCTCCTGGTCCCGGACCTCGGCCAACGACGCCAGGACCTCGTCGTGCAGCTCGGCGACCTCGGGCACCTCACCGGCCGCGATGCGCGCCGCCGTCGCCTCACGCAGCGAGGACCGGTAGGCGACCCGGGCGTCGGACTGGCCGTTGCTCACCTCGTCGTAGGCCTTGGCGAGGTACGGACCGAGGTCGCGCAGCAGCCGCAGCCGGGCGTAGAGCAGCTGGGAGCCGACCCCGGCCAGCTGGGCGTCCCACACCGAGAGGGTGTGCAGGGCCGATGCGCTCTCGGAGGCCGGGTCGAGCGTCTCGGCACCGGGCCTCGGACGACGCCCCCGCGCCCGCCGGGACAGGTACGGCTGGGCCGACTTCAGCAGGGCCGAGCGCTGCTTGACGACCCGGTCGTACTCCTGGCGCACCCCGGCCCAGCGCGGCTGGCGGGCCACGAGCAGGTCGTCGAGGAAGCGCCGGCGCTCGCCGGGGTCGCCCTTGACGAGGGCGAGGTCCTCCGGCGCGAAGAGCACGGTGCGCAACGTCCCCAGCACCTCGCGCGGGCGCACCGGCGAGCGGTTGAGCCGGGCCCGGTTGGCCCGCCCTGGGGTCAGCTCGAGCTCGAGCATCGTCTCGCGACCGTCACGCACCACGGCGCCGCGCACGATCGCGCGTTCGGCCCCGAAGCGCACGAGCGGGGCATCGGTGGCCACCCGGTGCGAGGAGAGCGAGGCGAGGTAGCCGACCGCCTCGACGAGGTTGGTCTTCCCCTGGCCGTTCAGCCCCACGAGGGTCGTCACACCCGGCTCGAGCGGGAGCTCGGCCCGCTCGTAGCTACGGAAGTCCCCGAGGGAGAGGTGCCGGACGAACACCCCCCGAGACTAGTGCGCGGCCGGCGGCGGTATCAGCGCCGCCGGGGCGCGCCTCCTCACCGGGTGAAGCGCACCGGACCCACCGGTGCGCAGGCCTGCCCCCAGGAGCCCCGATGACCAGTCCCACCACCCCGGCCGACCTCCTCGGCGGCGGGCTCGTCCTGCCCGGGGGCGCGACCGCGTCCGAGCACCTCGACATCCACCTGACCCTCGACGGCATCCCCGGCGACTCGACGAGCACGCAGTTCCCCGGCTCCCTGGACCTCCTCGCGTTCGACTGGTCGGTGCGCGCGACGCCGACCGGCGCCGGAGGCGGTGGGCACGGCGGGGCCGGGGTGGGTCGCCCGGTGGCCGGAGAGGTACGCGTCGCCGCGCTCACCTCGTCCGCGTCGCCACGGCTGCTGCGCCACCTCGTGACCGGTCGCCACGTGCAGCAGGCGGCGATCCACGTCCTGCGGGGCGGCGAGCACCCGGTCGAGGCCCTGACGCTCGGGCTGACCGACGTCCTCGTGACGGGCTACGAGGTGAGCACGAGCGGAGGGTGGCCGGTGGACCTCGTGTCGTTCACGATGCGCACCGTGACCGAGACGTTCGTCCCGCAGAACGCCGACGGCTCGCTCGGGACCCCGGTGTCGGTCACCTGGGACCTGCGGACGACCCGCGTCGACTGAGCCGTCAGGCCTTCTTCGCGGCGCGCTTGCGGGCGGCTCCGGCGCCGGAGGCCGAGCGACCGGGCGAGGCCGGACCGGCCGTGGCGGCGGACGCGGCCTTCTTGGCGGCGGCCTTCTTGGCCGGCTTCTTCTCCTTGCGGCCGGCCTTGGCCTTGGCCTCGTCGGCGCTGGCCGGTCCGGAGGCGGCCTCGTCGCGCAGCTGCTGGCCCTCGGCGACGGTCATCACCTGGTGCCCGCCGAACTGGCCGCGCAGCGCGGCGACGGCCTGCATCGTGGGGGAGGTCTGCTGGCGCGACGCGAACCGGGCGAAGAGCGAGGCGGAGATGACGGGCATGGGCACCGAGAGCTCGAGGGCCTCCTCGACGGTCCAGCGACCCTCGCCGGAGTCGGAGGTGTAGTCCGAGACGTCCTGCAGGCCCGGGTTCTCCTCGAGCGCCTTGACCATCAGGTCGAGCAGCCAGGAGCGGACGACCGTGCCGCGGCTCCAGGCCTTGAACGCCCCGGGGACGTTCTCGACGATGTCCTTCTTCTCGAGCAGCTCGTAGCCCTCGGCGTACGCGTGCATCAGGCCGTACTCGATGCCGTTGTGCACCATCTTCGTGTAGTGCCCGGCGCCGACCTTGCCGGCGTGCACGAAGCCCTCGTCGCGCGGACCCTCGGGTCGCAGCGCGTCGAAGATCGGCATCGCCTTGCGGACGTTGGCCGCGGAGCCGCCGACCATCAGGCCGTAGCCGTTCTCGAGCCCCCAGATGCCGCCGGAGACACCGCAGTCGAGGTAGCCGATGCCCTGGGCGCGCAGCAGCTTCTCGTTCTCGAAGTCCTCGGTGAACTTGCTGTTTCCGCCGTCGATGACGAGGTCGCCCTTGTCCAGCAGCCCGGCGAGCTTGGTGACGGTGTCACGGGTCGGCGCGCCGTGGGGGACCATCACCCAGACGACGCGCGGGCCCTCGAGCTTCTTGACCATGTCGGCGAGCGAGCGCGCGTCCGAGACGGCCTTGTTGCGGTCGTACCCGACGACCTCGTGGCCGGCGCGGCGCAGCCGCTCGCGCATGTTGCCGCCCATCTTGCCGAGGCCGACCAGTCCGAGCTGCATGCCGTGCTCCTTCGTCGAGGTGTCCGGGGGACTCGTCCGCAGGCTACGCCCGCGCACCGCTGCCGCGGAGGGGTGCCCGCCCCTCAGGAGGCGAAGCGCACCGGCATCAGGACGTACCGGTACGAGGTGTCGGCCTCGCCGTCGGCGCTCTCCTGGCCGGAGAGGACAGCCGGGCGGGACGGCTGGGTGAAGGACACCCGCGACCAGTCGGTGCCGACGGCGCCGAGCCCGTCGAGCAGGTAGGTGGGGTTGAAGGCGATCTCGACCTCGGGGCCGGTGAGCGTGCACTCGACCGCCTCGGACGCCTGGGCGTCGTCACCGGTCCCGGCCTCGATGGCCACCTGGCCCTCGGCGAAGCGCAGCCGGACGGGGGTGTTGCGCTCGGCGACGAGCGCGACGCGCTTGACGGCCTCGACGAGGTCGGCGGTGCGCACGACGGCCTCGGTGTCGGAGGTCGTGGGGAAGATCGAGGAGACCTTCGGGTACTCGCCGTCGAGCAGGCGAGTGGTGGTGCGGCGGCGGCCGGCCTCGAAGCCCACGAGCCCGTCACCGCCGGCGGTGGCCCCGAGAGCGACGTCGATCGAGCCGCTCGCGCCGAGGCTGCGTGCGGTCTCGGAGAGGGTGCGGGCCGGGATGAGCACGACGTGGCTGGCGTCGGTGGCGGTGGGGTTCCACGTCAGCTCG
Source organism: Phycicoccus avicenniae (assembly GCF_050496545.1). GTDB lineage: Bacteria > Actinomycetota > Actinomycetes > Actinomycetales > Dermatophilaceae > Phycicoccus > Phycicoccus avicenniae_A. Next base: position 140,828 of record NZ_JBNVZV010000009.1, on the reverse strand, counting down.
CGCATCGCGAGGCGGTAGCGGTCGGTGGCCAGCAGGGTCATCCGGTCGCCCTCGACCTCGACGCGCACGCCGGTGAGGATCGGCAGGGTGTCGCCGCGGTCGGCCGCGACCGAGACCTGCGCGACGGCCTGGGTGAAGAGGTGGCCGTCGACCGTGCCGGTGGGCTCGGGGGAGGACGGCAGGGTCGGGTAGTCGTCGGAGGGCATCATCAGCAGGCTGAAGCGCGAGGCGCCACAGGTGACCTGGACCTTGTTGCCCTCGGTGGCCAGGTCGATGGGACGGGCCGGCAGGTTGCGCGAGATGTCTGCGAGCAGCCGGCCGAGCACGAGCACCGTGCCGGCCTCGCTGACCTCGGCGGCGACGGTGACCCGGGCCGAGACCTCGTAGTCGAAGGCGCTGAGGGTGAGGGTGCCGTCGTCGGAGGCCTCGAGGAGGATGCCGGCGAGGACCGGCACGGGCGGGCGCGCGGGCAGCCCACGGGCCACCCAGGTGACCGCCTCGGCCAGGACGTCGCGCTCGACGCGGAACTTCACGGCTTACCGCCCTATCCGGCGCGGGGGAGTCCGCGCCTGGTCGTGCTTCGGAAGATCGTCACCGTCGGCCCGGCGCGCACGGCGCGCGACCCCGGGGCGGACGGGACCCTGACACTAGTGCACGTCACGGGCGCGCCACCATCGGTCCGCGGGTCCGGGTCGAGGCCTGTCGGGTGCAGCTCGTGGATGGATGTCGCAGCAGGGCCCTGGTCGGGGTGGACCCTGTCATCTCTGGATCTCGTCGTGGTGGTAGGAGCTGTGGATCCTGTGGACGACGAGGAGTCCGTGCAGGTCACGGCGGCGAGCCCGGGTGTGGACGCGTCGTGGACGGGCGGGGGAGCGAGCGCCCGCGCATGTTGACGGCCATCGGGCGTTCACAGCGCGTCCACCGATGCGTCGGGCACCGTCCACGGCCCGGCGCCCGTCGTCCACAGTCGTCCACAGGCCCTGTGGACAACCGTCCCGTCGACATCGGTGTCCGTGGCGAGGGCGCCGAGGGCATCCACAGGGTCGTCCCCACCGGTGGACGGCCGCCCGCGCTGCAGGTCGGAACCCTGTCGAGCCGTGGCGGGCCCAACCGTGCGGGAACGGTTGCGCGGGTGCCTTCGACAAGGGTTGTACACCGGGTGTGGACAACCTGTGGACGACCTCGGGACGAGCGGATCGTTGCCGTGGACGGATCCTGCGGAGGGCGGGCGCCGGCGGGGTCGCCGGAGGACGGCTCGACCCGCGAGGGGGAGCCAGAGAGGGGGGTGGGTCAGCGGGACTGCTGCTTGATCCGGTTGGTCAGCTCGGTGACCTGGTTGTAGATGGCGCGGCGCTCGGCCATCAGCTGGCGGATCTTCTTCTCCGCGTGCATGACGGTCGTGTGGTCACGGCCGCCGAACTGCTGGCCGATCTTCGGCAGCGACATCTCGGTCAGCTCGCGGCAGAGGTACATCGCGATCTGGCGGGCCGTGACGAGGACGCGCGAGCGCGACTGGCCCTGGAGGTCCTCGATGGTCAGCCCGAAGTAGGCGGCTGTCTGGGCGATGATCGTCGCCGGCGTCACCTGGCTGGTGGAGTCGTCGGGGATGAGGTCGCGCAGGACGATCTCGGCCAGGCTCATGTCGACCGGCTGGCGGTTCAGGCTGGCGAAGGCCGTGACCCGGATGAGGGCGCCCTCGAGCTCGCGGATGTTGGTCGAGATGCGCGAGGCGATGAACTCGTGGACGTCGTCGGGGACGCTGAGCCGCTCCTGGATGGCCTTCTTGCGCAGGATCGCGATACGGGTCTCGAGGTCGGGCGGCTGGACGTCGGTCAGCAGGCCCATCTCGAACCGGCTGCGCATCCGCGCCTCGAACCCGGTGAGCAGCTTGGGCGGCACGTCGCTGGTGATGACGACCTGCTTGCTCGCGTTGTGGAGGGTGTTGAACGTGTGGAAGAACTCCTCCTGGGTCTGCACCTTGCCCTGGAGGAACTGGATGTCGTCGATGAGCAGCACGTCGACGTCGCGGTAGCGGCGCTGGAAGTTGGCGGCCTTGTCGTCGCGGATGCTGTTGATGAAGTCGTTCGTGAACTCCTCGGAGTTCACGTAGCGCACCTTGACGTGGGGGAAGAGGTTGCGCGCGTAGTGCCCGATGGCGTGCAGCAGGTGGGTCTTGCCCAGCCCGGAGTCCCCGTAGACGAACAGCGGGTTGTAGGCCTTGGCCGGCTGCTCGGCGACCGCGACGGCCGCCGCGTGGGCGAAGCGGTTGCTCGCGCCGATGACGAAGGTGTCGAAGGTGTACTTCGGGTTCAGCCGGGTCAGCTCGACCTGCTCGGGGACCTGGGTGCCCGGCCGGGGGCGGCGCATCCCGGGGACCTCGACGAGGTCGGGGACCGACGAGGAGCCCGCGCTACCGGCGCCGTCGCTGTCGTCGTCGAGCTGGAGGTCGTCGATCTGCTGGCGGCGGTCGGCGGCGCGCGCGTCGTGACCGTCGTCGAGGTGGTCGGCGCCGTTCTCGGTACCCGGTTCGGCGATCTCGCCCAGGGTCGGGTCGACGGTGACGGCCAGCCGCACGTCGCGCCCGAGCCGCTCGCCGAGGGTCTGGGTGACGCGCTCGCGCAGCCGGGTCTCGACGATGTCCTTGGTGAAGTCGTTCGGCACCGCGATGAGGGCGGTGTCGTCGAGGAGGCCGACCAGGCGGGCGAGGGAGAGGAAGGCCCGCTGCTGGACGGGGATGCCGTCCTCGTCGAGCGCCTCCAGGGTCGACCGCCACACCTGGGTCATCGTCGCGTCCGGCACTGCGTCCCCGTCCTTCCGATGCCCTTGGGTTCTCGTCTCGCGCCGTCGGTGACGCAGCCGCGGGTGGGTCGTCCACACCGTTGTCCACAGGCTGTGGGGACGGCGCGACCCGGGGTCAGCCGTGTGTCGTTCCGCTGCCCGCCCGATGCTCCGTGCGATGGTAGAGGGTTCACCCACCCTGTGGATACCCGGCCTCGGGTTTGGTCGGCGAGCGGCGCCTCGGGTACCGTGGAGCAGCCTGTTCGTCGGCTGTTTTCGCATGCCCATGGCTCGCGCGCGAGCGTGGACCGTGGGTCTCCGACTGCAGCCGACCAGGCCGCCCCCCCGACCCCCGGGCCATCCGGCCCGCCACCCGCGAAAGAGACACATCGTGAGCAAGCGGACCTTCCAGCCGAACAACCGCCGTCGCGCCAAGACGCACGGCTTCCGTCTGCGGATGCGCACCCGCGCCGGCCGCGCCATCCTCGCCGCCCGGCGTCGCAAGGGCCGCGCAGAGCTCTCGGCCTGAGGCCGGTCGGTGCTGCCGGCGCCGAACCGTCTGCGCGAGCGGGCGGAGTTCGCGTCGGCGCTCCGCGGTCCCGGGAGCACCCGGGCCGGCTCGAGACTCCTCGTGGTCCACGCCAGACGAACCGACACGCGTGCGGGATGCCCGCCGCGGGTCGGTTTCGTCGTGTCGAAGGCCGTCGGCAACGCCGTCGTGCGCAACCGCACCAAGCGGCGGCTGCGGGCGCTCGTCGCTCCACGGCTGGCCCTGGCCCCGGCCGGGGTCGACCTCGTGGTCCGGGCCAACCCGCCGGCCGGGATGGCGTCCTCCGCGGAACTCGGAGCGACCCTCGACGCGTTGTGGCACAAGGTGATCGCTCGGGTCGGAGGTGCAGGATGAGCGTCGGGCGCCTGCTCGCGGCACCGCTGCTCCTGCTGATCCGGGGCTACCAGCGGTTCGTCAGCCCGATGCGCCCGCCGACCTGCCGGTACTACCCGTCGTGCTCGGCCTACGCGGTGACCGCCATCGAGCGGTTCGGCCCGCTACGCGGCACCTGGATGGCGGCCGCGCGGCTCGGGCGCTGCCACCCGTGGACCCCCGGCGGCGTCGACCACGTGCCCGACCGCGACCCCGCCACCGGCCGCCCGATCCCGGGCACCACCGGCCCGAAGCCGTACGAGCCGCGCGAGGCACACCCCGGACCGGCATCGCCGGCCCACCCCTGACCACCGACCACCGTCACCGACGTGACACCACCCGCCGGCTGAGCCGGCCCAGCGAAGGACACCATGGGCGACCTGTTCAACAGCATCCTGGCCCCGATCGAGTGGCTCGTGGCCTGGATCATGTACGGCTTCCACCAGGTCTTCACGACCCTCGGCCTGCCGGAGGCCGCCGGCATCACCTGGGCGCTGTCCATCGTCGGCCTCGTCATCGTCATGCGGGCGCTGATGATCCCGCTGTTCGTCAAGCAGATCAAGGCATCGCGCAAGATGCAGCTGATCCAGCCCGAGCTGCAGAAGATCCAGAAGAAGTACAAGGGCAAGACCGATCCCGAGTCCCGCCAGGCGATGACCCAGGAGACGATGGAGCTGTACAAGAAGGAGGGGACCAACCCCTTCAGCTCGTGCCTCCCGATCCTCGTCCAGTCACCGTTCTTCTTCGGCCTGTTCCGGGTGCTCAACGGCCTCCAGGACATCTCCACCGGCAAGAAGGAACAGATCGGTCCGATCACGAAAACCGTTGCGGCTCAGGCCGAGTCGGCTTCGATCTTCGGTGCGCAGCTGTCGGACTCGTTCCTGCGGGCCAACAACACGGCCACCCAGGTCGTCACCGTCGTCCTCATCATCCTCATGTCGGCGACGACGTTCCTCACGCAGCGCCAGCTGATGACGAAGAACATGCCGCAGTCCGCCCTGGACAGCCCGTTCGCCAAGCAGCAGAAGCTCCTGCTCTACATCTTCCCGGTCATCTTCGCCGTCTCCGGTGTCAACTTCCCGATCGGTGTCCTCATCTACTGGTTCACCACCAACGTGTGGTCGATGACCCAGCAGTTCTACGTGATCCGGCGCATGCCGGCGCCGGGGTCCGCCGCTGAGCGGGCGTACCACGAGCGGCTCAAGCGCAAGGGCAAGCCGGTGCCGGGTGCGGCGGCGGCCGTGACCAGCGGCGCGGACGCGACCGAGTCGGCCGAGGACGCCACCAAGAGCGGCCAGCGGGTCCAGCCCAAGTCCAAGAAGCGCGCCAAGAACGCCGGCGGGAAGCCCGGCGGGAAGCCCACCGGCTCCACCGGCTGACGCCCCGCGCCGTCCCGGCGGCGCACCCCCTCCCCAGTCCTGTCCCGTCTCCCACCTGGAGCACCCATGAGCGAGAACCCGACCGACACCACCGAGGCCCTCGAGCCCACCACCGACGCCGAGACCCCGGAGGCGACCACCCCGGACGCCTCCCAGGACGACGTCGCGACCGACACGAGCGAGACCCCTGCCACCGACACCGCGTCGACGGACGACGACTCGTCCGAGAGCGGCGAGGACGGCGAGGAGCCGACCGCGTCGCGTCGCTCGGGCCGGCGCGCCCAGCTGGAGCGCGAGGGCGAGGTCGCGGCCGACTTCCTCGAGACCCTCCTGGACATCTGTGACCTCGATGGTGACCTCGATGTCGACATCGATGGTGACCGTGCCGCGGTGGCCCTCGTCGACAGCGATGAGGGGCGCGTGCCGCGCCGGCTCGTCGGCCAGGACGGGCAGGTGCTCGAGGCCCTCCAGGAGCTGACCCGGCTCGCCGTCCAGGCCGAGACCGGTGAGCGCAGCCGCCTCATGCTCGACGTCGCCGGCCACCGTGCCGAGCGCCGTGCCGCGCTCGTCACGCTCGCCCAGAAGGCCATCGCCGAGGTGAAGGCCTCCGGTGACGCCGCGGCCCTCGAGCCGATGACCGCGTTCGAGCGCAAGGTCGTCCATGACGAGGTGCTGGCCGCCGGTCTGGTGTCGGAGTCCGAGGGGTCCGAACCCCGCCGCCACGTCGTCATCAGCCGCTCCTGAGGACGCGTTTCACGTGAAACACGACGGGGACGCCCCGTTGACGCCGCCGGCCGCACCCACGGGTGCGGCCGCGGTGTTCGGGGAGCGCGTCGAGCTCGCGGAGCGGTTCGTGGCGATCCTCGCGGACACCGGGGTGAGCCACGGGCTCATCGGCCCGCGCGAGGTACCGCGGCTCTGGGAGCGGCACGTCCTCAACTGCGCCGTGATCGAGGACGCCTTTCCGTTGCACGCCTCCCTCGTCGACGTCGGCTCCGGCGCAGGCCTTCCGGGTGTCGCGCTGGCGATCGCCCGCCCGGACCTGACCGTCCACCTCGTGGAGCCGATGCTGCGTCGGACCACCTGGCTCGCCGGGGTCGTCGACGGCCTGGGGCTCCACAACGTGACGGTCCACCGGGGCCGCGCCGAGGAGGTCGCCGGCTCGGTGTCGGCACCGTGGGTGACGGCTCGGGCGGTCGCCCGGCTCGACAAGCTCGCCCGGTGGTGTGTGCCCCTGCTCGACGAGGGCGGAACGCTCGTCGCGATGAAGGGGCGGACGGCCGCCGAGGAGCTGGCCGAAACCGCACGGTCCTTGGCCCGCGCCGGCCTCACGGCCGGCCGGGTGACCGCCCACGGTGGCGCCGTGCTCGACGAGCCGGTGCTGACCGTCGATCTGGACCGGGCAGAAGGATCCGCGGCGCGTCCGAGGGCCGGGTCCCCGCGTGGACGCTCTCGGTCCGGGCAGCGATCCGGCCGTGGCGGGAAGCGCGGCTGACCCGACGCTCTGCCCGACGAGCAGGCCGACGGCGGCTCGCTGTCGCCGGGCGGTTTCGCAGCCCTCCACCGGCCGCAGGACGGACCGGCCCTCAGCTCGACCGTCCACCGTTCGTTTCACGTGAAACGTCAAGGCATGCGTCCACCATGCGCCTCGCGCCTCGCGCCTCGCGACGGGGACCCACGCGCGACCGGGGGTCAGGTGCATCCGACCAGCCCGACCCGGACGATGACCTCGTCGGGGAACGGGACGTCCCACCGCCTGACTCCGGGCAAAGCGCGTCTCGTCCGACCCCTCTCCCAAGCACGTGGTCCCGCGGCCCCCTGAGGGCGACATCCGCCACGTGGTGGTCGGCCCCGTGGAGCCGACTGCCACGTCATGTTTCACGTGAAACGAGGAGCGGGTTCACGCGCCCTCGATCGGTGTCCGACGCCCCACTGGACCGGTCACCGAGCGGACGTCGAGGTCACGCCGGTGAGGTGTCGGTAGGGGCGGAGGGGGGCCCAGGTCCGGAGCCTTCGAGGCCCTTCCGGTCTCGAGGGAGTGACGTCGGTCCGTCTCCCGGCGGCCGGTAGGGATCAGCGGTGGCTCGCCGACCTGCGGTCAGGGCGCGGAGGGACCAGGTCGCTGCCGACGCCGGCCGAGGCAGGGGGCGCGCGCCCAGCGGCTGACCGTCGGCCCGATCGCCCTCCGCGCGGCACGGCACCAGGGGACCGGAGGCGAGGTGGGTCTCGCCCTCGCTAAATGTCGTCGTCGGCGGGGCTCATCGGCGCTGCGGCTCGGCGACCGTCCGGGAGGTGGGCCCTCGGCGCCCTACGAGGCAGCCCCCCGGGTGGTCGCATTCGGCGCCCGCCGGACGAGCTGTCGTGGGCGTACCCGTGGTCCGCCGACCGAGGACCGAGCGACTCGGAGAGGGCCGATCAGGGGCGCAGTGCGGCACCCTTCCGGTCACGGCCCCGCTGCACGTGGACGGCTGACGGCGTGAGGCGTGAGCGTCGGACCCGGGCGCTCGGCGGCTCGTCGGCCGGGAGTGCGCCCGGGGGTGGCCGGGAAGTCCGGGGGAGGGTCGTTGCTCCGGCTCGCCCTGCGCATCGCCGCCGTCTCGTGGCGGTTCCGCGGCAAGGGATGTGCCCCGCACAGCCGCTGCGCCGTCCACAGGTTTTCCACCGCCCGTCAGCGCGCCGCCCCGCGACCTGGACCGACGCAAAACCGCTGTGTTACGCACGATGTTTCACGTGGAACGTCCCGCACACCCACGAGCGACGTCGCGTCGTCCCCACGTTGTCCACAGCCTCTCGCTTTGGCGTGTCGAGGGGTGGTGGGGTTGGATAGGGTGGCTGTTTCGTCCAGGAGGTGTGCGGTGGTTCCGACGCTCGATGTACCGGAGCGACGCACCGTCGCTCCCGGCCTCGGCTTCCCCCAGGGCGGGTCGCCGACGCCGTCAGCGGTCGGGTGGCCGGACGTCGTTTCACGTGAAACACGAGCTGTCGAGGATGCGAGCCCCGCAGGTTCCGAGGCCGACACGCCGACCGACGCCGTCGAGGTGGACGACACTGCGACGACCCGTCCCGACGCCCCCCCGACGCCCACCGACCGCGAGCCCCTGAGCGCACCGCCGACGACCCCCACCGAGGATGCCTCCTCGGACGACAGCGAGGAGCGAGCCGCCATCGCCGCATCCATCCCCGGAGCCGACGGGAACACCCCGCTCGCGCAGGCCGTGGCCGACGACGCCCGCAAGCGGATCACGCTGACCGGTCGGACCGTCCCTCGTCCCGCGCGGACCCGCGTGCTCACGGTCGCCAACCAGAAGGGCGGCGTGGGCAAGACGACGACGACCGTCAACATCGCCGCGGCTCTGGCCCAGGCCGGCAGCACGGTGCTCGTCGTCGACCTCGACCCGCAGGGGAACGCCAGCACCGCCCTGGGCATCGACCACCACTCCGAGGTGCCGAGCGTCTACGACGTCCTCGTCGACGGCCGCGACCTCACCGAGGTCGTCCAGCCGTGCGCCGACCTTCCGGGCCTCGTCTGCGCCCCGGCCACCATCGACCTGGCCGGCGCCGAGATCGAGCTCGTGTCCCTCGTGGCGCGCGAGACCCGGCTCGAGAAGGCGGTCTCGGCCTATGTCGAGCACCGCCGCGAGACCGGGGACCAGCTCGACTACGTCCTCGTCGACTGCCCGCCGAGCCTCGGCCTGCTGACGGTGAACGCGTTCGTCGCCGCGAACGAGGTCTTCATCCCCATCCAGTGCGAGTACTACGCGCTCGAGGGGCTGAGCCAGCTGCTCAAGAACATCGAGCTGATCCGCAACCACCTCAACCCCGCGCTGCACGTCTCGACGATCCTCCTGACGATGTACGACGGACGCACGCGACTCTCGGCGCAGGTCGCCGACGAAGTGCGTGAGCACTTCTCCGCCCAGACATTGCGCGCCACGGTGCCGCGCTCCGTACGCATCTCCGAGGCGCCCAGCCACGGCCAGACCGTCATGACGTACGACCCCAACAGCAGCGGCGCCCTCTCCTACCTCGAGGCGGCCGTCGAGCTGGCCGAGCGCGGAGCCGCCCGATCCACCACCGAGGAGACCGCATGAGCGAGAAGCGCCGCGCGCTGGGCCGAGGACTGGGGGCGCTCATCCCGAGCCAGCCGGCCTCGGACCGGCCGGTCGACGTCTTCTTCAAGGACCGCGACGGCGCTGCGCCGGACGCGACCGACGGCACCCCGACGGAGACGTCGGCCGCCGCCACGCCGCCGGAGACCGGCGAGGCGCCCGACGACGAAGGCCTGCGCCCCGTACCCGGCGCGCGCTTCGCCGAGATCCCGCTCGACGAGATCCAGCCGAACCGTCGCCAGCCGCGCACGGTCTTCGACGAGGACGAGCTCGCCGAGCTGGTTCACTCGATCCGCGAGATCGGCGTCCTCCAGCCGGTCGTCGTGCGTCCGGTCCCGGAGGCCGACGCCTCCGGCGACTCGGGGGTGCGTTACGAGCTGATCATGGGCGAGCGCCGCTGGCGCGCCTCGCGCGCCGCCGGCAAGGAGAGCGTCCCGGCCATCGTGCGCTCGACCGAGGAGGACGACCTCCTGCGGGACGCCCTCCTGGAGAACCTCCACCGCAGCCAGCTGAACCCGCTCGAGGAGGCGGCCGCCTACCAGCAGCTCCTCGACGACTTCGGCTGCACCCAGGAGGAGCTGGCCGGGCGCATCGGCCGGTCCCGCCCGCAGATCTCGAACACCCTGCGCCTGCTGCGGCTGCCCCCGCTCGTCGCCCGCCGGGTCGCCGCCGGCGTCCTGAGCGCCGGCCACGCCCGCGCCCTGCTCGGCCTGCCGGACGCCGCGGCGATGGAGCGCCTCGCCCAGCGCATCGTCGCCGAGGGACTCTCGGTGCGCAGCGTCGAGGAGATCGTCGCGCTCGGCGACGGCGAGACCCCCGCCCGCCGCACCAAGCCCCGCCCCGGAGCCCGCCGTCCCCAGCTCGACGACCTCGCCGCCGACCTGTCGGACCGGCTGGAGACGCGGGTGCGCATCGCCCTCGGCCAGAAGAAGGGGCGGCTGACCGTGGAGTTCGCCTCCGTCGACGACCTGAACCGCATCCTGGATGTCATGCGGCTGCGTGGCGAGGCCCCGGCCGAGTAGCCAGCGCGCAGCGGATCGGTTCTCCCAGAACCTGATTCGTGTCCCCTGCACGACGCAGAACGGCCCCGGACCACGCGGTCCGGGGCCGTTCTCGTGCGTTCGCAGGTCAGCCGAGGAACTGCTCGAGCTCGCGGAGCAGGACCGGCTTGGGACGGGCGCCGATGATCGTCTTGACGATCTCGCCGCCCTGGTAGACGTGCATCGTGGGGATGCTCGTGATGCCGAGCTTGCCGGTGATGTCCGGGTTCTCGTCGGTGTTGAGCTTGACGACCGCGACCTTGTCACCGTGGTCGCGGGCGATCTCCTCGAGGACCGGGGCGACGGCGCGGCACGGACCGCACCACTCGGCCCAGAAGTCGACGAGGACGGGCTTGTCGCTCTTGAGGACGTCGGCCTCGAACGTGGCGTCGGTGGTCTTGCTGACGGCTCCCATGGGGTTCCTCTCTGTGCGCCGACGGGGCGGCGGGGTGGTGGTGGGGTCGGGGGAGGTGGTGACGATGGTGCCGGAGTGGTCCGACACCGGTGCGGCGTGGGCGGCCTCGGAGCGGCCGCCCGTGCGCCTCAGTGGGCGAGGAAGCGCTCGGCGTCCAGGGCGGCGGCGCACCCGGAGCCGGCCGCGGTGATGGCCTGCCGATAGGTGTGGTCGACGAGGTCGCCGCAGGCGAAGACGCCGTCGACGTTGGTCTTCGAGGTCCGGCCCTCGGTGAGGACGTAGCCCTCGGCGTCGAGGTCGACCAGGCCCTTGACGAGCTCGTTGCGCGGGTCGTGCCCGATGGCGACGAAGAGGCCGGTGGCGGGCAGCTCACGGGTCTCGCCGGTGACGGTGTCGCGCAGGGTCACGCCGGACACCTTCGACTCACCGTGGATGGCGTCGACGGCGCTGTTCCACGCGAAGTGGATCTTCTCGTTGGCCTCGGCGCGCTCGGCCATGATCCGGCTGGCGCGCAGCTGGTCGCGGCGCACGACGACGGTGACCGACCGGGCGAACTTCGTGAGGAAGGTGGCCTCCTCCATCGCCGAGTCGCCGCCACCGACCACGACGATGTCCTGGTCGCGGAAGAAGAAGCCGTCGCAGGTGGCGCACCACGAGACGCCGTGGCCGGAGAGCCGCTTCTCGTCGGGCAGCCCGAGCTCGCGGTAGGCCGACCCCATCGCGAGGATGACGGCCCGCGCGCGGTACTCGGTGCCCGAGCCGTCGCGGACCAGCTTGACGTCGCCGTCGAGCTCGACGTGCTCGACGTCGTCGGTGACGATCTCGGCGCCGAACCGCTCGGCCTGCGCCCGCATGTTCTCCATGAGGTCCGGGCCCATGATGCCGTCGCGGAAACCGGGGAAGTTCTCGACCTCGGTGGTGTTCATCAGGGCACCGCCGGCGGTGACCGACCCCTCGATGACCAGCGGTTCGAGGTTGGCGCGGGCGGCGTACACGGCGGCCGTCCAGCCGGCCGGGCCGGAGCCGATGATGATGACGTTGCGGACGTCGGAGGTCACGGGACACATCCCCTTGTGGTGCGAGCGGGTGGCGACCGCAACATGCGGTGCATTCGTGGAACCGATCCTAGGGCCGCACTGTTCCCGCCGCCGCCTCGCCCCGCCGGTGCGGGACGCCCGGTACGGGTGGGACGGGCGGGTGTCGGTCACCGGAGCGGCGAACCGGCCGGGAGGGCCGCACCGGGAGGGCTCAGGCGACCCGCTCGGGACCGGCGAGGATGCCCGGGGCCTGCGCGGTGCAGGTGCGTGAGACCGCCCAGACGCGACGCTCGCCGGACGCCGAGGTGGCGACCAGCACGGCCGCGGGGGAGTCGTCGACCATGGCCAGGTCGAGGACGACCGTGTCGTCGGTGGGGACCCCGAGGCCGTCGGCGCAGGCGCGGGCGCCGGCGGCGGTCGAGAGGGCGCCGGCCACGTCCTCGCGCTGGGGTGCCTGGTCGGGCGCGGTCTCGGAGAACCCGGTCGGTCTGCGGCCGGTGCCGTCCCACGGGAGCGTCGCCCGCACCTCGTCGACGAGGCCGGCCACCGTGTAGCGCCGGTCGCCGCCGAGGACCACGACGCCGAGGCTGCCGTCCTCGGCGAGGAGCGTGCGCTCGCCACCGGGGTCGGCCCCGGTGTCGGCACCGCCGGCGGCCGAGGCGGCACCGGAGTCGTCACTGACGCCCAGGCTCGCGGTCAGCCCGCCCGGGCGCACCGTCTCGACGACGAGCCCCCCGAGCCCCACCACCCCGACGACCGCCGCCGCGACCGCCACCAGGTGCCAGCGCGAGCGGCGGACGGGCAGCGGGACCACCGTGGCCGGGACGTCGTCCGCGGGGTCCTCGGCGCCGGTCGAGGGCCGGGGACCGGAGAGGGCCGCAACGGGGGAGGAGGAGGCTCGCACCTCGTCGGCGAGGGCGGCCTCGATGCGGGCGACGAGGTCGGCGGGCATCGGTCCGGGGTCGGGGAGGGACCCGAGCAGGGCACGCATCCCCGTGGGGTCGTGCTCGATCGGGTCGGTGTCGTCGTGGGGGTGGCTCACGAGGTCCTCCGGGGGCCGCCGTGCCGGGGGCGGCCGATGGTGCGGTGGCGATGGGTCGGGGCCGGGCAGGGCGTCGACCGGGGGTGGGACGTCACGAGGCCCCCTGCGGTTCCACGTGGTCCTCCGCCGAGGCCGGTGGGGGGCGCAGCATCGCCGCGAGCGCCTCCCGGCCCCGGAAGCACCGGGACTTCACGGTGCCCTCGGCGACCCCGAGGACCACCGCCGCCTCGGCGACCGGCACCCCGTGCATGTCGACGAGGACGAGCGCGGCACGCTGCGCCTCGGGCAGCCGCGCGAGCGCCTCCCGGACGACGAGGGCGGTCTCGGTGGAGGCGTGCCGGTCGTGGTGGTCGGGGAGGTCGAGTTCGCCGAGGTCGCCGGCGCGGCGCACCGAGACCTTCTCGCGCCGCAACCGGTCGAGGCAGGCGTTGACGACGATGCGGTGCAGCCAGGTGGTCACCGCGGCCTCGCCCCGGTAGGCCTCGGCGCGGCGGAAGGCCGAGATGAAGGCCTCCTGGACGGCGTCGGCGGCGAGCTCGGGGCGGCCGGTGGTGCGCATCGCGACGGCGTACATCCGGTCGCGGTGCCGGCGGAAGAGCTCACCGAAGGCGACCCCGCCGTCCCCCGCGACGTGCCGCGCGAGGAGCGCGGCGTCGTCGAGGTCCTGGAGGTCCTCGGCGTTCACGGGGTCAGCCCTCTCAGCCGGTGACGACGACCTCGTCGAGCCACGCCCTGCGCTTGCCCTGGTCGTCGGGGTGGAGTCCGGTGTACCAGATGATGATGTACTGGCCGGTCACATCGGCCGGAACCGGCAGGTCGACCGTGCCCTGCGCGTCGGCCTTGGTGCCGATCTTCTTCGCGCCCTCGAGGCCGGCGTCGGGCCCCACGTACACCTCGAGGTCGACCCGCTGCGGGATGACCAGCCGCACGTTCTGCGGCTTCTTGTTCGGCCCGAGGTCGACGACGAGGCCGAGCCCCTTCTTCAGGCCGCCGAAGGCGTCGGTGCGGTAGTTCTCCGAGCTCCACCCGGTGGAGGTGTCGCCGTCGTAGGTCTTCGGAGTGGTGCTGTTGTTCTCGGCGCCGTCACCCTCCGGGTCGTAGGCCTCGACCTTGAGGATGGCCAGCGGCTCGGGGGTGCCCCCCTCGTCGGGGTTCTCCGACGCCGACCCGGTGGGCGTGGGCGTGGCGGAGGAGGAGGTGGAGGGGGCCGCGGTGGTGTCGCCGAGGAGGTCGGAGTTGGAGCCGATCTTCGTGACGCCGTAGATGCCGATGACCAGGGCCAGGACGAGGAAGGCCACGACGATGCCGAGCGCCAGCTTCGACTCGTCCCTGGTGAGGGGCTCGGCCGGCACGAAGGGCGCCGGGGCGTCGAGGTCGTCCAGGCCGTCGTGACGCTCGACGGCCTGGGTGTCGGGGGAGAGCTCGGAGACCTTGTCGACCGCCCGGCGGGCCAGGCCGCTGACCCGCGAACCCACCGTGCCGATCGCCCCGGCGACCGCGGCCGACGCGACGGCGCCGCGACCCTCGCGGTCGTCGTCGAGGTCCTCGACGTCGTCGTCGTCCGCGACCTGCTCCTCGGCCTCCGGGCGGCGAGGGACCGCCGGCGCGGCGACGGTGGCCGCGGCGGGTGTCACGGGTCCGGGGGTGGCGGGCGCCGCCTCGTCCGCGGCGGGCGTGCCGGGGAGCTCGCCGGTCTCGCTGTGCAGCCACTCCGGGGGGGTGGGCCGCTCGATGACGCGCGTCGGCTCGTCGTCGTCGCCTCCGGCCGGGGCGGGCGGGTCGGGGAGGACCGGGAGGGCGGGCAGCGCGGCCGTGCCGGCGACCGTCGCGGCGGCGGCCGGCGCGGCGGGGCTCGGCTCGGACGCCTCGCCGGCGGGCTCGTCAGGGGTGGGCTCCTCGGGCGTGGGCTCGGGCTCCTCGGCGGGCGCGGCAGCGGGGACGACCGGTCGTCCGACCACCTGGCGCGAGGGCCACGGCGCCACCTGGCGGGCGTAGTCGCCGGGGCTCGTGGGGCCCTCGTCCTCGCGGAGCGTGAGCCGGCAGATGGCGTCGAGGTCGCGGGGCACGCCCGCCGCGATCTCGGACGGGGTGGCGACCCCGCCGGGCACGCGGGGTGCACGCGCCAGGCCAGCAGCCCCCGAGCCGAGCGGCCAGAGCCCGGTGAGCCCGGCGTAGGTGAGCGCGACGACGCCGACCGCGTCGCGGCGGGCGGACTCCTCCGGCTCGAGGCCGTCCTCGCCGGCCCGCACCGCGGCGATCTCGAGGCCGCGCAGGCGCACCTCGCCGTCGGGGGTGCGCAGGACGTCGTCGGGGGTGAGGTCGAGGTGGTGCAGGCCGCGCTGGCGGGCCGACTCGAGCGCCGAGGCGACCTCGCCGGTGATGCGACGCACCTCGTCGCCCGGGATGCCGCCGTCGGTGACGAGGTCGGCCAGCGTGCGGGCGTCGGCGAGCTCCTCCTCGACGACGTAGGCGACCTCGTCGTCCTCGCCGACGTCGAGGATGCGCACCAGCACGGCGTGGGCGACCGAGCCGGCGCGGCGGGCGGCATCGAGGAACGCGGGCGCGCGGTGGTCGTCGGTGGGCACGACGAGGACCGAGACCCGACGACCCAGCGTGGTGTCGTCGGCGGTCCAGCGCTCGGTGCCGCGGTCCTGGGCGAGCCTGCGGTGCACCGTGTAGCGGCCACCGAGGACGGTGCCGGGTCCAACGCCCTTCACCGTGGCTCCTTCCGGTCGTCGGTCACGGTCGAGACCCGCCGGCGACCGGCGGGTCGTTCCATCGTAGGGGAGGGGTCAGCGCCGACCGAGGGCGCGCACACGGCGCAGGACCGGCGAGAGGAACCGCCCGACCTCCTCGACGCCGAGCAGGTGCGCGACACCCCACGTGACGGTGAGCTCGACGAGGCCGGCGACCCCGAGGACGAGCCCGCCCTGGACGATGGCGTGGACCCCGCGGTCCTCGCCGAGGTCCGGGAAGAGGCCGCGGATCGCCAGACCGAGCACGACGGCGGTGACGACGGCCGGCACCCCGACCTTCAGGTACACCGAGGACGCCCCGCGCAGCCCGATCCGCCCGTGCTGGCGGCGCAGGACCGCCCATCCGACGCAGGCCCCGACGACGTAGGCGAAGGTCTGGCCGAAGGCGAGCACGGTGGCGGTGCGCCCCGGCGACAGGGTCGAGGCGAGGAGCGCGATGCTCACGGAGATGCCGGTGACGATGCACTGGGTGCGGAAGGACCAGAAGGTCTGCTGCTGGGCGTAGAAGACGCGGTCGTTGAGGTAGACCCAACCCAGCGGGACGATCCCGCCGAAGAGCCCCACGAGGACGGCCGCGATGGCCTCGGTCTCGGAGAGGGGGCTCCGGAAGAAGAGCGTGGCGGTGACGAGGGGCACCGTCGCGAGGACGAGCGCCACGACGGGCAGCAGCAGCGGCGCCGGGATGCGCAGGCCCTGCTCGTGCTGGCGCATCACGGCGGCGTCGTCCCCGCGCGAGGCCGCCTCCGACAGCTGGGTGTAGAGCGCCGTGACGAGCGAGACGGTGACGAGGCCGTGCGGCAGCATCATGAGCAGCTGCGCGGGGTTGAAGGCCGCGATGCCGGCGGTGCTCAGCCCCTGGCGGGCGCCCTCGTCGGCGGCGTTGGTCAGCACCTTGGTCGTCACCCAGAACCCGATCTGGACGACGACGATCGAGCCGAAGCTCCACTTCGCGACATCCGAGACGGCCCCGAACCCGTGGCCGCGCAGGCCCCAGCGCGGCCGGTAGCGGAAACCCATCCGGCGCAGGGGGACGACGAGCGCCGCGGCCTGCATCGCGATCGACAGGGTGGCGGTGCCCGCGAGGATGCCGATCATCGACGGCGTCCACTCACCCGGCGCCGCGCGCGACGGGTTCCCCGCGGCCGAGAACCACAGGAGCCCGCCGATGGCGACGACGTTGGCGACGAGCGGGGCGAAGGTGAACGCGGCGAACCGGCCGTTGGCGTTGAGGACCTGGCCGAAGATCGTGTACAGCCCGTAGAAGAGGATCTGCGGCACGCACACGAAGGCGAAGACGGTGGCGAGGCGCAGCGCCTCCTCGCTCGTCGTGTCGAAGTAGAGCCGCACGAGGACGGGCGAGAGCAGCGTGAGGACGACCGTGGCCACGACGAAGAGCGCGATGGCCGCCGTGATGAGCCGGTTGACGAAGTCCTCGCCGGCGTCGGGGCGGGTGCGCGCCCGGATGATCTGCGGGACGAGGACGGCGTTGAGCGTGCCGCCCGCGAGCAGCAGGTAGAGGCTGTTGGGCAGGGTGTTGGCCACGGTGAAGGCCTCGGCGGCCAGCCCGGTGGAGCCGATGACGGCGGTCAGGAGGACGGCCCGCAGCAGTCCGGCGACACGGCTGACGAGCGTCCCCGCCGCCATCACCGCCCCCGAGCGCCCGACGCTCTGGACGGAGGAGCTCATCCGGCGTCCCCGGCCAACCGTTGCCAGGCGAGGCGGGCGATGCGCCGCTCGTTGGGGAAGGTGAGGTGCCGGTGGGCGTCCTCGAGGGCCAGCCACGCGACGTCGATGGCCTCGTGGTCGGGGTCCTTCTCGATGGTCAGGTAGCCGCCGGTGGCCTCGAGCAGGTAGTGGTGCACGTACTTGTGGATGCGCCGGTCGCCGGCCGCGAACCAGTAGTCGATGGTGCCCAGCTCGATGAGGACGCGGCCCTCGATGCCGGTCTCCTCCTCGACCTCGCGCACGGCGGTCTCCGGCAGGGTCTCCTCTCCCTCGATGTGGCCCTTGGGCAGGCACCACTCGACGCGTCCGGCCCGGTTGCGCCGGGCGATGACGGCGATGCGGGCCCGCCCCTCGTGCACGTCGACGACGACGCCGCCCGCGCTGCGCTCCTCGACCGCCGGGAGCCGCCGGGGCCCCACCCCGGTCGGATCGGCAGCGGCGTGGCTCATCTGGTCACTGTAACCACTGGGACTGCACGCGGCCGGGTGGTCGGGGTCGTCGCGGGCGCCCCCTGTCGCAGCACCTAGGCTTGGCGCTCGTGTCCGACCGTCAGCCCCCCGCCGCGCTCCTGCGGGCCGCGGTGGCCGGCCTCGCCCCCGTCCTGCCCGTGCTCACCGACCTCGGGGAGCGCTTCACGGCGGCGGGGCACGAGCTCGCGCTCGTCGGCGGGCCGGTGCGCGACGCCTTCCTCGGCAGAGTCTCCGCCGACCTGGACCTGACCACCTCGGCCGGCCCGGACGACACCGAGCGGATCCTCGCCGACTGGGGCAGCGCGACGTGGGACATGGGCCGCGCCTTCGGCACCATCGGCGCCCGCCGCGGCGCGACCGTCGTCGAGGTGACCACGTACCGCGCCGACGCCTACGACGGCGTCACCCGCAAGCCGGTCGTGGCCTTCGGGGACTCCCTCGAGGAGGACCTCGTCCGCCGCGACTTCGCCGTCAATGCGATGGCCCTGCGCCTGCCCGACCTCGCCTTCGTCGACCCGCACGGCGGCCTCGGCGACCTCGAGGCCAGGGTCCTGCGCACCCCGTCGGCCCCGGAGGTCTCCTTCGGCGACGACCCGCTGCGGATGATGCGCGCCGCCCGCTTCGTCGCCCAGCTGGGGTTCGTGCCGGCGCCGGACGTCCTCGACGCGATGCGCGAGATGGCCGGGGACATCGAGCGGGTCTCGGCCGAGCGCGTGCGCGACGAGCTGGTCAAGCTGCTCTGCGGCGCCCATCCCCGTGCCGGCCTCGAGCTGCTCGTCGGCTCCGGGCTGGCCGCCGTCGTCCTCCCCGAGCTCCCGGCCCTGCAGCTCGAGGTCGACGAGCACCACCGCCACAAGGACGTCTACGTCCACTCGATGATCGTCCTCGAGCAGGCCATCGACCTCGAGGGGCCGGCCGACGGCCCGCCGGAGTCGGTGCCCGGCCCCGACCTCGTGCTAAGGCTCGCGGCGCTGCTCCACGACGTCGGCAAGCCGCCGACCCGCCGCTTCGAGGACGGCGGCGGCGTCTCGTTCCACCACCACGAGGTGGTCGGGGCCAAGATGGCCGCCCGGCGCCTCAAGGCCCTGCGCTTCGACAAGGAGACGGTCAAGGCGGTGGCCCGGCTCGTCGAGCTGCACCTGCGCTTCCACGGGTACGGCGAGGGCCAGTGGAGCGACTCGGCGGTACGCCGGTACGTCACCGACGCCGGCGACCTGCTGCCCCGCCTGCACCGGCTGACCCGGGCCGACTGCACGACCCGCAACGTCAAGAAGGCGCGGCGTCTGTCGGCCGCCTACGACGACCTCGAGGTGCGCATCGAGCGGCTCACCGCCGAGGAGGAGCTCAAGGCCGTGCGCCCCGAGCTCGACGGGAACCAGATCGCCGAGGCGCTCGGCATCCGCCCCGGGCCGGTGCTCGGCCGGGCCTACAAGCACCTCCTCGCGGTCCGCCTCGACGAGGGACCCATCGGACCCGACGCCGCCCGCGAGCGGCTGCTCGCCTGGTGGGCCGAGCAGCCCGAGTCGCGGGCCTGACCCCGGGGACCCTCCCCGTCGACAGCGCCGACGGCGTGCTGGCATGCTCTGCGCAGCGGCGGCCCGAGGGGGGCCCGCCCGGGGGAGGGAGAGCATCGGTGCGCAAGGACGACGACACGGGGGGACCGGGCTCGGGCGAGAAGTTCGAGGTCGACCCGGGAGCGGTGCGCGCACTGGGGCTCAAGGTCGGCGACCTCGCCGACAGCGCCGGCCAGGCCCAGACCTACGCCCAGGGGAACCTGCTGCTCACCAACAGCGGCAGCTCGCTGATGCTCATGGTCTGCGAGTGGATGTACGACCTCGAGGGCACCGTGGGCGAGTACTTCGGCGACCTCTCGACGGTCTCCCGCGACTCCGGGACCGAGCTCGGCGCCGCGGCGGAGGTCTACCGCCGCACCGACGCGCGCACGTCCGAGCGCCTCGACCGCACCTACTGGAGCCAGTGATGCGCCAGGACGACGCCGGCGGCGGCGGCGACCCGGCGAGCGTCCTCGTCGAGCCCTGGCCCTCGGACAAGGTCGGCGAGGAGTGGGACGCGGTCGAGAACTTCATGCACTCGATCCCCTCGCTCGGCCAGTTCGCCTGGAAGGCCTTCGAGCTGGTCAGTGGCGAGGACGTGCCGGACGCCTGGGGCGACCTCATCGCGGGGGACTGGACCGCCGTCTCGAAGGCCGCGACGGCCTGCCGGATGCTCGGCTACTTCTGCGACGGCTACCAGGCCCGGCTCGACAGCGCCGTGACCGTGGCCCGCTCCGAGTGGACGGGCACCGCGGCCCAGGCGATGGACACCTACTTCTCGGGGCTCGCGGCCTCGGTGGGGGCGATGCAGGAGGCGCTCGAGGACATCGCGAAGTCCCTGGACACGATGGCCTTCGGCATCCGGCACTGCCACGACGAGGTCGAGAGCATCTGCGAGATGCTGGTCGATGCCGTCCTCGGGGTGACGATCTGCCTCGGTGCGATGGCCGCCTCGGGCTGGACCGGCTTCGGGGCCGTCGCGAGCGGCTTCGGCCTCGGCGCGGCCACCGCCTTCGCGATCTCGCTCGTCAAGGACGCCGTGTCGGCGATGCAGACCGCGTTCGACATCGCCGAAGGGATCGTCGGCACGATGACCGCGATGCTCAGCCTGGCCGGCGACATCGAGATCGTGCCGCTCCCGAGCACCCCCTACGACAACCCCCTGGCGGACTGATGCCCGGCCCCGACGACCGCGGCCCCGCCGGCGAACCCGAGCAGCCGCTCCTTCCGTCCTACCGCCGGCGCCCCGAGCTGGACCGGGCCCTGCGCGCCAACCTGCGCACGCTGCGCGACCGCTGCCCGGACGCCGACCTGCGCGAGCGCTTCGACGCCGTCCTCGCCGGCCGGACCCCGCTGCGCGAGCTGGCCCGCAGCCGCGAGGACCAGGACTTCCTCGGGCCGCTCGTGCTCGACGGCGCCCGCCGCTGGGAGGAGGCGGGGCGCCCCGACGACGGGATGCCTGCGCCCGAGGGTGCGTCCGAACCCGCTCCCGCCCCCCGGCGGTCCTCCGGGCAGCACGGCGGCACCTGGTGAGGCCGGAGCCGCGGGGCGCCGGCGTCAGGAGGCCGGCTCGTCCTCGCGGCGGATCGCGGAGATCTCGAACTCGAGGGTGACCCGCTCGGAGACGAGCACCCCGCCGGTGTCGAGCGGCATGTTCCACTCGAGGCCGAAGTCGCGCCGGTTGATCTTGCGGCTGCCCTCGAACCCGGCCCGCAGGACCCCGAAGGCGTCGCGCTGGACCCCGGTCAGCGCGATCGGGACCGAGACGGTCTGCGTGACGTCGCGGATGGTGAGGTCGCCGGTGACGAGGAACGCGGCGTCGTCGACCTCCTCGACCCGGCTGCTGACGAAAGTGATCTCTGGGTAGGTCTCGACGTCGAGGAAGTCGGCGCTGCGCAGGTGGGTGTCGCGGTCGGCGGTGCGGGTGTCGACGCTCGCGACCTGCAGGGTGATCTCGACGCTGCTGTTCGCCATCTCCTCGAGGTCGGCGTGCACGTGGCCCGCCACCTCGTTGAAGGCTCCGCGGACGGTCGTGATCATCGCGTGGCGGGCGGAGAACCCGATGCGCGTGTGCTGCGGGTCCAGGTCCCAGTCGCCGCTGAGGCCCTGCGTGCTGTCCGTCATGGTCGGCTCCACCATCTCGAGGTCGCGAGGACGCGTCGTGCCCGCGCAGTGTGGCAGACGAGGCCGCCGGTGCACGAGGCCCCGGGCCGGTTCACGGCGCTGGAGGGCGGGCCGAGCGGGCATCGGCCGTCCGGCCCGATGTGGGCCGGTCCGGTGGTGGGGCGGGACCCGCCGTGCCAGTCTCACGAGCGGAGGTCATCGGATGAGAACACTGGTCGCACTGGGTGTCGCCGCCGTCGCCGCGCTGGCCGCGGCCACCCCCGCCGTCTCGGCGAGCGTGTCCCAGCAGGGCACCGTCGTCGCGGTCGTGGACGGGGACACCGTCGACGTCGACATCGACGGGGACGGCACGAGCCGGCCCGTCGCCATCCGCAACGCGGGGCTGCAGACGATGGAGACCGGCCAGTGCCATGCCGCCGACGCCACCGCCGTGATGCGCTCGGTGGCCCTCGGCCAGCGGGTCCGGCTCACCGCGGCGAGCTCGTCGTCCTCGAGCCTGGGTCGCCCGGTGCGCACCGTCGACGTCATCGGCCCGAGCGGCACGACCGACACCCAGCTCGAGGTGCTCCGCCGAGGCCAGGCGCTGCCCTTCCCGATGGGCTTCGAGCAGGCCCGCAGCGCCTCCTACCTCCTCGCGGCCGAGCAGGCCGCGGCCGCCGGCACCGGGCTCTGGGACGACGACACCTGTGGGGCCGGACCCGCCGAGGGAGCCCGGCTGCGGGTGATGGTCATGTACGAGGGCGACGGGGACGAGGCGAAGAACCCGAACGCGGAGTGGGTCGACATCCGCAACGACGCCTCGAGCGCCGTGTCGCTCGCCGGCTGGTGGCTGCGCAGCGCGGCCCAGGACAGCAAGGTCTTCCCGGCCGGGACCGCCGTGGCCCCGCGCTCGGTGCTGCGGGTGCACGTCGGCAAGGGCACGCCGGACGCGGTCCACGCCTACTGGGGGTTCACCGCCCCGCGCTTCAACAACATCACCGCCACGCAGCGGGTCGGCGGCGGCGCCTACCTCTTCGACCCCCAGGGTGACCTGCGGGCGCACTCGTCCTACCCCTGCCTCACCGGGACCTGCCTCACGCCGGCCGCCCGCGGGAAGGTCACGCTCACGGCGCGCTACGACGCCCCCGGTGACGACATGACCAACCCCAACGGGGAGGTGGTGACCATCACCTCGACGACCACAGCGCGCGTGGACCTGTCCTTCGCCGTCCTCCAGGTCGGCGGCAACACCCTGCAGCTCGGGAGCACCGCGGCCCTGCCGACGAAGGGCTCCACGATCCGCGTGTACATGGGCAAGGGCACGACCACCGCCACCGTGAAGCACTGGAACCACCCGAGCAGCATCCTGGCCAACGCCGGCGGTGCCGTCGAGCTGCGGACCCACGAGGCGGTGCGCATCGCCTGCACCGCGTGGGGGACCGGCCGCTGCTGACCCGGTAGCGGGCGGGCCCACACTCCGAGTCCGACGGAGTCGGAGCCGGAGTGGGGAGTGCTCCCCATCGTGCGATCCCCGGCGCCCGGTCTAGGCTCGGGCGGTCATCCGTCGTCGCTCCGGAGGGGGAACCCCGTCATGCCCGTCGTCGCCCACCCCGGACCGAGCGCCCCGGCGCCGCCGGCGGTCCGCCTCGAGGTCCCGGAGACGTGGGCTGCGGAGCCGGCCGACGACGCCCTGCTGCGCACCGCGGGGAGCGGGACGGACGCACCGGTCGAGGTCGTCGTGCGGCACCGCGCCATCGACCCCACCGCCTCCGCCGATGCCGTCCTCGAGCGGCTCGCGGCCTCGGCGGGCGGGCCGGGCGCCGAGGTGGAGGACCCGTTCCTCGTCGAGATCGGTGGCCGCGAGTGGGCGGCCCGCAACGTCTCCTGGGACGAGGCCGGCAGCCCGGTCGTCGAGGTGCATCTCGTGACGGCGCTCGCCGCGACCGACGCGGCCGCCCGCCTCCTCCACGTGACCGGCCGGGTGGCCGGTTCCGGCCTGGACGCCGACTACGACCAGCTGCAGCAGGTGCTCGAGACCCTCGTCGTCGAGGAGGCCGGCGCGTGAGGGCCGGACGGGTCCTGCGGGGCAGCTCGATGCTCGTGCGTGCGGGCAGCGCCACCGACGTCGGCCGGGTCCGCGAGCACAACGAGGACGCGGTGATCGCGGGCAGCCGGGTCTTCGCCGTCGCCGACGGGATGGGCGGGCACGCGGCCGGCGAGGTCGCCTCCGGCATCGTCGTCGACGCGCTCAAGAGCCTCGAGCAGCACCCGCCGACCCGCCCCGAGGACGTCACCGAGGTCCTGCGCGAGGCCAACCGCCGCATCCTCGAGGCGGTGGCCGAGCACCCCGAGCTGCGGGGGATGGGGACGACGGTCAGCGGCGTCACCGTCGTCGACCAGGGCGGCCGGGAGCACTGGGTCGTCTTCAACGTCGGCGACTCGCGCGTCTACCGGCTCGTCGACAACCGGATGCACCAGGTGACCCGCGACCACTCCGAGGTCCGCGAGCTGCTCGACGCCGGGCTGCTCGACGCCTCGGAGGTGGCGCGCCACCCGCTGCGCAACGTCATCACCCGCTCGCTCGGCACCGACCCGGCGCCCGAGGTCGACGTCTGGATGCTGCCGCCCACCCCGGGCGAGCGGTTCGTCGTGTGCAGCGACGGCCTGAGCGGCGAGCTCGACGACCGCGACATCATGCTGCTGGCCCGCCAGAACCCCGACCCGCAGCGGGCCGCCGACGAGATGGTCGGCGCGGCCGTCCGGGCCGGGGGCCGGGACAACGTGTCCGTCGTCGTCGTCACCGTGGAGGCCGGTGAGGACGAGGACGCGGCGGACACCGCACCGCGCGCCGGTCTGCACCGACCCTGACGCCCACCGGCGCGGGCGGTCCGCCGGCTGGGTCGGAGGCCGGGTCAGGGACGCAGGGGGACCGACTCCACGACCTCGAAGCCGCGGACGTTCTCCCCGGCGAAGCGCCGGCGGACCACCTCGACGGAGGTGATGTCCCACGGCTCGGTGCGGAAGCCCGCGAGCTCGCCGACGAGCCGCTCGATGAACCCCAGCCCGGTGTTCGCGGTGATCGTGCCGACGGACAGGCGAGGGAGGAAGGCGCGCCGGTCGAGGTAGAGCCCGTGCGCCTGGACCGCCGTCGGGAGGGTCCGGACGAGCGTGTTCAGCGCGTCGACGTCGCCGGCGACGCGGGCGCCGATGCTCGGGTCCTTCTCGGACTCCAGCGCCCAGGCGCCGTCGAGCCACACGTGCGGCGGCGCCATCCCCCGGGGCAACCCGTCACGGACGGCCCGGACGACGGAGGCGACCTCGGGGGTCGCCATGCTGCCGAGCCCGGCCACGCGCAGCAGCAGCTCGGAGCGGTGGAGGCCGTGGAACTCGTCGGGGCCGTACGGGACCCGCGAGACGACCTCGGCCAGGGCGTCGGCCACGCCGGGGGGCGGGACGAGGGCCAGGAACAGGATCACGTCGAGGACTCCGAGGTCGGGACGGGTGCGGGCGCAGACATTGTGGGCATGCCGTCGGCCGCATGCCACTCGGCCACGCGGAGGATGCGCCTCCCGTTACGCTGACCCCCTGACCGCACCCCTGCTCTCGGCCGGTGGCGCGGACGGTGCCCGGGGGAGGTGACCCGGCCGTCCCGAGCCCCCGCGGAGCCCGACCCGAGGAGCCCCGACGTGACCCGTGCGCGCACGACCGTGCACCCCGGCTGGATCGAGGTCGCGGGCGAGGGCGTCCTCGCGCTCGTCGAGGTGCCGGACCGGCACCGCGACGCCCTCGAGAACGCGGCGTCCGAGGGGATGCTGCCGCTGCTGGACCTGCTGTGCTCCCGCGGCCTGCTCGTGACGCCGGCCTTCGCGCTCGCGGCCGACCACGGCGACGGCGTGCGCGTGCTGCTGCGCGGCGCCGCCACCGCCACGACGCCCGACGGCACGCTCGTCGGGTCCGAGGACCGGCAGCCGTGGCGCGAGGTGGTCCTCGAGGTGGCCGGCGGCGACGTCGAGCTGTCGGCGGTCCTGCCCGAGCCCGAGGTCTCCCGGGGATGGCGCCGCCCGGCCCGGCTGACGGGTGCCGCGGCCACCGTCGCCCCCGAAGCCGACGTCCAACAATCGCCGAATGTGTCGATTGTTGACGCCCAGGACCAGCCCGACCCCGAGCCGGACGTCCACCAATCGCCGAATGTGTCAGTTCTTGACGCCTCCGAGCCCGAGTCCCAGGTTGCGCCCGAGCCCGAGCCCGAGCCCGAGCCCGAGCCCGAGCCGGAGCGCGAGCGACAAGAACTGCCGAATGTGTCACTTGTTGTCGCCGAGCCCGAGGCCGAGCTGGAGCCGGAGCCGGTCGTCGAGCCCGAGATCGTCGAGCCGGAGCCCGTGGCCGAGCCGGCGGCTCCGCCCGTCCCGGCCGACCTGACCCTGCCGCCGCCGGAGGACTCCCCCGGCAGCGCGCCGGTCGAGCGGGTGCCGCCGTCCCCGCCCCCGGACCGCTCGATCATCGACTCCGTGCCGTGGCGCACGGCCGGCGGGACCCCGATCGCCGCCGAGGCCCCCGCCGTGCCCGCCGCCGCTCCGGCTCCTCCTGCCGCCGCCCCCGCCGCCCCGGAGCCGACCCCGCCGCCGCCGGTCGAGCACACCGTCGCGCCCGACCCGGAGCCCGAGCCCGTGCCCGAGCCGGTGGCCGACGAGGTACCCGTCGTCGACGTCACGACGGCACGCGGCGCGCTGCCCCGCTCCGACGAGGACCTCGACCGCCCGGTCGTCCTCGCGGTGCTCTGCCCGGCGGGCCACCACTCGCCGCCGCACGCGGGCCGGTGCCGCACCTGCCAGCGCGAGATCCCGCCGCAGCAGCCGGCGCCCATCCCGCGCCCCCAGCTCGGGGTGCTGCGCATCTCCACCGGCGGGGTCGTGCCCCTCGACCGTGGGGTCCTGCTCGGCCGCGCGCCGCGCGTCAACGAGGAGCTCCCCGCCAACCAGCGCCCGCACCTCGTGCGCGTCGGCGGCGTCGACCGCGACATCAGCCGCAACCACGCCGAGGTCGTCCTCGAGGGCTGGCACGTCCTCGTCCGCGACCTCGGGTCGACGAACGGCACCACGGTGGCCCTGCCCGGCGAGGAGCCGGTGCGGCTGCGGCCCACCGAGGACCAGGGCATCGAGCCCGGCAGCGTCATCACCCTCGCCGACGAGGTCTCGCTCACCTACGAGGTCGAGGGATGAGCGCAGCCGACGCCCCGGTCATCCCGGGCCTGGAGTTCGTGCGCCCGCTCGGGTCGGGCGGGTACGCCGACGTCTACCTCTACGAGCAGCAGTCGCCACGGATGAACGTCGCGGTCAAGGTGCTCAAGCGCCAGGGCCTGACCGCCGCGATCCGCCGCCAGTTCGTCGACGAGGCGAACACGATGGCGCAGCTGGCCGACCACCCCTTCATCGTCCAGGTGTTCCGGTCCGAGCAGACGGCCGACGGCGGCGCGTACCTCGTCATGAAGTACTACCCGCCGCCGAACCTCGCCCAGCGGGCCAAGGCCGAGCGGCTCACCGTCGAGGAGGTGCTGCGCTCCGGCATCCAGCTGGCCAGCGCCGTCGAGACCGCGCACCGGGCGGGCATCATCCACCGCGACATCAAGCCGGCGAACGTCCTGGT
The DNA here is from genome assembly GCF_050496545.1 of Phycicoccus avicenniae. Taxonomy (GTDB): domain Bacteria; phylum Actinomycetota; class Actinomycetes; order Actinomycetales; family Dermatophilaceae; genus Phycicoccus; species Phycicoccus avicenniae_A. The sequence continues at coordinate 113,856 of NZ_JBNVZV010000009.1, read as the reverse complement.
CAGCCAGTACGGCCAGCCCGGGCTCACCGACTTCGGCATCGCCGGGCGGGGTGGGCACGCCGAGGACGTCGACGAGGACGTGGGCGTCTCGGTGCCGTGGTCCGCGCCCGAGGTCCTCTACGGCCAGTCCAACGGCGACTCGCGCAGCGACGTCTACTCGCTCGCCGCGACCCTCTGGCACCTGCTCGTGGGGCGCTCGCCGTTCGAGCAGCCGGGCGGCGACAACTCCGCGTACGCCCTGATGCCGCGCATCCGTGCCACGCCGGTGCCCACCACGGGGCGGGCCGACGTACCGGTCTCGCTCGAGCGGCTCCTCGCCCACGCGATGGCCAAGAGCCCGGACGCCCGTCCGCAGACCGCCCTCGAGCTCGCCCGCGGCCTGCAGGCCGTCGAGCGCGAGCAGCGGCTGCCGAGCACCTCGCTCGTGGTGCTCGACGAGCTGGGCCGCACCACGACAGCGGACGCCCCGGCCACGCGCGCCCCCGGGACCGAGGACCACGACCGCACCAGCGTGCGCGCGGTGTCGGTGCCGGACGCCCCCGCCCCCGTCCGGGCGCCGTCCGGCGCGGAGGTCGCGGACGACGAGGACGCGCCGGCGACCATCAGCGGGGGCGTGGTCCTCGGGGTGCTCGCCCTCCTCGTCGCCGTGACGGTCGGCGTCGTCGTCTGGGCCGTCAACCGTGGGGACGAGGAGCCCGAGCCCGTCGCGGTGCAGAGCACGGTGGCGCGCACCGCCGCCCCGAGCCGGGCCGTCGACTACCCGGAGCAGCCGGCCCTCGACGCCCGGTCCGCTGCCGGCTCGGTCACGTTCTCCTGGAACTACGTCGGCGCCGAGAAGGACGACTACTCGCGCCTGCGCGTGGCGCCGTCGGAGGGTGCGGTGGCCGACGCCGGCATCATCACCGTCCGGGACGGCCGGAAGTACACCGTCAAGGCGGCCGCCGGGAAGCCGGTCTGCGCGCAGGTCGAGGTGTCGCGCAAGTCGGGCATCTACTCGCCGCGCTCGCCGATCCGCTGCGAGACGGCAGGATGACGGAACCGTTGGGAGAGAGGGGTACCCGGTGGGCGTGACCATCGAGTTCTGCGGCGAGGAGTTCGTCGCTCCGGAGGACCGACCGCTGACCATCGGTCGGGTGGCCGACGTCGAGGTCGACGACAACCCGTACCTGCACCGGGTCTTCCTGCAGGTGCACCACGAGCACGGGCTGTGGTGGCTGACCAACGTCGGCTCGACCCTCACGGCGACGGTGGCCGACACCAAGGGGCTGTTCCAGGCCTGGCTCTCGCCCGGCGCGCGGATCCCGCTGGCCCTCGAGGCCTTCACGGTCTGGTTCACCGCCGGCCCGACCACGTACGACTTCGACATCGTCGTCGACGACACCCCGTTCGTGTCGGTCGAGACGGCGGCCGAGCTCGAGCCCGAGGACGGCAGCGGCCAGACCACGGTCGGTCGGGTGTCGATGACGCCGGACCAGAAGCTGCTGGTCGTCGCGCTCTGCGAGTCCTTCCTGCGCACCACGTACGCCGGCGGCGGGCAGATCCCGTCCTCCGCCGAGGCCGCCGAACGGCTGGGCTGGACGGTCACCAAGTTCAACCGCAAGCTCGACAACGTCTGTCAGAAGCTCGCCGACGCCGGCACCCGCGGGCTGCACGGTGGCCCGGGCAAGCTCGCGAGCAACCGCAAGTCGCGCCTCGTCGAGCACGCCCTCTCCACCCGGATGGTCACCGAGGTCGACCTGCGGCTCCTCCCGGACGCCTGATCCGACGGCCCTGCTCGAGGCTGCACCTGGGTAGTCCTCCCCATGGCCCTGGAGCCCGGGTCGGGCCATCCTGCTGAACAGTGACCACCGCGCGGTTACGCTGGAGCGGCGTGCCCGGCGGGGGAGCCGGGACGGGGTCCCTGACGACGAGGAGCTGATGTGACACGGGTCGGTGCCGCGCGCGCTCGCGTGGCGAGGAACCGCGCGCGACGCCGCACCGCCGGCACCGTCGTCGTGTCCCTCGTCGCCGCAGGGCTCGGCTACGCCGCGGTCGCCAGCGACGGGACCAGGGTGCACGAGACCGACCTCAACGACGCCGGCGTCTGGGTGAGCTCGGCGCAGCAGGCCAAGTTCGCCCGGGCGAACGTGCCGATCGGCCAGCTCGACACGGGCGTGGCCACCGATGCCTCCTCGGGCGCGGGGCTCGACGTCCTCCAGGACGGCGCGGTCGTCCTCGGCCTGGACACCGGGACCGGTGAGCTCTTCCCCCTCGACCCGCGCACCTCGACCGCGGGCGACCCCGCGGCGAGCGTCGCGGCGGTCAAGGGGACGGGCGGCCGCTACGCGCCCCGGCCCGTCGACCTGCGAGGCGGCACCCTGGCCCTGCTCGACCCGGCGACCGGCAAGGTCTACGCGCAGCGCGTCGACCCGAAGGCCGGGACGCAGAGCCTGCCCGACGTCGCGGTCGGCGCCAAGCCGGTGGCGACGGTGGGGAAGAGCGCCGCGATCGCGGTCGGTACCGACGGGGTGGTGCACGTCGTCTCGGGGGCCGACGGCAAGGTCACGAGCATCGCACCGACGCCGGCGGCAGGGTTCGCCGCGCCCGTGGTCGTGCCCACCCGGCTGCGCTCCACCCTCCCCGACGTCACGGCGGTGGGTCGCCAGTGGGTGGCCTACGACGCGGCCACCGACCGCGTCTTCACGGCCGAGAAGCCCGACGGGGTCGATGCTCAGGTGACCGTGGACGGCGAGCGGATGGCGGCGCTGCAGCAGCCGGGCCCGGCCGCCGAGACGGTGGCGGTGCAGTCCGAGGCGCGGGCGGTGCAGGTGCCGCTGGACGGTGGGGTCAGCCCGGGCGGGGTGCTGGTGGGGGAGCGGGTGAACCGGGTTCCGGGGGCGACGCTCGTCTCGCGTCCGGTGGTGCTGGGCGGCTGCCTGCACGCCGCGTGGGCGGAGCAGAACCGGGTGTTCTACGGGGCGAACTGCGGCCGCACCGGTGACGAGCCGACGGCGACGTTGCCGGCCGACGGGGAGCAGCCGACCCGCGACGGTGTGGCGCTGCGGGTGAACCGTGGTCTGGTGGTGCTCAACGACCTCGACAACGGCGGCGTCTGGGACCTCGAGGACAAGCCGACCAAGATCGACAACTGGGACGCGCTGACGCCGCCGGTGCGCCAGGACGACAAGAACAAGAAGAAGGACGAGAACCTCGTCGACGAGGCCAGCGCCGACCAGCCGCCGAAGGCGGTCGACGACCCGCTGCAGGTCCGGCCCGGGCGCACGAGCAAGCTGCACGTGCTCGACAACGACACCGACGTCGCGGGCTCGGTGCTGGCCATCGACCAGCGCGACGTCACCGCGCCCTCGCTGGACGGCGTCACCGCTACCGTGTCGGCCGACGGCCAGGCCATCGACGTCTCGGTGCCCGCGCGGACCGAGAACAAGACCTTCGAGTTCAGCTACAAGGTCAACAACGGCAAGGCCACCTCGAAGGAGTCGGCCAAGGTCAGCGTCCGCATCGTCCCGGACAGCGTGAACTCCGCCCCGAAGCTGCGCCAGGGCGGCTCCGCGCTCGCGGCGCAGGTCTACCCGGTCATCGCCGGCAAGCGGCTGTCGGTCCCGGTGCTCGCCGACTGGCGCGACCCCGAGAGCGACGTCCTCGCCGCCCGGGCCGACGTCGAGGGCGGCGTGGTCGACGGCCAGGGGCGGGTCACGCTGACTGCACCGGTCGAGGAGGGGCGCCAGCCGGTCGGCTACGTCGTCACCGACGGCCGCGGCGGCAGCACCCAGGGTTCGGTCAACGCCCAGGTCGTCTCCCCCTCGGGGGACTCGAAGTTCGTCGCACCCCGCACCCAGCCCGATGCCGTGCGCGGCGTCGTGGGCAAGCCGCTGCAGGTCGAGCCGCTGGGCAACGACATCGCCGGGGCCGACCCGGGCGAGCCCGATGCCACGCTGCGGCTGCGTTCCGAGGTCCGACCCGTCGGCCCGCTGCAGGTCGACACCGACCTCGCCACCGGCCAGGTCACGGTCACCGGGTCCGCCCCCGGAACGTACGAGCTGTCCTACTCGGCCACCACCGGGGCCGGCGCGGCGCCGGGACGCATCCGGGTCGACCTCACCGCCCCGCCCGAGGGCGCGCCCCCGGTCGCCGTCCCGGACACCGCGACCCTGCACGACCAGGCCCCGACGATCGTCGACGTCCTGGCCAACGACTACTCGCCCCGGGGCGACGTCCTCGTCACGGCGGCGACCGAGCCGGGCACCGACTCCTCGTGGATCCGCCCGTCGATCTACCAGGGTCGCTGGGTGCGCATCGAGGCACTCACGTCGGCCGGCGGCGGGGACGCGGGTCGCCGGGGGACGGTCCGCTACACCGTCAGCGACGGCACGCAGCGCACGTCCGGCGAGGTCGAGGTCCTCCAGCAGGGCGCCCTCACCGACACCCTGCCCCTGGTGCAGGACGACAAGGCGGTGGTCCGCGAGGGCGACACCGTCTCGGTCCCGGTCCTCGACAACGACACGATGGCCGACGGCATCCCGCTGCGCCTCGACCCCGCCAGCGTCAAGGTGATCAGCAAGGGCGACGCGCAGCGGGCCTTCGCCTCCGGCAACGTGATCCGGTACGTCCCCGAGGCGACCGGCTTGCGGGCCGAGAAGTTCGTCACCGTCGAGTACGCCGCCTACGCCGACGGGATGAAGGAGCGCGCCCAGACGGCGCGGGTGCGCATCCAGGTCACGCCGCTGCCGAACGCCCAGCGCATCAACCAGGTCCCGGTCGCGCGCAGCTTCACCGCCACCGTGACCGCCGGCGACCCGATCACGATGACCGTCCCGACGTTCGGGGTGGACCCGGACGGCGACTCGGTCACCGTCACCGGCGTCGTCGGGGCGGACGGCAAGGCCGTCGACCTCACGCACGGCCGCGTCGTCGGCATCGGGCCGAACACCATCCGCTACGAGGCGTTCCCGCTGGCCGCCGGCACCGAGGTCATCACCTACGAGGTCCGCGACCGCTTCGGCGCCACCAGCCGGGCCGCGGTCCGGGTCGGGGTGGTCCAGCCGGGCGACCCGCAGCCGCCGGTCGCCGTGCCCGACGAGGTCTTCGCCGCCCCCGGCAAGACCGTCACCGTCAAGCCGCTCACCAACGACCTCATCGCGCGCGGCGACGTCGTCGAGGTGCAGACCGAGGGGCTGAACCCGGCGGACCGGTTGAAGGAGTGGCGGATCGACGAGGACAACGTCGTCCAGACCACGGTCCCCGCCGACACCACCGCGCTGCACCAGATCGTCTACGGCATCAGCGACGGCCTCTTCGACCCGAGCCGGGCGACCATCCTCGTCCGGGCGGTCAAGGGCTACCTCAACCCTCCGGTCGCCGTCGACGACGTCGCGGCGCCCAAGCCGGGGGAGACCAGCACGCTGGTCGACGTCCTCGCCAACGACTCCGACGTCGACTCCGACCCCGCGACCCTGAAGGTCGTCGACGTCCTGGCGCCCGGGGCCACGGTCGAGGACGGCCGCGTCCGGGTGCCGATCCTCGACCACCCGTCCTCGGTGCCCTACGTCATCGAGGACGAGGACGGCCTGCGGGCGATGGCCGTGGTCAACGTGCCCACGGGTGCCAACGGCCAGCCCTTCGTGGTCGCGGGCAAGCTGGTCGAGATGGACCCCGACTCGACGAAGACGGTGTCGCTGAACGACTTCGTGCGCTCGCCGCGGGACCGTGTCGTCTCCGTGACGACCGCCGACACGCTCAGCGCCTCGCCGGCCGAGAACCTCTCCGTCGCGATGACCGACAACAGGACCCTCGAGCTCACCTCGTCCAACGGGTACGTCGGCCCGGCCGCCCTGATGGTCGAGGTCACCGACCAGACCGAGGTGGGGCAGAAGGAGTTCGGCACCGCCTACGTCTCGATCCCCGTGCAGGTCGGCCCCAAGGTGCCGTTGCTCCGGTGCCCCGACGGTGCGGTCACCCTGCTCGCCGGCGGCCTCGACCGCACCGTCGACATCCCGACCTTCTGCCACGCGTGGCTCCCGGTCGGCATGTCCTTCGACGACGTCGAGTTCGAGACCCGGTGGGAGACGGAGGCCGACGCGTCGCTGCGCACCGACGGCCAGGGCAACCGCCGCCTCACCCTGTCCGCCGACGCCGACGCCACGACCTCGGACGGCCGCCTCGCGGTCTCCTCCCCGGGGATGGCCGCGCCGTCCGCCATCAACGTCAAGGTGCTCGGTGGCGAGGCACAGCCGCCGGCGCGCCTGCGCCCGATCAGCGTCACCGGACTCGAGGAGGGCCAGTCCCGCCAGGTCGACGTCTCGTCCTACCTCGACTCGCCGCTGCGGGACCCCCGGTGCACCCTCACCGGCGCGAGCATCGAGTCGGGAACCGGGTTGAGCGCCAAGGTCTCCGGCTGCGTCCTCACGTTGACCGCGGGCGAGAAGCCGTCGCAGACAGCGTCGGTCTCGATCACGGTGAGCGACGGCCCGAACCGCTCGACGACCGGTCGGGTGTCGGTGACGCTCCTCGGGCGGCCCGGCCAGCCCCGGCAGGTCCAGGCCGTCGCCGACCGTGACGCCGGCGGCCAGGCGCGGGTCTCGTGGCTGCCCCCCACGTACGACGGCGGCTCGGTCGTCACCTCGTACGTCGTCCGCTGGACCGGCGGCTCCTCGGGCCAGGTCACCTGCACCGCCAGCCCCTGCACGGTCACCGGGCTGACCAACGGGCAGGACTACCGGTTCACCGTCGCGGGCGTGAACGGCATCGGCGAGGGCGACCCGTCGGAGCCGAGCGGTGCGGTGCGCCCGGACACCCTGCCCCAGGCGGTCACCGGCGTGCGGATGGTCCCGCCGCGCGGCGACGGCGCCCTGACCATCGCGTGGGACCAGCCGCAGAACGAGGGCAGCGCCCTGCGCCGGTACGTGGTGCGGCTGATCTCCTCCACCGGGCAGACCAAGACCCAGACCGTGGCGGCCCCGTCGACCCAGACCACCGTCGCCGGCCTCGACAACATGGCCGAGCAGTCGGTGCAGGTGCAGGCGTGGAACGAGCTCGGCGCCGGACCGTTCGGTCCGGCGGTGACGATGCAGTCCGCCGGCACCCCGGCGGCGCTGCCGGCCCCGGGCATCACGGCCAGCGGTCCCGGCCCGGCGCAGGACAGCGCGACGCTGAACGTCACCTGGCAGCAGGGCTCGCCCAACGGCCCGCCCACCACGAAGTACACGCTCTACCAGCGGGTCGGCGGTGGCGGCTGGACCAAGGTCACCGACACCTCACCCTCGCAGCAGTACGCCAACGTCGTCATCCCCTACGACGGACGCACCTACGAGTACACCGCGACCCTGACCAACGGCGCGGGCCTGGAGTCACCGCAGTCGAACTCCTCGTCGTTCACCTCGGTGGGCCAGCCCAGCAACCCGTCGGTCAGCGTGTCGACCCCTCGCGCGGACCAGTCGATCGACGTCGCCGTGGCCGTCGGCCAGCCGCGCGCCGGTGGCTTCAGCGCGATCCGGTGGTCCGCCAGCGACGGCCGCAACGGCTCCCACGCGTGCGGGTGTACGCCGGGCACGACCGTGTCGTTCGGCATCCCCAACTTCGACACCAGCCCGACCCGCAACGTCACGATCACCGCGTGGACCGTGAACTCCGGAGGGAGCGAGTCCAACCGCGCGAACGACTCGGCGACCCCGTTCGGCGACACCCTGACGCCCACCGGCATGACCGGGAACAACAACGGGACGACGGGTGCGACGTGGTCGTGGAACCTGCCGGAGAACGGCCGGCCCATCGACCAGGTCGAGATCCGCGGCGCCGACCGGGGCACGTTCGGGGGCAACAAGACCCAGCACACCGTGAACACGGGGCCGGGATCGCACACCCTCGAAGTGCGGGCGCACTCCGATGCCGGCTGGTCCGGGTGGGCCTCGGCGACCGTCAACGTGCCGAACCCGACCCCCGAGGTCTACAACGTGCGCAAGGGGCCGGGGTACTCGCCGCCCAACGCCGTGGGGTCGTGCGCCTCGAGCCCGTGCCCGCGCGTCTACTTCGACGTGCGCAACTTCCCCGGTGGCTCGCGCTGGAGCGTGAGCGTCGTCAGCCGCTCGGCCGGGACCGTCGACTCCTCGGTCACCTTCACCGTCAGCCCCGACGGGACCGGCTCGTCGGCCAGCACGACCGGCACCTCCAACTACCCGTCGACCGGCGTCGTCATCGCCGACGGCAACGGTCCCGTGTTCGTCCGCCTCTGCCCACGCGGCGGCGGTACCTGCCGCGAGTCCGCGCCCGTCGCGTGGTGACCGTCGCCGCGCACCACACCCCACAAGCCCTGCCACGGAAGGAAACCCCCGCATGACCGTCTCGCCCGACCAGGCCGCCTGGTTCTCCCAGACGTTCTCCGCCATGGTCGCCAACGTCGACAAGGCGGTGCTCGGCAAGGAGCACGTCATCCGGCTCGCCCTCACCTGCATGCTCTCCGAGGGGCACCTGCTCCTCGAGGACTTCCCCGGCACCGGCAAGACCCAGCTCGCGCGGGCGATGGCCGGCACCGTCAAGGGCACGAACTCGCGCATCCAGTTCACCCCCGACCTGCTGCCGAGCGACGTCACCGGCGTGACGATCTACGACCCCAACAGCAAGCAGTTCGAGTTCCACCAGGGCCCGATCTTCGCGACCATCGTCCTCGCCGACGAGATCAACCGCGCCTCGCCGAAGACGCAGTCGGCGCTGCTCGAGGTCATGGAGGAGGGCCACGTCACCGTCGACAAGACGCGGCACAGCGTCGGTGAGCCGTTCATGGTCATCGCGACCCAGAACCCCATCGAGCAGGCCGGCACCTACCGGCTGCCCGAGGCCCAGCTCGACCGCTTCCTCATGAAGACGACGCTCGGCTACCCCGACCACGACGCGACCGTGCGGGTCCTGCGCGACGCCGCCACCCGTGACCGCACCAAGGCCCTCGAGCCCGTCGTCACCTCGCAGGTCGTCACCGACATGGCCGAGCTCGCCGACGAGGTGCACGTCGACGACGCGATCCTCGACTACGTCTCGCGGCTCGCGGAGGAGACCCGGCGCCACGTGAGCATCCGGCTCGGCCTCTCGGTGCGTGGCTGCCTCGCGTTCGTCCGCTGCGCCAAGACCTGGGCGATCAGCCAGGGCCGCGACCACGTCGTCCCCGACGACGTGAAGATGCTCGCCCAGCCGGTGCTCAACCACCGCCTGCTCGTCACCGCCGAGGCCCAGTTCGCCGGCATCACCGTCGCGCAGGTCATCGACCAGATCCTCGCCGAGGTGGCGCCGCCCACGGAGCGCGTCCCCGCATGAGTGACCCCACCGGGCTCCCCGACGAGGCCGAGTCGACCGTCCGTCGCTCGGACCTCACCCCGCCCCCCGCCGCCCGCGGCGGGGGCGGTGGCCCGCGTCCGGTGGACGCCGACGAGCGCACGAGCGCACGGTCCTCGCGACGCGGCGGCGCCGACGCCAAGGAGCGCCAGCAGCCCAAGGCGCCCCGGACCGCGCGGCGCAAGGGCCCGCGCGGCCCGCGGATCAGCCTGCCCCGGCTGCGCACCACCGGCCCCGGCCGCGATGACCGTCCGGACGCCCCGCGCGCCCGCACCGCCACCCGGGGGCGCACCCGCGCCGACGGCAACACCCGCACCATCACCCTGCCGCGGGTCCAGGTGCCGAGCGCGCTCACCGACACCGGCGCGCGCATCCTCGTCCTCACCGGCAGCCGGATCCGACCCATCGCCGAGCAGACCCGGCCGGTCTGGCACCCCGTCGTCGAGGTGCTGCGCTGGGTCTCGGCGCTCGGGTGGACCGTGCTGGCCGTCGGCCTCGTCGCGTGGTGGCTGACCTCCCGCTTCGCCTGGGCCGAGCTCGGGATGGTCGCCGCGGCCTGCCTGGTCCTCGTCCTCGCGTGCGTCCTGCTGGCCCTGGACCGCGCGAAGGTCCGCATACGTGCCGACGTCGAGCCGGCCCGCGTCACGGTCGGCGACCCCGCCACCGGCCGGGTGGCGGTGACCAACGGCTCGAAGCGCGGCATGCTCCCGCTGCTCGTCGAGCTGCCGGTCGGCGAGACCGCGGCCCGCTTCACGCTCCCCGCGCTGGCCTCCGGGCGCACGCACGAGGAGCTGTTCGTCGTCCCCACCCACCGGCGAGGCGTCGTGCCCGTGGGTCCGGCCACCACCGTGCACGGCGACCCGCTCGGCCTCGTCCGCCGGACGGTCGAGTGGACCGAGCGCACCGAGCTCTACGTGCACCCGCGCACCATCAGCCTCGACAGCCTGGGCGCCGGACTGCTCCGCGACCTCGAGGGCGAGGTCACGCCGGACCTGTCGATGTCCGACCTCGCCTTCCACGCCCTGCGCGAGTACCAGCCCGGTGACGACCGCCGGTACGTGCACTGGCGCTCGTCGGCCAAGCACGGCCGGCTCCTCGTGCGCCAGTTCCTCGACACCCGGCGCTCGCACCTCGCGGTGGTCGTGGACACCACGCCCGAGGTGTACACGGCCGACGAGGACGGCGTCGAGCTCGGCATCTCCTGCGCGGCCTCGCTCGCCGTCCGCTCGATCCTCGACGAGCAGGACACCACGGTCGTCTGCCACGGCGAGACGGCATCGCGGACCACCGCCCCCCTGACCCTGGACTCCCTCTCGCGCGCCCAGGTCGGGGACCTCGACCTCTACGCCTCCGTCGGGGAGGCCTCGGCGCTGGCCCCGGACGCGAGCATCGCCGTGCTCGTCACCGGTGTCGACCGGCCCTTCATCCAGGTGCAGCGCACCCTCGACCAGTTCGAGCCCGAGGTGGTCAAGGTCGCCCTCGTCGTCGACCCGGAGGTCCCCGTCGGGGTCCGCCGCCTCGGGTCGATCGTCATCCTCCACGTCCGCGAGCTCACCGACCTGCGGCGGGTCCTCTTCTCCGGAGCCCTAACATGAGCGCCAACGCACCCGCCGGCCAGCCGGCACCCCCCAGCCTCGCCACCGCACTGCGCGGCGGCTCGGCCCGTCGCCGCCGGCCGCGCGACCCGGAGGCCCCGAGCGCCCTGCTCCGGGCCCTGCCGGACCGCGACGCGCTCGTCGACATCGGCTTCGCGGCGGTCCTCGTGAGCATCGCCCTCGTCGGGATGCGCACCGGCTTCCTCGGCACCGAGTGGGTCGTCGCGGCCTGGGCCGGGATGGTCCTCGGCCTGCTGGTCGGCCACCTCGCCGGCGTCTTCCGGTGGATGGCCCTGACCACCTTCCTCGTCCTGGCGGCCGCCTACTTCCTGCTCGGCGGGCCGCTCGCTGTGCGGGACAACCTCATCGGTGGCGTGATCCCCACGCCGCAGACCTTCGTCGACCTCGCCACGTGGGCGGTCCTCGGGTGGAAGAAGTGGCTGACGCTGCTGCCGCCCGTCGACGCCCGCGGCGGGGTCGTCGCGCTGCCCTGGCTCGCCGGGCTGCTCGGCGGCGCCCTGACCCTCGGCATCGCCCGCCGCTGGGCCAGCGTGCCGCTGACGGCGCTCGCGCCGCTGGCTCTGCTCGCGGCCTCCATCGCCTTCGGCACCGAGGAGCCGGCCGCGCGCCTCGTCCAGGGTGTCGGCTTCGCCGCCGTGCTCGTGGCCTGGCTCGTCGTGCGGGCCCAGCGCACCCGCCCGCCGGTGCAGAACGGCGCCGGCCGGGGAGTGCGGCTCGCCACCGGCGCGGGGCTCGTCGTCATCGCCCTCCTCGCGGGTGCCTTCGCGTCCCCCGCCCTGCCCGGCACGTCGCAGGACGCGCGCCGCGAGGTGGTGCGGACCCGGCTGGTCCCGCCCCTCGACGTCTCGCAGTTCGCGAGCCCGCTGCCCGGGTTCCGGCGCTACACCGAGCCCAACGACGCCAAGCTCTACGACGAGACCGTGCTGAAGGTCACCGGTGCGCCGGCCGGCACCCCGGTCCGCTTCGCCACCCTCGACCGCTACGACGGCCTCGTCTGGGGCGCCGCCGACCGCAGCGCCGACGGCGTGCCGTTCCAGCAGGTCGGCTCGCGCATCGCCGCCGCGGAGGACGGCCGGCGCGTCGACGTCGAGGTCACCGTCCCGGACGGCGGCTACGCGGGCAACTGGCTCCCGACCGTCGGTGACCCGACCCGCATCGAGTTCACCGGCCCCCGCGCCGAGGACCTCGCCTCCGCCCTCTGGCTCAACACCGAGACCGACACCGCCGTCGTCCCCGCGGGCCTGCTCGGCGGGGAGACCTACTCGATGACCGCCGTGCTGCCGCCGCGTCCGGCCACCTCGCTGCCGGAGGAGCTCGACGTCGCGGCCGGTGCCTCGACCGGCGTCGACACCGACTTCCTCGACTCACGCATCGACGCGTGGACCTCGCGGGCCGAGGGGGGCTCGTGGTCGAAGCTGCGGGCCTTCGCGACCGCGATGCGCACCGAGGGCACCTACACCGACGGCGGCACCCCGAACAGCTTCGAGAAGGTCTACCTCCCGGGGCACGCCGTCTCCCGGCTCAGCCGCTTCGTCGGGTCCTCCAAGCTCGCCGGCAACGACGAGCAGTACGCCGCGACCCTGGCCCTCGTCGGCCAGCGCCTCGGCATCCCCTCGCGGGTCGTCATGGGCGGTGTGCCGCAGGCCGACGGCAGCGTGCGCGGCAAGGACGTCCACGCCTGGGTGGAGGTGCAGCTGGGCAACGGGTCCTGGTACCCCCTCGGCGCCTCGACGTTCGTGCCGAGCCGCGACAAGACGCCGAGCGAGCAGCAGCTGAAGACCGAGGAGCAGAAGGTCGGTGCCCAGGTGCCGCCGCCGGCCGGTGTCAGCCCGCCGTCGGTGCTCCAGGGCCCGGACCAGGCGCAGAACGCCACCGACCTCGCCAAGCGCAAGAAGAACCCGTTCGACGTCACCGCCTGGCCGCTCTGGCTGCAGGTGCTCGCGGGCCTGGTCCTGCTCGTCCTGCTCGCCGCCGGCTACGTCGCGCTGGTGCGCTTCCTCAAGGCGCGGCGCCGGCGCAAGCACGCCTCCCTCGGGCCGGTGCCCGGTCGGGCGGCGTGGGTGTGGCGCGACCTCGTCGCCGAGTCCCGCTCGCTCGGTGTCGCCGTGCCGCGCGGGGTCACCCGGCGCGAGCAGGCGCACGGCATCGACGCGGCCGTGGCGCTGCGCCCCGCCGCTGGAACCGAGCCGGACACCCCTGGCGCGGAGGCGCACCCGGCGTCCCCGGCGTCCGAGCAGGTGTCGGTCAGCGAGGTCGCGGCGTCCGTCGACGCCGTCGTCTTCGGGCCCGGCGAGGGCGACCCCGAGGCGACGACCGCGCTGCACGCCCAGGCCGAGGCGGCGCGCAGGACGATGCGCTCGGGTCTGAGCCGGTGGGCGCGGCTGCGCTCGGACGCCGACCCGCGCCCGCTCCTCGTCCGGCGCGAGCGCACGTCACCGGCCGGACCCTGGTGGCGCCGCGTGCGCCTGCCGAGCCTGCCGCGGCGCCGAGGCAGCGACCCGACCCCCGCCTGACCCCTGCTTCCCGGAGTCGAGTGCGGAAGTGGTCGCCGGGGCAGCCACTTCCGCACTCGACCCCGTCGGCGTGCGGAAGGGTGCTGAGGCTCAGCGCTCCTCGTCGCCCGCGATGAACGCCTCGAGGCGGGCGCGGCCGACCTCGTCGGGGCGCTGCTCCGGCGGGGACTTCATGAGGTAGGACGAGGCCGACAGCAGGGCGCCGCCGATGCCGCGGTCCTTGGCGATCTTGGCCGCGCGGATGGCGTCGATGATGATGCCGGCCGAGTTCGGGGAGTCCCAGACCTCGAGCTTGTACTCGAGGTTGAGCGGCACGTCGCCGAACGCGCGACCCTCGAGGCGCACGTAGGCCCACTTGCGGTCGTCGAGCCACGCGACGTAGTCGGACGGGCCGATGTGGACGTTGCGGTCCTCGGTCTTGCCGGCCAGCGCGCCCGTGAGGTTCGAGGTGACGGCCTGGGTCTTGGAGATCTTCTTGGACTCCAGGCGCTCGCGCTCGAGCATGTTCTTGAAGTCCATGTTGCCGCCGACGTTCAGCTGGTACGTGCGGTCGAGCTGCACGCCGCGGTCCTCGAAGAGCTTGGCCATGACGCGGTGCGTGATCGTCGCGCCGACCTGGGACTTGATGTCGTCGCCGATGACCGGCACGCCGGCGGCCTCGAACTTCGCAGCCCACTCGGGGTCGGAGGCGATGAAGACCGGGAGGGCGTTGACGAACGCGACGCCGGCGTCGATGGCGCACTGGGCGTAGAACTTGTCCGCCTGCTCCGAGCCCACGGGCAGGTAGGAGACGAGGACGTCGACCTTCGCGTCGCGCAGGGCGGCGACGACGTCGACCGGCTCGGCGCCGGACTCGTCGATCGTCTGGCGGTAGTACTTGCCGAGGCCGTCGAGGGTGTGGCCGCGCTGGACCGTGACTCCGGTGGTGGGGACGTCGGCGATCCTGATGGTGTTGTTCTCGGAGGCGTTGATGGCCTCGGCGAGGTCCTTGCCGACCTTCTTGTCGTCGACGTCGAACGCGGCGACGAACTCGACGTCGCGCACGTGGTACTCGCCGAAGGCGACGTGCATCAGGCCGGGGACGGTCGAGGCCGGGTCGGCGTCACGGTAGTAGTGGACGCCCTGGACGAGCGAGGACGCGCAGTTGCCGACGCCGACGACGGCGACGCGGATGGAACCCATGGGCTTGCTCCTGATCGGGTGGGATGGACGGGACGGGCGGGACCCGGCGTGGGGACGCCGGGCTCCTACGGCTGGGGGCCGGGGTCGGTGGGGTGGCGCCGTTCGGCGTCGATGAGCTCGGTGAGCCAGCGGACCTCGCGCTCGGTCTGCTCCTCGCCGTGCTGCTGGAGGGCCGCGGTATAGGTGTCGAGGCGCTCGCGCCGGCGGACCGAGCGCTCGCGCACGCGGGCGAGGTCGTCCTCGAGGCGGCTGCGGCGACCCTCGAGGATGCGCAGCCGCACCTCGCTCTCGGTGCGGGCGAAGAACGCGAACCGGACGTCGAAGGCCTCGTCCTCGTACGCCGAGGAGTCGGTGCGGGCGACGAGGTCGGCGAAGTGCTCCTTGCCGGAGGCGGTCAGCTCGTAGACCACCCGCGGTCGCTTGCCGGTGCGTCCGGGGTCGGCGGCCTCGGCGATGAGCCCGCGGCCGAGCAGCGACTTCAGCGCCGGGTAGAGCGTGCCGTAGGACAGGGCGCGGAACGGGCCGAGCGCCTCGTTGAGCCGGCGGCGCAGGTCGTAGCCGTGGGTCGGACCCTCGTGGAGCAGGCCGAGCACGGCGAACTCGAGGAGGTGGGCGCGGCGTGGGACCACGGCGAACCTCCTGCACGATCGGGGGGGACCCGAGGTGACAAACTCGGACCTTGTCACCTCGACGCTAACATAGATATATCGGAGCGATACATCGCATCCGTGCCGCTGCCCCCGTGGCCCCATGGGTATCGGGTCACCCGATACGGCCGCGGTTCACCCGAGAACCGTTCCGGGGGGAAGCGGGGCCGACCCTGGTCACCCGATACGGCCGCGGTGCACGCGGGAACCGTTCCGCCGGTGGGGAGTGCGGCCGGTGTCCGGCTGCGGGGCCGGGCAGTCGCCGCATCGCCGGGGTGCTGTGGCACCCCGGCGGGGCATCCGGACCCCGGCGAGACATCGGGACCCCGGTGAGGCATCCGAACCGCGGCCACGACGGGGGCGCGACGAGGGCGCGACCCTCGGCCTGTGGGGCGCGCGGTCGGGTGGTCGGGGAGTGTGGAGACCTCGGGGGAGGTTCGTGCGCATTTGGGTTTTTCCCAGACGGCGTCGTCATACTGGCCGATGGGTGCGCTCGCACCCGGCCCCCGTCCCCTGCCCCCGGAAGACCATGTCGCAGCGAAAGCCCCGTACCCGCGCCGAGGCCAAGGCCCGAGCCTCCCGACCCGCCGGGAAGGCCGCGGCCCCCCGTTCGCGCGGCCGGAAGTGGCTGCGCCGCGGGATGTGGACCGCGCTGGTCCTCTTCGTCCTCGGGGTCGCCGGGTTCGGTGTCGCCTACGCGATGACCGACATCCCGAAGCCGAACGAGATGGTCAACGCCCAGACGAGCATCGTCTACTACTCCGACGGCAAGACCGAGCTCGCGCGGCTCTCGGACGAGGGCGGCAACCGGGTGTCGGTGCCCCTGGACAAGATCAGCCCGAACATGCAGCACGCGATCCTCGCGGCCGAGGACCGGGACTTCTACCAGAACAGCGGCATCAGCCCCACGGGCATCGCGCGCGCCGTCTGGGTCGCCGTGAAGGGTGGGCAGGCCACCCAGGGCGGCTCGACCATCACCCAGCAGTACGTGAAGAACTACTTCCTCACCCAGGACCGCACGGTCACCCGCAAGGCCAAGGAGATCCTCATCTCCTTGAAGATCGACAAGCAGCAGTCCAAGGACGAGATCCTCACCAACTACCTCAACACCATCTACTACGGGCGCGGTGCGTACGGCATCGAGACCGCCGCCCAGGCCTACTTCGGCCCCAAGGCCCACGCCAGCAACCTCACCCCGGCCCAGTCGGCCCTGCTCGCCTCGATCATCCGCGGGCCCTCGCTCTACGACCCGACGATGGGCGACACGCAGCGCAAGAACGCCGAGACGCGCAGCGCCTACATCCTCGACGCGATGGTCGCCAAGAAGTGGCTCTCGCCCGAGGACCGCGCCAAGGCCGAGTTCCCGAAGGTCATCGAGTACAAGCCCAAGGCGCTCGGCGGCACCGGCGGCTACGTCGTCGACCTGATCCGCAAGGAGCTCGTCACCAAGTACAAGCTGCCCGAGGCCGACATCTCGCGCGGCGGTCTGCGCATCGTCTCCACCATCGACCGGAAGAAGCAGGCGGCGGCGGTCGAGGCGATCAAGGACGAGCGGCCGCAGGAGAAGGACATCCACGGCGGCCTGGTGTCGATCGTGCCGGGCAACGGGGCGGTCGTCGCGCTCTACGGCGGCGAGGACTTCGCCAAGCGGCAGCTGAACAACGCCACCCAGGCCAAGATGCAGGCCGGCTCGACGTTCAAGATCTTCACCCTCATCGCGGCGCTGCAGTCCGAGAAGGTCAGCACCCGGACGCGCTTCCCCGGCTACAGCCCGCAGTACTTCGAGGAGTTCGCCGACCCGGGCGCCTCCAACGAGAACTCGCGCCGCGGCCGGGTGAAGAACTTCGGGGACGAGTCCTTCGGTGACATCGACCTGCTCAAGGCGACGAAGAACTCGGTGAACACCGTCTACGCCAAGCTCAACATCGAGGCCGGGCCCGAGAACACGATGAAGGCCGCCCAGGACGCCGGCGTGCGCTCCAAGCTCGAGCCGAACATGGCCGACGTCCTCGGCACCGACTACGTGACGGTGATGGACATGGCCAACGCCTACGCCACGATCGCCGCGCAGGGCGTGCGGGCCGAGCCGTACCTCGTCAAGCAGGTGAAGTTCGCCGACCCCACCATCCCGACCATCAAGGCCGAGCCCAAGACCCAGCAGGTCTTCGACAAGCCGCTGATGTCCGACGTCATCGACGCGATGCAGCAGCCCGTCGAGGGCGGCACGGCCCGGTACGTCGGTGAGAACCTCGGGCGTCCCGCGGCCGGCAAGACCGGCACCTCCGAGAGCTTCCGCTCGGCCTGGTTCGACGGCTACGTGCCCCAGCTGGCCACCGCCGTCGGGCTCTACCGCAGCAACTCCAAGGGCAAGGAGCTGTCGATGGAGGACCTGCCGAGCTCGGGGTCCATCACCGGCGGCACCTTCCCGACCCGCATCTGGACCGAGTACATGAAGGCCGCCCTCGACGGCAGCAAGGTCGTCGACTTCCCGGAGCCGGCGCACATCAACGAGGACGCCGACCCGCCGCCGCTGCCGACCACCACGCGTCCGCCGTCGACCACCTCGGCCCCCCCGACGACCTCGGCCCCGCCGAGCTCGAGCGCGCCGCCGTCCCCGAGCGCCCCCGCGAGCCCCTCGCCCTCGAACCCGCTGCCGACGCTGCCCACCGCCCCGCCGAGCTCGCCGGCCGCGCAGCCCACCGGCGTGCGGCCGGGCACCGGCTGACCGGTCCCGCCCCGCACCGGTGCCGACGGCCCCCGTCCATGACCCGCGCCTCCCCGACCGGCTGCTGACGGTCCTCGGGGGGTCGCGTGGTGCCCGGGCCCCGCGGCCTCCGCAGGGTCCGAGCGGCCTGGCCCGGCTGGCGCCGGTGGTCCTGCTGCTCGGGCTGCCGCTGGTCGTCGCCGCGCTGCGCCAGGCGGCCTGCGCCGGAACCGGGTGGGAGGGGCGGGCGCCGCTCTGGAGGCAGTGCGGCTCACCGCTGTTCGCCTCGCTCGTCGACGACGGGGCAGGGCGCGGGCTCGTCGCGTTCCTGCGCGGCGGCACCGACCTGGACGTCCCGGTGCTGCGGGGTGTCGTCACCTCCGGCCTGGCATCGCTGGCCCCGGGCGGTGGCCTCGCCGGGCAGCGCTGGGTCCTCGTGCTGTGGATGCTCCTCGCCGCCGTGCTGCTCGTCGGGCTCGTCCTCGCGGTGGGTACCGCCGCCGGCCACCCACTGGCCGACCCGGTCGCGCTCGCGCTCTCGCCGGTGCTGGCGCTGACCGTCCTGCTGTCGGTCGAGCTCGTGCCCCTCACCCTGGCCGTCGTCGCCGTGTGGGCCTGGGGCCGGGGGCGGGTCGTGCTCGCGGGAGTGCTCGCCGGAGTCTCGGTGCTCGGGGGCCCGCTGCCCCTGCTCGTGCTCCTCGCGATGGCCCTCGTGCCGCCCCGCGGGGTCGAGGACGCCGTGCGGCGGATGCTCGTCACCGTGGGGGTGACGCTGCTGGTCCTCGTCGGCCCGGTCGCGGCCCTCGACCTCGGGCTGCTGCTGCGGCCGGTGCAGGCCTGGCTGTCGGACGGCGCCGGCCCCGGCGCGCCGTGGTTCGTCCCGGCCCTGGCGCAGCACCCGCTGGGGGCGCCGGTCGTGGCGGGGTTCGCCACGTCCGGGATGCTCGTGGCGGCCGCGCTGGCCGTCGTCGTCTCGCGCCGCTCGCCGCGCCCCCCGGTCGCCGACGTCGTGCTCGTGGGGCTGGTCGTCGCGATGCTCACCGCGCCGGCGCTGCCTCCGCTCGTCGCGCTCTGGCTCGTCCCGTTCGTCGCGCTCGCGGGCGTGCCGTGGCGGGACCACCTCGTCTGGGCCGGGGCCGAGGTCGTGCACGCCGTCGCGCTCTTCACCTGGCTCGGCGCGGCCACCGACCCCGGCCACGGCCTGCCCGCCGGGTGGTACGCCACCGCGCTCGCGCTGCGCCTCGTGGCGCTCGGGCGGATCGGGTGGGTCGTCTGGGCCCGGGCCACCTGGGGGGTCCCGGCCTCCGCGCCGACCGCACCCTCCCCGGCGGGGGCGGCCGCGAGTTGGGGGCATCCGCCGACGACGGGTACGCTGGGACGGTTGCCCATCGAGCACCCTGTGGACATCTCGACCGGGGGTGTGGGCGACACCGCATACCCTCCTGTCACGGAGAGACCGTGACCGCTTGAGACCGAAGGAGGCGGGTTAGCGCATGCGTCAGTACGAACTCATGGTCATCCTCGACCCCGAGCTCGACGACCGGACCGTCCAGCCCTCGCTGGAGAAGTTCCTCAAGGTCATCACCACCGACGGCGGGTCCGTCGACACGATCGACATCTGGGGCCGTCGTCGGCTCGCGTACGAGATCAAGAAGAAGGCCGAGGGCATCTACGCCGTCGTCAACTTCACCTCCGAGCCGGCCACGGCCAAGGAGCTCGACCGCCAGCTCGGCCTCAACGAGTCGGTCATGCGGACCAAGCTCCTGCGCCCCGGCGCCTGAGCCCTCCGTCACCAGCAGACGACCACTCCGAAGGGACCCCCGTCATGGCAGGCGACACCGTCATCACCGTCATCGGCAACCTCACCGCCGACCCCGAGCTCCGCTTCACCCCCTCGGGTGCGGCGGTCGCCAACTTCACCGTGGCCTCCACTCCTCGCCAGTTCGACCGGCAGAGCAACGAGTGGAAGGACGGCGAGACCCTCTTCATGCGCTGCTCCATCTGGCGTGACGCGGCCGAGAACGTGGCCGAGTCCCTCCACCGGGGCACGCGCGTCGTCGTCACGGGCCGGCTGAAGTCGCGCTCGTACGACACCAAGGAGGGCGAGAAGCGCACCGTCATGGAGCTCGAGGTCGACGAGGTCGGCCCCTCGCTCCGCTACGCCTCCGCGAAGGTCACCAAGGCCGAGCGCGGCGGTGGCGGCGGTGGCGGCTTCGGCGGCGGTGGCGGCGGCTTCCAGCAGCAGAACGACCCGTGGGCCACCGGTGGCTCCGCCCCCCAGCAGGGTGGCGGCGGCCAGCAGGGCGGCTGGGGCGGTGGCCAGCAGGCCCCGCAGCAGCAGCCGCAGCAGGGTGGTCAGCAGGGCGGCGGCTGGGGCCAGGCGCCGAGCTACGACGAGCCCCCCTTCTGAGCCGTCGGTCCGCCGACGACTCGCACCACACCAGACAGACACCATCCCCGGGTGACCGGGGCTCATCCGCCGGCCCGGCCGGCAGAAGGAGAGCACCACGATGGCCAAGCCCGCCATTCGCAAGCCGAAGAAGAAGGCCAACCCGCTCAAGGCGGCGAAGGTCGAGAACATCGACTACAAGGACGTCGCGCTGCTGCGCAAGTTCATCTCCGACCGCGGCAAGATCCGCGCCCGGCGCGTGACCGGCGTCTCCGTCCAGGAGCAGCGCCTCATCGCCAACGCGGTCAAGAACGCCCGCGAGATGGCGCTCCTGCCGTACTCGTCCTCGTCCCGCTGACCTCGGAGAAGGAGCCAGAACGATGAAGGTCATCCTCACCCACGAGGTCACCGGCCTCGGTGCCGCCGGGGACGTCGTCGACGTCAAGGACGGCTACGCCCGCAACTTCCTCTTCCGCCGCGGCCTGGCCACGGCGTGGACCAAGGGCGGCCAGAAGCAGGTCGACTCCATCGCCAAGGGTCGCGAGACCCGTGCGGTGAAGTCCCTCGAGGAGGCGAAGTCCATCAAGGGCAACCTCGAGGCCAGCGCCGTCACCGTCACCGCGCACGCCGGTACCGGCGGCCGCCTCTTCGGCGCCGTCTCCACCGCCGACATCGCCGACGCGGTCAAGGCCGCCGGCGGTCCCGCGCTCGACCGTCGTCGCATCGAGGTCCCGACCCCGATCAAGACGACCGGCTCGCACACGGCGCTCGTCCGCCTCCACCCGGAGGTCCAGGCGACCGTCGAGCTCGACGTCGTCGCCGGCTGACGCCGACACCTCACACCGAGGGCCCCGGACCGTTCGCGGTCCGGGGCCCTCGTGCGTCTCCCCGCCCCAGCTCGGCTCGACCCGGCACGTGCGGGGTTATCGCTGTCCGGTTGGCGTCGCGACAGCGGCAACCCGGCACGTGCGGGGTCGGTGAGCGGACGTGCAGGCGAACCGGGGGCCGGCGGTGGCGCGGGGCTGAGCTCGTCGTGTCGGGGGCACGCCGTAGGTTGGGCGCCATGGCGAGCACGACGGCACGACGCGGCAGGGGGGTCCCGGCCTTCCGCTGCTCCGAGTGCGGATGGCAGACCGCCAAGTGGGTCGGCCGGTGCGGCGAGTGCCAGGCGTGGGGCTCGGTCGCCGAGACCGGCGGCACCACGGTGCGCACCACCGCGGCCACGACCGTCGAGCGGCCGGCCGTCCCCATCGGCGAGGTCGACGTCACCCGGGCCGCCGCCCGCCCCACCGGTGTCCCCGAGTTCGACCGCGTCCTCGGCGGCGGGCTCGTGCCGGGGGCGGTCGTCCTCGTCGCCGGCGAGCCCGGCATCGGCAAGTCCACCCTGCTCCTCGACGTCGCCGGCCGCGCCGCGCGCTCCGGTGAGCACGGCGAGCGGCGGGTGCTCTACGTCAGCGGTGAGGAGTCCGCGGCGCAGGTCCGGGCCCGGGCCGAGCGCATCGAGGCGATGGCCCGCTCGCTCTACCTCGCCAGCGAGACCGACCTCGCGACGCTGCTCGGCCAGGTCGAGCAGGTCGGCCCCGAGCTGCTCGTCGTCGACTCCGTGCAGACCGTCAGCTCCGCCGAGCTCGAGGGCTCGGCCGGCAACGTCGCCCAGGTCCGCGAGGTCGCCGCCTCGCTCATCCAGGTCGCCAAGGCCCGCGGCATCGCGGTGCTCCTCGTCGGGCACGTCACCAAGGACGGCTCGATCGCCGGGCCGCGGGTGCTCGAGCACCTCGTCGACGTCGTCGTCCAGTTCGAGGGGGACCGCCACTCGCGGCTGCGCCTCGTCCGCGCGGTGAAGAACCGGTACGGCCCCACCGACGAGGTCGGCTGCTTCGACCTCTCCGACGTCGGCATCGTCGGGCTCACCGACCCCAGCGGGCTCTTCCTCTCCGGGCGCACGGCGGCCGTCGCCGGCACCTGCGTCACCGTGACCCTCGAGGGCCGGCGTCCGCTCGTCACCGAGGTGCAGGCCCTCGTCACCGCCTCGACCCTGGCCACCCCGCGCCGCGCCACGAGCGGCCTCGACACCGCGCGGGTCAACATGGTGCTCGCCGTCCTCGACAAGCGTGCCCAGGCCCCCATCGGCGGTAGCGACGCCTACCTCTCGACGGTGGGGGGCGTGCGGCTCACCGAGCCGGCCGCCGACCTCGCCATCACGCTCGCGCTGGCCGGCGCCATCACCGACCGCCCGCTGCCGGAGGGCACCGTGGCCTTCGGCGAGGTCGGGCTGGCCGGCGAGGTGCGCCCGGTCACCGGCGCGCACCGCCGGCTGGCCGAGGCCGCCCGGCTCGGCTTCACCCGCGCCGTCGTGCCGCAGGGGGTGCTCGGTGCCGGGCCGGTCCCCGACGGCATCTCGATCCTCGAGGTCGGCACCGTCGCCGAGGCCGTCGGCCGCGCCCTGCACGACGTCCCCGTCCGCTGATCCGGCCGGGTCGAGGTGATGCCGGGCCGTCCCCGGGGCCGCTTTCACCTCCATCCGCCGAAGGCGCCGAACGGGTGGAGGTGATGCCGAGCCGTCCCGGGTACCTCGTCCACCTCGACCCGTCGGGGTCCGGGACTGCGAGGTCCCGCAGATCGACAGCGCGGCCGCAGCACCTGCCCGATAGGATCGCGCCGGACCGGCCCGCATCCCGCGGCCCGACCCCGGACCCCGTCGAGGAGGAGGAGTGAGCGTGCCGCAGAGCGAGGACGACCTCCTGCGCGCCACCCTCGCAGCGGTCGCCCCCGGCACCGAGCTGCGCGACGGCCTCGAGCGGATCCTGCGGGGCCGCACCGGCGCCCTCATCGTGCTCGGCCACGACCGGGTCATCGACCAGATCGCCACCGGCGGCTTCCCCCTCGACATCGAGTTCTCGGCCACCCGCCTGCGCGAGCTCGCGAAGATGGACGGCGGCGTCGTCGTCGACCGCGACGTCACCCGCATCCTGCGCGCCGCCACCCAGCTCCTGCCCGACGCCGGCATCGAGACCCTCGAGTCCGGCACGCGGCACCGCACCGCCGAGCGCGTCGCCAAGCAGACCGGCTTCCCCGTCGTCTCGGTCAGCCAGTCGATGCGCATCATCCAGCTCTACGTCGCCGGCCGGCGCGTCGTCCTCGAGGACTCCAGCGCCATCCTGTCCCGCGCCAACCAGGCCCTGCAGACCCTCGAGCGCTACAAGTCGCGCCTCGACGAGGTCACCGGCACGCTCTCGGCGCTCGAGATCGAGGACCTCGTCACCGTCCGCGACGTCGCCAACGTGCTCCAGCGCCTCGAGATGGTCCGCCGGATCAAGGACGAGATCGCCGAGTACGTCGTCCAGCTCGGCACCGACGGCCGCCTGCTCAGCCTCCAGCTCGAGGAGCTCACCGGCGGCCTGTCCGACGACCTCGGCCTGGTCATCCGCGACTACCTGCCGGAGGCCAAGGCCGGATTCTCCCTCGACGAGGCCGTCGACAACCTCACCGCCATCGACTCCACCGAGCTCCTCGACCCCGCGGCGGGCGCCAAGGCGATGGGCTTCACCGTCGTCGGCGACTCCCTCGACTCCTCGGTCAGCCCGCTCGGGCACCGCCTGCTCTCGAAGGTCCCGCGCCTGCCGGGTGCCATCGTCGACCGGCTCGTGACCCACTTCGGCAGCCTCCAGAAGCTGCTCGCGGCGAACATCGACGACCTCATGGACGTCGACGGTGTCGGCGAGGGCCGGGCCCGCCTGGTCCGCGAGGGCCTCTCCCGTCTCGCCGAGACGAGCATCCTCGAGCGCTACGTCTGACGTGCCGGGCGCTCCCCGTGCGGCGGTCCCCTTCGCGGTGCTGCACGACCGGGTCCTCACCTGGTACGAGGCGCACAAGCGCACCCTGCCGTGGCGCGACGGCGGCACGGACGCCTGGGGCGTGCTCGTCAGCGAGGTGATGCTCCAGCAGACGCCCGTGGCCCGCGTCGAGCCGGTCTGGCGGGAGTGGATGGAGCGCTGGCCCACCCCGGCCGCGCTGGCCGCCGAGACCCCGGGCGAGGTGGTGCGGGCGTGGGGGCGGCTGGGCTACCCCCGGCGCGCGCTGCGGCTGCGGGAGGCCGCGGTGGCGATCACCCGCGACCACGAGGGATGGGTGCCGGACACCGAGGAGGCGCTGCTCGGGCTGCCGGGGGTCGGCACGTACACGGCGGCCGCGGTGGCCGCCTTCGCCCACGGCCGGCGCGCCGTGGTCGTCGACACCAACGTCCGCCGCGTGCTGGCCAGGGCGCTGGAGGGGCGCCCCAACGCCTCGCCCTCGCTGACCGCGGCCGAGTCCCGCCTGGCCGCAGCGACCGTGCCGACCGACGCACGCACCTCCGTCCGCTGGAACGTCGCGGTGATGGAGCTCGGCGCGGTGGTCTGCCGCGCCCGCATCCCCGAGTGCGGCGCCTGCCCGCTCGAGGACGTCTGCGCGTGGGTGGCGGCCGGCAGCCCGCCCGACGACGGCCCGGCCCGCCGCGGCCAGGCCTGGCACGGCACCGACCGCCAGGTCCGTGGAGCACTCGTCCAGGTGCTCCGGGAGGTGAGCCACCCCGTCCCGCGGCCCCTGCTCGAGGACGAGGTGCTCACCCGGCTCGGGCTCGACCCCGTGCAGCATGCGGCGCAGGTCGAGCGGTGCCTGGGCACGCTCGTCGAGGACGGACTCGTGGAGCCGGTCCCGGCGAGCGCCGCCGCGCCCGGCGGGGAGGCCTACCGCCTCCCCGCCTGAGACGGGACCCCGGTCACGGCAGGAAGTAGTTCGGGTTCGGCAGCTTGAAGGTGCGGTCGGCGTGACCGCCCTTCAGGTCGCTGTACTGGTCACCGAAGTTCGCGACGAGGTCGTACCCGAGGGACTCGATGTGCGCGCGCGTCGCCGACTTGTAGTGGATGGTCGTGCACTTGCCGCCGGGGTCGTTCGCGCAGGCCTGCTTCAGGTAGTCGGGGTAGGCCGCGACGTCGGGCTTGGTGAACAGGCCGTCCTCGCCGTTCGTCAGCGTCGTCGGGGCCGGGTAGCCGGCGTCCACGCCGACGCCGTCCGCCGTGAGGTTGCCGAGGGTCGCGGCCTCCTGCGAGGTCGGGCGGCCGGTGAGGAAGAAGACGGCGTAGCCCTCGGCCTTCGCCTTCTTCACCATCTCGACCATGCCCGGGGTCGCGGGGAACTTCTGGTCGGTGACGTACTGGCCGTTGGTCGTGGGGTTGAAGGCCCAGTTGCTCGCGATCTCGTAGTTCCACGTCGTGAGGCTGGTGTCGTCGACGTCGAGGACGATGGCCTTCGTGCCGCGCGGGTGGTGGCGGTCCTCGGAGCGGCCGTGCCCGTGCTCGCGGGCGTCGAGCCAGCGCGACCCGGCGCGGGCCACCGAGGCGGCCTCCTTCGCGTAGTTGGAGTCCGGGGCGAAGGTGCCGGTGCCCAGGGGGTCGCCGTAGTAGTTGCGCAGCTGCTGGCGCAGCACGTCGATGTTGGTCACCTGGTCCGCGGAGCGCGGGGTGAAGGTCTTGATGGCGGGTTCGGCGGTCGCGGCGTACGCGACGCCGCCACCGACGAGGGCGGCGCAGACGACGGCGGTGGCCATCGTCGAACGGCGGGACAGGGAGCGGGCACGGGTCATCGAGGGATCCTCCTCAGGGGGCTGTGGACGGCGGCACGCTAGCCGCGCGCGGTGCCCGGTGGAGGCGGAGGAACCGGTCCCCGTCCGCGACCGCCTCAGCCCGCTCTCAGACGGTCGGGTCGGCCCGTGGGACGTCGTGGCGCGCGGCCCGGACGCCCCGTCACACTGGCGGCGTGACCGAGACCGCCCTGCGCCACCGCACCCTCGAGGAGCTCGCCGCCTTCCTCCCCGAGCTGCTCGCCGCGAGCCCGCGCGACGTCGGCAGCCTCGAGCTCCTCGTGCGCCGCACCGCCCCGGGCGAGCGCGAGGTGCTCGTCGAGGGCGTGCTCGACCTCGACGACGGCCTGGTCGGCGACGGCTGGCGGGCCCGCGGCAGCAGCCGCACCGCCGACGGCAGCGCCCACCCCGACATGCAGCTGAACATCATGAACGCCCGGCTCGTCGAGTTCCTGGCCGGCGACCCGGACCGCAGGGCGCTCGCCGGCGACCAGCTGTTCCTCGACCTCGACCTCTCCCACGAGAACCTGCCCGTCGGCACCCGGCTGGTTATCGGCGACCCTGCCGCACGGGGCGCGGTCGTCGAGGTCACGGAGGTGCCGCACACCGGGTGCGCGAAGTTCGTCGAGCGGTTCGGGGCGGAGGCGATGCGCTTCGTCAACGGCGAGGTCGGCCGTCCGCTGCGGCTGCGCGGCCTCAACGCGCGGGTCGTCGTGGCCGGCACGGTCCGCCCTGGCGACCCCGTGCTCGTGCAGCGCCCCGCCTGAGCACCGCCCCCGGCACGCGGAACGGCCCGCCCCCACGCAGGGGACGGGCCGTTCGTGCGTGCGCTCGAGCGTCAGCGCGTCTTGTAGACCGGCTGCGACTGCGGGTTGAGCTGGTCCAGGTGGACCGACTCGGCGGGCTTGAGCGACTTGTCCTTGAGCTTGAGGACGTCGAAGCCCTTGACCAGGTCGTTCGAGTACACGTGGCCGTTGTAGTAGTAGCTCGACCACGTGCCGCCACCGACGAGCGAGGTCTTGCTGATCGGGCCGCGCTCGAAGTAGCCGATCTCCTTCGGGTTCTCGGAGTCGGTGAAGTCCCAGACCGAGGTCCCGCCCTGGTACCAGGACTGCACCATGACGTCGCGACCCTTGACCGGGACGAGCGAGCCGTTGTGGGCCACGCAGTTCTCGGTGTTGAACTGGTTGCGCGGGATCTTGTAGTACGACTTGAACGTCAGCTGGTTGCGCTTGGACAGGTCGTAGATGGCGTTGGCCCCTCGGGTCGGGCCCACCGTGTTGTTGCAGGTGGCCGCGCCGCCGCCGCCGAGCTCGTCGGTGAAGACGACCTTCGTGGCGTCGTTGTTGAAGGTGGCCGAGTGCCAGAACGCGAAGTTCTCGGTGTCACTGACCTGCTCGATCACCTTCGGCGCCTTGGGGTCCTTGACGTCCATGATGATGCCGTCGCCCATGCACGCACCCGCCGCGAGGTCCTTCTTCGGGTAGACGGTGATGTCGTGGCAGCCGGTGGTCGCCGAGTAGTTCGTGCCGGTCGGGCCGGTGCCGCCGGGGTTGCCGCCGTCGGGGAAGAGAACGGGCGTCGCCACGACCCGCGAGGCCGCCGGGTTCTTCGTCGGCACCTCGACGATCGAGATGATGTCGTGCGGCGGCTGGCAGTCGGGGAACGTCGCGTTCGGCGAGTAGCTCGAGACGTAGAGGTAGTCGTTGCCCTTGTTCTTGCCCTTGCCCGGGAGCAGGGAGTGGGTGTGCGACCCGCAGCGCGTCTCGACGGCCTTGAGGTAGCGCGGGGCCGACTTGTTCTTGATGTCGAAGATCTTGATGCCCTCCCACGAGGACTTCTCCGAGGCGGGGGCCGGCACGCTGGCGCAGCTGTCGTCGCTGCGCGAGGAGTCGGTGGAGAGGTAGAGCAGGTTGCCGTTGACCGTGATGTCGTTCTGCGAGCCCGGGCAGCTGACCTGGGCGACGGTCTTGGGGCGCTTCGGGTTCGAGATGTCGTAGATGACGAACCCGTTGTAGTTCCCGGCGAACGCGTACTCGTCCTGGAAGGCGATGTCCGAACCGGTGGACCCGGCGAAGCTGCCGACCGGCGCGGTGTTGCTCAGGTGCTGGACCGTCTTGCTGTAGCCGATCTCGTCGACCTCGAGCTGGGTGCCGGACTTGTTCAGCCCGTCGCCGGCAGAGGCGACGGCGATCCCCCCCATCCCGGTCGCGAGGGTGCTCGCGGCGACCACCGCGAGGATGCGTGTGAGTCTCATTCAGGACCTCGATCCGTCGGCCGGGCGCGCGTCGAGACGGGTGTGTCGTGCCCGGGCAGGCGTGTGATCCGGTCACCCTGCCTCACTCAGCAACCTCTTAGGGTATGGGCAGCGTAAAGAATTCCCGACCTGCGAATTGTTAGGGTGAACGGGTGACCAGCACCTCCTCCCGCCCCGCCGGCCTGCGCCGCGCCGGTGCCGCCGCGCTCGCCGCGGGGGTCCTCGTCGGGCTCGCCGCGTGCACGTCCGGAGGGGAGTCGGCCCCCGCGGTCACCGCCCCGACCCCGACCGTCCCGGTGCTCCAGCCGGGCAGGCCGGGCGAGCCCAACGCCACCCTCACCGGCTCGGCCGCGGCCCCGGTGACGACGCCGAGCATCCGGCCGGGCGACCAGCAGTTCCTCACCGACATGGTCACGCACCACGCGCAGGCCATCGTCATGGTCGACGCCGTCACGAGCGACCTCACCGACCGGCAGGTGGCCTCGCTGGCCTCGCGGATCCGCGACGAGCAGAAGCCCGAGATCGACGCCATGGCCGGCTACCTCGAGCAGCGCGGCGCGGACGTGCCGCCGGAGGCGACCAACCCCAACCTCGCCGACCACGGGGCGCACTCGATGCCGGGGATGGCCAGCGAGAAGGACCTGCGCGAGCTCGGCGCGGCCACCGGTGTCGCCGCGGACCGCCTCTTCCTCACCCTGATGATCCGCCACCACGAGGGCGCCCTGGCGATGGTCCAGGAGCACGCCCAGGGGGCCGCCGACGAGCGGGTCGAGGAGATCGCGGCCGACATCAACGTCACCCAGGCCAAGCAGATCGCCCAGATGAAGGGCATGCTCGCGCGTCTGGGCTGAACCGCCCCCCGCGGGCAGGATGGCCCCATGCCCGAGGGACACACCCTGTTCGCGCTCGCCCGCGACCTGCACGCCGCGTTCGCCGGCACCCACCCCGTCGTCACGAGCCCGCAGGGCCGCTTCGTCGAGGGGGCGGCCCAGGTCTCGGGCCACGAGCTGCTCGCGGCCTCCTCGCGCGGGAAGCACCTGTTCCTCGAGTTCGCCGGCGACCGCTGGGTCCACGTGCACCTCGGGCTGATCGGCACGTTCACCGTCGACGAGGGCGCCTGGACGGCCGAGGCCCCGGTGGTCGGTGCCGTGCGGATGCGCCTGGCCACCGACGCGCACGTCGCCGACCTGCGCGGCCCCACGCTCTGCGCGGTGGAGACGCCGGACGAGGTCGCGGCCGTCCTCGAGCGGCTCGGCCCCGACCCGCTGCGCGCCGACGCCGACCCCGAGCGCGCGTGGCGCCGCCTGCAGCGCTCGTCCCGGCCGGTCGCCGAGCTGCTGATGGACCAGGCCGTGCTCGCCGGGGTCGGGAACGTCTACCGCTCCGAGGTGCTGTGGCGGCACCGGCTCTCGCCGTTCACCGAGGGCCGCGCGATGAAGCCGGCGTCGTGGCGGCTCGTGTGGGAGGACCTGGTGCGGCTGATGCCGCTCGGGGTGGCGACGGGGCGCATCGTCACGGTCGAGGAGCAGGTGCTCGAGGTCGAGGCCGCGCTGGGCCGCGGGGAGCGCCCGCGGCTCGAGGAGCGCACCTCCTCGGTCTACAAGCGGGCCGGCGAGGAGTGCGAGCGCTGCGGCTCGCGCATCCGCACGCAGGTGGTCGCCGGGCGCAACCTGTTCTGGTGCGGTCGGTGCCAGCGCCGTCGCTGATGCCCTGCGCCGGGCCCCGGACTGGTATCCACGGGGGATGACCAGCGCGCACGACCCCCACCTGCTCGAGCCCGACCACCTGCCCACCCCCTTCACCGCCGACGAGATCCGCTACGCGACGCCCGAGGGGCGCACCCAGGTGGTGCTCGTGGAGCCGGCCGGGCAGGAGCCCGTCTGCCGCGCGGTGCGCTGGACGCAGGTCGGTCCCGAGGGCGCCGTCCAGGTCCGCACCCCGCTCGACGCCGATGGCGAACCCGCCGGCGAGGGCGGCAGCGAGGAGGTCACCTGGCGCGAGCTGCAGGCGCACGCCTCCTTCCCGGCGGTCCGCAGCTCCGTGGAGCGGGTGCGCCTCGAGCACGCCCTCGGCGACCTCGACTGCCTGCGGTACACCGTCGGCGACGGTGACGCGGTCGACCACTACTGGTTCGACCTCGCGCGCCCCGGGATGCCCGTGCTGCTGCAGTCCGCCCGCGGGCCCGAGCGCGTCCTGACGATGACGGTCCTCTCCGACGAGGTCCGCCCCGCCTGAGCCGCGGGGTCGGGGGTCAGTCCAGGGCGTCGCAGACGTCCTCGGCGGTGCCGTGGTGGCCGAGCCGGAAGGTGCGGGTGCCGTCGGCCTCGAAGGTGACGCGGGTGCCGTGGCCCCCCAGCACGTAGAGGCCGGTGTCCGGCGTGCTGCCGGGCGGCATCGTCGTGCCGAAGGCGCCGTGCACCGAGGTGAGCGACTGGGGGCTGCCGTCCGGGCGGTAGGCGAACACGGCGGTGGCGCTGAGGTCACGCACCACCGAGGCGCCGCTCGCGAGGTTCGTGTACCGCTCGACCAGGGCACCGCGGAAGAGCTGCGTGCGCGGTGTGCCGTCGGGATACGTGGACGTCGTCCGGTACTCCTCCTCGTCGCGCAGCGGCGTGATGCGCACGTCGAACCCGCAGGTCGAGCGCGCGGCCGGCACGACGACCTCCTCGGTGCGGTACGGCGTCCAGGGCGAGCCGTGGCCGGGGTGGTGGTCGTCCATGGCGAGGGCGGCCGGGGCGGCGGCGCCGAGCAGGGCGGTGGCGGTCGCCGCCGCCAGCAGGGTCCGGGCGGTGCGGGTTCGGATGGTCATGAGGTGCTCCTAACCATTGATCTTCATTGACCGGTTAGTACCGACCGTAACCCCCGGGTACCCTCCAACGGTGGCGGAGCAGCACTGGAGAACCCTCGAGGGCCTCGTGCTGCCCCAACCCGTCGCCCGCCACCCCGCGCTGGAGCTGGTCAACACCTTCTCGGGCTGGGACGGCGCGCACGCCAGCGACTACCTCGTCTCCTACGACCACCTCGCGGTGCTCGCGGGGGACCTCGGGCTGCTGCCCGAGCACGACGTGACGCGCCTGCGGCGGGCCGCCTCCCGCCAGCCGGACGTCGCCGAGGCGGCTCTGGAGCGGACGCGCACGGTACGGGCCGTCATCCGCTCCGCGGTCCTGGACCCCGCCGACCCCGAGGCGGTCGCCGAGCTGGCGGTCGCGGTCCGCTCGGCCGCGACGACCGTCGAGCTGGTCGCCGGGCGTCCGGCCCGCTGGCGTGTCGAGGGCATCACGACCGAGCACCTCGACCGCCCCGCCGACGCCTTCGCCTGGACCGCCGCCGACCTGCTCACCCGCCCGGAGGTCACCGGGGTCCGCGCCTGCCCCGGACTGGGCTGCGGATGGGTCTTCCTCGACGTCTCGGGCCGCCGCCGCTGGTGCTCGATGCGCTGGTGCGGCAACCGGGCCAAGGTGCGCGCGCACGCCGAGCGCCACCGCGCCACCCGCTGACCGCGACGCGGCGCTACGCCGTGGGCGAACGCGGAACAGGCGTCCACGCACCGGGCGTTGTCCACCCCGTAGGACGTGTGGCCCGTGCCTTCGACATCGAGGGCACCTCGTTCAGGTCACGCGACTAGCATCGAGGGGACTCGACGTCAGGAGAAGCACCATGTTCGAACGGTTCACCGACCGCGCACGCCGCGTCGTCGTGCTCGCCCAGGAGGAGGCGCGCGGTCTCAACCACAACTACATCGGGACCGAGCACATCCTGCTCGGCCTGATCCACGAGGGCGAAGGCGTCGCGAGCAAGGCCCTGGAGAGCCTCGGCATCAGCCTCGAGGCGGTCCGCGAGCAGGTGCAGGAGATCATCGGGCAGGGCCAGCAGGCCCCCACCGGGCACATCCCGTTCACGCCGCGCGCCAAGAAGGTCCTCGAGCTGAGCCTGCGCGAGGCGCTCCAGCTCGGCCACAACTACATCGGCACCGAGCACATCCTCCTCGGCCTCATCCGTGAGGGCGAGGGCGTGGCGGCCCAGGTGCTGGTCAAGCTCGGCGCCGACCTCTCGCGCGTGCGCCAGCAGGTCATCCAGCTCATCTCGGGCTACCAGGGTGGCAAGGAGGGGGCGGCCCCGGGCTCCGGCTCGGCGCAGGGCGGTCCCGCCGAGGGCACCCCGGCCGGCTCGCTCGTCCTCGACCAGTTCGGCCGCAACCTCACCCAGGCCGCGCGCGAGGGCAAGCTCGACCCGGTCATCGGGCGCGAGAAGGAGATCGAGCGGGTCATGCAGGTGCTGTCCCGCCGCACCAAGAACAACCCCGTCCTCATCGGCGAGCCCGGTGTCGGCAAGACCGCGGTCGTCGAGGGCCTCGCGCAGGACATCGTCAAGGGCGAGGTCCCCGAGACCCTCAAGGACAAGCAGCTCTACACCCTCGACCTCGGCGCGCTCGTCGCCGGCAGCCGCTACCGCGGTGACTTCGAGGAGCGGCTGAAGAAGGTCCTCAAGGAGATCCGCACCCGCGGCGACATCGTCCTGTTCATCGACGAGATCCACACCCTCGTCGGTGCGGGTGCCGCCGAGGGCGCCATCGACGCGGCGAGCATCCTCAAGCCGATGCTGGCCCGCGGCGAGCTCCAGGTCATCGGCGCGACGACCCTCGACGAGTACCGCAAGCACATCGAGAAGGACGCCGCGCTCGAGCGCCGCTTCCAGCCGATCCAGGTCGCCGAGCCGACGCTCGCGCACGCCATCGAGATCCTCAAGGGCCTGCGCGACCGCTACGAGGCGCACCACCGGGTGTCCATCACCGACGGCGCGCTCGTCGCGGCGGCGAACATGGCCGACCGGTACGTCAACGACCGCTTCCTCCCGGACAAGGCGATCGACCTCATCGACGAGGCGGGCGCGCGCTTGCGCATCCGCCGGATGACCGCACCGCCGGACCTGCGCGAGTTCGACGAGAAGATCGCCGGCGTGGTCCGCGAGAAGGAGTCGGCCATCGACGGCCAGGACTTCGAGAAGGCCGCGCGCCTGCGCGACGACGAGAAGAACCTGCGCACCGAGAAGGCCCGCCGCGAGGCCGAGTGGAAGTCCGGCGACATGGACGTCATCGCCGAGGTCGACGAGGAGCTCATCGCCGAGGTCCTCGCCGCGTCGACGGGCATCCCGGTCTTCAAGCTGACCGAGGAGGAGTCCAGCCGCCTGCTCCACATGGAGGACGAGCTGCACAAGCGCGTCGTGGGCATGGACGAGGCCATCAAGTCGCTGTCCCAGGCCATCCGCCGCACGCGGGCCGGCCTCAAGGACCCGCGTCGTCCGGGCGGCTCGTTCATCTTCGCCGGCCCCACCGGCGTCGGGAAGACCGAGCTCGCGAAGACGTTGGCGGAGTTCCTCTTCGGCGACGAGGACAGCCTCATCCAGCTCGACATGTCGGAGTACAGCGAGAAGCACACCGTCTCGCGCCTCTTCGGCTCGCCCCCCGGCTACGTGGGGTACGAGGAGGGTGGCCAGCTCACCGAGAAGGTGCGCCGGAAGCCGTTCTCGGTCGTGCTCTTCGACGAGGTCGAGAAGGCCCACCCGGAGATCTTCAACTCGCTGCTCCAGGTGCTCGAGGACGGCCGGCTCACCGACTCCCAGGGTCGGATGGTCGACTTCAAGAACACGGTCATCATCATGACGACCAACCTCGGCACCCGGGACATCTCCAAGGGCACGCTCGGGTTCAGCGCCGGCCCCGACACCCGGTCGGACTACGACCGGATGAAGGCCAAGGTGCAGGACGAGCTCAAGCAGCACTTCCGCCCCGAGTTCCTCAACCGCGTCGACGACACCATCGTCTTCCCGCAGCTCTCGCAGGCCGAGATCGTCCAGATCGTCGACCTCGAGATCGCCAAGCTCGACAAGCGGCTCAAGGACAAGGACATGGGCATGGAGCTCACGGTCGCGGCCAAGAACCTCCTGGCGACCAAGGGCTACGACCCCGTGCTCGGTGCGCGCCCGCTGCGCCGCACCATCCAGCGCGAGATCGAGGACGTCCTCTCCGAGAAGATCCTCTTCAACGAGCTGAAGTCCGGCGAGATCGTCGCGGTCGACGCCACCGGCGAGACCAAGGACGACACGTTCACCTTCCAGGGCACCCCGCACACGCGCGGCCTGGAGCTGCCGGTCGCCGCGGAGGGCTGAGACCCCCCGGCGCCTGCCGCCGGAACGCACACGGAAGGGCCCCCGACCACCCGGTCGGGGGCCCTTCCGCGTCCCGACCGGTCGGCGCTCCCGGCCGGTCATTTCCACGGTGGGCGACGGATTCCGAAGTGTGGCCCCTCCGAGGCAGAAACTTACGGTTCCTTTACCCATTTCTGCTGGTCGGTGTCGCACACTAGTCGGGCAAGGGCCTCCGGGGCACCTTGCAGCGGCCCGCCACCACCCCTGCGGTGGCGGGCCGCACCCATGTCCGGGCCCGTCCCGCGTCTCCCCGGACGTGCCGCCGGAGGGTGCGGGGACGTCGCTACAGTGCCGATGTGCCTCCTGAGACCCCGGAATCCGCAGCGCCGGGCCGCGCCCCCGGCACGGCCCGGGCGGAGCGGGTCGTGCGTCCCGCGCGGACGGCCGATGTCCGCGCCATCCGGGCCCTGGTCACCCCCCTCGCGGAGCAGCGCGTGCTG
Source organism: Phycicoccus avicenniae (assembly GCF_050496545.1). Lineage (GTDB taxonomy): Bacteria > Actinomycetota > Actinomycetes > Actinomycetales > Dermatophilaceae > Phycicoccus > Phycicoccus avicenniae_A. The sequence goes on along the minus strand of NZ_JBNVZV010000009.1, from coordinate 78,972 downwards.
CTCCAGAAGGAGGCGGTGGCCTACTACGAGTCCGTCGGGGACTTCGTCGTCGCCGAGCAGGACGGAACCGTGGTCGGCTGCGGTGCGCTGCACGTGCTCTGGGAGGACCTCGGGGAGGTGCGCACCCTCGCCGTCGACGCCTCGGCCCTCGGGACGGGCGTCGGCTCCGCGCTGCTGGACGCGCTGGTCGAGCGGGCCCGGGCGCTCGGGCTGTCGCGGCTGTTCTGCCTGACCTTCGAGACCGCCTTCTTCGGGCGGCACGGCTTCACCGCCATCGAGGGGCAGGCGGTCGAGCCGGCCGTCTACGCCGAGCTCCTGCGCTCCTACGACGAGGGCGTCGCCGAGTTCCTCGACCTCGAGCGGGTCAAGCCGAACACGTTGGGCAACACCCGGATGCTGCGCGTCCTCTGACGCCGTCCGGGGCCCCGAGTGCCGGTCGGCGTACAGGCACGGTTCGAGGTGATGTCGGGCCGGCTCGCGGTACGGGATCACCTCGACCCACGGGGGTGCGTGTGCGGTTCGAGGTGATGTCGGGCCGCCTCGCGGTACGGGATCACCTCGACCCGCTGGGGCGAGCCGGCCGGGCCGGGGTCACCGCGAGCGGGCGGCGTCCCCCGAGTGCTCCTCGGCCGCGGCCCCCTCGGCGGGCTCGCCGGTCGGCGCGGGCACGGTTGGCTGCGGGTCGTCCTCCGCGGGCTCCGGGGTGCGGGGCGAGCCGGCGGCCAGGGCGTGCCGCGGGGCGGGACGGCGCACCGCGATGACGACGACGGCGGCCGCGCCGCCGAGGAGGACGAGGACGAAGAGGGTCAGCCCGAGCCCGAGCGGGAGGGCCCAGCCCGCCCGGTCCCGCGCGTCGGTGGCCAGCGCGGCGGCGCGCTCGACGTCCCCGGCGGCGAGGGCCGTGACCGCCCGCTCGGCCCGGTCGCGGACCCCGAGCAGGTCGGCCCCCACCGCGGTGAGCGGGTCGTGGTCGGCGTCGGCGGTGCGTCGGGCCGCCCCGACCGCCGTGATCGCGCTCGAGGCCGCCGGCAGGCTGGTCGCCAGGTCGGCGTAGTCGTCCTCGAGCGCGGCCTGCTCGTAGGACTGACGGACCGCCTTTGGCACGGGCAGCCCGGTGCGCCGGGCCGCCTGCTGGACCGCCACCGCCTCCCGGCCGAGCGGGGTGACCGCGTCCCGGACCAGCGTGGCCCGGTCGAAGTCCCACACCGTCATCGCGTCGCGCAGGCCCTCCGGCGGGATCCACGACCCGTCGGCGCGGTCGAGGGCGGCGTAGGCCGTGCGGGCCGCGGCCCGCGGAGCCAGCTGGGCGGCCTGCTTCTTCGTGAGCACCCAGGTGCGGAAGACGTCCGGGGCGTCCTCGACACCCCCGCGGGACTGCACGAGGTCGAGCCAGTCCGACCACGACGTGCGCCCGCCGCTGGGCGTCACCAGGCCGGGTGGGTCGTAGGCGCGCTCGCCGCGCACCCCCGCGCCGACGACGGCGGCGAACTCCCGGTCGTCGAGGCCACCGAGCAGCTCGGTCATCACCCGGTAGGACGCGGGGTAGGCGTAGGCGTCGACATCGGCGCTCTTGCTGCCAGCATCGCCGGCCCAGGAGTTGAGGGCCACGGCCTCCGAGGAGCTCCGGGAGACCTTCTGGTGCGACCGCGGGTCACCCCCGGTGCGCTTCACCGCCCGCTCGGCGACGGACTGGGCCAGGCCCTCGTACAGCCACCGCTCCTCGAAGCTCTCGCCCGAGACCCACGCGTGGCTCAGCTCGTGGAAGATCAGGTCGTCATCGAGCTGCTCGCCGACGACGATCTCGTCGCCGGTCGGGTCGAACCAGCCGTCGTAGCCGCGCAGCGAGGGGGAGGCGTCCTCCCGGATGCGGGAGAGGCCGCCGGGCCACGGGTTGCCGACGAGCTCCTCGAGCGCGGGCAGGCCGTCGGTGACCTTGCCGGCGACGAACGAGGCCCACTTCTTGTCGTCCGGGAAGGACTCGAGGGTCAGCGACAGGTCGTCGACGCTGATGGTGCGTTCGCGCGTCTGCTTCGGGTCGCGCAGCGACACGGCGGCCCAGAGCCCGCCGTCGAAGGTGTTCTCGGTGGCCGTGTACGTGGTGGTGTCGCCGTTGCCCGCGGGGACGAACCCGTCGACGGTGCTCGTGAAGGACATCGAGGACGGCGCGACGACCTGGACGGTGTTGCGCCCCTCGTCACCCGGGCCGTAGGCGACGAAGGTCGCGTACCCCGGGCCGACGCGCGTGCTGTTCTCCGAGCGCGGCGGCGCCCCCGGCACCTCGAAGGTCAGGACGATCCGCCGGCTCTGCTCGAAGCGCAGGGGCGGGAAGGTCACCCGGGCCAGCTGGGTGCTCGGGTCGTCGGTGTCCGACAGGGACACCCCGAGGCCGGTGTCCCCCGTGACGGCCCGCACCCGCTCGGCGCCGGCCGGCACGGGGACCGAGTAGGCGTCGAAGTAGTACGTGTAGACGCCGCCGTCGGCGCGGGTGTCGGGGCTGGTGTTGCGCAGGTCGATGGTCATCGTGGCCCGGACGACCTCGTCCTTCGGGTCCAGGACGTAGCGGCTGGTGGCGCTGGCCGACAACCCGTCGGCGGCCCGTGCCCCGGGCGCCGCGACGAGGACGCCGGCCAGCGCGAGGGCCGCGGCGGCGACCGCGCCCGCGGCCCGCTGCACCATCCTCGTCATGCGTCCTCCGGGTCGGTGGCCCACCGGTGGGGGCGTGGGACCGATGCTAGGCAGAAAGGCCCGGTCGCGCGCTCGGCAAACCGGGAATGCGGACGTTCGGGTGAACCGTCCGGACAATGCATCGCGCGACATTCTCGCGCATTTCCGGGTTCTCGGCCCGACCCTTCCGGTCCGCGCCCGACCCCGAGGACGCTGCCGGGCCTCAGCTGGCCTTCTTCTCCCCCTTCTTGGAGGTGCTCTTCTTCGCCGTCGACTTCTTGGCGGTGGACTTCTTGGCCGCTGCCTTCTTCGCCGCGGGCTTGGAGTCCTTCTCCTTCGGCGCCGGGGCCTCGCCCCGCGCGGCCTTGGCCTTCTCGACGGAGCGGGACAGGGCCGCGAGCAGGTCGACGACCTCGCCGGACTCCTCCTCCTCGACCGCGGCCACCTGCACCTCGCCGCCCTCGACCTTGGCCCGGACGAGCTCCTTGACGGCGAGGGCGTAGTCGTCCTCGTACTCGTCGGGGTCGAAGTCGCCCGCCAGCTGGTCGATGAGCATGCGCGCCATGTCCATCTCCTGCTTCGTGGCGTGCTGCTCCTCCTCGACGTGGGCGAACGCGGCGGCGCGCACCTCGTCGGGCCAGAGCATCGTCTGCATGACGATGACGCCGTCGCGCACCCGCAGCACGGCCATCGTCATCCGGGTGCGGATGGAGACCGTGACGATGGCCATCCGCTGCTCCTTCTCGAGGGCGTCGCGCAGCAGGACGTACGGCTTGGTCGCGGCCTTGTCGGGCTCGAGGTAGTAGGACTTGTCGAGCCAGAGCGGGTCGATCTGGTCGGCGGGGACGAACTTCGTCACGCCGATCTCCTTGGAGGACTTGTTCGGCAGGTCCGCGAAGTCGTCGTCGGTGAGCACGACCATGTCGCCGTCCTCGGTCTCGTAGCCCTTGGCGATGTCGTCGTAGCTCACCTCCTCGCCGTCGATGGAGCAGGTGCGCTTGTACTTGATGCGCCCGCCGTCCTCGCGGTGCACCTGGCGGAACTGCACGTCGTGGTTCTCGGTGGCGGAGTACAGGCGCACCGGCACGTTGACCAGCCCGAAGGAGACCGCGCCCTTCCAGATCGCTCGCATCCGCCCAGCGTAGGCGGGTCGTGGCCCGGTGGGGAGGGGGCGCGGGCCTCAGGTCCGGGCGAGGACCGCCTCGACCAGGCCGCCCAGCGGGTCGGGGAGGTCGTCGGGGTCGAGACGTCCCGCGAGCCGGGCCGCCATCCGGCTCTTGCGCCCGGACCCGGAGCCGGCGAACCGGTGCAGCTGCTCGGCGACCGGCCGGCCCCGCCAGTGCGGCATCTGGGCGAGGGACTCGAAGGCGCCGAGCTCGGCCATCCCGGCGAGCTCCTCGCGCACGACGTCGGGCCCGAGCGCGCGGATGAGGACGTCCTCGAGGTCGCGGTCGCAGACGAGGACGCCGTGCCAGCCGAGCTCCTCGACGGTGTCGGCCCGCACCCCGTGGCGGCGCAGCGCCCCGCTGGCGAAGCGGACCTCGGGGGCGTCGACGAGGGCCAGCACGCCGGGGCCGGGCCCACCGAGCGCGTCGAGGTGGCGGGCCAGGTTGGTGACGCCGCCCATCGGGACGACCTCGGCGGCTGCGCCCCGGGCGTCGAGGAGGGCCCGGACGACGACGGCGTCGCTCTCGCCCTCGACGAGCACGACGGGGCCGGGTGGCCGCGCGGCTCCGGTCGGCTCCATGCGGTGACGCTAGCCGAGGCGCACCGGCAGGATGGGGCCATGCGCCCGATGCTCGCCACCGCTGCCGAGGCCCCGCCGCGGGGCGAGGCGTGGGTGCACGAGGTGAAGTGGGACGGGATGCGGGTGCTCGTCGACGTGCGGGGCGGCGCGGTGACCGTGACGAGCCGCACCGAGCGCGACGTCACGCCGGCCTTCCCCGAGCTCGACGCCCTCGGCGCCACCTACGACGACCTGCTGCTCGACGGTGAGGTCGTCGCGATGGAGGACGGCCGGCCGAGCTTCCACGCCCTCGCCGAGCGGATGCACGTCTCGAAGCGGCGCCAGGCCGAGCGGCTCGTGGCCGGGCGGCCGGTCACCCTCATGGTCTTCGACCTGCTGCGCCTCTTCGGCCAGGACCTGACGCGCCAGCCGTGGTCGGTCCGGCGGCGGCTGCTGGAGGAGCTCGAGCTCGACGGCCGCTCGTGGCACGTCCCGGAGGTGCACGACGACGGCGAGGTGCTGCTGCGGGTCACCGCGGAGCAGGGGCTGGAGGGCGTCGTCAGCAAGCGGCGCTCCGCGACCTATGTGCCGGGGCGGCGCTCGGCGGACTGGCGCAAGGTCGCGCACCGGCGCACGTACTCGGTCGTCGTCGGCGGGTGGCGACCCGAGGTCGGCTCGGGGGCGTCCTCGGCGGACCGGCTGGGCGCGGTGCTCGTCGGGCTGCCGGACGACGACGGCGGCTGGCGGTACGCCGGGCGGGTGGGGTCCGGGCTCGCCGGGTCGGCCGGGGTGGCCCTGCTGCGGCGGCTGCGGGCCGCCGAGCGCGACACCTCGCCCTTCGCCGACGAGGTGCCGCGCATCGACGCCTCCGGCACGACGTGGGTCGAGCCGCGGCTGGTCGTCGAGGTCCGCACGCTGATGCTCACCGCCGACCACCGGCTGCGCCAGCCCACCTACCTCGGGGTGCGCCACGACCTGACGCCCGAGGAGCTGCGGGAGGTGGAGGAGGGTGGCTGAGCGCTACGTGCCGTCGGTGACGCGGGTCGAGGTCGGGGGCCGGCGCCTCAAGCTGACCAGCCTCGAGAAGGTGATGTACCCCGCGAGCGAGACGACCAAGGGCGAGGTGCTCGACTACTACGCGCGCGTCTCGGAGGTCCTCCTTCCGCACCTCGCGGACCGGCCGGTGACCCGGGTGCGCTGGCCGCACGGCGTCGAGGACCAGATGTTCTTCGAGAAGAACCTGCCGTCCGGCGCGCCATCGTGGCTGCCGCGGGTCCCCGTCGACGACGTCACCTACCCGATGGTCCCCGGGATGGCCGAGCTCGCCTACCTCGTCAACCTCAACTCCCTCGAGCTGCACGTGCCGCAGTGGACGGTCGATGCGGACCAGGTGCGGCAGAACCCGAACCGGCTCGTCATCGACCTCGACCCGGGCAAGCCGGCGGGTCTGCACGAGTGCGCGCGGGTGGCGCTCATCGTCCGGGAGCGTCTGGAGCGGCTGGGCCTCGAGCTGTACCCGGTCACCTCGGGCAGCAAGGGGATGCAGCTGTACGCCAGGCTCGGGGGCGACCTGACGTCGGACCAGGTGCGCGAGCTCGCGATGCAGCTGGCGCAGGAGATGACCAAGAAGCATCCCGAGCTGGTGCTGTGGAAGATGACGAAGTCGCTGCGGCCCGGGAAGGTCTTCCTGGACTGGAGCCAGAACGTCGCGGCGAAGACGACCATCAGCCCGTACTCGCTGCGCGGCCGCGAGCTGCCGAACGTCGCGGCCCCGCGCACGTGGGACGAGGTGGAACGTGGTGCGTCGGAACCGGATGCGTTGCGGCAGCTGATGTTCGACGAGGTGCTCGAGCGGGTCGAGCGCGACGGCGACCTCCTCGCCGACCTCCCCTGACCTACCCCCACCGACCCGACTGATTGCCCATCCGCCACCTCGCGCGGGCTCGAACGGACCTTGTGAGGTGGCGGATGCGCAATCAGTCGGTCATCGGGACTGCACAGGCGGGGTACAGCGGGGGCATCCGTGGCCGGCGGAGCGTGGAGCCATGACCAGGACCCGCACCCCGCACCCCCGTCCCTCCGGCCGGCGCGTCCTCGGCGCCCTGACCTCGGCGGCGGCGGTCGCCCTGGTCGGCGTCGCGGCCCTCCCGCCGGCCACCGCAGCCGCGGCCGGCGTCGCGGACGACCACCCGCGCCTGCTCGTGGCGGGCCAGGACCCGGCCGCCCTCCCCACGGCCACGAGCACCCGGGCGGCCACCTACCGCTGGGACGGCACCCGGTTCGTCGCCACCACCCCCTGACCCCCGACTGCACCCACCCGACTGATTGCGCATCCGCCACCTCGCGGGTGCTCGGACGGGCCGTCCGAGGTGGCAGATGCGCAATAAGTCGGGGACGGCAGGCGGGTCAGGGGTGGCGGCGGAGGCGGGGGCAGCCGGCGCACTCCACGCACCCGGGCAGGGCGTAGATGAGGCAGCAGGACTCGCGCGCCAGCGCTCCCGGGCGCAGCAGCCCGGCGGCGCCCTCGGCCTCGCGGCGGGCGGCGGCCCACATGTCGTCGACGAGGGCGGAGCGCACGTGCGGGCCGAGCCGGACGTCGGTGCGGTACCCGGCGGCGAGCGGCTCGGCGACGGCGCGGTAGTCGCGCTCGGCGGCGTCGAGCCGGTCCTCGAGCGGGGCGTCGTCGGCCGTGAGCCCGCCCAGCCGGACGACGTCCGGGACCAGGGCCGGGCCGAGCGAGAACGTGAGGTCGGCGAGGCCGGCCCGCCACGGGCCGGCGGCCGCCGCGTGCGCCGCCGTGTGGGCGGGTACCTGGAGGGCCCACTGGAGGACGAAGACCGACGCCACCGCGGGCGGTGCGACGCCGTCGTACCAGCGGGCGTGCAGGGCCCGCAGGTCACGTTGCCAGTCGCCGGTGTCGTCGTGGGGGCGGCGCGGCAGCGGGGGGCCGCCGGCGGTGAAGCGCAGCCACGCGTGCCGGCGGGACATGCGGGAGGGGGGGGGGGGGGGGGGGGGGGGGGGGGGGGGGGGGGGCGGGGGGGCGGGGGGGGGGGGGGGGGGGGGGGGGGGGGGGGGGGGGGGGGGGGGGGGGGGGGGGGGGGGGGGGGGGGGGGGGGGGGGGGGGGGGGGGGGGGGGGGGGGGGGGGGGGGGGGGGGGGTGGGGGGGGGGGGGGGGGGGGGGGGGGGGGGGGGGGGGGGGGTGGTGGGGGGCGGGGGGGGGGGGGGGGGGGGGGGGGGGGGGGCGGCCCCGGGGGGGGGGCCCCCCCCCCGTGACCGTGGGGTCGGGGTGGGTCAGGAGTTCGCCTTCTCGTAGGCCTCTTGCACCTCGGTGGAGATGCGGCCGCGCTCGCTGACGTCGTAGCCGTTGGCGCGGGCCCACTCGCGGATGGCGCTGACGTCGCGGCGCGGGCCCTTGCCCGTCGAGCCGGAGGCCGCACGACCCGCGGAGCGGCGTCCGCCGGTGCGCTCGGCGTGGCCGATCCACACGGCGAGGGCGTCGCGGAGCTTGGCCGCGTTGGCGCTGGTGAGGTCGATCTCGTAGCTGACGCCGTCGAGCGCGAACGTCACCGTCTCGTCGGCGGCCGACTCCTTGTCGACGTCGTCCACGAGGAGGACCTGGACCTTCTTGGCCATCTGCAATTCCTTCGGTGAGGGATCAATTTTTTTCGGACGGCACCGAGCATGCCGCACGGCGTCATCCCGAAACTACAGCCATGGTAAAGCAGTGGTAAAGACTCTGCTTTCGGAAAGTCCTCAGGAGGGATTTCCCGGGTCGCCGGGAGTTCCGCCCTCCGGACCGGTCCGCGGCTCGTCGTGCGTGACGGCGTCCGGGTCCGCGGAGGCGCGGGAGCGGTCCTGCTCGGCCTCGAACTTGCTCTGCGCCAACCGTTCCCGGCGGTCTCCCTCGATCATCCGCTTGATGATGACGTAGAAGAACGCCGCGACGACGATGGTCGGGATGATCGCGACGAGATAGGGGACGACGGAATCCATCGGGTCAGGCCTCGGGCTTCAGGTGGGGGAAGAGGATGGTCTCGCGGATGTTCGCCCCGGTGAAGAGCATGATCATCCGGTCGATTCCCAGGCCGAGCCCGCCCATCGGTGGTGCGCCGTATTCGAGGGCCCGCAGAAAGTCCTCGTCCAGCTGCATCGCCTCGGGGTCGCCGCCGGCCGCGCGCAGCGACTGCTCGGTGAGCACCTGGCGCTGCACCACGGGGTCGACCAGCTCGGAGAACCCGGTGCCGCGCTCGACCCCGGCGATGATCAGGTCCCACGCCTCGATGAGCCCCGGCGCGCTGCGGTGGGGGCGGGCCAGCGGCTGGGCGATGGCCGGGTAGTCGCAGAGGAAGGTCGGCTGGAGGAGCTGCGGCTCGACGACCTCGCCGAGCAGCTCGAGGAAGACCTTGTCCTTCTCCAGGCCCGGGTCGACCTCGACCCCGTGCCGCTCCGCGTGCTCGAGCAGGGTCTCCTTCGGGGTGTCGATGGTGACCGGCTCGCCCACCGCCTCGCTGACCGCCTCGTAGACGGGCAGCCAGCGCCACTCGCCGTCGAGGTCGACGGTGCCGGCCGGTGTCTCCACCCGGCGCGAGCCCAAAGCGTCCGCGACCCCGAGGTACAGGTCGCGCATCAGCGCACCGATGGAGGTCTGGTCACCCCACGCCTGGTAGGCCTCGAGCATCGTGAACTCGGGGGAGTGCGTGGCGTCGACGCCCTCGTTGCGGAAGATCCGGCCCATCTCGTAGACCCGGTCGACCCCACCGACGACGGCCTTCTTGAGGTTCAGCTCGAGGGCGATGCGCAGCACCATCTCGTGGTCGAAGGCGTTCATGTGGGTGCGGAACGGGCGCGCGGCGGCCCCGCCGTGGACCAGCTGGATGATCGGCGTCTCGACCTCGACGTACCCCTGCTCGCCGAGCACCGAGCGGACGGCGCCCAGGGCGGCGGCCTTGGTGCGCACCATGTCCCGCGCCTCCTGGCGCACCACGAGGTCGGCGTAGCGCTGGCGCACCCGCGACTCCTCGGACAGCTCCTTGTGCAGCACCGGCAGCGGGCGCAGCGCCTTGCTCGCCATCCCCCAGCGCGTGGCCATCACGGAGAGCTCGCCGCGGCGGGAGCTGATGACGCGCCCCTCGACCCACACGTGGTCACCGAGGTCGACGTCGGCCTTCCACGCGGCCAGGGCGTCCTCGCCGACCTCGGCGAGGCTGAGCATCACCTGGAGGCGGGTGCCGGCGCCCTCCTGGAGGGTGGCGAAGGCGAGCTTGCCGGTGTTCCGGACGAAGACGGCCCGCCCGGCGACGGCGACGACGTCGTCGGTCTCGACACCGGTCTCGAGGTGGCCCCAGGTCTCGCGCACGTCGGCGAGGGAGTGGGTGCGCGGCACCGCGACGGGGTAGGCCTCGCCGCCGGCCGCGACGAGGCGGTCGCGCTTCTCGCGTCGCACCCGCATCTGCTCGGGCAGGTCGGCCTCGGGGACGGCGGGGGTGGCGTTCTCGGTCACGGGGGCCAAGCCTACGGGGGTCGCGGGTCGCGCCCGGCGGACGGTCCGCCGGGCGTGATGCCGGTCATGCCGTCGCGCACCGGGGTGGGCGGATGGTGCAGAATCTCCACAGGTGGCGATTAAAAGTGCGCCACCAGGTCGCGTCCCCCGGTGCGGACGCCGCCGCCGCGGAGCCCACGAGGCCCCGCGGCCGCGTCCCCGCCGGTGAGCGTGCCGTCGCCGCGGCCCCGGCCGCGCCCCGGCCGACGCGACCGACTCGGCACCGGACGGGCGGAGGTTCTGCAGGGGGCCGCCGCCCGCCCGGGCGCTCGGGCACCGCCCCCGGACCCGTGTCGGCGCCGGTCGGTAGCGTCGGCGCCATGGCGCGGGCCGGGACGTGGGAGGAGGGCCTGCCGGCCCGGCGCCTCGAGCGCATCACCCAGGTCGAGCTGCCGGCGGCCGGTACCTGGCCGCTCACCGTCCCGGCCGTCGCCCAGGTGCTCGAGCACGGGCTCGACCTCGCGCGCTGCACGGTCCTCGTCGGCGAGAACGGGTCCGGCAAGTCCACCCTCGTCGAGGCGCTCGCGATGGCGGCCGGCATGAACGCCGAGGGCGGATCCACCGGGGCCACCCACCGCACCCACGCCAGCGAGTCGCCGCTGCACGAGTGGGTCCGCGTCGTCCGCGACCCCGGGGCGCCGCGCTGGGGCTACTTCGTGCGCGCCGAGACGATGCACGGCCTGTTCACCTGGCTCGACACCAACCCCGGGCCCACCGACCCCGCCTTCCACGCGATGTCGCACGGCGAGTCCTTCGTGTCGCTCCTCGGCACCCGGCGCTTCCGGGGCGAGGGGCTGTTCGTGATGGACGAGCCCGAGGCGGGGCTCTCCTTCTCGGCCCAGCTCCACCTCGTGGCGGAGCTGACCGAGATGGCCCGCCGGCCACGCACGCAGGTCGTCATCGCCACGCACTCACCGGTGCTCGCCGCCATCCCGGGCGCTCGCCTGCTCGAGCTCGGGGAGCACGGGGTGCGCGAGAGCGCGTGGGACGACCTCGACGTCGTGGCCCACCACCGGGGCTTCCTCGATGCCCCGCGCCGGTACCTGCGGCACGTGGTCGACGACCTCGACGGCTGAGTCGACCCGGCCTCAGCCCAGGGCGCGCGTGAGCAGGGCGCTCGCGGACTCGTGCGCGCGCCGCAGGCCCTCCTCGACCGGGAGGGCGCGGTGCTCTGCCGAGATGACCTCGACGCCCCACGGGCCCGTGAAGCCGGTGCCGGCGACCACACGCACGAGGCCCTCGAGGTCGAAGCAGCCCTCGCCGGGGTAGCGCCGGCGCTCGACGGTGTCCTCGAAGAGGGTGCCGACGACCTCGGGGTCGGCGTCGTCGAGCTCCACCCCGAACACCGATCCCGGGGGGAGTGCGTCACGCAGCTCCTCGAGCCCGGTCCCGGCCCGGAAGACGTGCCACGCGTCGACGAGCAGGCCGAGCCCGGGGTGGTCGACCTCGGCGACCAGCCGGGCGCCCAGAGGGACGGAGGCCACCGACGAGAACGGCAGGGGCTCGAGCGCGACCCGGACGCCGCGCTCGCCGGCCACGCCCACCAGCTCGCGCAGCGGCGCGACGAGCGTGGGCCAGGTCGAGGGGTCCGCCCCGAACGGACACCCGGCCTTCACGTGGCGGGCCCCCAGGGCCACCGCCGCGTCGAGGAGCAGGTCGCGCGTGGCGTCCGACTCGACCTTCGGCGCACCGGTCGTCCACCAGTCGGAGACCAGCTCGACCTCGGTGTGCCGCAGCCCCGCCGCGTCGACGAGGTCGCGCAGCCCGGACCACCCGATGTGGTCCCGCGCGGCCCGGAGGTCGGTGGCGTTCAGCCCGATGCCCTGCCACCCGCCGGCAGCGATCGCGCGCACCCGTTCCTCGAGGGGGAGCGGGCTCAGCTCGTTCCGCAGGGGAGCCGAGTCGCCGGCACTCGTCCAACAGGTCGCGAGCAGCTCGTGGGTCGGCACGGGGCCTCCATCCGGTCGGGGGACGAATTCGTGGGCCACCCTATGCTGGCATGACGTAATGACCTAACATATTCCCCGAGACCCTGCCCTCATCGTCGAGAGGAACCCGCCGTGGCCGAGTCCAAGGCAACCAACACCACCGACCCGCGCTACAGCAAGCTCACCCTCGGGGTCTGCCCGGACCAGTGGGGCGTGTGGTTCCCCCAGGACGAGAAGCAGATCGACTGGGACGTCGCCCTCGACGAGATGGCCACCGCCGGGTTCTCGGTGATGGAGACCGGTCCCTTCGGCTACTTCCCGACCGACCCGAAGCGCCTCCAGGAGGAGATGGACGCCCGCGGCTTCCGCGTCGTCGCCGGCACCGGGTGGGGCATCCTCCACAAGGCCGAGGCCTGGGCCGACACCGAGGCGTTCTTCCGCCGGATCGGCGAGACCCACGCGGCCGTCGGCGCCGAGTACGTCGTGCACCTGCCCCCGATGTTCCGCGACGAGAAGACCGGCGACTACATCGACGACAAGGTGCTCAGCACCGAGGCGTGGAACCTCTACATCAAGAACGCCGACCGGCTCGGGCGGATCATGAAGGAGGACTACGGCCTGAAGATGGTGCTGCACCCCCACGGCGACAGCCACATCGAGACGCCCGAGGACATCGACCGCGTCTTCCAGGCCACGGACCCCGAGTACGTCGGCTTCTGCCTCGACACCGGCCACATCATCTACGGCGACGGCGACCCGATGGAGCTGTGCCGCAAGTACCCCGAGCGGATCTCCTACGTGCACATCAAGGCGATGGACCAGGGTCTGGTCAAGCAGGCGCACGACGAGGACTGGCCCTTCGTCAAGGCCGTGCACGCCGGTGTCTCGGTGGCGCCGCCGGCCGGCCTGCCCGACATGCGTGACCTCGTCGAGGCGCTCGCCGACCTCGACAAGGAGCTCTACGTCGTGTGCGAGCAGGACATGTACGGCTGCCCCAAGGACCAGCCCCTGCCCATCGCCGTCCAGACGCGGGAGTACCTCGCCTCCCTCGGCCTCGGCCTGACGTGACGAGGGAGAGCCACGACATGACCGTCCGCATCGGGATGATCGGCCCCGGGGGCATGGGGCAGGCCCACATCGACCGCATCCACACCGTCATCGCCGGTGGTCGCGTCGTGGCCGTCAGCGACGTCAACGCCGACAACGCGCGGGCCGTCGCCGAGCGCATCGGCGGTGTCGCGCACGCCAGCTCGGCCGAGCTCATCGCCAGTGACGACGTCGACGCCGTGATGATCTGCAGCTTCGGCCCGGCCCACGAGGTCGACGTCCTCGCCTGCATCGCCGCCGGGAAGCCGGTCTTCTGCGAGAAGCCGCTCACCCCGACGGCCGACGCGGCGCTGCGCATCATGGAGGCCGAGCAGGCCGCCGGCCGCCGGCTGGTGACCGTGGGGTTCATGCGCCGCTTCGACGCGAGCTACCGCCAGATGAAGGCGCTGCTCGACTCCGGGGACCTCGGTGAGACGCTCATGGTCCACTGCGCGCACCGGAACCCGACCGTGCCGGAGCAGTACACGTGGGACATGGCGATCAACGACACCGCCATCCACGAGGTCGACACGATGCGCTGGCTGCTCGGCGAGGAGTTCGTCTCGGCCCGGGTCGACACCCCGAAGAAGACCTCGCTGCGCTTCCCGCACCTGCAGGACCCGCTCGTCCTCATCCTCACGAGCGAGTCCGGTGTGCGCGTCGACGACGAGATCTTCGTCAACTGCCAGTTCGGGTACGACATCCGCTGCGAAGCGGTGGCGGAGAAGGGCGCGGTCAGCCTCGCCGACCAGAACGTCATCGACGTCCGCCGCGACTTCCGCGCCTCGAACGGCATCACCCGCGACCACAACGAACGGTTCTGGGGCGCCTTCGTCACCGAGGTCCAGGAGTGGATCTCGGCCGTCGCGCGCGGCGAGCACACGGGCTCCACCAGCTGGGACGGCTACGCCGCCGCCTGCGTGTGCGACGCCGGCGTCAAGGCCCTCACCGAGGACGGCGAGGTCGCCGTCGAGATGATCGACAAGCCGGCGTTCTACGCCTGACCCGAGGAGGACCTCATGACCGTTGCCGTCGCCCACCACGCGAGTGGGGCCAGCGCGTCCGTCCTGGACGCCGCCGTCGACGAGGCCGCCCGGCGGGGGGTCGAGCTGGTGGTGGTCACCGTCGTCACCGGGAAGGACCTCGACAGCGAGAGCGCCCTGCGGGACGGGATCGGGGACCTGGTCGAGCAGGCGGCGGCCGCGCGAGGGGTCCAGGAACTCACGTGGCGGGTGGTCGTCGCAACGAGCGGCGACGAGAGCATCGACCAGACCGCTGCCGCCATCCTCGCCGCCGCCGAGGCGGCGCACGCCGGGCTGCTCGTCATCGGAGCACGACGTCGGTCGCGGGTCGGCAAGGCCTTCCTCGGCAGCGTCACCCAGGAGCTGCTCCTCGACGCGACGGTGCCGGTCCTCGTCGTCAAGGACCCCGCCGGCGCGGTGTAGGTCCCGTCGGCGGGCCCCGGTCGGACGTCGGCGGGGGACCAGTCGGGGGCCTCCTCGGGCGTCACCCGCCGGAGCAGCCCTGCCGCCCTGCGGACCCCCTCCACGGAGTTGAGCAGCACGTCCTCGTGCTCGATGTTCAGCGGGCCGTCGTAGCCGACCGAGCGCAGCGTGTAGACGACGTCCGCCCAGAAGGACTCCCCGCCGGGGTGGCCCAGACCGAGGGTGACGTCGTTCCACGCGCGCAGGTGCGAGCGCTCCATCGGGTGGCTCGTGAGCAGCCCGTCACGGGGGACGACCACGGGGGTCGAGCCTCGTGTCCTTCGCGTGGACGTGGACGATGTGCGGGCCGAGGGCCCGGATGACGGTGGGGATGCCCGCGCCCATCGCCATGAGGTGCGAGGGGTCGAGGTTGGCACCGACGACGTCGGGCCCGGCCGCCTCCACCAGGCGCAGGAGGGTGGAGACGTTGTACGCCAGCTGGTCGAAGCAGGCCTCGACCGCCAGGCGCACGCCGCGGTCGCGGGCGAACGCCGCGAGCTCGCGCCAGTACGGGATGGCGACCTCCTCCCACTGGTAACGCTCGATGGCGAGGTTCTCGGGGGGCCATGAGGACGTCACCCAGTTCGGCATGGAGTCGCCGGGCGCGCCGGCGGGGAGCCCCGACATGCAGACCACTTTGGGGACCTCGAGCGCCGACGCGACCTCGATGGTGTCCCGCAGCACCGCGGACTGGCGCTCCCCGTCCGTCGGGTGCAGGGGGTTGCCGTTCGCGTTGAGCGCCGTGAGGTGCAGCCCGCGGTCGGCCACCGCACCCCCGAGCTCCTCGCGCGCCGTCGCCGAGTCCACGAGCGTGGGCAGGTCGGCGTGGGGGATGTCGTGTGGGGGTGGGCACGTCGGTGGCCGGGATGGTCGCGGCCGACAGGATGCCCCCGGTGGGCCCAGCTCCACCGGGGGCATCGTCAGGGGTGCGTGGGCACCGACGGGGTCAGCGCTGCTCCACCTGCTCCTCCTCGAGGAGCTCGGCCCGGTCGTCGTCCGCGATGGTCGGGGCGACCACCTCGGCCTCGCCGTCCGGCGCCGGCGGGACGACCTTCCCCGGGTCGGCCCCCGCGAGCTCGTGGGACAGCTCCGCGAGCTCCTGCCCGCCGGCCATCTCCCCGGTCAGCTGCTCGAGGGTGAGGTCGTCCCGGTGCGCGTCGAGCACCACCCGTCCCAGCTTGAGGATGACGAAGTGGTTGCCGACGAGGTAGGCGTGGTGCGGGTTGTGGGTGATGAAGATGACCCCCAGCCCGGCATCGCGCATCTTGAGGATGTACTTGAGCACCACGCCGGACTGCTTGACGCCGAGGGCCGCCGTCGGCTCGTCGAGGATGACGACGTTGGCCCCGAAGTAGATGGCGCGGGCGATGGCGATGACCTGCCGCTGACCACCAGACAGGGCGGAGACCGGACGGTCGAGGTCGGGGATGACGATCCCCATCTTCGTGAGCTCCTCGCCCGCCACGCGCTTCATCTCCGCGAGATCGAGGCCGACGCCCTTGCGGATCTCGTTGCCCAGGAAGAAGTTGCGCCACACCGACATCAGCGGTGCGAGGGCGAGGTCCTGGTAGACGGTGGCGATGCCCGAGGCCTGCGCGACACGCGGCGACGCGAAGTGCGTCTCCTCGCCGTCGAGCTTCATCGTGCCCTCGGTGTAGTCGTGCAGCCCGGCGATGATTTTGATCAGCGTGGACTTGCCCGCACCGTTGTCGCCGAGGACGCAGGTGACCTCGCCCTTGCGGACACGCATGTTGACACCGCGCAGCGCGTGGACGTTGCCGTAGCGCTTCCCGACGTCGTCGAGCTCGAGGACCGGGGTGGGTGCCGGCGCGCCGGCCTGGTCGGTGGTCATCACGCCTCCGCCTTCCGCTTGACGGCCTGGTTGACCAGGACCGCACCGATGAGCAGGACACCCATGAAGGTCTTGAGCCAGTCGACGTCCCAGCCCGCGTAGGTGATCCCGAGGTTGGTCATGCCGTAGATGAGGGCACCGACCGAGGCGCCCGCCACCGAGCCGTACCCACCGGTGAGGAGGCAGCCGCCGATGACCGCCGCGATGATGTAGATGAACTCGTAGCCGACGCCGGCGCCCGACTGGACGTTGTTGTACTCGAACAGGTTGTGCATGCCGAGCAGCCAGGCCCCGAAGCCCACCCCCATGAAGAGGACGACCTTGGTCGCCGTGACCGGCACGCCGACCGCGCGCGCGGCGGCGGAGTCGCCGCCGGCCGCGAAGATCCAGTTGCCGTACCGGGTCCGCAGCAGCACGAAGGAGAGCAGCACGGTCAGCAGCAGCCAGTAGATGACCGGGCTCTTCAGCTCGATCGGGCCGACCTGCCAGGTCGAGGCGAACACCGCGTGAGCGCTGCCCCATCCGTCCATGTCGCTGATGTTGTTCGAGGAGACACCCCCCGCGATGAGGCGGGTCAGGGCGAGGTTGGCTCCCGAGAGCACGAAGAAGGAGCCGAGCGTCACGAGGAAGCTGGGCAGCTTGGTGGCCTGCAGCAGCCAGCCGTTGAAGGCGCCGACGGCGACCGAGAAGACGAGCGCGAAGATCACGCCCATCCACACGTTGAGGCCGAAGTACCACGTGGCGTGGGCGGCGGCGAGGCTGGACGAGACCACCGCGACACCGGCGGAGAGGTCGAACTCCCCACCGACCATCAACAGGGACACGAAGACCGCCATGAGGCCGATGGTCGACGCCTGGTAGAGCACGGTGCCGATGTTCCCGAGCTCCCGGAAGGCCGGGGCCATGAGGAGGAACAGGGCGGCGATGGCGACGGCGCCGATGACGGCGCCGACGGCCGGCATCCCGAGGTAGGTGGACAGAGACGACCGGGCCTTGACCCGGTCGTCTCCTGTCACCGCTGGTGTCGCGGTGGTCATCGTCCGGTCACCGCGTCCCGTTGGCTGCGAAGCCCGCGACGGCCTCGACGTTGCTGGCGTCGATGAAGGCCGGGCCGGTCGCGACGTTCTGGCCGCCGCCGAGGGTGTTGCCGTTCTTCTTGTAGAGCCACAGCGCGTCGATCGCGAGGTAGCCCTGGAGGTAGGGCTGCTGGTCCACCGCGAAGGTGACCGACTTGTCCTGGATCGCCTTGATGAGCTCCTCGTTCGTGTCGAAGGTGCCGACCTTCGCGCTGCTCCCGGCGGCCTTGACGGCCTTCCCGGCGTCGAGGGCGAACTGGGCGCCGAGGGTGATGACGTAGTCGACCGACTTGTCCTGGGTCAGCGCGGCCTGGATCTTCGTCGTCACGTCGGCGTCGTCGCGGCCGTTGACGAAGAGGCGGGTCACCTTGGCGCCGGCGGCACCCTTGGTCACGCCGTCACAGCGCGCCTCGAGCTGGGACTGGCCCTGCTCCTGGATGACGCACAGGATGTTCTTCGCACCCTCGCCCGCCGCCTTCTGGCCGACGGCGAGGCCGGCGTCGCTCTCGCTCTGCCCGAAGTAGCCGATGGCCCCGAGGCCGAGCGCGTCCGGGCCGCCGGCGTTGAACATCGTCACCGGGATACCCGCCGCCACGGCCTTCTTGACCGCGTCGCCGATGGCGCCGGTGTTCGGGTCGGTGATGGCGATGCCGTCCGGCTTCTTGTCGATCGCGGCCTGGATGAGCTGGGCCTGCTTCGTCGCGTCCGGGTCGTTCGTGTACTGGAAGTCGACGCCGTCCTTGGCGGCAGCGGCCTCGGCACCCTTGCGGATGCGGTCCCAGAAGGTGTCGCCGGGGGCCTGGTGGGTGACCATGATGATGGTCATCGTCTTCTCGGCGGCAGCGCCGGTGTCGCCCGATGCGTCGGTCGCCGACTTGCCTCCGCTCGAGCTGCAGGCGGCGAGGGCCAGCGTGGCGGAGGCGACGACGGCGGAAGCCGTCAATGCCTTCCGGAATCGACTCTGATTCATGGGAACGGTGTCCTTTCGGGGCGTGCCCTCGCAGCTCTGCGGGGGCCGGGGTGCCGCTCCGGTGGGCCCACGAGGGCTTGCCCGGGGTGCGCGCTCGCGACGGTGCGGCAGGTGGCCGGGGAGGTCGGCGAGGAGGGGGTTCCCGCCGGCGGTCCGCGGACCGGTCGAGCTGTTCAGTTGGGAGGGCCGGGGTGGCCTCGGGTGATATTGGACCTCGGGGGTGGCAGTGCTGTCAAGCAATTGTCCTGACATTCGGTCATAACAATTTCGCTGTGGTTGCAGGCCGCCCCGGACGCACGACGCCCGGGACGACGGTGTCGTCCCGGGCGGCGGAGGCGTGGGGTGCTCAGAGGTAGGGGCGCTGGCCCTGCTTGTTCGCAAGGTGCTCCTCGAAGGCCTTCTGCGTGGACTCCAGGGCGGACACCTCGGACACGGGTACGTCCCACCAGGCCGACCCGGGCGGGTTCGGGCCCATGAGGTCGGTCTCGATGTAGAGGACGGTCGTGCGGTCCGAGGCCGCGGCCTTCCCGTAGTTCTCGCGGAACTCGGCCATCGAGCCGCAGCGCAGCACGTCGGCACCCCAGGAGGCCGCGTTGGCGGCGAGGTCGAAGGGCACCTCGGCGCCGTCGAGCCGGCCGGTGGAGGACTGGCGCATCCGGTACTTCGTGCCGAACCGCTGCGAGCCGCGCGACTCGGACAGCGCTCCGATGGAGGCGAACCCGTGGTTCTGGAGCAGCACGATGATGACCTTCACGCCCTCGGAGACGATCGTCGCGATCTCCATGGGGAGCATCTGGTACGTGCCGTCGCCGACGATCGCCACGACCTCGTGCTCGTCGCCGACGGCCATCTTCACGCCGAGCGAGGCGGGGATCTCGTAGCCCATGCAGGAGAAGGCGTACTCGACGTGGTACTGCTCCGGGGTCGACGCCCGCCAGAGGCACTGGAGGTCGCCGGGCATCGAGCCGGCGGCGTTGATGACGACGTCCTGCGGGCCCATCAGCTCGTTGAGCGCACCGAAGACCTCGGTCTGGGCGGGCAGCGGTGTGTGGTCGCGGTGGTAGCACTCGTCGACGACCTGCTGCCACGCGGCGTCGAGGTCGACCGCCTCCTGCCGATAGGCCGAATCCACCTCCCAGCCGGCCAGGCCCTCGGTCAGGGCTCGCAGGGCCTCACGGGCGTCCGCAACGAGCATCGCGGCGCCGTGCTTGGCGGCGTCGAAGCCGAGCACGTTGACGTTGACGAAGCGCACGTCCTCGTCGGCGAAGACGGTGTGGCTGGCGGTCGTGAAGTCGGAGTAGCGCGTGCCGATGCCGATGACGACGTCGGCCTCGCGGGCCAGCGCGTTGGCGGCGGAGGAGCCGGTCGACCCGACTCCGCCAACGGCGGACGGGTGGTCCCAGTTGATGGCGCCCTTGCCGGCGTGGGTGTCGGACACCGGGATCCCCGTGGCCGAGGCGAAGGCCCGCAGCTCCTCGGAGGCCTCGGAGTACACGACACCGCCGCCGGCCACGACGAGCGGGCGCTTCGCGGAGCGGATGACGGCCAGCGCCCGCTCCAGGGCTGCCGGCTCGGGCACCGGGCGTCCGATGTGCCAGACCCGCCTGCGGAAGAAGGCGAGCGGCCAGTCGTGTGCCTCCGCCTGCACGTCCTGGGGCAGGCAGACCGTGACGGCGCCGGTGTCGGCCGGGTCGGTGAGCACCCGCATCGCGTTCATCAGCGACGGGATCAGCTGCTCCGGTCGGTTGATCCGGTCGAAGAAGCGCGACACCGGCCGGAAGACGTCGTTGACGCTGACGTCGAGCGTGCCGGGGTCCTCGAGCTGCTGGAGCACCGGGTCGGGCACCCGGTTCGCGAACTGGTCGGAGGGGAAGAGCAGCACCGGGATGCGGTTCGTCGTGGCGAGCGCGGCCCCGGTGACCATGTTGGTCGCGCCGGGCCCGATGGAGGTCGTCACCGCCATGACCTGGCGTCGGTTCCGGGTGCGGGAGAACGCGGTCGCGGCATGTACCGCCCCCTGCTCGTTGCGGGCGAGGTAGTAGGGCAGCTCGCCGAGGACGTCGTCGCCGGTGGCGCCCTCCTCCGACTGCACCTGGGCCTGGAGCAGCGCCTGCCCGACCCCCGCGACGTTGCCGTGGCCGAAGATGCCGAACATCCCCGTGACCAGGCGTTCCTCGGTACCGTCACGCTCGACGTGCTGGGCGGCCAGGAACTTCACGAGCGCCTGAGCGGTGGTCAGCCGCACGGTCGCGGTCATCGTCGACTCCTTCGTCGGGTCGGTGTCGTTGCGGGTCTGGGGGTCAGGAGGGGGTGCGGAAGCGCTCGACCTGCTCGGTCATCGTGCGCAGCTGGTAGCGGGCCATCTCGGCGGCGTTCTCGTCCTCGGCGAAGACGGAGTTGCACATGACGGTGCCGGGGCGGTCGTAGAAGCCGATCTCAGCGAGACCGCCGAAGAAGTCGTCCCAGTCCAGGTCCCCGGCCCCGATGCGCAGGTGCTGGTGGACGCGGGCCGTGTTGCCGGGCGGGTTGGAGATGTAGCGCAGCCCGTGCGAGCGGTGGTGGTCCATCGTGTCGGCCACGTGGACGAGCCGGATGAGGTCGCCGCCGGCCCGCATGACCTCGCGCATCGGGTGGCCCATGTGGAAGGTGTGGCAGGCGACGTAGACCATCCCGACGTTGGGCGAGTTCAGGCCCCGCAGGACACGGATCGCCTCGAGGCCGTCCTCGACGAAGTCGTCGGGGTGCGGGTCGACGAGGACGTCGATGCCCTCGCGCTCGATGATCGGCAGCAGCTCCTCCATCGAGCGGTAGAAGGCGGCCTCGGACTCCTCGACGCGCTCGGGACGTCCGGAGAACTCGGTACCGATGACCCGCACGCCGAGGTCGACGGCGATCTGGATGATCCGCTTCCAGTTGCGCACCGCGGCCTCGCGGGCCCACTCGTCCGGGCCGGACCAGCGCTGCACGGGCAGCAGCGAGGCGATACCGACGCCGGCGTCGTCGCAGGACTTCTTCAGCTGCCGCACGAGCGCGTCGTCGGCCTTGGGGTGGCGGAAGAACGGTACGAGGTCGACGTGCGGGGTCAGCTGGATGTGCTCGTAGCCCAGGTCGGCGACGACGCGCGGGAAGTCGAGCAACGCGTGGTCGTGGTGGAAGGGCGTGGGGTCCTGGGCGATCTTCACGTCGGAGGTCCTCCCGGCCCGTCAAAGCGGGCGCCGTCAAATGGCCGAATGTCAGAACATTATCACTCTAACGCCCGGCGGGCCTCGGCGGAAGGGTTCAGCGGTCGTGCACCGTGACGTCGAAGGCGTACTGGTCGAAGCGGTAGCAGTGGTCGCCGTACTCGACCGCCTCGCCCTTGGCCGAGTAGGCCTTGCGTGACATCGTGAGGAGGGGGTCGCCGGCCGCCAGGCCCAACAGCTTGCGCTCGCGGGCGGTGGGCCGCCGGGCGCCGATCGTCTGGTGCGCGATGACGGGGTGGGCCCCGCGGCTGCGCAGGATGGCGTAGAGGCTGGCGTCCGCGAGGTCGTCCACCGTGAGGTCCGCGAACTGCGGCGGGAGCCAGTTGTGCATGAGGGCGGCCGGTACGTCGTCGACCGAGCGCAGCCGCACGAGGGAGACCAGCGGTGTCTCGGGCGGGAGTCCGAGCGCCTCGGCGGCCGTGGCGTCGACGGCGCCGTGGTCGAGGGAGAGGACGGTCGTCAGGGGCTTCTGCCCCTTGCGGACCATGTCGTCGTGCAGGCTCGTCAGCTCGTCACGGCGGTGGATGACCTGGCTGGCCACCGTCGTGCCGACGCCGCGCCGCCGGACGAGCAGCCCGCGGCCCACGAGCTCGGCGATGGCACGGCGCACGGTGGGCCGGGAGAGCTCGAGCCGCTCGGCGAGGGCGAGCTCGTTCTCGAAGGGGTCGCCCGGCTTGAGCCGGCCGCTGTCGATCGCCGCGGTCAGCTGCTCGGCGAGCTGGTGGTACAGCGGGACCGGGCTGGTGCGGTCGATGGTGACGGCGATCTCGGGCATGCCCGCAGTGTAGGGGGAGGCTTGACAACGAGTACGCTCTTGCAAATGTCCTAACAAATGTTGACAGCACCCCGGGCGGTCGGGCAGCCTTGGCACAGACCCACCGACGACGACCGCAGGAGGCTCCGTGCCCAACCGCTCCTTCGACGTCCTCGCGATCGGGCGGGTCGGGGTCGACCTCTACCCGATGCAGACCGGCGTCGGCCTCGAGGACGTCGAGACCTTCGGCAAGTTCCTCGGGGGCAGCGCGGGCAACGTCGCGGTGGCCGTGGCACGGCTCGGGCACTCCGCGGCGCTGGTGAGCCGCACCGGGAACGACCCCTTCGGGCGGTTCGTCACCCGCACGCTCGCCGAGCTGGGCGTGGACCCGGTCTACGTGAGCACCGACCCCTCGCTGCCGACCCCGGTGACCTTCTGCGAGATCTTCCCCCCGGACCACTTCCCGCTGTACTTCTACCGCTACCCCCAGGCCCCCGACCTGCGCGTCACGCCGGAGGAGATCGCCCCGGTCGCGGTGCGCGAGAGCCGGCTCTTCTGGACGACCCTCACCGGCCTGTCCGCCGAGCCGAGCCGCACGGCGCACGCCACGGCGTGGTCGCTGCGCGGCCGCCGGGAGCACACCGTGGTCGACCTCGACTTCCGCCCGCAGTTCTGGCGCGCCGAGGCCGAGGCCACCCGGGCCGCCGCGGAGGCCCTCGAGGCCAGCACCGTCGCCATCGGCAACCTCGACGAGTGCCGCGTCGCCGTCGGCACCGACCACCCCGAGGACGCCGCGAAGGCGCTCCTCGACCGCGGGGTCGGGCTCGCCGTCGTCAAGCAGGGACCCAAGGGCGTCCTCGCCGTCTCCGCCTCCGGTGACCGGGTGGAGGTCCCCCCGGTGCCCGTCGAGGTGGCCAACGGCCTGGGCGCGGGCGACGCCTTCGGCGGGGCCTTCTGCCACGGGCTCCTCGAGGGCTGGGACCTCGAGCGGACCCTGCGCTTCGCGAACGGCGCCGGAGCCATCGTCGCCTCGCGCCTCGAGTGCTCCACGGCGATGCCGGAGGAGCACGAGGTGCTGGCGCTCCTCGCGGGGAGCGCGTCGTGACCCGCATCGACACCGCGGCGCTGACGGCACGACGGGTCGCCGAGCCCGGCGCCGTCGCCGCCGCGTGGGCGGGGCGCCGCCGCCGCGAGCGGCTGAGCGCCGACGGGCGCCTGCTCCTCATCGCCGCCGACCACCCGGCGCGCGGGGCGCTCGCCGTGCGCTCCGACGCCACCGCGATGGCCTCCCGCCCCGCGCTGCTCGAACGGCTCGCCACCGCGCTGGAGCGCCCGGGCGTCGACGGTGTGCTCGGCACGCCCGACGTCCTCGAGGACCTGCTCCTCGCCGGCCTGCTCGACGACAAGGTCGTCATCGGGTCGATGAACCGGGGCGGCCTGCAGGGCGCGGTCTTCGAGCTCGACGACCGGTTCACCGCCTTCGACGCCGACACCCTCGCCGCCCACGGCCTCGAGGGCGGGAAGATGCTCACCCGCGTGGCCCTCGACGACCCCGGCACCGCGCCGACGCTCGAGGCGAGCGGTCGAGCGGTCAGCGAGCTCGCCCGCCACGGGCTGATGGCGATGGTCGAACCCTTCCTCACGGTGCGGCGCTCGCCGACGCGCGTCGAGAACCTCCTCGACCCCGACTCCGTCATCTCCTCGATCCACGTCGCCGCCGGTCTCGGCGCCACGAGCGCGCACACCTGGCTCAAGCTGCCCGTCGTCGAGGAGATGGACCGCGTCCTCGACGCCACGACCCTGCCCAGCCTGCTGCTCGGGGGCGACCCCACCGGCGACCCCGGAGACACCTACGCGCAGTGGGGCAAGGCCCTCGGCCACCCCTCTGCCGCAGGCCTGGTCGTGGGGCGCGCCCTGCTCTTCCCGCCCGACGGGGACGTCGCGTCCGCCGTCGACGTCGCCGCCGACCTCGTCCACGGAGGATCCCGATGAGCACGCACACCGGCCTCGGGGTCGACAACCCCGACTTCGTCCGCCCGTGGGGGTCCTCGGCCGAGGGGGCCTTCCAGGTGGTCATCGCCCCGACCTCCGCCGCCCCGGTCCCCGGCTGGGTGCACACGACGCTGCGGGTGGCGGCGGTCGAGGGGGAGGAGACGCTCGAGCACGTCGCCGGCGAGGAGGAGACCCTCGTCGTGCCCCTCGCGGGGTCCTGGCGGGTGGAGGTCACCGACGCCGACGGCAGCACGCACACCGCCGACCTCCCCGGGCGGGCCACCGTGTTCGACGGGCCCACCGACGTCGTGTACGCCGGCCGCGGCTCGACCCTGCGCCTCGCGAGCACGACCGACGGACCGGCACGGGTCGCCCTCTGCGGGGCCCCGGCCACCAAGTCCGCCGCCCCGAAACCGTTCCGGCACATCACCGCCGGCGAGGTGCCGGTCGAGCTGCGCGGTGCCGGGCAGGCCAGCCGCGAGGTGCGCAACATGGGTCTGCCCGACGTCCTCGACGCCGACTCCTTCCTCGTGTGCGAGGTCATCACGCCCGCGGGGAACTGGAGCTCGTGGCCCCCGCACAAGCACGACGAGGAGCGGCCCGGCGAGGAGACCGAGCTCGAGGAGATCTACTACCTCGAGACCCGCGCCACCGACGTCCGCAACACCGACCCCGTCGGCTACCTGCGGGCCTACGGCTCCTCGAGCGAGCGTCCCCTCGACGTGCTCTCCGAGGTGCGTACCGGCGACGTCGTCCTCGTGCCCCACGGCTGGCACGGCCCGGCCGTCGCGGCGCCGGACGCCGACCTGTACTACCTCAACGTCATGGCCGGCCCCGGGCCGGAGCGGGCCTGGCGGATCTGCGACGACCCGGCGCACGCCTGGGTCCGCGACTCCTGGGCCGCCGAACCCGTCGACCCCCGCCTCACGAAGGGACAGCAGTGACCATGCGCATCGGACTCGCGGGGACCGGCCGGATCGGCGCGTTCCACGCCAAGACGCTCTCGACGCTGCCCGGCGTCGACGAGGTGGTCGTCGCCGACCTCGACACCGCGCTCGCCGAGCGGGTCGCGGCCGACCTCGGGGTGTCCGCTGCGCCGTCCATCGACGCGCTGCTCGGCTCGGGCCTCGACGGCTTCGTCATCACGGCCGGCACCGCAGCGCACGCCGACCTCATCGAGGCCGCCGTCGCGCGGGACATCCCGACGTTCTGCGAGAAGCCGGTCGCCCTCGACCTCGAGCGCACGATCGCCCTCGCGGAGCTCGAGGAGCGCAGCGAGGTACCGGTGCACATC
The DNA here is from genome assembly GCF_050496545.1 of Phycicoccus avicenniae. Lineage (GTDB taxonomy): Bacteria > Actinomycetota > Actinomycetes > Actinomycetales > Dermatophilaceae > Phycicoccus > Phycicoccus avicenniae_A. Next base: position 53,365 of record NZ_JBNVZV010000009.1, on the reverse strand, counting down.
GGCTTCCAGCGCCGCTTCGACCGCGGGTACCGGCGGGTGCGGGAGGCCGTCGCCGCCGGCGAGATCGGGTTCGTCCACACGATCCGCGCGGCGACGATGGACCAGGCGCCGCCGCACGCCGCGTACCTGCCGACGTCCGGCGGGTTGTTCCGCGACTGCAGCGTCCACGACTTCGACATCATCCGGTTCGTCACCGGCCGCGAGGTGAGCCGCGTCTTCGCCGTCGGCGCCAACAAGGGCGAGGACTTCTTCACCGAGGCGGGCGACGTCGACACCGCGGCCGCCACCCTCGTGCTCGACGACGACACCCTCGTCTCGGTGACCGCCACGCGCTACAACGGCGCCGGCCACGACGTCCGGATGGAGGTGCACGGCTCCTCGGGCACCCTCGGCGTCGGCCACGACACCACGCTGGCCATCACGTCCGCCGAGGAGGGCGTCGAGTGGCCTCCCGGCCCGCGGCACTGGTCGTTCATGGAGCGCTTCCTGCCGGCCTACGTCGCCGAGCTGACCGCCTTCGCCGACGTCGCCCGCGGGGCGATCGCCAGCCCGTGCACCGTCGTCGACGCGCTCCAGGCCTTCCGGACCGCCGAGGCCTGCGCCCGCTCGATGGCGAGCGGCGCTCCGGTCGACCTCGCCGACGTCCCCGGCCTGCGCGCCACGGCCCACTGATCGAGGAGCTGTATGCCGCCACGAGCGCGGCATCCGTCGCACCACCGTACCTGACACACTGAATCCACCATCCCCACGGACAAGGACCGATACCCGTGAGCACGACCCCCACCCGCATCACCCACCTCGTCGGCGGCACGCCCTGGGAGGGCACCGCCGAGCGCACCAGCCCCGTCTACAACCCCGCCACCGGGGCGCAGTCCGGCGAGCTCGACCTCGCCTCGGCCGCCACCGTCGGTGAGGTCGTCGCGACCGCGAAGACGGCCTGGACGAACGAGTGGAAGGACGCCTCGCTGACCAAGCGCACGCAGGTCCTCTTCGCCTTCCGCCAGCTGCTCAACGAGCGCAAGGAGGACATCGCCGCCCTCATCACGGCCGAGCACGGCAAGGTCCTGTCCGACGCGCTCGGTGAGGTCACCCGTGGCCTCGAGGTCGCCGAGTTCGCCTGCGGCATCCCGCACCTGATGAAGGGCGGCTTCTCGGAGAACGCCTCCACGAAGGTCGACGTCTACTCCATCCGGCAGAGCCTCGGCGTCGTCGCCGTCATCAGCCCGTTCAACTTCCCGGCGATGGTGCCGCTCTGGTTCGTGCCGGTGGCCATCGCCTGCGGCAACGCGGTCGTCATCAAGCCCTCCGAGAAGGACCCGTCGGCCGTCAACGCCGTCGCGGCCCTGTGGAAGGAGGCCGGCCTGCCCGACGGCGTGCTGAACGTCGTCCACGGCGACAAGGAGGCCGTCGACGCCCTGCTCACCCACCCCGACGTCAAGGCGGTCTCCTTCGTCGGGTCCACCCCCATCGCGAAGTACGTCTACGAGACCGGCACCGCGCACGGCAAGCGCGTCCAGGCCCTCGGCGGGGCGAAGAACCACATGATCGTCCTCCCCGACGCCGACCTCGACCTCGCGGCCGACGCGGCCATCAACGCCGGGTTCGGGTCGGCCGGCGAGCGCTGCATGGCGATCTCGGCACTCGTCGCGGTCGAGCCCATCGGGGACGAGCTGGTCGCGAAGATCGAGGACCGGATGGGCAAGCTCGTCACCGGCGACGGCACCAGGAACCCGGACATGGGGCCGCTCGTCACGCGGCAGCACCGCGACAAGGTCGCCTCCTACCTCGACTCCGGCGTCGCCGACGGCGCGACGCTCGTCGTCGACGGCCGCGAGGGCGACGTCGACGCCGACGGCGAGGGCTTCTTCCTGCGCCCGACCCTCTTCGACCACGTCGAGAAGGGCATGTCGGTCTACGACGACGAGATCTTCGGGCCGGTGCTCTCGGTCGTGCGGGCGCGGAGCTACGACGAGGCGCTCGAGCTCATCAACAGCAACCCCTACGGCAACGGCACGGCGATCTTCACCAACGACGGCGGCGCCGCCCGGCGCTTCCAGAACGAGGTCGAGGTCGGGATGGTCGGCATCAACGTGCCCATCCCCGTGCCGATGGCCTACTACTCGTTCGGCGGCTGGAAGAACAGCCTCTTCGGCGACAGCCACGCCCACGGCATGGAGGGCGTGCACTTCTTCACCCGCGGCAAGGTGGTCACCTCGCGCTGGCTCGACCCGAGCCACGGCGGCATCGAGCTGGGCTTCCCGCAGAACGCCTGACCTGCGCACCCCGACGATGCCCCGGCGCCCGCGCGCCGGGGCATCGTTGCGGGTTCGTGACGCCCACGGACCGGTCCCCGTGTGGTACGGACCGGGGATCTGCCCCATCATGGTCCGGGGTGTGTCCGGGTCGGAGCCGGCACCGGAAGCGGGAGAGGTGGACCGATGGGTTCACGCAGGAAGGTGCTGCTCGGCGTCGCCGTGGCGGTGCCGCTGGTGCTCACGGGGGCGGGCACGGCGTACGCGACGCACTACGCGGACCGCGCCCTGCCGGGAAGCGCCGTCAGCGGGACGGACGTCGCGGGGCAGACGCGTGAGCAGGTCGCCGCGTCGGTCCGCGAGCGGGCCGAGGCCCTGACCGTCACCGTGCGGAACGGCTCGAGCACGCACGCCGAGCACCTCGCCGACCTCGGCTACCGGGTCGACGTCGACGCCACCGTCGACGCGGTCTTCGCCGCCAACGGCCGCTGGTCCTCCTACGCCAGCTCGCTGGTGTCCGAGCACGACGTCCCCGCCGTCGTCCGGGTCGACGAGCGGGCCCTCGAGGCCGCCGTGGACGAGCTCGTCCAGGAGGCCGGCGAGTCCGGCCGCGACGCCTCCGTCGCCCTCGCGAAGAACAAGAAGTCCTTCGTCGTCACGCCGGCCGTCGCGGGCCGCACCGTCGACCCCGCGAGCCTTCACGACGTCGTCGCCGAGGCGGCCCGCACGCTGCGCCCGGCGACCGCCACCGTCGCCTTCGTCGACGGCGAGCCCGACGTGACCACGGCCGCCGCCGAGAAGGTCGCTGCGGCGGCCAACGCCGTCGTCAAGGCGCCCGTCGTCATCTCCGACGGCGAGGAGAAGCACGCCGCGTCCCCGGCCCTCAAGGCCTCCTGGGTCGTCCTGCCGAGCACCGGGGGCTCGGCCGTGCCGACCCTGGACGCCGCCAAGGTGGGCCGGTGGGTCGACTCGGTCGCGAAGGACGCGAACCGCGACCCCCGCAAGGGGCTGCGCTACCTCGACGGCTCCGGTGAGGTCCGCAAGGTGATGACCGAGGCCCGTGACGGCCGCACCACGAAGAACGCCGAGGCCCTCACCTCGGCCGCCGTCGCCGCCCTCGGCTCCGGCGCGAAGTACTCCGGCAAGCTCGCCTACACGACGACGAAGGCGACCTGGGAGGAGCGGACCATCGCCCCGGGCGCCGAGAACCTGGCGTACCCGGCAGCGGTCGGGGAGAAGTGGATCGACGTCAACCTGAGCCGGCACACGATGACCGCCTACGTCGGCGCCGAGGTCGTGTACGGCCCGGTCGCGATGGTCAACGGCTCGGCGCAGAAGCCGACCGTCACCGGCACGTTCGCGGTGTACTACAAGAACCCGCTGATGACGATGCGCGGCAGCAACGCCGACGGCACGAACTACGAGACGCCGAACGTGCCGTGGTCCTCGTTCTTCCACCGCGGGTTCGCCCTCCACGGGGCCCCGTGGCGCAAGACCTTCGGGTACTCCGCGTCGCACGGCTGCGTGAACCTGCCGGTCCCGGTGGCCAAGTGGGTCTACGACTTCGCGACCATCGGCACCTCGGTCACCAGCCACTACTGAGCGGCGCCCGCGCGCCGCACGCCACGGAGCCCCGGGAGCCGACAGGCTCCCGGGGCTCCGCAGGGTTCCCCTCGGGCGAGGGTCAGGCAGCCCTCACGGGGCGGGGGTGATGACGTCGCGGACGAGCTGGTCGAGCTCCTCGTCGGCGGTGAGGAACTGGCGCAGCGTCTTGCGGGTGGCGCCGAAGTCGTCGAACTCGGCGGGGGTCATGCCGTCCGGCTCGTAGGCGCGGCGGAAGTCCTCGATCCGCTCGAGCGAGGCGATGATCTCGGGGTCGACGGGGACGTCGATGCGCGGCTGCGGGTCGATGCCGCTGTCCTGGAACGTCTGCTGCCACGCGAACGGCGGCGAGAGGACGAGGTCGCCCCCCACGAGCTCGGTCCACTGCAGCTGGTTGCGGTAGGCGGCCGCGAGCACGCGGGCGCGCAGCCCGCGCTCGCGGAAGAGGGCGTAGGCGCGCTTGACCGCTGCGACGCCCGCCCACTCGAGGTGCTCGGGGTCGATGTCGAGCCCGTCGCGGGCGACGACCTCCTTGAGCCAGTCGTCGAGGCGGCCGACCATGATGGTCACGACCGGGCCGATGCCCTCGACGGGCAGGCCCTCGGCCTCGCGGCGCTCCAGCCCGCGCTCGATCGCCTCGCCCGTCGCGAGCGCCTGCGGCACCGTGAAGGAGACGGTGACGTTGATGTTCACCCCGCGGTAGGTGGCGTCCTCGATGGCCTCCACGCCCACCGAGGTCGCCGGCACCTTGACGATGATGTTCGGGGCGAGCGAGGCGAAGTGCTCGGCCTGGTCGGCCAGGTCCTTCGCGGACCGGCGCAGGCGGGGGTCGGTCTGCATCGAGAGGCGGCCGTTGCGGCCGCCGTGCTCGGCGAAGAGCGGCTCGAGCAGCCGGGCGGCCTCGAGCGAGACCTCCTCGACCACGAGCCAGCCGATCTCGGACTCGGTCGCGGTCGGCCGCTCATCGGCGATCTCGCGGATGCGGGCCTCCCACCGGGGCTGGTCCGCGCGGATCGCCGCGAGCGCGATGACCGGGTTGCACGTGGCGCCCACGGCGCCCCACCCGATGGCCGTGGCCAGCTCGCGAGGGTCGGCGCTGTCGTTCCAGAGCGCGGTGGGGGTGGTCCTCGTCATCGCCAGGAGCGGCGAGCCCACTGCCGTCGTCGTGTGCGCGTCGGCCATCACGACTCCTTCCGTTGCTAATGTCCTGACAAACAGACTAACCTACAAATCCGCCGACGGGAACCGCTGCGAGCCCCCGGTCCTCAGGATCCGGGGGCTCGGGCGGCGGCGCTCGCCGATGGTCAGCGCGCGGGGCGCCGGACGTCGAGCCCCGCTGCGCGGTAGGCGGCGTCGACCATCGTCATGGTCGCGACGGGGAAGTCGACGTCGGTGACGACGGGGACACCCTCGCGCACGGCGGCGGCGAACGCCTCGAGCTGGTAGGTGTAGCTCGTCCTCCGTCCGAGCCGTTCGACCGCCGGCTCCCGGCCCGGCCGGCGCCACACGAGGGTGTCGTCCTCGCTCGGTACCGCGAACATCGGCACCTCGAGCGAGCCCTCCGACCCCGTGACCGTCAGGCTGAAGTTCCGCCCCGCGAAGTCCATGTCGGCGCCGCCCGTACCGGTCGCGCCGGAGGGATAGCTCACCTCGAGCGACAGCCGCTCGTCGACGCCGGGGCGGCCCGGACGCTCGGTCGCGGTCGCGGAGACCAGGGTCGGCTCACCGCCGGCGTGCTCGCCGAGCAGCCGGAGGCAGGAGATCGAGTAGCAGCCGAGGTCCATCGTGGCCCCGCCGGCCAGCTCCGAGGACCAGCGCGGGTCGTCGTCGGGGGGTGCCGGCATCCGCAGGGGCGCGTCGACGTGACGGACCTCGCCGATGCCACCCGCCCCGAGGATCTCGCGGACCCGCAGGAAGAGCGGGTGGTACGGGTAGTGGAAGCCCTCGAGCCAGACGACGCGGGCCGCCCGGACGGCCTCGGCCACGGTGCGCATCTCCTCGCCGTTGGCCGCCGCCGGCTTCTCGGTGAGCAGGTGCTTGCCGGCCCGGACCACCGCGAGGTTCCAGTGGCCGTGCATCGCGTTGGGCAGCGGGTTGTAGACGGCCTCGACCTCGGGGTCGTCGATGACGTCCTGGTAGCTCCCGAGGACCCGCTCGATGTCGTGCTCGGCCGCGAAGGCCACCGCCCGCTCGCGGGAGCGGGCCGCCACGGCGACGACCCGGTGCCCGGTGGCCCGAGCGGGTTCGACGAGCGCCAGGGAGGTGATGCGCGCCGCCCCGAGGACGCCGATGCGGAGCGGCTCCGGGGCGGCGGGGCTCACAGCGCCCGCTCGGCCTCGAGCAGGGTGTCCGCCGCGAAGCGCAGGCCCTCGAGCTGGTCGAGCTCGAGGTCCTCGTGCTCGATGTTCACCGGCATGTCGGGGTCGACGTCGCGCAGGGCCCGGAGGAACTCGGTCCACCACTGCACGTCGTGGCCGCGGCCGACGGCGACGAAGTCCCACGAGGAATCGCTCGGCCAGCCCGAGAGGGACGTGCCACCGCCGAGGGGCAGGTAGCCCTTCTCGCCCTCGGCGACCCGGGTGAAACTGTCGTCGAGCACGCCGTTGACCGCGGCGGCCTCGTTGATGCGCGTGTCCTTGGCGGCGGCGTTGACCACGAGCGAGCCGAGGTCCTTGACCGCCTCCACCGGGTCGATCCACTGCCAGAAGAGGTGGCTGGGGTCCATCTCGGCGCCGACGTGGGTGGAGCCGATCTCCTCGGCGAGGCGGTGCATCGTCCGGGGGTTGAAGACGATGTTGCCCGGGTGCATCTCGATGGCCACCTTCACGTCGGCCGCGGCGGCGCGGGCCTGCACGTCCTTCCAGAACGGCACGGCGACGCCCCACTGGTGGTCGCGCACGTCGAGCAGCGGGCTCCACCACGGGAGGGGGTTCCACACGGGGTTCGTGCCGCCCGGGCTGCCCGCGGGGATGCCGGACATCGTCACGACGCGCGTCACCCCGAGCAGGGCCGCGAGCTCGATGGAGTCGAGCAGGTCCTGGGCGTGGGGGAAGCCCTCGCGCGGGAAGAGCGGGTTGCCGTTGCAGTTGAGCGCCGTGAGGGTCAGGCCCCGCGAGCTGAACTCGCCGAGGTACTGCTGGCGGGCGTCCTCGCTGGCGCGCAGCTCCTCGACCGGCAGGTGGATGGGCGGGAGGAAGCCGCCGGAGTTGATCTCGACGCTGGTCATGCCGAGGCCGGCGATGATGTCGAGGGCCTCGCCGAGCGGCTTGTCGCCGAGGCAGGCGTTGTAGACGCCGAGGTACATGAGCTGCTCCTAGCTGCGGGGGAACCGGTGTGGGTCAGGCGGAGTGGTGCACGGGGAGGTCGACGACGGCCCCGCCGGCAGCCGCCGAGCGGATGACGGCGTCGATGATCGTGAGGTCGCGCACGCCGTCGGCGAAGGTCGCGACCGGGGGCAGGCCGCCCTCGATGCCGGCGACCTGCTCGAAGAACGCGCGCAGCTGGAAGCCGAAGAGGTCGCCGACCCCGAACGAGACACCGGGGAAGTCCATCGGCACGCCACCCTTGAGGTACGGGTGCGCCGGCCCGACGAGCACCTGGTTGTAGCCGTCGAGGCCGTCGTCCCGCAGCTGCCGGATGACGGAGAACTCGGCCGGTCGGTCCATGTCCCACTTCGCGGCGCCGGTCTCGGCGAACAGGTCGAAGGCCAGCGAGTTGGCGTGGCCGGGAGCGACTCGCGAGATCGAGAAGGTACCGACGGCGCCCGAGGCGAAGTGCGCCGTGAAGGTGGCGACGTCGTCGTTCTCGACGGGCTCCTTGACGTCGGTGAGCTCGGCGCGGGCGTGGCCGTACGTCGTCCCGGCGGCCAGGTAGCGCTCGGTGACCTTCGTCGTGAACGCGGCCCCGCCGACCTGGGTCATCGGGCCGCAGACGAACTCCGCGAGGTCGATGAGGTGGCTGCCGATGTCGGCCAGCGCACCCGTTCCCGGGCCGCCCCGGTAGCGCCAGGCCATCGGGGTCCGGGCGCTGCGGGCGTAGTCGCACCAGTAGCGGCCGTTGAAGTGAGACACCTCGCCGAGCTCGGTGGCCACGAGCTCGCGGATCGCCGCGACGGCGGGCTGTCGGCGGTAGACGAAGGCCGTGCCGGTGACCAGCTCGGGGTGGGCGGCGGCGGCGTCGGCCATCGCCTGCGCGTCCTCGAGGGAGTCCGACAGCGGCTTCTCGCAGATGACGTGCTTGCCGGCCTCGAGCAGGGCCTCGACGATCTCGCGGTGCAGGGAGTTGGCGACCACGACGCTGACGACCTGGACGTCGTCGGCGGTGAGCAGCTCGCGCCAGTCGGTGCCCGACCGGGAGTACCCGTACCGGGTCCTCGCGTCCTCGGCGACGCCCGCATCGGCGTCGACGACGGCGGCGTAGTGGATCGGGGGCAGCGGGGGGTCGAACAGGGTGGGCGCGGACCGGTAACCGGCGCAGTGCGCGCGACCGGCCATCCCTGCACCGATCACCGCGACCCCGATGGGCTGCTGGGACATCGTCGTCTCTCCTTGTCGCCGTCGTCGTCGACGTGTATAAAGCGCTTTAAGAGATGGTGGACCCGCGGCGGACGCCTGTCAAGATTTTGTCCGGACAAACTGTCAAGGAGAGGGCGGATGGTCACGCAAGGCGGCGCACGACCCCGGCTGGTCGACGTCGCGCGGCGGGCGGGCGTCTCGACGGCCACCGCCTCGCTGGTCCTGCGCGGACGTCCCGGCCCGAGCGAGGTGACGGCGGACGCGGTGCGGGGTGTGGCCGCCGCCCTCGGGTACCGCCCCGACCGCACCGCGAGCCTGCTCGCCCGCCGCCGCTCGCACCTCATCGGGGTCCTCCTCGACGTCACCAGCCCGTTCCACGCCGAGCTCGTCCGGGCGCTCGACGACGAGGCGGGCGAGCAGGGCCTCGACCTCGTGCTGTCCACGGTCACGGCCCGCCGGGACGAGGCCGGGGCGGCCGAGACCCTGCTGGACTTCCGCTGCGAGGCTCTGGCCGTGCTCGGCCCGGCCATGCCCGACGCCGCCCTCGACGCCCTCGCCGCCACCGTGCCCACCGTCGTCGTCGGGCGGCGGGGAACCCCGCTCGCGCCGGGGGTGCTCGTCTCCGACGACCGCGGTCTCGAGCTCGCCGTCGACCACCTCGTGGGCCTGGGGCACCGCCGCATCTCGTTCGTGGACGGTCCGCGTGGCTCCATCGCGACGGCCCGGCGCAGCGGCTACCGGGCGGCCATGTGTCGCCACGGGCTGGCCGGGGAGGTCGACGTCCTGGCCGGGGGCGCGACGGAGGACGACGGCGCGCGCGCAGCCGGCGGCCTCCTGGCCCGCCCCGCCCGCTCCCGCCCGACGGCCACCGTGTGCTTCAACGACCGGGTCGCGATCGGGCTGCGGGACAGCGTCTTCCGATCCGGTCTGAACCTGCCCGCCGACCTCTCCGTCGTCGGTTACGACGACAGCCCGCCGGCCCGGCTCGGCACCGTCGACCTCACCTCGGTCAGCCAGGAGCCCGAGCGACTGGCCCACGAGACGGTGGGGCTGCTCGCCGCCGCCCTCCAGGGCGAGGAGGCTGCGGTCGCGGACGTCGTCATCGACCCTCGGCTGGTGCTGCGGTCCTCGAGCGGGCCCCCGGCTGCGTCGACGTCCCCGCCCTCGACGTCCTCCCCAGCTCGCGACAGAATGTCCTGACAATTGCGGCTATGCTGCTCGCGGACCGTCGCCGAGTCCGTCCCCTCCGACCAGGAGCCCGGCATGAGCACCACCCCGTTCGTCCTCGCCGCGAGTGCCGAGATGCTCTTCGTCGACCTCCCGGTCGCCGACCGGGTGCGGGCCATCCACGACGCCGGGTTCGCCGTGGAGATCTGGGACTGGCGGGGCCACGACCTCGATGTCCTCGAGGCGCTCGCCGCGGACGGTGTGCGCTTCACGTCGATGACCGGGTACACGACGGGCACGCTGGCCGACGAGGCCGGCGCCGACGAGCTGCTGCGCACGGCGGCCGAGTCGGTCGCGGTCTCCCGCCGGCTCGGGGCCCCGAGCCTGAACCTCCACGGCACCGGGCTCGACGGACGCGGGCTGCCGGTCGTCCCCGCCCACGAGGTGACCCCGCAGATGTGGGACACCGCCCGGCGCACGCTGGGCCGCATCGCCGAGCTCGGCGAGCGGGAGGGCGTGACGTTCGTCCTCGAGAACCTCAACACCGCGGTCGACCACCCCCGCACTCCGTTCGCGCGGGCCGCCGACACCCTGGACCTCGTGCGAGGGGTCGACTCATCGCACCTGCGGCTCAACCTCGACCTCTACCACGCCCAGATCGGCGAGGGGAACCTCATCGAGCTGTGCCGGGAGGCGCTGCCGTGGGTCGCCGAGGTGCAGGTCGCGGACGTTCCGGGTCGGTGTGAGCCCGGCACCGGCGAGATCCGCTACGCCGGGGTGGCCGGTGCGCTCGCGGACGCCGGCTTCACCGGGGTGGTCGGCCTCGAGGCCTTCGCGAGCGCCGACCCGGCCGCGGCCCTCGCCGCCTTCCGCGAGGCCTTCACGGTCGACTGACGGCGCGGGAGCGGCCGGTCGCCTCAGCGGGCGACCGCGTCGATGCGCACCGGGCGCTTCTCCCGGGCGGACAGCGTCGCGGCCTCGGCGATCCAGGCCGTCCCCATGGCGTCCTCGATCGTGCAGGGCGACGCGACCTCGCCGGCCGCGACGGCGCAGAACGTCGCGAGCTCGGCCCGGAAGGCGGCGGTGAGGCGGTCCATGAAGAAGGAGTGCGGGGGGCCGGCGGGCCAGGTGACGCCGGGCTGGGTCGGCCGCAGGGGCAGGCCCTCGTCGAGACCGGCGGCCACGGCGTCGAGCACCCCGTGCACCTCGAGGCGGACGTCGTAGCCGCGTGCGTTGGTGCGGGTGTTGGAGACCACGCCGAGCGACCCGTCCGCGAGGGTGATGAGGACCGAGACCGTCGTCCAGTCACCGTGGTCGGCATACATCTCGGCCGGGGCGTCGGGGTCGACCGCGCCCACGGCGTAGACCTCCACGGCCTCCTGGCCGGTGACCCAGCGCACGGCGTCGAAGTCGTGGACCGAGCAGTCGCGGAAGATGCCGCCGGAGCCTGCGAGGTAGCCGGCGGGGGGCGGCGCGGGGTCGAGGGTCGTCGAGCGCACCGTGTGCACCCGGCCGAGCTCCCCGGTGCGGACGGCGTCCCGGGCGGCGACGAACGCCGGGTCGAACCGGCGCGGGTACCCGATCTGCACCGGGACGCCGGAGCCGGCCAGCCGGTCGCGGACGGTGACGGCCTCGTCGGCCGAGCCGGCGATCGGCTTCTCGCAGAACGTGGGGATGCCCCGACCGGCCGAGGCGAGCAGCAGCTCGGCGTGCGCGCCGGTCGCGGCGGCGATGACCACGCCGTCGACCCCGGCGTCGAGCAGCGCTTCGGGCGAGTCGACCGCCGTCGCCTTCGGCAGGCGCGCGGTGACCGCGTCGACGGCAGCCGCCACGGGGTCGGTGACGACGAGCTCGTCGACCCGGTCGAGGGCGGCGAGGGTGTCGGCGTGGAAGGCGCCGATGCGCCCGAGTCCGATGAGTCCGATGCGCATCAGTCTTGACATCCTTGGATGATCTGGTCCCAGTCGAGGACCGAGCCCGTGACGACTCCGCTCCGGTCGGAGAGGAGGAAGACGACCATGTCGGCGATCTCGTCGACCTGGCCCAGCCGGCCCATGGGCACGCTCGCGGCGGCCCGGGCCGCCCAGTCCTCGCCGGCCCCGTGGAACCGTCGCTGGATGTCGGCCTCGCCCTCGGTCTCGGTCCAGCCGATGTCGAGGCCGTTGATGCGGATCCGGTCCCACCGGTGCGCGAACGCGGCGTTGCGGGTGAGCGTGGCCAGTCCCGCCTTCGCGGCCGAGTAGGCAGCCAGGTACGGCTGCCCGCCGAGCTCGGCACTGCTGATGATGTTGACGACCGCGCCGCCCGCGCCGCGGCGGGTCATGTCCGCGACCGCGGTCTGCATCGTGAAGAACGGCCCGCGCAGGTTGGTCGCGACGTGGGCGTCGAACAGCTCGGGGGTGGTGTCGAGCAGCGTGCCGCGCGTGGTCAGGCCGGCGGAGTTCACGAGGCCGTCGATGCGGCCGAAGCGCTCCACCGTGGCCGTCACGGCGGCCACGGCACTCGCCGGGTCGGCGACGTCGCACTGCACGGCCAGCGCCTCGGACCCGCCGTCGCGCAGCTCGGCGGCGAGGGCCTCCGCGCGGTCCGTCCGCCGGCCGGCCACCGCCACGAGCGCACCCTCCCGGGCGGCGGCCCGAGCCACCGCGGCGCCCACGCCCGAGGTCGCCCCGACGACGAGCACGACGCGGTCGACGAGCAGGTCGGTGAGGCTCATGGGGGCTGCGAACTTCCCGTCGGGAGGTCGTGGATGAACCAGGCGCGGTGGCGAGGGCGCGAGGTCCGCGGCCGATCCATCATGGTCCCCAATCGCGCATCTGTCAACAGAATGTCCTGACATATAGCCTGATGACGATGCGCCGTCCGCGCTCGTTCGGCGGGGAGCCCGTGGTCGGTGGCGTGGTCCGCGTCAGTGGCTCAGCCGGGCGTGGGCGCCGGCCTCGAGGCGGGTGCCGAGCTGCTCGGGGGTCAGGGCCACCGCGAGGGCGTCGAGCACGACCTCGGCCTGGCTGCGCGGGGTCATCCCGTCGACCGGCACGTCGCGGTCGAGGTTGGTCGGGAAGGCGTACCCCTCGGCCGAGGCGGCGACGACCCGGGCGGCGGCGTCGTCGGGCAGGCCGTCGGCCACCGCCGCGAGCAGCGCGGGGTAGACCGCGCGCACCACTCGGTCGCGGTCGACGGTCTCCATCGCCCGGCCGAACGCCGAGGACACCTGCAGCAGGTTGGCCATCCGGCGCACGTCGTTCGTGTGGTTCGACCCGGCGGCGTGGAAGAGCGCGGGGTTGAAGAAGACGGCGTCACCGGCCCGCAGGGGCAGCTGGACGTGGTGGCGCTGGAAGTGGTCCTGGAACTCCGGCAGCCAGTAGGCGAGGTAGCCGTAGGCGTACTTCTGGCTGTGCGGGAGGTAGAGGGTCGGTCCGGTCTCGACCGGCATGTCGCAGTGGGCGACCGCGCCCTGGAGCGTGAGCAGCGGTGAGACGTCGTGCACGCGGCCGGGGTAGCGCCCGGTGACCTCGGGGCTCTGGAACCCGAGGTGGTAGTCGCGGTGGACGGTCTGCCCCTTGCCGCCCGGGTTGACGACGTTGACCTGCGAGGTGACCTGGTAGGCCGGGCCGAGCCAGGCGCTCGCGGCGAGGGCGACCATGTCGTTGGCGTAGTAGGCGACGAAGGCCTCGGGGTCTCGGACGGCGAGCTTCTCGAGGGCGTTCCACACCCGGTCGTTGGAGCCGGGGCCGGCGAAGTGGTCGCCGGCCAGCTGCCCGGCCGCCTTCTCCTGCGCGATGACCGCCTCGAAGGCCGCGGTGACCCGCTCGAGCACCGGGGGCTCGAAGGCCCCGGCGAGCACGACGATCCCCGGGCCGTCGGCGAACGCGTCGGCGAGCTCGGCCCGCACGACGTCGGCCGACGCCTGGTCCGCGAGGCGCGGACGCAGCGACTCCGCCTCGTAGACCAGGACGCCCTCGAGCACCCGGTCGGCGTGCGGGTACGCCGCTGCGTCCGTCGTGTCCTCGAGGACGGCGAGCAGGTCCTCGAGCCGGCAGTCCTCGGCCCGGCGGAAGCCCGGGGTGGCGGTGGCGGTCGTCGGCGTCATCGGGGTGCTCCTCGTCGAGCGGGCGGTGGTGGTCCGTCCACTGTGCGGTGGACGGGGCTGGCCGGCACGGGGCAAAGTCCATCAGAATCACCTCAGCATCCGTCGCCGAAGGGAGGGACCGTGCCGCGCACCGGCCACCGCGTCCGCGACGTCGCCGAGCAGTGCGGCCTCTCGACCGCCACGGTCGACCGGGTCCTCCACGGCCGCGCCGGTGCCAGCCCCCGGGCCGTGCGGGCGGTCGAGGAGGCCCTCCTCGAGCTCGACCGCCAGGCCACCCAGCTGCGGCTGGCGCGGCGCACCGTCTTCGTCGACGTCGTGCTCGACGCCCCGGGCCGGTTCCGTGACGCGGTGCGCACCGCGACCGAGGAGACGCTGCCGGCCCTGCGCCCCGCGACCGTGCGGGCCAGGTTCCGGATGGGCGGCGGCGCGGCGCCCGAGGCCGTCGCGGCCCTCGTCGACGCGGTCGGCACAGGAGGGCGGGTCTCGCACGGCCTCCTCCTCAAGGCACCCGACCACCCCGCGGTCGCCGCGGCCGTGCGCCGAGCGGGCGCGCGCGGCATCCCCACCGTCACCCTCGTCACCGACGTCGCCGGGTCGGGGCGGGTGGCCTACGCCGGGCTCGACAACGTCGCGGCCGGGGCCACGGCGGCCCACCTGCTCTCGGCGGTGCTCCGGGGCGCCCCGGGCCCGGTCCTCGCCACGGTCAGCCACCGCGCCTTCCTCGGCGAGCAGGAGCGGCTGGTCTCCTTCGAGGAGGGGCTCGCGGTGACCGATCCCGGTCGCGAGGTGCTGCGGGCCGGTGACGTGCACGGGGCCGACGAGCCGATGGCCGAGGCGGTCGCCGCGGTGCTGGCCCGGCGACCCGACGTCGCGGGGGTCTACTCGATGGGCGGCGGCAACGCCGGCACGGCTCGGGCGCTCGCCGCCGCAGGGCTCGCGGGCATCCCGTTCGTCGGCCACGACCTCGACGCCGACAACCTGCCGCTGCTGCGGTCCGGGGTCCTGACCGCGGTGCTCCACCACGACCTGCGGGCCGACCTGCGCACCGCCCTCACCCAGCTGCTGCGGGCCCAGGACCTGCTCCCCGGCGCCCCGGCGAGCGAGCCGTCATCCCCCCAGGTCGTCACGCCGTGGAACATCCCGCCCCGTCTGCGCGGCTGACCGGCGGTCAGCGGCCGACTGCCGGGCTCATCCGGGGGCTCCGCCGCCGGTGGACACCCAGGTCCGCAGCCGCGCCAGGGCGTCCTGCCGCACACCGGTCAGGGACGGCTGGTCGACGATCGTGGCCCGGCGCAGCGGCACGTGCCGTGGCATGGCCCGGAACGCCGCCTCGGTCGCTGCGAACAGGCGAGGGTCCGACCCCACGGCGCCGCCGAGGATGATCTCCTCCGGGTCGAGCAGGGCGATCATGGCCGCCAGCACTCCACCGATGGCGCCGGCGAGGTGGCCGAGGGTGCCGGACGGGTCGTCGGCGCCGGGCGCCTCGGCGATGGCCGAAACCGTCGCCTCGACCTCGATGGCCGTGGAGCCCTCCTGTCGTAGCCCCAGCTCGGCGAACACCTCCGTGAACGGCACTGCCCGCCCGGCGGCGCCCCGGGTGAGCAGGTGGGCGACCTCCCCGGCCAGGCCCCGCGCACCACGAAGGACCTCGCCGTCACTGACGACGGCGCAGCCCAGCCCCTCGTCGAGGTACAGGTAGGCGAAGTCGTCCAGGGAGTCGCCCGTTGCCCTGCGCTCGGCTCGCGCCGCCCAGTTCACGTCGTTGTCGATGGAGACAGGAGCGGACACCACGCCCTGCAGGACCTCCTTCGGCGAGAGGTCCCCGACGAGGAACGGGGCGTCGGGCAGGTGCACCAGGCGACCACTCCGGCGGTCGACGGGGTCCGCGGCGCTCACGACGACCAGCCGGACCGCGGGCCGGGAGGCGGAGCCCACCTCGGTCACCACCCGCTGCAGCGTCCGGCCGACCTCGTCGGGGGAGGCCGGCCGGGACAGCGACTCCACGGCGGTGGCGACGACCTGCCCGTAGACGTCCACGGCCTCGGCGCGGATGCCGTCCGGGGCGATGCTGACCGCGAGCGCGACGCCGATGTCGTCGGCCAGGGCGAACAGCGTCCCGGCACGGCCGCGGCGCCCCGTGGTCACCCCGCCCGTGTCGCGCACGACCCCCGACTCGACGAGCCGGCGCACGCTCTCGCCGACGGTGGGCTTCGAGAGGCCGGACCGGGTCGCGATCTGCGCGCGGGTGAGCCGGGGCTCGTCGATCAGGGCGGTGAGGACGTGCTGGTCGGAGAGGTGCCGCAGCAGGTCCAGCGACGGCTTCGAGGGCTCCACGTCCGCAGTCTAGTAAGGAGTCTTGCCCAAAAGCCATCGGGCGCGTAGTCTCTCCATTCAGTAAGGAGTCCTTTCTGAATGGAGAACACCCTGATGTCCGTCTCTGACGCCGCCCTCGCCGCCCCGGCCGACCTGCCGGCCCTACCGCACTGGGACGAGCCCCCGGCAGACCTCGAGGAGGCCGTGCGCGAGACGAAGGCCGCCATCCGGGCGCGGATCGCCGCGTCGGGGCGCTCGGTCGAGGAGGTCTTCGCCGTGGTCGAGGCCCGCGTGCGGTCCGCCGTCGAGGAGATCGAGGCGGCCACGGCGCGCGGCGAGGAGATCTGGCCGGTCGTCGACTACGCCGAGGTCGAGGCGGGCACGGTGTCCGCCGACCTCCTCGCCGCCCTGCGACGCCGCGGCTGCCTGGTCGTCCGGGGTCACTTCCCCCGCGAGCAGGCGCTGGCCTGGGACACGGACATCGTCGACTACGTCGAGGGCAACGGCTTCTTCGAGGACTACCGCGGCCCGGGCGACGACTTCTTCGGCAGCGTCGGCTCCAAGCCCGAGATCTACCCCGTCTACTGGTCGCCGGCCCAGATGGAGGCCCGCCAGAGCGAGCGGATGGCCACGGTGCAGCGCTTCCTCAACGCCCAGTGGACGCACGAGTCGGGCGGCACGACCTGGTTCGACCCCGACCGGGACTCCCTCTACCCCGACCGGATCCGCCGGCGCCCCCCGGGTGCGGACTCCGGTGGGCTCGGCACCCACCTCGACCCCGGGACCCTCGACCTGTGGATGACCGAGGACTACCAGCGGGCGTTCCGGCACCTGTTCGACGGCTCGGTCGAGGAGTACGACCCCTGGGACGCCGCCCACCGGACCGCCGGGCCGCAGTACCCCGGCTCCACGATGTGCTCGGCGTTCCGCACCTTCCAGGGCTGGACCGCCCTGTCGGACATGGACCACGACCAGGGCGTGCTGCACACCGTCCCGATCCCCGAGGCGATGGCCTACCTCATGCTGCGACCGCTGTTGGACGACGTGCCCCAGGGCGACATGTGCGGGGTGACCACCAACCAGGTCTTCCCCGCCACCCAGCAGTGGCACGAGCTCCTGCTGCGTGCGGTCAGCGGCATCCCCGACGTGCGTGCCGGTGACTCCGTGTGGTGGCACTGCGACATGATCCACGGCGTCGACCCGGTCACGGACCAGCGCGGGTGGGGCAACGTCATGTACATCCCCGCCGCCCCGTGGTGCCCCCGCAACGAGGTGTACGCGGCATCCGTCCGGGAGGCGTTCGCCACCGGCAACAGCCCGACGGACTTCCCGGCCGAGGACTACGAACGACTGTGGCCCAACCGGTTCCAGCCGGAACAGCTGAACCCCACCGGTCTGCGCGGCCTCGGGCTGGCCTGACGGCGCCGGCCTCCATCACCGCGGGGGGGGGGGGGCGGTGCTGGCCCGGGCGATCAGCCGAGGAGGAGGGCGCCGGCGGCCAGGGCCGAGGCGAGGAGCACGGCGACGTCGAACCCGCGCTGGCTGATCCGTCGCACGGTCGCGTAGCCGAGCAGCCCGCCGAGGAGGACGAGGGGCGCGAGCAGCCCGGCCCGGCCGGCGTCGCGCCAGTGCAGCAGCCCGAGCCCGATGGAGAAGGGTACCTTGACGAGGTTGACGATGAGGAAGAACCACGCGTTGGTGCCGACGAACCGGCGCTTGTCGATGCCCGAGGCCGACAGGTAGAGCGTCATGACCGCCCCGGCCGCGTTGGCCGTCATCGTCGCGAAGCCGGCGCCGGTGCCCGCCGCCCAGGCCGCCGCGCGCCGCTCGTGCAGGGTCGAGGACTCCTCGCCCGAGCGCCACTTCACCCAGAGCTGGAGCAGCACGAGGGCCAGGAGGATGCCGCCGATGCTCCGGCGCAGGACGGTGTCGTCGACCAGCCCGAGGAAGACCGAGCCGAGGACGAGGCCGGGGAGCACGGCCGGCAGCAGCCGCCGGACGATGGCCCAGTCGGCATCCCGCCGGTAGTGCCAGACCGCGACGAGGTCGCCGACGATGAGCACCGCGAGGATCGCGGCGGTGGACTGCCGAGCGGGGAGCACGGAGGCGAAGATAGCGACCGAGACCACGGCGAGCCCGCCGAGCGCGGTCTTGGAGAACCCGATGACCACCGCCGCCACCGCCATGAGCGACGCGGCGAGCAGGCTGCCCCCGAGGAGGTCCACGCCGACCTCCTGGCGGTCGAGACGGCTGGTGCAAATGTCAGGACATGACGATATCGTCCCGAGGGTGCCGCCGACCTCGTTGCCCACGCCCCGGACCCCGTCCTCCGCCGACGCGCCGCCGCTGCGGTGGGGTGTGCTCGGCACGGGCTGGATCGCCGACCGGTTCGTCGGCTCGCTCGGCCGACACACCACGCAGGTCCTCGCGGCGGTCGGCTCGCGCAGCCAGGGCTCCGCCGACGAGGCCGCGGCCCGGTGGGGTGCGGCTCGGGCCCACGGCTCGTACGAGGCGCTGGTGGCCGACCCCGGGGTCGACGTCGTCTACGTCGCCACGCCGCACAACCTCCACCTGCCGCACGCGCTGCTGGCGATCGCCGCGGGCAAGCACGTGCTCGTCGAGAAGCCGGTCGGCCTCGACGCGGACGAGGCCCGGGCCATCGGGGACGCGGCCGCCGCAGCCGGCGTCTTCTGCATGGAGGCGATGTGGAGCCTGTTCCTCCCGCGCTTCGACGTCGTCCTGCAGCTGCTCGCCGACGGCGTGCTCGGCGAGCCCACCTCGGTCGTGTGCGACATGGGGGAGTGGTTCGGGCCGGGGCACCGCATCCTGCGCGAGGACCTCGCGGGCGGGCCGCTGCTCGACCTCGGCACCTACCCGGTGACGCTGGCGACCTGGGCGCTCGGGACCCCCGAGAGCGTCGTCGCCGTCGCCACGCCGGCCCCGAACGGCATCAACGGCCAGCTCTCGATGGCGCTCGCGACGGCGTCCGGGGCCACCGCGGCGCTCCAGTGCTCGATCCTCGCCGACACCCCGACGACGGCGTGCATCGCCGGGCCGGAGGGGCGCATCGAGCTGCACCGGCAGTTCTACCGGCCGGGGCCGTTCACGCTGTACCCGCGCGCGGGCCAGGCCCTGCACTGGGACGAGCCCCGCGTCGACCACGACGGCCTGCACTTCGAGGCCGCCGAGGTGGCGCGGCGCATCACGGCCGGCGAGACCGGCTCACCGCTGCGGCCGTGGGCCGACACCGTGGCCACCCTCGCGGTGATGGACCGGGTGCGTGCGGCGACCGGCCTCGACTTCGCGGCCGCGCTCGCCGCCCGCGGCTGAACCACGCCGCCGGCGGACGGCGCGGGAGGTCAGCGGGTGCCGAAGTCCTGGGTCCAGTAGATGTAGTAGGCGTTCGTGCCCCCGCGCGAGACACCGACACCGACGGCCTTGTTGGCGCAGTTGAGGATGTTCTTGCGGTGGCCCGTGCTCTTCATCCAGGCCGAGACGACGGCCGAGGCGGTGCGCTGGCCCGCGGCGATGTTCTCGGCGGAGCCGTACTGGTAGCCCTGCGCCCTGATGCGCGTCCAGGGGCTGCGACCGTCCTTGGAGGTGTGGCTGAAGTAGTTCTTCGCGCGCATGTCCTGGCTGTGGAGGGTCGCGGCGCGCTGGAGCCTGGCGTCGACCCGCAGGGCCTTGCAGCCGACCTTCGCGCGCTGGATGTTGACGAGGCGGGTGACCTCGGCCTGCATCTGGGGGACCGTGGCGGCGCTGGCCGGCTGGGCGGCGGCCAGGCCGAGGGGTGCCAGCAGGGCGGTGCACGCGGCGGCGCGCACGAGGGTGGGACGCAGGGGGTGGGTGCGGTTCACGGCGGTACTCCGGGGGTCGGGGACAGAGGGTCCGGGGCGCCGACACGGTAACCCCGGGGACGGGGGCAGCGCACACCGCTTCGCACCGGCGGGGGCCGAACGGGGGATGTCGACCGCCCCCGGCCGTGGGGGCCGGGGGCGGTCGTGGGGTGGTGCGGGGTGGCGCGTCAGCCGCGGAGGGCGCGCTTCTTCTTCCGCCAGGCCTTGGTCAGCTCGAGCCTGACGATGTCGCGGCGCCGGCGGCCCTCGACCTTGTTCGGCAGCGAGAGCTCGACGACCTTCCAGTACACCGAGCCGACCTGGCGGGGCAGGCTGCCGGTGACGTACGGCAGGTCGTGGCGCTCCATGAGGTCGCGGATGCGGGGGGCGATCTGCGCGTACCGGTTGCTGGGCATGTCCGGGAACAGGTGGTGCTCGATCTGGTGGCTGAGGTTGCCCGTCATGACGTGCATCGCCTTGGACCCCGAGATGTTGCCGGAGCCGAGCATCTGGCGCAGGTACCACTCGCCGCGGGTCTCGCCCTCGATCGAGGTCTTCTCGAAGGTCGCGATGCCCTTGGGGAAGTGGCCGCAGATGATGACGGTGTTCGTCCAGACGTTGCGGACGAGGTTGGCGACGATGTTGGCCGTCAGCGTGGTCCGGGCCGAGCCGGTCGGCACCGAGAGCGCCGGGTGGACGAGGTAGTCCTTGGTCGCCTGGCGCTTGATCTTCTGGAGGACCTCGTCGCGGTCGGCGCGGAACTTGGCCTTGTCCTCCTCGCTCATCCGGTGCTTCTTCGCGAGGTAGCCGCCGAGCTCGAGGTCGTAGGCCGCGATGGAGTACTCGAAGAGGAGCGCGTTGCCGACGTGCCAGATCGGCTGGAAGAGGAAGAACGGGCTCCACTTCTGGTCCTCGTCGACGCGCAGGATGCCGTAGCCGAGGTCGTTGTCGCGCCCGAGCACGTTGGTGAACGTGTGGTGGATCTCGTTGTGGCTGTGCTTCCACTGGCTCGCCGGGGAGGCGTTGTCCCACTCCCACGCGGTGGAGTGGATCTTCGGGTCACGCATCCAGTCCCACTGGCCGTGCATGACGTTGTGGCCGATCTCCATGTTCTCGAGGATCTTGGCGACCGACAGGCCGGCGGTGCCGATCCACCACGCGGGGCGGAAGCCCTTGACCTTGACGTTGCTGAAGAGCAGCGCTGCGCGAGAACCCATCTCGAGGTAGCGCTGGACCTTGATGACCTTGCGGATGTAGGCCGCGTCCTTGGCCCCGCGGGAGTCCATGACCTCCTTGCGGAGGGCGTCGAGCTCGACACCGATGCCCTCGATCTGCTCGGGGGAGAGGTGCGCGGCCGGGTTGGGGCGCCCGGACTTCTTCAGGGCGGGGCGCTGCGGGCGCGGGCTGTCGCTCTGCACGCGCAGGCGGGTGTTGATGCCCTGCGGCTTCGTGGAGCCGTGGGCGGGGGTGCGCTCGGGGGCGAGGGTCATGCTGTCGTCCTTCCGTGGGGTGTGCGGGAGGTGGTCGGTGGGGTCAGAGGTTGAGCTCGCAGGAGCCCGCGACGGCGTTGACGCAGGTCTGGACAGGCAGCGGCTCGTCGGACTCGTGGACGGTGACCTCGCCGGTGCGCAGGTCCCGGATGGCGCCGGCGCGCATCGGCACGACGCAGCCGAAGCAGATGCCCATCCGGCAGCCGCTCGGCATGAGGACGCCGGCGTCCTCACCGGCGTCGAGGATGGCGGTGGCGCCGTCGGCCTCGACGACCCGGCTGCTGCGGGCGAAGGTGACGGTGCCGCCCTCGCCCGGCTCGACGACGCTGGGGCGGAAGCGCTCGACGTGCAGCCGCTCGGGGACGCCGGCGTCGGCCCAGTGCTGCTCGGCGGCGTCGAGGAGGGCCGTCGGGCCACAGAGCCAGGTCTCGCGCTCGCGCCAGTCGGGGACGAGGGTGTCGAGGCGGGCGAGGTCGAGGACGCCGTGGACGTCGTCGAGGTTGAGGGAGAGGGCGAGCCGGCCGGCGTCGTGGTGCCCGGCGAGCTCCGCGGAGAAGATGACGTCGCGCTCGCTCGGGGCGCAGTGCACGTGGGCGACGTCGGCGAGCTCGGGGAGGTGGTTGCGCAGCATCCCCATGACCGGCGTGATGCCGCTGCCGGCGGTGAGGAAGAGGACCTTGGCCGGGGCGGGGGTCGGCAGGGTGAAGTCGCCGGTGGCCTGGTCGAGCATCACGAGCGTGCCCGGGGCGGTGCGGCGCACGAGGTGGTTCGACACCTTGCCCTCGGGGATCGCCTTGGTGGTGATGGCGACGCAGCCGGCGGGGATGCCCGCGGCCGGCGAGCCGTCGGCGCGGTGGGTGAGGCTGTAGGCCCGCCAGTGCCGGACGCCGTCGATGTCGACGCCGATCCGGATGTACTGGCCGGGGACGTGCCCGCGCCAGCCGCGGCCGGGGCGGATGACGACGGTGGCGGCGTCGGCGGTCTCGGGGCGGACCTCGACGATGCGCCCGCGCAGGTCGGCGCCGGCGCGCATCGGGTCGAGGAGGTCGAGGTAGTCGTCGGGGACGAGGGGAGTGGCGAGGGCCTCGGCCACCTTGCGGGCTCCACGCACCAGGCCGCCGAGCGGTCCGGGGGCGTGGGCGCCGAGGCGCGGCCGGGAGGCCCCCGGGGCGGGGGTCGGACGGTCGACGGTGGGTGCGCTCACTACGCCAGCGTAACCTACGTTTGCGTAACCTACGACTCCGTAACCAAGGATTCCCTCAGGCGCCGGGTCCGGCCACGCGAGCCGGTTCGCCGTCCTCGAGCCGCCTGCAGGGGGCTCGACGGCCGGATGCCGGCTCGGCTGCGGGCTCCCGGCGGGGTCGCGGTGGCGCCGGTCAGACCGGGCGCGGGGTCCGGCCACGGAGGACGACGAGGGCGCCGTCCTCGCGGCGCGGCACCACCTCACCGATGACCGGGGCGCCGGGCACCTCGCCGCCCAGCAGCAGGCCGCCGGAGGTCTGGGCGTCGGCCAGCAGGAGCAGCGCGTCCTCGCCGGCCTCGCCGGGGTCGAGGTCGGGGCGCACCCAGTCGAGGGTGCGGCGTGACCCACCGGGGACGTACCCCTCGCCGAGTGACGCGACGGCCGCCGCCAGGACCGGCACGGCGTCGACGTCGAGCGCCGCGGTGGTGCCGGAGGCGCGCATCATCGTCGCGAGGTGGCCGAGGAGGCCGAAGCCGGTGACGTCGGTGGCCGCCCGGATGCCGGCCGCGAGGGCGGCGCGCGAGGCGTCGCGGTTGGGGCTCGTCATCACCTCGACGGCCTCGGGGAAGGCCTCGCCGGTGGCCTTGTGGCGGTTGTTGAGGACACCGAGGCCGAGCGGCTTGGTGAGCGAGAGGGCGGTGCCCGGGGCGGCCGCGTCGTTGCGCAGCAACCGGTCGGGGTCGGCGAGGCCGGTGACGGCCAGGCCGTAGACGGGTTCGGGGCCGTCGATGCTGTGGCCGCCGGCGAGCGGGACGCCGACCTCCGCGCAGGCCCGGGCACCGCCGCGCAGGGCCTCGGTGAGCAGCTCCATCGGCAGGCTGGTGCGGGGCCAGGTGACGAGGTTGACCGCCACGAGAGGCTCACCGCCCATCGCCCAGACGTCGGACATCGCGTTGGTGGCCGCGATCCGTCCCCAGTCGTGGGGGTCGTCGACGACGGGGGTGAAGAAGTCGACCGTCGAGACGACGGCCCGGCCGCCGTCGAGGCGGACCACGGCGGCGTCGTCCCCCGTGTCGGCGCCGACGACGAGGGCGTCCGACCCCGGCAGGTCGACCCCGGCCAGGAGGGCGCGCAGCTCGCCGGGTGGGATCTTGCACGCGCAGCCGCCCCCGGAGGCGGTCTGTGTGAGGCGCGCGGTCAGCCGGGGAGCCATGCCGCCGAACCTACGCGTCCGCCCACCCGCGGTCGACCGACGAGGACATGCCGCGAGACACGGACCGCCGGCGGCATGTCCTCGTCGTTCGACGGGAGGGAGGGGTGGTGGCGCCGTGGCCATCGGCTAGGTTCGGGACCGGAGGTGTCTGGGCTCCTGGTGGTCCCCGCGGTCTTCAACACCGACGAGCCCGAGTCGCTCGGGCTGGCGGGTTCGATTCCCGTCCACCTCCGCCAGACGTCCGGCCGGCGTGAGGAGCAGGGTTGTCCGACACCGACGCCCGGGCCGCGCTGCCCCGCACCGACGCCCTCCTGGCCGACCCCGACGTCCTCGCGGCCGGCGCCGGCCGGGCGCCGGAGGCGCTGCGGCGGGCGGTGCGCTCCGTGCTCGGACGGGCCCGGGCCGGAGACCTGCCCGTGGCGGAGGTGCGGGCCGCCCTGCTCGCCGAGCTCGCCGCCCCGGCCTCGTCGTTCTCCCCGGTCCTCAACGCGACCGGCGTCGTCGTGCACACCAACCTCGGCAGGGCGCCGCTGTCGGCGGCGGCCGTGGCGGCGCTCGTCGGCGCCGCCGGGCACACGGACGTCGAGCTCGACCTCACGACCGGCCGTCGCGGGCGGCGGGGGGCCTCCGTACTCCAGGCCCTCCTCGAGGCCGTGCCGGCGGCGGAGGCGGCGCTGGTCGTCAACAACGCCGCGGCCGCCCTCCTCCTCGCGAGCACGGCGCTCGCGGGCGGACGCGAGGTGCTCGTCAGCCGGGGCGAGATGGTCGAGATCGGGGACGGCTTCCGGCTCCCTCCCCTCGTGGAGTCCGGGGGCGCGCGCATCCGCGAGGTGGGGATGACCAACCGCACCTCGCTGCGCGACTACGAGGAGGCGCTCGGCCCGGCCACCGGGGCCATCCTCAAGGTGCACCCGAGCAACTACCGCGTCACCGGGTTCACGAGCAGCGTCGGCGTCCGCGAGCTCGCCGCGCTCCCCGTGCCGCTCATCGTCGACGTGGGTTCCGGTCTGCTGCAGCCCGACAGGCTCCTGCCTGACGAGATGGATGCCGCCTCGACCCTCGCCGACGGCGCCGACCTCGTGCTCTTCAGCGGGGACAAGCTCCTCGGGGGCCCGCAGGCCGGCATCGTCCTGGGCCGCGCCGAGGTCGTGGAGCGGCTCCGGCGCCACCCGATGGCCCGGGCCATGCGGGTCGACAAGCTGACCCTCGCCGCCCTCGAGGCGACGCTCCGCGGCCCGGTACCGCCGGTGCCGGCCAGCCTGCACCTCGACCCCGCCGAGCACGAACGCCGCACGGCCGGGCTGTGCGACGCGGTCGGGACCGGCGAGGTCGTGCCGTGCGTGGGGCGGGTCGGCGGCGGGGGCGGGCCCGGCGTCGAACTGCCCGGTGTGGCCCTGGCCGTGCCCGAGGTCGTCGCCGGGAGGCTCCGGCTCGGTCGTCCGCCGGTGCTGGCGCGGGTCGAGGGCGGGCGCTGCCTGGTCGACCTGCGGTGTGTCGCACCGGAGGACGATGCGGTGCTGGCCGCGGCACTGCGGGCGGCCCTGGCCGGGGCCTGACGTGCTCATCGTCGCCACGGCGGGCCACGTCGACCACGGCAAGTCCGCACTCGTGCGGTCGCTCACCGGGACCGAGCCGGACCGCCTGGCCGAGGAGCGCCGGCGCGGCCTGTCCATCGAGCTCGGGCACGTGTGGACGACGCTGCCGTCCGGGCGGCGCCTCGCGGTGGTCGACGTCCCGGGCCACGCCGACTACGTCCGGACGATGCTCGCCGGCGTCGTCCCGCTGCGGACGGTGCTGCTGGTCGTCGCCGCCGACGAGGGCTGGTCGGCCCAGACCGCCGAGCACGTCGCGGCGCTCGACGCCCTCGGCACCCGGCACGGCCTGGTCGTCGTCACCAAGCGCGACATCGCCGACCCGGCACCCGTCGCCGCCGACGTCACCGACCGCCTGCGCGGGACGAGCCTGGTCGGGCTACCGGTGGTCGCCGTCTCGGCCCGCACCGGCGACGGGATGGACGCGCTCGTCGCCCGGCTCGACGCGCTGGAGGTCCCGGACGACCCGGAGGCGCGGGCCCGGCTCTGGGTCGACCGCGTGTTCTCCGTGCGCGGGTCCGGGACCGTGGTGACCGGGACGCTGGCCTCCGGCCGGCTGGCGACCGGTGATGCCGTGCTCGTCGGCGGACGGCCCGGGCGGGTCCGCCGGCTGGAGTCGCTCGGCTCGGTGGTCGAGGAGGCGGTGGCCCCGGCGCGGGTGGCGGTCAACCTGCGCGACCTGGAGGTGGGCGATCTGCGCCGCGGCGAGGCGCTGGTCCGTCCCGGCGACTGGTGGGCGACCCGGCTCGTCGACGTCGCGACCGACCGCGAGCTCGACCCGCCGACCCACGCCGTCGTCCACGTCGGCTCCGCGGCGGTGCCGGCACGCGTCCGCCCGCTCGGGCCGCGGCTGCTGCGCCTCTCGCTCGAGCGCGAGCTGCCGCTCTCGGTCGGCGATCCCGCGGTGCTGCGCGACCCCGGGCTGCGCCGTGTTCTCGGGGGCGTGCGCGTCCTCGACCCCGACCCGCCCGCGCTCCGGGGGCGCGGGGCGGGGCTCCGTCGCGCGGCCGCCCTCGCCGACGACCCGACCGGCCTCGCGGGGGCGGTGCGGCGCCGGGGCGTCCTCTCCGTCGACCACGCCCGACGACTGGGGCTCGTCGGCACGGGGGACGGTCCGCCGTCCGGCGCACAGGACCCGGTGCTCCGGGTGGCGGGCCACCTGGTGGACCCCGACCTCCTCGACCATCTGGCGACCGACCTGCGCCACGAGGCGGAGCGTGCCCAGCGGCTCGAGCCGGCCTCCGGGGCAACGTCCCTCGCGGCCGCCGCGCGTGAGCACGGCGTCCCGATGCCGGTCCTCGCCGAGGCCGCCGCCCGCGCCGGGCTCGAGGTCGCCGGCGGCCGGGTCTCGCTCGCGCCCACCGCCGACCTCGGCCCCCACGAGGACGGCGTCCGCGCGCTCGAGCAGCGGCTGGCCGCCGACCCCTACGACGCCCCCACCCGGCCGGAGCTCGAGGCGCTCGGCATCGACGACCGGGTCCTGGCGGCGGCCGTGCGGGCCGGACGCCTCGACCGCCCCGGGCCGGATGTCGTGCTCCTCCCGGGCGCGCTCGCCGACGCGCAGGCGCTCCTGGTCGACCTCCCCGCACCCTGGACGCTCGGCGAGGCGCGCGCCGCCCTCGGCACCTCGCGCCGGGTGGCGCTCGCGGTGTGCGCCGACCTGGACCGGCGCCGCGTCACGCGTCAGCTGCCCGACGGCCGCCGCGAGCCCCGCTGACTCCCCACGACCCGACCCCGCCGCGCCCCCACCGATTTGCCCGAAAGCCACCTCCGAGAGCCGTTTCCGGGCCCTCCGAGGTGGCTTCTGGGCAATGAGTCCGAGCTAGAGGCGGGTCAGTGGTCGCCCGCCATGAGCCGGCCGATCTCGGTGCGGTCGGCGTCCTTGCCGTCCATCTCGGCCACCACGGCTCCACCGTGCACGACGGCGATGCGGTCCGAGAGGGACAGGATCTCGTCGAGCTCGGCCGAGACGAGCAAGACCGCGGCGCCCTCGTCACGAGCCTCGACGATCCGCCGGTGGATGAACTCGATCGAGCCGACGTCGACGCCACGGGTGGGCTGGGCGGCCATGAGCAGCTTGGGCTTGAAGGCCATCTCGCGGGCGACGACGACCTTCTGCTTGTTGCCGCCCGACAGCGAGCCGGCCGACTGCATGACGCCCGAGGACCGGATGTCGAACTCGTCCCGCAGCTTCTCGGCGTTCTCGCGGATCGCGTCGAACTGGCGCACACCGGACTTCGCGTACGGGGGCTGGTCGAACTCGTTGAGGACGAGGTTGTCGGCGATGGAGTACGCCCCGACGAGCCCGTGCTTCTCACGGTCCTCGGGGACGTGGCCGATCCCTGCGTGGTGCGTCTGGTGCGGGTTCGCCTTCGTGAGGTCGAGCGACCCGAGGGTCATCCGGCCCGACACGACCTTGCGCATGCCGGCGAGGGCCTCGACGAGCTCGCGCTGGCCGTTGCCCTCGACACCGGCGACGCCCACGATCTCGCCCGCGCGCACGGTGAGCGAGAAGCCGTTGACCGCCCGCAGGCCGCGGTCGTCGAGGACGTTGAGGTCCGCGACCTCGAGCACGGTCTCGCCGGGGGCTGCGGCGGCCTTGTCGATGGACAGGACGACGTCGCGGCCGACCATCATCGTCGCGAGTCCCTTGGCGTCGGTGTCCTTCGTGGCCACCTCGCCGACGACCGCGCCCTGGCGCAGCACGTAGACGCGGTCGGCGACGGCGAGGACCTCGCGCAGCTTGTGCGTGATGAAGACGATCGAGGTGCCGGAGTTGGCGAGCTCCTTCATCACCGCGAGCAGCTCGTCGGTCTCCTGCGGCGTGAGCACGGCGGTCGGCTCGTCGAGGATGAGAAGGTCGACCTTGCGCGAGAGCGCCTTGAGGATCTCGACGCGCTGCTGGGTGCCGACCGGGAGGTCCTCGACCTCGGTGTCGGGGTCCACGGCCAGCCCGTGCTTGGCCGACAGCTCGCGGACCATCGCCCGCGCGGCCTCGAGGTCGAGCACACCGGCACCGCGGGTGGTCTCGTGCCCGAGCACCATGTTCTCGGCGACGGTCATGACCGGCACCAGCTGGAAGTGCTGGTGCACCATCCCGATGCCCCGGGCGATGGCGTCGCGAGGGTCCTTGATGGCGGTGGCGTCACCCTTGATGGCGACGGTGCCGGAGTCCGGCGTGATGAGGCCGAAGATCTGGTTGACGAGGGTCGACTTCCCGGCGCCGTTCTCCCCGAGCAGCGCCACGATCTCGCCGCGGCGGACCTGCAGTGAGATGTCGCGGTTGGCCCGCACCGGCCCGAAGGACTTGGACAGACCCTCGATGTCGAGGAGGACCTCGCCGACGTTGCCCTCGCCGAAGCCGGACTGCTCGGGAGGCAGCGCGAGGATGTCCTCGTTGGTCACGACCGCGGCGAGGTGCTCCTCGCTCGTGTCGAGGTGGGACTCGACGGCCGCCTGGGTGTCGGTGTGGACGTCGGGGACCTGGGGGGACCCGGGGGTCTCGGGCGTCTGGCTCATCACTGGTCCTTCTTGACGTAGGGCTGTCCTGCGGCGGCCGGACCTCGGACCCGGCCGGCGGCGACGGCGAGGACGACGAGCGTCGCCACGTACGGGAGGGTGCCGGTCAGCTGCGGCGGGACGTCGAACCCGCCGGTCTGCTGCAGCTGGGAGGCGACGGCGTTGATGAAGCCGAAGAACAGCGCCATGACCAGCGCCCGCAGCGGCCGCCACGCGCCCATGATCATGATCGCGAGGGCCAGGAAGCCGCGGCCGGCGGTGATGCCCCGCTCGAAGGAGGCCGAGGCGTCCATCGAGAGGTAGAGGCCGGCCAGCCCGGCGAGCGAACCCGCGAGCGTGACGTTGACCAGGCGCAGCCGCTCGACGTTGATGCCGGCGGTGTCGGCGGCCGACGGGTACTCGCCGACCGCGCGGGTGCGCAGGCCCCAGCGGGTGTGGAAGAGGGCGAGGTGGACCGCGACGGCCGCGATGATCGCGATGAGCGCGATGGCGCTGCGGCCGCTGAAGAACGTCTCGCCGATGAGCGGGATGTCCTTGAGCAGCGGCACGTCGAGGTTGGGGATGACACCCGGGAGGATCTCGCCGGACTTGAGGTAGAAGGACGTGATGCCCGTGGCGATGATGTTGAGGACGACACCGGCGATGATCTGGTCCATCCGCCAGCGCACCGTGGTCCACGCGAGGAAGCCACCGGCGATGAGGCCGGTGCCGACGCCCGCGAGGACGCCGACGAGCATCGAGCCGCTGTACGCGGCGCCGAAGAACCCGGCGAACGCGGCGAGCAGCATCTGGCCCTCGATGCCGATGTTGACGACGCCCGAGCGCTCGCCGATGACGCCGACGAGGGCGGCGAGGACGAGCGGGATGGCGTAGCCCCACGCCGATCCGTACATCGACGGGGCGATGTCGTGCTTGGCGTAGTAGAAGACGTACGCGGCCACGAGGACGACGGCCGCGATGAGCAGGGTGGAGCGGTTCTTGGCGACCCAGGTGGTCATGTCAGTTCCCCCAGCTCGTGGAGGCCACGCTCACCTTGTCGGCACGGCTGCGGAACAGCCACTTGCCGAGCACGGGGATCGAGACCATGAGGAGGATCGTCGCGAGGAGGACGTCGACGATCTCGGGCGTGATGCCGCTCGGCAGCGCGGGGCTCTGCGTGGCGAACTGCAGGCCGGCGGCCCCGGTGCGCAGCATCCCGACGAGGAAGGCCGCGGGGATGGTGGCCAGCGGGTTGGCCCGGGCGAGCAGCGCGATGGTGATGCCGTCGAACCCGAGCGTGCCGACGATGGCCGGCTCGAAGCGGTGCAGCGTGCCCTCGGCCTCGAGGGCCCCGCCGAGCCCGGCCAGGCCGGCGCCGAGGGCCATGGCGAGGACGGTGATCGTGGAGATCGAGATGCCCGCGTAGCCGGCCGCGCTCTTGTTGGCGCCGACGGTGTTGAACTTGAAGCCGAGGGTGGTGCGCGAGAGCATCCACCAGCAGGCCACCGCGAGGACGACGGCGATGACGAACCCGATCGGCACGCCGCCGACGGCGCCGAGCTGGGCGGCCTCGGGGATCTCCTCGGTCTGCGGGATGCCGCTGGTCTTGGAGGACTCGGCCTGCAGCGGCCCGACGACGAGCCAGAACGTGACGCCCGCGACGATGTAGTTGAGCATGATCGTCGAGATGACCTCGTGGACGCCGCGCCAGGTCTTGAGGACACCGACGAGGACGCCGACGAGCGCGCCGCAGACGAGGCCGACGACCATGCCGAGCACGGCGCCGAGGATGCCGGAGCCGCCGGTGACGTAGGCCACCCAGGCACCGAAGATCGCGCCGGTCGCGAACTGGCCCTGGCCGCCGATGTTGAACAGGCCGAGGCGCAGCGGGAGCACGACGGCGAGCCCGGTGAGCACGAGCGGGGCGGTCTTCTGCAGGGTTCGGGTGAAGGACCCGTCGACGAAGAGGGCCTCGCGCACGAGCGTCTCGTACGCGTAGGGGGCGTTGACCCCCTGCGACAGGATGATCGCCCAGCCGATCGCCAGCGAGATGAGGAGGGCGACGATGATCGTCACGCCGCTCTGGTGGCCGATGAGGTAGGCGAGCAGGCCTCCGCGGTCGCGGGGCTCGCGGGGCTCGGGCTCCGCGGGCGGCGACGGCTGCGCTGCCGTGCTGGTCTCGGACATGGGTCTCCAATGGCTCGGGCTCGGGTGCCCACAGTCTGGCCTGCGGCCCGCGTGGGCGGAAGTGCGGGGGTGCCCGATCGTGGCCGCTGGCATCGGCACGTTCTGCCAGTCCGCCGGGCCCGGGCTGCGGGCGGGGGACGTGCGAAGGGGCGGGCATCCGGTGGATGCCCGCCCCCTCGTCGCACGAGTGGTCACACGAGGTGACCGCGAAGCGCCTGCGTCAGAGGGTCACGCCGGTCTTCAGCGTGCCGGCCTCCATCTGCTTGACGATGTCGGCGACCTTGGTCTTGACCTCGTCCGGGATCTTGCTGTCGAAGTCGTGGTAGTCCGACAGGCCGGCCTGGCCGAGGGTCTGCAGACCCTCGAAGGCGCCGTCCTTGGCCGTCGTGATCGTGTCGGTCACGCCCTTGGTGATGAGCTTCTCCGCGGAGGTGACGAGGCACGGCTGGGCGGCCGGGACGGTGTCCCACTGGTCGGTGTCGACACCGATGCAGAAGGTGCTGGTGCCCGCACCGGAGGACTTGGCGACCTCCTGGAGGGCACCGTTGCCGGTGTTGCCACCGGCGCCGAAGATGACGTCGGCCTTCTGCGCGAGCATCTTGCGGGCCTCACCCGCGCCCCACACCGGGTCGTTGAAGGCGTTGTCGCCGGCGGGGTGGTAGACGGTCGAGACCTTGACCGAGGGGTTGGCGGCCTTGGCGCCCGCCTCGAAGCCCTTGGCGTACTTCTGGACCGGCGGGATCTCGAGGCCGAGGACCTGGCCGAGCTGGTTGGTCTTGGTCATCAGGCCCGCGAGGTAGCCGGCGCCGTAGCCCGCCTGGTCCTCGGGGAAGACCAGCCCGGTGATGTTCTTCTCGGTCACCTTGGTGGCGTCGTAGCCCTGGTCGACACCGATGAACTTGGTGTCGGGGCTGCCCTTGGCGGCCGCGGCGGTGGCGTCGGTCATGAGGAAGCCGACGGTGACGACCACGTCGTACTTCTTGTTCGTGAACTGGGCCATGTTGGCCGCGTAGTCCTTGGCGTCCTGGGTCTCGATGTACTTGTAGTAGCCCTTGAGCTCCGCGGCCGCGGCCTTCGCGCCCTCGTGCGCCGACTGGTTGAACGACTTGTCGTCGACCTTGCCGGTGTCGGTGACCAGGCCGATGCAGAAGACGGCGGCGTCCGCGCACTTCGAGTCGTCGGTCGGGGCGCCGGCGGCGGCCGAGCCGGTGTCGGTGCTGCCACCGGAGTTGCCGGTGCTGCCGCCACAGCCCGCGAGGGCCAGGGCGAGCGCCGCGGGGACCGCGACGAGGTAACGCGAAGACTTCATGGAGGATCTCCTCGGGAGGACGGGTCAGACGAGCAGATGCTACGGCCAGATGCGCGCCCCACCGCATGCGACCCGGCTTCGTTGCGGGGTCGTTACCGAGGAGTTCCGATGCCCCGGCGTGCTTGGGTCGGATGGGGCGGATGGGACCAGAGCGGCCCGGGTGGAGCGGACCTCCGAGGGACCTACGGGCGACCGGCCGACGACACGCAGTGCCCGGTCGTGCTGCGGTGCGTGCTCGTGCGAGAGGCGTCGGCGGTCATCGTGTCGTCCGTCGGACCGGGTCACCAGCCGGGGGCGGCCGACCATCCCGCGTCGACCGCGACGGTGGTGCCCGTGATGCCCGACGCCGCGGGCGAGGAGAGGAACGCGATGGTCGCGGCCACCTCGAGGGCGAGCACCGGCCGCCCGAGCGCCGAGGCCGCCCGCCAGCGCGCGACCCCCTCGGGCCAGTCCTGCTCCAGGCCCTCCCGGTGGACGAGCCCGGGCGCCACACCGACCACCCGCACCCCTCGGCGACCCAGGACCTGGGCCGAGCTCGCGACGAGGTGGTGCAGCGCGGCCTTGGTCGCGCCGTAGGCGGCGCCGGCCGCGGTGGCGCGCACGCCCTCGACCGACCCGACGACCACGACCACGCCGCCGTCGGTCATCCGGGTGGTGGCCCCGCGCAGCAGCGCCGCGCTCGGCCGCAACCCCCCGACGAGGTGGGCGTCCCACGCGGCGGTGTCGAGGTCGTCCCAGGGGAGGTGGTCCTGCGGGGCGGCGTTGAGCACGAGCACCGACGGCTCGCCGACCTCGGCGGCGCACCGGTCGAGGAGGTCGGCGACGGCGGCGTCGAGGCCTGCGGCGTCCACCACCGCGAGGTCGGCGTGCAGCGCGACACCCCGCCGACCGGTGTGCTCGACCTGCCGGCAGGTCCCGGCGGCGCCGTCCGCGTCGCCGCGGTAGTGGACGCCGACGTCGTGTCCGGCCGCGGCCAGCGCCACCGCGACGGCGCGGCCGAGGCCGCCGCTCGCCCCGGTGACGAGGGCGGTCACCGCATCCGCCCGGCCGGCTGCTCGCGGGTCAGGGTCTGGATCTCGGCCGTGAAGGTGGGGTACTCCTCGGTGAGCGCGGCGCGCTCGCCGAGCTCGAAGTGCTCGGGGCGGAAGGCCGGGGCGCACCAGCAGGACAGGAGGGTCCAGTACCCGAGGGTGGTGGCGCCCATCCACGTGTTCTTGCGGACGAGGACCTGGGCGTGCTCCTCGCCGACGTAGTTGAGGACACCCGAGCCGCCCGGGCGCAGCCGAAGCAGCGCCGCCGGGTCGCCGGCCAGCCACTGCCACCCCTCGTCGATGGTCAGCCGGTGCATCGCCGAGAAGCCGTCGGGGCGGTTGGTGAGGAGCACGGTGATGGCGTTGAGGCCCTGGGTGCGCGGACCGGCCACGTACCAGGCACCCTCCTCCGGGATCGGGACCATCCCGAGCCGCTCGATGACCTCCTCCGCGCTCTCGGCGGGGGGCGGGGTGACGGGGAGGCTGCTCACGGCTGCTCCGCCGCCGCCCGGGCGGCCGCTCCCGCGGTGGCGCCGCGCTCGCGGGCCCGGGCCAGCAGGTCGGCGGTGTCGAGCCGGGTGCTCCGGCCGGCGCGGACGACCACCTCGCCGTCGACGAGCACGTCGGTGACGTCGCTGCGCCCGGCGGCGAAGACGAGGAGGGCGTGCACGTCGTGGACGGGCGTGAGGTGCGGGCGCTCGAGGTCGAGGAGGACGAGGTCGGCGCGCTTGCCGACCTCGACCGAGCCGACGAGGTCGCCGAGGCCGAGGGCGTGCGCTCCGTCGACGGTGGCCGCGCGCAGCACCTCGTGGGCGCTCGCGACGTCGGGCCGCCCGCTCGTGAGCCGGGCGAGCAGCGCGGCCTGGCGCATCGACTGCCACATGTCGAGGTCGTTGGACGAGGAGCAGCCGTCGGTGCCGATGCCGAGCCGGACGCCGCTGCCGCGCACGTCCTCCCAGTGCAGGGCGCCGCTGGCCAGCTTCTGGTTCGAGCCCGCGCAGTGCGCCACGGCCCCGCCGGCCGCGGCGAGGAGCTCGCGGTCGGAGGGGGTGAGGTGCACCCCGTGGCCGGCGACGAAGGGTGCGGCGCCGTCGAGCCAGCCGGCGCCCGAGAGCACCTCCGTGGGCGTTGCGCCGTAGCGGCCGCGGACGTCGTCGTTCTCGAACGCGTTCTCCGAGACGTGGGTCGTGAGCAGCGTGCGGTGCCCGTCCCCCACCTCACCGAGCACCCGGGCGACCTCGGCGAGCTTCTCCGGCGAGCAGGTGTAGGTGGCGTGTGGCATCGCCGGGACGGGGACCTCAGGGCCACCGAGCGCGGTCATCGCGGCGGGCCAGGCCCGCATCAGGGCGATGCGCTCCTCCCAGGCGAGGCCGTCGGGGCCGGGGCCGTCCATGAACACCGGCCCGATGACGTGCCGGCTGCCGGCGGCCACCGCGCCGCGGTGCGCGGCCTCGTGGTGGAAGTACATGTCGAGCTGGGTGGTGCAGCCGCCGAGGAGGGACTCCAGGGCCCCGAGCGAGGCGCCGAGCTCGACGGTGGCGGGGTCCATCACGGCGCCCTCGGCCGCCCAGACCCGGGTGAGGAAGCCCTGGAGGTCGACGTCCTCGGCCAGACCGCGCAGCAGCGTCATCGGCAGGTGCGTGTGGAGGTTGACCAACCCCGGCATGAGCAGCCGGCCGCGGGCGTCGAGGACCTCGTCGGCGTCGACCGGCCCGTCGGCCGACGGTCGCACCTCGGTGATGGTGCCGTCCTCGACGACGACGGTGGTGTCGGTGAGGACGGTGTCGGCGTCGTCGACGGTGACGACGTACGACGCGCCCTCGATGGCCAGCCGGCTCATCCGGTGCCCTCCTCGGTGAACGTGGCGCGGGTGTGGACGAGCTCGTCGAGGACCGCGAGGACGGCTTCGCGGCTCGTGGCGAGCACGGCCTCGATGTCCTCCATCGTGATCGGCTCCTCGGAGTCACCGACCCCGGTGCAGGGGTTGACGACCAGCGCGACGGCGGCGTACCGGAGCCCGGCCTCGCGCGCGAGGACGACCTCGGGGACCCCGGTCATCCCCGCGACGTCGCCCCCGGCGAGGCGGGCGAGGCGGATCTCGGCGGCGGTCTCGAAGCGCGGCCCCTCGAAGGCCGCGTAGACCCCGCCGTCGCGCAGCGGGTGACCGGCCGCGACGGCGGCCTCGAGCAGCTCGCGGCGCAGCGCCGGGTGGTACGGCGTCGTGACGTCGACGTGGACGACGCCCTCGGGGCCACTGCCGTCGAAGAAGGTCAGCGGGCGCTGGCGGGTGAGGTCGAGGAAGTCGTCGAGGCAGAGCAGGTCGCCGGGCACCAGCCCGGGGTCGATCGAGCCGGTGACGTTGACGGCGAGCACGTCCTCGCAGCCGAGGTCGGCGAGGGCGCGGATGTTCGCGCGGTAGTTCACGAGGTGCGGCGGTACCGAGTGGCCGGGGCCGTGCCGGGTGAGGAAGACGACGGGCAGCCCGTGCCAGGACCCTCGGGTCACCCGGGCCGGGCCCCAGCGGGTGTCGATGCTCTCCTCGACGCGGTCCTCGAGCGCCTCGAGGTCGTAGAACCCGGTGCCGGCGATCACGGCGAGGGGCGGGCGGGTCATGCCCCCGAACGCTACCGGTCCGCCGGACGCCGGGCGACGGGACGTGGGGCGCCGGTGGCAGGATGCGGCGCGTGGGTCAGGTGGCGATCGCGGCGACCGGTCCGGTCTCGCTCGCGGCCGGCCGGACGGTGGCCCGCGCGGGCGGCAACGCCGTCGACGTCGCGGTGGCCGCGGCGCTCGCGGCGATGGCCACCGAGCCCGGCATCGTCTCGCTCGGTGGCGGCGCCTTCGTGTCGGTGTGGGCAGCGGGCGAGGAGCCCGTGGTGCTCGACGGCAACGTCGAGATGCCCGGCCGCGGCCTCCCCCGGGACGCCTTCGGGCGCGGTGTGCGCGAGGTGTACACCGAGTACGGCGGGGGCGTGACGATGTTCGCCGGCCACGGGTCGGTGGCCACCCCGCTCGCCGCCGCCGCCTGCGAGGACGCCGTGACCCGCTTCGGGGTAGCCCCGTGGGCCGAGGTCGTGGCCCCCGCAGCAGTAGCGTGCCGGGACGGCTACCCGATGGGGGCCGCCGCGGCCCGGTACCTGGGCTTCGTCGCCGACAGCCTCTTCGGGACCGACCCCGAGGCGCACGGTGTGGTCACCTCCTCCGACGGTGCCCCGCTGCGCGCTGGGCAGGTCGCCACCAACCCGATGCTCGCCGACGTCCTCGACCTCGTCGCGGCGCGCGGCGCGGGCGTCCTGACGACCGGCGAGGTGGGCCGGGCGATGGTTGCCGACATGGCCGCGCACGAGGGGCTGGTCACGGCGGCCGACCTCGAGCAGGCGGTGCCCGTCGAGCGGGTCCCGGTGCGGCGCATCGTCGGTGACTGGGACCTCGCCGTCAACCCGCCGCCGTCGGTGGGCGGGCCGATGCTGGCCGTGATGCTCGGCGAGCTGGCCCGGCACGGCTCCTACGACTGGGCCGACGTGCTCGCCGTGCAGCAGGCCGTCCTGCGCTACCGGTTCGAGGTGCACGACGTCGCCACCGACCTCGACGCCGCCGGCCACGCCCTGCTGTCCTCCGTCGACCGGCACGGCCTCGCCGGGCTGCCGACCTCGGCCTCCACCGCCCACGTCTCGACCGTCGACGCCGACGGGCTCGCCTGCGCCGTCACGGTGTCCGCCGGCTACGGCGCGGGGATCACGGTGCCCGGCACCGGGATGCTGCTCAACAACGCCCTCGGTGAGCCCGAGCTGAACCGGCTGGGGCTGCATGCGCTGGCGCCCGGTACCCGGCTCGCCTCGAACATGGCCCCGACCACCGGGCGGGCCGCCGACGGGCGCGTCATCGCCGTCGGGTCGCCCGGCGCGGACCGCATCACGACCGCCCTCATGCAGGTGCTGGGGCAGGGCTGCCTCCACGGCGCCGACCTGCGCACGGCCATCGAGGCGCCGCGCGTGCATGTGCGTTTCGACGCGTCGGGCCGCCCCGTCGTGGAGCACGAGTCCGACCCTGCCATCACCGCCGCGGTGCACGCCGCGGGCCTGCGCGCCACCGACCACGGGGCCCGCTCGATGTACTTCGGCGGCGTCGGTGCGGCCTACCGCCGCGAGGACGGCGAGCTGCTCGCCGCCGGTGACCCGCGCCGCGAGGCCGCGGTCGAGGTCGTCGCCGGCGCGTGAGCTCCGTTCCGCCGGAACGCGATGCGCGCCCGTTGGTAAAGCGGAGGTAAATCCTCGATCTCCTGCGCTTCTGCTGTTCCCCTGGCGCACTTTGCGTGGTTCCCTGTCGGCACCGATGCCCGATGCAGGCAGAGTGCATCTCGGGAAAGACAGGACACCGATGAGACACCCCATCCACCGACGGTCCGCGCGCGTCGCGCTCGCGGGCCTCGCAGCCGCAGCCCTCACCACGGGTTCGCTCGGGGCGGCCACCGCCGCCGGAGCCGACCGCAGTGACCCGGCGGCTCCGCTCGAGAAGGCCCCGCAGGCCACCCTCCAGACGAAGGAGGTGAAGGACCCCACGACGAGCCCCACCGAGCGCAAGCTCGGCCAGCACGACGTCGAGCTGCTCGACAAGGCGCAGGCCAAGGGCACCAAGCGGGTCACCCTGATCCTCGCCGTCGAGAAGGGCACGACCAAGGCCGTCGCGGACTCCATCCGCGCGCAGGGCGGCTGGGTCGGCATGACGAACGACAAGGTCGGCTACGTCCGCGCCAGCGTCCCCACCGGCGCCGTGGCCGAGGTCGCGGCCCTCTCGAAGGTCGACGCCGTCGACCTCGACGAGACGGTCAAGCTGCCCGCGCCCGCCGCGGACGGCAAGGGTGCCAAGACCAAGACCTACCCGGGCCCGGGGAAGAGCACCCCGAACGCCAACCCGTACATGCCGACCGACGAGACCGGCTCGGTGGACTTCAAGAAGTCCAACCCCCGCTGGGACGGCCGGGGCGTGACCATCGGTGTCCTCGACTCGGGTGTCGACCTCGACCACCCCGCGCTGCAGAAGACCTCCACCGGCGCGCGCAAGATCACCGACTGGGTCACCGCCACCGACCCGCTGCTCGACGGCGACGCCACCTGGCGCGCGATGCTCACGCCGGTCTCCGGCCCGAGCTTCAGCTACCAGGGCGCCACCTGGACGGCCCCGGCCGGCAGCTACCTCGTGAACCGCTTCTCGGAGGCGATCACCAAGGGCAGCGAGCCCGGCGGCGACGTCAACCGTGACGGAGACACCACCGACGTCTTCGGTGTCCTATACGACCCGGCCAGCCACGACATCTGGGTCGACGCGAACCAGGACAACGTCTTCGCGGCGAACGAGAAGATGCGCCCGTACCGCGAGAACGGCCAGTACTCGCACTTCGGCACGGACGACCCGAAGACCGACATCGTCGAGCGGATGCCCTTCACGGTCGAGTACCGCGAGGACGTCGACCTGACCCCGGCCGGGCTGCCCGGCCAGAAGGCCGACTTCGTCAACATCGGCATCGTCGAGGACGCCCACGGCTCCCACGTCGCGGGCATCGCGGCCGGTCACAGCCTGTTCGGCGGCAAGATGGACGGCCAGGCGCCCGGCGCCAACGTCGTCTCGTCGCGAGCCTGCACCTGGGGCGGCGGCTGCACCAACGCCGCGCTGACCGACGGCATGGTCGACCTCGTCGCCAACCGCGGCGTCGACGTCGTCAACATGTCGATCGGTGGCCTCCCGGCCCTCAACGACGGCAACAACGCCCGGGCGCAGCTCTACGACCGGCTCATCGACGTCTACGGCGTCCAGCTCTTCATCTCCGCCGGCAACAGCGGCGCGGGCATCAACACCATCGGTGACCCGTCCGTGGCCACCGACGTCGTGAGCGTCGCGTCCTCGGTGAGCAAGGAGACCTGGCTGGCCAACTACGGCTCGGTCGTCTCCAGCAAGCTCGCGCTGCACAACTACTCCTCGCGCGGCCCGCGCGAGGACGGCGGGTTCAAGCCGAACGTGATGGCCCCCGGCTCGGCGATCTCCACCGTGCCCCAGTGGCTCAAGCAGCCCGACCTCGCCGAGGCCGGCTACACGCTGCCCGTCGGCTACGCCATGTTCAACGGCACCTCGATGGCCTCCCCGCAGGCCGCCGGTTCCGCTGCGCTCCTGCTCTCGGCCGGCTTCCAGAGCGGGACGCCCATCACCCCGAAGCAGCTGCGTGAGGCGGTCTACACCTCGGCCGACTTCCAGAAGTCGCTCGAGGCCGCCGGTCAGGGCACGGGTCAGCTCGACGTCCCGGGTGCGTGGAAGCTCCTGCGCAAGAACCCGAAGACCGTCGACTACACGGCCACGGCCGACGTCTGCACCGCCCTCTCCGACTTCCTCGCGAAGCCCGGCAAGGGCACGGGCGTCTACAACGACTGCGCCGCCGGCAAGGGTGGCCAGAAGGTCGGCGAGAGCAAGACCTACCCCGTCACGGTGACCCGGACCTCCGGCGCCTCGGGTGCGGTCCAGCACAAGGTCCGCATCGTCGGCAACGACGGGACCTTCTCGGCGCCGTCCTCGGTGAACCTCCGCCAGGGCCAGCCGGTCGACGTCGCGGTCAAGGCCCGCGCGAAGACCGGTGGGCTGCACTCGGCGATCCTCGAGATCGACGACCCGAAGACGCCGCTCGTCGACCACCGCGTGATGCTGGCGGTCGTCGTCTCCACCGACCTGAAGGCGCCGTCGTACGCGACGAGCACCTCCGGCTCGGTGCAGCGCAACCTCTTCGAGCGCGTGTTCGTCACCGTCCCCGAGGGCACCAAGGCCCTCCAGGTCAACCTGTCGGGCATCGCCACGAAGAGCCAGGTGCGCTGGGTCGCGTTCAACCCGTACGGCGTCCCGGTCGACAGCACCGCGACGACGGCCTGCTACACGAACTTCAGCGACGTCGCGGCCTGCAAGCCGAGCTCGCGGTCCTACGCCAACCCGCTGCCGGGCGTGTGGGAGCTGATCGTGGAGTCGCGGCGCACCTCGCCGTTCCTGGACAACCCGTTCAAGGTCACGGCCGCCGTCCAGGGCGTCACCGTCGACCCGGCCATCCAGACCGTCGAGGCCACCACGGGTCAGTCGACCCCGGTCTCCTGGACCGTGAAGAACGACTTCGGTCCGGTGACCGTGACGCCGAGGGGCGGGCCGCTCGGCTCGGCCCACGCGGAGCGCGCCACCATCGCCGACGGTGACACCCTCGAGTACGAGGTCGCCGTGCCGGCCGGGGCCAGCCGCCTCGACGCCGTCATCGGCAACACCTCCGACCTCGGGGCCGACCTCGACCTGACGGTCTTCGGGCCGACGGGTGCGCAGGTCGGGCAGTCCGCCGACGGTGACTCCGAGGAGGCGGTCTCGATCGCCAACCCGGCGCCGGGCACGTACACGGTCGTCGTCGACGGCTACTCGGTGCCCGCGGGCACGACCCAGCTGGACTACCGCGACGTCTTCTTCTCCTCGGCGCTCGGCACCCTCTCGGTGCCGGCCGGCGCGGTGGCGCTCGACGGTGGCCAGTCGGTGGAGATCACCGGGGCGATCACGCCGCAGGCGGCGGCCGCGTCCGGTCGCCAGCTGTTCGGCGAGATGAACGTCGTCTCGTCCGAGGGCGCGGTCCTCGGGACCGGCTCGGTGCTCGTCGGCGGGACCCCCGCCACGAGCTGACGCACCATCCCCGTGGGGGCCCCGCCGGCAGCACGCCGGCGGGGCCCTCCCGCGTGCCGGGCGGACGTCGCGCGCCCCCGGCGGCGAGGCGTGCGAGAGTGCCGGGGTGAGCGCCAGCCCGGCCGACGGCCAGCACCGCGAGGTCCTGCGCCTCGCGCTCCCGGCCTTCCTCGCCCTCGTGGCCGAGCCGCTCTTCCTCCTGGTGGACTCCGCGATCGTGGGGCGCCTTGGGGTCGAGCCGCTCGCCGGCCTGGGGGTCGCGAGCGCGGTGCTGCTGACGGCCGCGAACATCTTCGTCTTCCTCGCCTACGGCACGACGAGCGTCGTCGCCCGCCAGCTCGGGTCCGGGTCGCGGGCCGGAGCGGTCGCGGCGGGCATCGACGGCACGTGGCTCGCGGTGGGCCTCGGCGCGGTGACCACGCTCGCGGTGGCGGGGGGCGCGCGGACCCTGTCGGGCCTGTTCGGTGCCTCGCCGGCCGTGCTCGAGGAGGCCACCACCTACCTGCGGGTGTCCGCGTTCGGGCTGCCCGCGATGCTCGTCGTCCTCGCGACGACCGGTGTCCTGCGGGGGTTGCAGGACACCCGGACTCCTCTGTTCGCGGCGCTGGCCGGCTTCACCGCCAACGGGCTGCTCAACGTCTGGTTCGTCCACGGCCTCGGGTGGGGCATCGCCGGGTCGGCGTGGGGGACGGTCATCGCCCAGTACGGGATGGCCGTGGCGCTCGTCGTCGTGCTCGTCCGGGAGGCCGGCCGCACCGGGGTGCCGCTGCGGGCCCACCCGGGCCGGGTGCTCGCGGCCGCGCGCGACGGCGTGCCCCTCCTCGTGCGGACCCTGGCCCTGCGGGGTGTCCTCGTCCTCACCACCTGGGTCGCGGCCGGCCTCGGCGACGTGCCGCTGGCCGGCTACCAGGTGACGGCGACCATCTGGTCCTTCCTCACCTTCGCCCTCGACGCGCTGGCCATCGCGGCGCAGGCCATCACCGGCAAGGCGCTCGGCGCCGGCGACCTCGCGACGACCCGGGCCGCGACCCGCCTGATGGTGCGCTGGGGCATCCTCGGCGGAGTCGTGCTCGGGCTCGTCGTGCTGCTCGTGCGGCCCTGGGTCGGACCGCTGTTCACGCCCGACGCCGGCGTCCAGGCGGCGGTCGCCGCCGGGCTCCTCGTCGTGGCGCTGGGGCAGCCGCTCTCGGGGTTCGTCTTCGTCGTCGACGGCGTCCTCATCGGCGCGGGCGACGGCCGCTGGCTGGCGGGGGCGATGCTCGCCACGCTCGCCGCCTACCTCCCGGTGGTCCTCGCGGTGCACTTGGCCGGCGACTGGTTGCTCCAAGGTGGTTCTGCCAAGGGGCAGTCCGACGCCGTGACCTGGTTGTGGCTCGCCTTCACCGTCTTCATGGGGGTGCGCGGCACGCTCATGTGGCTGCGCGTGCGCACCGACCGGTGGATGGTGGTCGGCGCGAGCCGGTGACGGATGGTGACGCAGGAGCGGTGTCGCTCAGGCGAGCCCGAGGGCCCGCGCCTCCTCCCAGAGCTCGTCGCGCACGTCGGGGTGCGCGGCGTCGCGGATGATGTGCCGGCACTGCCCGCGCTGGTCGTAGCCGAACAGCTCGGCGGCGCCCTGCTCGGTGACGATCGCGGTCTGCTGCACGCTGGTCACCGGCTCGTCGAGGAGCGGGACGACGGTGGAGCAGTTCGCCTTCGGGTGCCACGAGCGCAGCGCGATGAACGACTGGCCGCCGGGTGAGTGCAGCGCGCCGACCACGAAGTCGGTCTGCCCGCCGAAGCCGGAGTGGATGCGCGCGTCGATGCGCGAGGCGTTGGCCTGGCCGAACAGGTCGACCTCGAGGGCCGAGTTCACCGACGTCATCGCGCGCTGGCGGGCGATGAGGCCGGGGTCGTTCGTGGTCTCGGTGCGCGTCATCCGCACCCGCGGGTTGCCGTCGACCCAGTCGTAGAGGTCCTGCGACCCGAAGAGGAAGGACGTCGTCAGCGGGTGGTCCGGGTCGAGGGCCCCGGCGCGGTCGAGCGCGACGACGCCGTCGGAGAACATCTCGGTCCACACCCGCAGCCCGCGCCGGCCGGTGAGCGCGGCGATGGTCGCGTCGGGGATGCCGCCGATCCCCGCCTGGAGCGTGGCACCGTCGGGCACCCGGTCCGCGATGCGCTCGCCGATGAGGCGGCTGTCGTCGTCCGGCACGAGGGGGGCGTGCGACGGCACCGGCACGGACACCTCGACGGCGAGGTCGACGAGCGAGGTGTCGAGCAGCGCGTCGCCGCCGGTGTAGGGCATCCGGTCGTTCACGACCGCGACGACGAGCCCGGAGCGGGCCCGGCAGGCCTCGACGGCGGCGGGCAGGACGTTGACCTCGATGCCGAGCGAGAGCATCCCGTCGCGGGGCGGGGCGCACTGCACGATGACGACGTCGGGGGCCAGCGGCCCGGCGTAGAGCACGGGGACGAGCGAGAGCCGGCTCGGGACGTAGGACAGGTTCGGGTGGCGCCGCATCCCGCTCCCGACGAAGCAGGTCTCGGCGGTGACGCCGGGCCGCTCGGGGATGCCCGGCGGCGCGTTGAGTGCGTGGAGGACGTACTCCTCGCGGGCGGCGTCGAGGGTGTGGACCGCCTCCCAGGGGACCGCGACGTTGCCGGAGACGACGACGCGGGGGCGACCGGGGAGGGCGGCGAGGTGGCGGCCGAGCTGCTCGAGACCCACGGTTCTCATGGCAGCCAGTCTGCTCCCGTCGAGCGCGCGACACACCGCAGGTGAGGCTGTCCTGGCCCCTCGCCACCTGCGGCGACCGCGCCTACGGTGGAGGGCATGTGCCGCAACATCCGCCAGCTCCACAACTTCGAGCCGCCCGCGACCACGGACGAGGTGCGCGCCGCGGCCCTCCAGTACGTCCGCAAGGTCAGCGGTGCCACTCGCCCGTCGCAGGCCAACGAGGACGCCTTCGCGCGGGCCGTGGAGGAGGTCGCGCACGCCACGCAGCACCTGCTCGACGCGCTCGTGACCAGCGCCCCGCCGAAGGACCGCGAGGT
The DNA here is from genome assembly GCF_050496545.1 of Phycicoccus avicenniae. Taxonomy (GTDB): domain Bacteria; phylum Actinomycetota; class Actinomycetes; order Actinomycetales; family Dermatophilaceae; genus Phycicoccus; species Phycicoccus avicenniae_A. Next base: position 9,366 of record NZ_JBNVZV010000009.1, on the reverse strand, counting down.
CGAGGCGGCCAAGGCGCGGGCGCGCGCCGCCGAACGGTACGGCCGGGCCGGCTGAGGCCGGTCGCAGTCCTCATCACCGTGGCGCGGCGGCACCACGCGGGCTCGGCCGAACGGCCCGTCGAGGTGCCCGTCCGAACGGGCGGGGGAGGCCGCCGACACCCCGCGGCGCGGCGCGCCCCCTGTGGACCGGGACACGCCCGAGACTTTCTGCGGTGCACATGCCGTGGACGACGTCATCGCAGGTCAGCGCCTTGCTGGGAGCCCACTGGGCGCGGTGTCCACAGGGTTGTCCACCGACGGTGCACAACGTTGCCGGGCGTTTTCCCCACGTTCTCCACAGACCGTCCCCAGCCGTTCGGCCCCCCGGCTTGGAGGGCGCGCGCGCAGGTCCTACGGTGACTGCGGCGCCCCCGCTGTCGGTGCTCTCTGGTGACCTTGTCAGAGTCCGACGGCCACGGTGCGGACCCCCTCGAGGAGGGGCCAGGACCAGTCGGTGAAGGGGAGCAACAGGTGAGCATCGCGGAGCTGAGCGAGGCCTTCGCCGGACCGTCCGAGCGCCCCGACGAGCGGGTGCCGCCGCAGGACCTGCACGCCGAGCAGTCGGTGCTGGGCTCGATGCTCCTCGACAAGGACGCCATCGCCGACTGCCTCGAGGAGGTCAAGGCCCACGACTTCTACCGGCCGGCCCACGAGGCGATCTTCGACGCCGTCCTCGACCTCTTCGGCCGCGGCGAGCCCGCCGACGCCATCACCGTCGCCGACGAGCTGACCAAGCGCGGCGACCTCGCCCGGGTCGGCGGCCAGGCCTACCTCCACCAGCTGATCCAGTCGGTGCCCACGGCGGCCAACGCCGGCTACTACGCCGAGATCGTCCACGAGCGGGCGGTGCTGCGCCGGCTCGTCGAGGCCGGCACGCGCATCGTGCAGATGGGCTACGGGCAGGGCGAGGGCGACATCGACGAGATCGTCAACCGGGCCCAGGCCGAGGTGTACTCCGTCGCCGAGAAGCGCGGCGGCGAGGACTACCACGCGCTCGGCGAGCTGCTCAACGAGACGATGGAGGAGATCGAGGCCGCCTCGGGGCGCACCGACGACCTCATCGGCGTGCCCACCGGCTTCCTCGAGCTCGACGCGCTGACCCACGGCCTGCACCCGGGCCAGATGATCGTCGTCGCGGCGCGCCCGGCCGTGGGCAAGTCCACGCTCGGCATCGACATCGTGCGGGCCGCGGCCATCAAGCACGACATGGCCGCGGCGGTGTTCTCCCTCGAGATGAGCCGCACCGAGATCACGATGCGCATCCTCTCCGCCGAGGCCACCATCCAGCTCCAGGACCTGCGCCGCGGCCTGAAGAACCAGGACCAGTGGACCAAGCTCGCGCGGATCATGGGCAAGATCTCCAACGCCCCGCTGTTCATCGACGACAGCCCGAACATGTCGCTCATGGAGATCCGGGCCAAGGCGCGCCGGCTCAAGCAGCAGCACAACCTCAAGCTCATCGTCATCGACTACCTGCAGCTGATGACCAGCGGCAAGAAGGTCGAGTCGCGTCAGCAGGAGGTCGCCGAGTTCTCGCGTGCGCTCAAGCTGCTCGCCAAGGAGATCGAGGTGCCGGTCATCGCGATCAGCCAGCTGAACCGAGGCCCCGAGCAGCGCACCGACAAGCGCCCGCAGATGTCGGACCTGCGTGAGTCGGGCTCGATCGAGCAGGACGCCGACGTCGTCATCCTCCTGCACCGCGACCGCTCGGACCCCGAGCGCGACGGCGAGGCCGACGTCATCGTCGCCAAGCACCGCAACGGCCCCACCGCCGACCTCGTGCTCGCCTTCCAGGGCCACTACTCGCGCTTCAACAACATGGCCCGCGACGGCGGCTTCTGACCTCCTGACCCGGTCGCCGTACTGCGCCGCCGGGGTCCGCCTGTCGTGCCGGTGTCCCGCTGCCCCGCCGGGGCACCACGGCACCCCGGCGAGACAAGGCCGCCCCGGCGACGCGGGGTGGCCCCGGCGCGGTGGGCGCTCCGAGGCACCGGCCGTGGGAGGGTGAGGCCATGTCCCTGCGCCGCATCGACCGCGCCGTGGCCGGGTACTCGGCCCTGCGCCCCCGGCTGGTCCCGGCGACCGAACAGTTCGTCGCGGACGTCACGGCGACCATCGACGAGGCGGGCATCAACTACCTGAGCGTCACCGGCCGCACCAAATCGGTGGCCTCGTTCGCCGGCAAGGCCCGCGGCGTGCTCGCGACGAGCCCCGGTGACGACCCGCTCGTGGCCGTCACCGACCAGGTGGGCGTGCGCGTCATCACCTACGTCCAGCGCGACATCGACGCGGTCGCCGACCTGCTCGCCGAGCAGTTCACCGTCCTCGACGACCGCGACCTCGGCGTCGAGACCGCCGCCGCCGGCCGCTTCGGCTACGCGAGCCGGCACCTGCTCGTCTCCCGTTCCCCCGGAACCGATGTCGGCTACGAGCCGCTCGAGTGCGCGTCGGTGCAGCTGCGCACGGTGCTGCAGCACGCGTGGGCCGAGTTCGAGCACGACATCCGCTACAAGGGCACGGTCCCGCCCGAGCAGGTCCCCGACCTCGACCGCCGGTTCACGCTCGCCGCCGGCCTGCTCGAGCTCGCCGACCGCGAGTTCCAGACCATCCGCGACCGGCTCCAGGCCGGCTTCGGGACCAGCGACGTCGACACCGCCGACGCCCTCGACCCGCGCATCAGCGCCCCGGAGCTCGCGACCTTCCTCGCGGGCCGGTACTCGAGCGCCGGCTGGTCGCGCACGGAGCACTACGAGTGGATCTCCGGGCTGCTGCTCGAGCTCGGCATCGCCTCCCTCGACGAGCTGAGCGCGGCGCTGCGCGACGTCGACAGCGCCGCCGTCACCGACGCGATGGGGTACCGGTACCCGCCGGGGGCGGTGCGCCGGCTCGACGACGACCTGCTCGCCCACTTCGGTGGGGCCTACGTCGCCCTGCACGGCAACGCCCACCGCCGCGAGGCCCTCGACGCCCGGCGGGCCCGCCTCTCCGGTTGACAGCCGTGGTGGGTGGTCGTTGACTCGACGGATGCGCCGCACCACCGCCGTCGTGGGCGCCGCCGCTGCCGCGGTGACGCTGCTCGCCTCCACCGTCGCCGCCGACGCGGCACCCCGGGGGCAGCGGCCGCCGGACCGGCCACTGCAGGCACGGGTCGTGGTCACGACCCCCGACCGCGCCGAGCTGCTCCACGAGCGCGCGCCGGTCACCTTCGGCCGGGCCGCCAGCGACGCCCCGACCGTCGTCGTCGACCCGACGCAGCGGTTCCAGCCGATGGACGGCTTCGGCGCCTCGATCACCGACTCCTCGGCCGACGTCCTGTACCGCCTCTCGCCGGCGAAGCGCGAGCAGGCGATGCGCTCGCTCTTCGACCCCCGCTCCGGCATCGGCGTCAGCTTCCTGCGCCAGCCGATCGGCTCGTCGGACTTCACGGCGGCCGACGAGCACTGGACGTTCGACGACGTGCCGGCCGGCGAGACCGACTTCCCGTTGCGGCACTTCAGCATCGCCCGCGACGAGCGCCAGGTGCTGCCGCTCCTGCGCCGCGCCAAGCAGCTCAACCCGCAGCTCACCGTCCTCGCCACCCCGTGGAGCCCGCCGGCGTGGATGAAGACCGGCGACTCCCTCGTCGGCGCCCGGCTGAAGGACGACCCGAAGGTCTACGACGCCTACGCGCGGTACCTCGTGAGGTTCGTCCAGGCCTACGCGCGGGCCGGCGTGCCGGTGGACTACCTCACCGTCCAGAACGAGCCGCAGAACCGTGCGCCCAAGGAGTACCCCGGCACCGACCTCCCGGTCCGCCAGGAGGAGAAGGTCATCGAGGCCCTCGGCCCGATGCTCCGGAAGGCCTCCCCGCGCACGAAGATCCTCGCCTACGACCACAACTGGTCGACGCACCCGGACGACGTCGCCACCACGCCGCCGGGCGAGGACCCCGAGACCGACTACCCGTACCAGGTGCTGTCCTCGAAGGCCGCCCGATGGGTCGCCGGCACCGCGTACCACTGCTACTCCGGAGACCCGAGCGCGCAGTCGGCGCTGCACGATGCGTTCCCGCACAAGGGGATCTGGTTCACCGAGTGCTCCGGCTCCCACGGCCCGACCGACACCGACGAGCAGATCTTCCGAGGCACCCTCACCTGGCACGCGCGGAACATCATCATCGGCACGACGCGGAACTGGGCACGCTCGGCGGTGAACTGGAACATCGCGCTGGACGAGCGCGGTGGGCCGCACCTCGGGGGCTGCGACACCTGCACCGGGCTGCTGACCCTGATGGACGACGGCAGCGTGCGCAAGGACGCCGAGTACTACACGATCGGGCACGCCGCGAAGTTCGTCCGCCCCGGAGCCGTGCGCATCGCCAGCACCTCGTTCGGCACGACCGGCTGGAACGGCCAGGTGATGGACGTCGCCTTCCGCAACCCCGACGGCACCATCGCCCTGGTCGCGCACAACGAGAACGACGACCCCCGCACGGTCGCGGTCCGCTACGGCGACCGGACCTTCGAGTACACCCTCCCCGGAGGGGCGCTCGCGACCTTCACCTGGCCGGACGTGCTGCGCAGCCGCTGGGCCCAGGTGCCGACCCCGGACGCGACGGCCGCGGCCGTGCCCGCCGGGAACGCGCCGGACGTCGCCGCGATGGCCGTCGACGGCGACGCCTCGACCCGCTGGACCACGGGAGCCGCGCAGGTCCCCGGACAGCACCTCGACGTCGACCTCGGACGCGCGACGCGCTTCGACCGCGTCGCGCTCGACAGCGGCGGCAACCTCGGCGACCAGGCGCGCGGTTGGTCGCTCGCGACGAGCCGCGACGGGCGGACGTGGCGCACCGTCGCCTCGGGCACCAGCACGGCCCAGCTGACCGAGATCGCCGTGCCGCACAACCGTTCCCGCTGGTTGCGGGTCTCGACGACGCAGGCCGCGGACGCGTGGTGGAGCGTCGCCGACGTCCGCCTGTACCGCTCCACCGGCCACCACCGCTGAGGCGCTGGGGCCCCTCAGCGGGTCGGTGACTCCCAGCCGGTGACCCGGAGCCGGTCGAGGGCGTCGAGGAGCAGGTCGAGGGCGAAGGTGAACTCGAAGTTCTCGTCGCAGCCGGTGGCGCCCGGGCGGCGGGTCCGGGCCTCGGCCGCGACCGCGAGGATCGCGGGGTAGTCGGCGGGGTCGGGGACGGCAGAGGTGCGGGGGGTGGCCGATGCGCCCGCGGACTCGTCGAACAGCTCGGGGCTGAACCCCCAGATGCGGTTGCCGAGCGCGTGCATCCCGTGGTGCGCGAGGTCGGGGGTGAAGCCGCCGCCGAGGAGGAGCGCGGTCACCGCCTCCATGTGCCCGAGGACCGCCGGGGTGCGCACGGTCCGCGTCTCGATGGCCCGCCGCGCCCACGGGTGCCGCTGCACCGCGGCGCGAGCGGACAGGACGGTCCGGCGCACCGCGGCCCGCCAGTCGACGTCCTCGAGGCGTGCCGTGGCGACCTCGCCGAGGACGGTGTCGACCATGCCGTCGATCAGGTCCTCCTTGCCCCCGACGTGCTTGTACAGGGCCATCGGCACGACGCCGAGACGCTCGGAGAGGCGCCGCATGCTGACCGCGGCATCGCCCTGTTCGTCGGCGAGGGCCACGGCCTCGGTCAGCACGCGGTCCCGGCTGAGCGGCGTGCGGGGAGCGGGCGGCATCGGTCCTCCGGGGTTGACGAGGTGTACGCCGTAAACCTACCCTCCGAACATGAGGTGTACGCCGTACACCATCGAGCACCGAGGGATCGACGATGACCGACCGACGCACCACCGCCCGCCTCGCCGGCGGGCTGTTCCTCCTCACCCACGTCACCTCCGTCGGCGCCGTCCTGCTCTACGGGCCGGGTGGGACCGACCCAGCCGGCCGCCTCGGCGGACGCGGCCCCGTGCTCGCGGGAGCACTGCTCGAGGTGGTGCTGGCGGTGGCCGTCGTCGGGACGGCGGTGGCGCTGTACCCGCTCGTGCGGGAGCGGGGCCACGGGTCGGCCACGGCCTACGTCGCCCTCCGCACGCTCGAGGCGGCGGTCATCCTCACGGGCGTCGTGGCGCTGCTGCCGGTCGTCGCCGACCCCGGGTCGGCCGCGACCGCCGGCCTCGACCCGGGTGTGGCCCGGGCCTTCGTCGGCGTCCACGCGTGGACCTTCCTCGTGGGGCCCGGGCTGGTGTGCCCCGTGAACACGGTGGTGCTGGCGTGGCTGCTGCACCGCGACCACCTCGTCCCGCGCCCGGTGACCCTGCTGGGCCTGGTCGGAGGCCCGCTCATCGGCCTGGTGAACCTCGCGGTGCTCGCCGGCCTCACCTCGACCCTGGCCGTGGCCGCGCTCCCGATCTTCGCCTGGGAGGTCTCGCTCGCGGTGGTGCTCATCACCCGCGGCCTGCCCACCGCCCCGGTCCGGACCGGCGACCGGTCCCGGACCCTCGCGCCCACCGGTTGAGGACCTGCCGGCGTCAGTCGCCCGCCGTGGCCAGGTGGTCGCGCAGCAGGTCGACGAACCGCTCGGGATGCTCCATCGACGGCAGGTGCGCCGCGTCCGGCCAGTCGACGCGACGCACGTCCGGGAGGCCGGCCACCAGCCGGTCGGCCGCGTCGTGCGTCGTCTCGAGGTCGTGGCCGCCGACGAGGACGAGGGTCGGGGCGATGACCTCCGTCAGCCGGTCGAGCACGGGCGGGTCGAGCTCGTCCTCCTCGACGTCGTCGAAGGCGGCGCCCACCTCGAAAGCGTGTCGCTGCATGCTCCGGACCGCCTCCCGCACAACGGGATCGACGTCCTCGGCCCGGCGGGACGGCCCCACCACCCAGGTGTCCACGTTGACCTCGGCGGCCGCGTCCAGGTCCCCGGCCGCGAGGGCGGCCCGCTCGGCATCGGCGAAGGCGGCGAGGTCCGGCGTCCGGACGGCCAGCAGGCTCCCACCGGGGGGAGAGAGCGTGAGCGAGAGCACCCGGTCGGGAGCGACCACGGCGACCTCGGCGGCCACCCCGGCCCCGAACGAGGCGCCGACGAGGTGGCAGCGGCCGACGCCCAGCCCGTCGAGGAGGGCCAGCACGTCGTGACGGTGGGAGAGCGTTCCGTCCGGCAGCTCCGTCGACGACCCGAAGCCTCGCAGGTCGCAGCGGACGACGTCGAAGTCACGGGTCAGGCTGTCCCACAACGAGTCCCACATCCGCGAGTCGGCGACGCCCGCGTGCAGCAGAAGGATGGTCGGCGCGTCGCCGGGGCCGCCACGTTCGTGCGCCAGGAGGGAGGCGAGGGTCATCCGGCGGCTGCTCGTTCGGTCACCCGGTCAGTCAACCGTCCGGCGTCATCCGGGGACAACCGGGTTACCGCCCACGGCCCCGCTGACCGGCCGACCGCGACATCGACCGAACGGTCCGGATCGAGCCGTCCCGCCATCCGGATCGGCGTCGGCCTCGGACGATTCAGTCCATGCAGGGAGACTCGATGCAGGGGACCACGCGTGCCGAACGGCGACGCCAGGACGAGAAGGGGTCGCGCCGGCAGGCGCGACGCTCGGAGCGGCGCAGGCGTCGGTCACGCTCGCGCACCTCGCTGCCGAACGTCGTGGCCGAGCCCTCGCGCACCGAGCTGCTGCTCGTCGAGGACAAGGCCTCGCGCAGCGGCCGCCGGGCCTCCGAGCTCGCCCTGCGGGGCCGACGGCGCCGCCGCACGGCCGGCACGCTCGTCGCCGCGGCGACCCTCGCCCTGGCCGGTATCGGCGGGGCCACGTGGGCCGGTCTCGTCCCCGCAGACCTGGGCAGCGCCGCGATGCGGTTGGTCGGCGCCGACGCGCCGGGTGCCGGCACCGCCCGGAGCGCCGAGACCACCGACCCGGCGCCCGCCTCCGTGACCCCGTCCGCCCCGTCCGCCGCAGCGTCGGCCCCGGCCGCGGAGACGGCCGACGAGCGCCTCCTCTCGACGGTGGACCACTGCCGCGCCCTCAGTCGAGGGGAGCTCGACGTCAGCTCGGCCGGGTACCGGAGCCTCGTCGTCTCGGCCGGTTCCGCCGACCTCGACGCCTGGTGCGCCGACCTGACCGGCGACGCCGCCCGCACGCAGTCCTGACCCCGCGCCCCCGCGGACCACGCGTCCGTGGTGGGCTGGTGGGGTGCCGCCCCCCTCCGTCCCGGTCCGCGCGCTCGTCGTCGACGGCGCCAACGTCGTCGGCTCCCGGCCGGACGGCTGGTGGCGGGACCGCGCCGGGGCCGCCGCGAGGCTGCACGCCGGCCTCGTCGCAGCGCTGCTCCCGGACGTCGTCCTCGTCCTCGAGGGACGGGCGCGGGGCGGGGTGGACGAGGGGGCGACCGGCGGCATCCGGGTCGTCCACGCCGACGGCTCCGGTGACGACCGGATCGTCGAGGAGGTGGCGGCCGCGACCCGAGCCGGGCGCGCGGTCACCGTCGTCACGGCCGACCGCGAGCTCGTCGGGCGCGTGACCGCCCTGGGCGCCGACGTCCTCGGTCCGCGGACCCTCCTCGAGCGCCTCGACGCACCGGCCCCGCTGCCGCCGGTCCGGCTCCGGCCGCTGCGCGAGGACGACCTCGCCGTGCACGCCGCCGGATGCGACGCGCTCGTCGTCCGCTGGTCCGGCGGGGGACGGGAGAGCACCGACGAGGACCACCTCCGCTGGCTGCGGGCCAACGCGCGGGCCTGGTCCGAGGGGGCCGATCTGCTCGACCTCGCCGTCGAGGACGCGCTCACCGGCGAGCACGTCGGCGTCGTCGGCATCCAGCGGGCACGCCCCGAGCTCGAGCCCGGCGACGTCAACCTCACCTACGCCCTCTACGCGGGACGGCGTGGCCATGGGTATGCGCTCGCCGCCGTCCGTGCCGCGATGGAGCTCGCCGTCGAGCGGGGACCGGTGCGCCGCTTCGTCATCCGCTGCGACCCCGACAACACCGCGTCCGCCGCCGTGGCCCGGCGCGCCGGCTTCACGCCTCTCGGGGCCATCCAGGAGCCGGACGGTTCAGTCCTCCTCCGCCACGTCCTCGAGGCCGCGTCAGTACCAGTGCGGCGAGCGCGCCTGCCACGCCGACCACGCGGCACAGGGTGACCCGTAGGCGCGGTCGATGTAGTCCAGCCCCCACCGGATCTGGGTCGTCGGGTCCGTCAGCCAGTCGCTCCCGGCGCTGGCCATCTTCCAGCTCGGTAGGGCCTGGGGGATGCCGTAGGCCCCGGACGAGGGGTTCGTCGCGCTCCAGCTCCAGCCGGACTCGCCGTTCCAGAGGTCGACGAGGCAGCCGTACTGGCCGGAGCCCCAGCCGTGGCCTCCGACGAGCGCTGCTGCGGTGCGCTGGGCCGCCGCGGGGGAGCCGCCG
>NZ_JBNVZV010000008.1:0-164660 GCF_050496545.1 Phycicoccus avicenniae | reverse complement strand
GACTCCGACCTCATCAACGCCGGGCTCGCGGCGGACGCCGGCTACCGGGGCACCTTCGGCCACGAGGCGGAGAAGGACCTCGAGGAGCTGCGGACGACGTTCCGGCGCAAGGCGCACACCGCCGCGATGGAGCGCTGCCTCACCGCGCTGCTCCGGGCCGACTCCACTCTCGCGGAGGACGGGCTGGGGGAGGTACGGCTCGGTGACCTCGTCCCCGGGCGGCACACCGAGGCGCTGCTGCGCCGGCGGGCGGCCATCGGGCTCCCGCTCGACGACGGTGCCGCGGTGCTCGTCGACCACGCCGGGCACGGGTACCCGCCCGAGCGGGTGCCGATGGCCCTGCGCCGCGCCCGGGCCACCCGCATCTCGATCGACGGCAACGCCCACTTCTGCCGCGGGCTGTTGCGGACGCGGTACGACGGCTCGGGGTCCGACCAGGTGCCCCGTCCGGAGGGTGCCGAGCCGTCCGACCACCACCACCTGATCCCCCTGAGCGTCAAGGAGATTCCCCGATGAGCACCATGCGCGCCGTCCAGGTCGTCGGCTACCACCAGAAGCTCGAGATGACCGAGCTGCCGATCCCGGAGGCCTCGAACCCGTGGGACGTCGTCGTGCGGATCGGGGGAGCGGGCGTGTGCCGCACCGACCTCCACATCCTCGAGGGTCAGTGGGCCGAGAAGTCGCAGGTGACGCTGCCGTACACCATCGGCCACGAGAACGCCGGATGGGTGCACGCCGTCGGGTCCGCGGTGACCAACGTCCGGGAGGGCGACAAGGTCATCCTCCACCCGCTCGTCACGTGCGGGCTCTGCCGCGCCTGCCGCTCCGGCGACGACGTCCACTGCGAGACGAGTGTGTTCCCCGGCATCGACAGCAACGGCGGGTACGCGGAGTACCTCCTGACCTCGGCCCGCTCGGTCGTGCGGATCGACGACGCGCTGGAGCCGTCCGACGTCGCGGCCCTCGCCGATGCCGGCCTCACCGCGTACCACGCGGCGGCCAAGGCGGCCCGACGCCTCACCCCGCGCGACACCTGCGTCGTCATCGGCGCAGGAGGGTTGGGGCACATCGGGATCCAGGTGCTCAAGGCGCTCTCACCCGCCCGCCTCGTCGTCGTCGACCGCAACTCCGCGGCCCTCGACCTCGCGAAGGGCATCGGGGCCGACGTGGGCGTCCTCGGCGACGGCACGCAGGTCGAGCAGGTCCTCGAGCTCACGGCCGGACAGGGCGCCGAGGTCGTCGTCGACTTCGTCGGGGAGAACGGCTCGACCGCCGAGGGCATCGCGATGACGCGCCGCGCCGGCGACTACCACGTCGTCGGCTACGGCGAGAACGTCGACGTCCCGACGATCGACCTCATCTCGACGGAGAAGAACGTCCTGGGCAACCTCGTGGGGTCCTACAACGACCTCCAGGACCTCATGGCCCTCGCGGCCTCCGGGGCGGTGACGCTGCACACCCAGAAGTACGCGCTCGACGACTTCCAACAGGCCGTCACCGACCTCGACGACGGTGCCGTCCGCGGCCGCGCCATCCTCGTGCCCTGACCGGGCTCCGGCCCTCGGCGCACCCTCTCTCGCAACCTCCCTCTCGGACAAAGGAGTCCGTCATGAAGAGCTACATCGGCGTCGCCGTCTCGATCGGCGTCCTCGCGGGTGTCTGGACCCAGGTCAGCACCGAGCTGGGCCTGGTCACCTGGATCGCGTTCATCGTCTGGGCGGGGTTCTTCGCCGCCGGCGGCGGGCGTGACGGGTTCGTGCGCGTCCTCGCCTCGGCGCTCTCGGGCGTGCTGTACGGCTGGCTGGCCGTGTGGTTCGCCGGACACGTCCCGGTCCCGGGTGCGCTGGCGATCGGGGTGGCGGTGATCGCCGCCGCGATGTGCCTGCAGGCCGGCTGGCACGTGCTGTCCTTCATCCCCGGGGCGTTCTTCGGCGCCGCGTCGCTGTTCGGCAACGCCGTCGACGTCTGGCCGACGGTGCTCGCGATCGTCATCGGGGCGGTGCTCGGATGGGCCTCGGCCGTGGCCGGTGCCCGCATCCAGGCGATGGTCGACGGCCGCTCGCCCGCGGCCCAGCCGCCCGCCGCCGAGCCGCCGGCCTCGCCCGCCACCGCCTGACCCTGCCCCACCCCCCACCCCGGGCCCGGCCCGGTGGCCCCACCGCCACCGGGTCGGGCCGCCCCGTAGCGTGACGGCGCACGACCCACTCCCCGAGAAAGGACCCCCGATGATCCTCATCACCGTGAAGTTCCCCATCCGCGAGGACAGGCTCGAGGAGTGGAAGGAGCTCTCGCAGTTCTACGTCGAGCACGTCACGGCCGAGCCGGGCAACGTCTTCTTCGAGTTCTCCGAGAGCGTCCACGAGCCGAACACCTTCGTGTGCATCGAGGGTTTCCGCGACGGTGACGCCGGGGCCGAGCACATGCGCAAGGCCCACGTCGAGCGGTTCATGGCCGAGATGCCCGACATCGTCTCCGCGCAGCCGCAGATCATCTACGTGGACGCCGAGGAGGTCACCGGCTTCGGGCCGATGGGGGAGATCCAGCCCCGCGCCTGACCTCCCGCCGGGGGCGGCGTCGCGGGTTCCTCCGAACGGCTTGACGCGACGTCGGACCCCCGGGGTACAGTGGACGGAGTAGTCGAACGCATGTTCGATCACTCCATCCACCGGGTCGCGCCGGCGGGGCAGTCCGCCCGTCGGGCGATCGGTGCTGCCCACCCGGAGGTGTCCCATGGTCCGTCGCCACGACGCGCCGCTCCAGGTCGCCACGGGGGAGCGGGCCACCGACACCGCCGCGGCGAGCCGCGCCGGCACCCTCCACGACGACGCCCCGCGCTCCTTCGTCTGGCGCGGCCGGCGCTACACCGTGTGCGCCGTCCTCGACGCCTGGCAGGAGCGGCGGGCGTGGTGGCGCGAGGTCGGCGAGCACCCCGAGGGCCCCACCGACACCGAGCGGAGGGTCTGGCGGGTCGAGGCCCGGCCCCCGTCCGGCAGCGCCGGGGTCTTCGACCTCGGCCGCGACGACGACCACTGGCTCCTCCTGCGGGCCCACGACTGAGGAGACACGCGATGCCCCACGCCGAGACCACCCTCGACCTCCTCGAACGCTCCCGCGAGGCCCTGACCCGCGGCTACACCGACACCCTCGCCTCCGCGCGCCACCTCGACGCCACGCTCGCCGCGCTGCGGGCCGCGGCCGCCCTCGTCTCCTCCCGCGCCGGCGCCGCCCCGGCCGGCAACGGGCCGCACGACGTCTGGGCGCTCGCCGCGCGCACCGCCCCCGAGCTCGCCGAGTGGGCCGACCGGTTCGCCGGCGTCACCGGGCAGCGGGTCGGGGTCGAGACCGGGCTGGTACGGGTCAGCGCCCGCGAGGCCGACGACCTGCTGCGCGAGGCCGAGACCTTCGTCGACCTCGTCGCGGCGCGCCTCGGCGTCCCCGCCGTCCACCCGGCCACCCGGCGGCTGGTCCCCGTCCGCTCGGCCTGAGGCCCGGCCGTGCCCGGCCCCGACGGCTTCGCCCACCTCCACGTCGCCTCCGGGTTCTCGATGCGCTACGGCGCCTCGCCCCCCGAGGACCTCGTCGCCCGCGCCGCCGAGCTCGGCCAGGGCGCGCTCGCCCTCACCGACCGCGACGGCCTCTACGGCGCGATCCGGTTCGCCCAGGCCTGCGGGTCCGCCGGCCTCGACCCGGTCCTCGGCGTCGACCTCGCCGTCACCGACCTCGTCCCCGACCCGCACGCCCGCCCGGCCCGGCCCACCCGCACCCCGGTGCGCGGCGGGGCGATCGTCGACCCGCGCCGGCCGCGGGTCACCGTCCTGGCCCGCGGCGGGGCCGCCGGCACGGGCGCCGGGGCCGGCTGGGCGGCGCTGTGCCGGCTCGTCACCGGCACCCACCTGCGCGGCGAGCGCGGCGTCCCGGTCACCACCCCCGAGCTCCTCGCCACGTGGTCCCGCGGCGCCGATCCGGGCGCCCCGGCCCGCCTCGTCGTCCTGCTCGGCCCGGACTCCGACGTCGGCCGGGCGGTCCTCGCCGGGGAGCGCGAGCACGCCCGCACACTCCTCGCCCGCTGGCGCGCCCTCCTGCCCCGCGACGCCCTCGCCGTCGAGGTCGTCCTCCACGGCGGCCCCGAGGGCACCCCGGGCTGCCGCTCGCACGCCGCCCGTCTCCTCGGCCTCGCCGACGCTGCGGGGCTGCCGGCCGTCCTGTCCGCCGCCGTCCGGCACGCCGAGCCCGGCCAGGTCCGCACCGTCGACGTCCTCGACGCCGCGCGCCGCCTCGTCGTCCTCGACTCCCGCCACCTCGACCGCGTCACCGACGCCGGCCACCTCGCCGGCACCGACACGATGCGCGCCCGCGCCCTCGAGGTCACCTCCGGCGACACCGCCCGCGCCGACCGCCTGCTCGTGATGACCGCCCGGCTGGCCGCCGAGTGCACCCAGGACGCCCGCGACGACCTCGGCATCGGGGCGGTGCACCTGCCCGAGCCGGAGGTCCTCGGCATCGAGCCCGGCACCGACCCGATGGACGTCCTCGCGCAGAAGTGCCGGGCCGGGGTCGAGCGGCGCTACCCGGGCGCCGGCGACACCGAGCGGCGGGTCGTCCTCGACCGCCTCGACGCCGAGCTCACCGTCATCCGCTCGCTCGGCTACCCCACGTACTTCCTCACCGTCGCCGAGGTCACCGACCTCATCCGCGCCCGCGGCGTGCGGGTCGCCGCCCGCGGTTCGGGCGCCGGCAGCCTCGTCAACCACCTGCTCGGCATCAGCGGCGTCGACCCCATCCGCCACCGCCTCCTCATGGAGCGCTTCTGCTCCCCGCTGCGCGCCGAGCTGCCCGACATCGACGTCGACGTCGAGTCGGCCCGCCGCACCGAGATCTACGAGGCCGTCCTCGAGCGCTTCGGCGGCGAGCGCGTCACCTGCGTCTCGATGATGGACACCTACAAGGTGCGTCACGCCGTCCGCGACGTCGGGGCCGCGCTCGGGATGCCACCGGTCGAGGTCGACGAGATCGCCAAGGCCTTCCCGCACGTGCGGGCCAAGGACGCCCGGCACGCCATCGCCGACCTCCCCGAGCTGCGCAGCCGCGGTCTCGACAGCCCGCGCCTCGCACAGTTCTTCGACCTCGTCGAGTCCCTCGACGGCCTGCCGCGGCACATCGCCCTGCACCCGTGCGGCGTCGTGCTGTCCAACGCCGGGATGCTCGACCGCACCCCCGTCGAGGCCTCCTGGCTCGGCTTCCCGATGAGCCAGTTCGACAAGGACGACGTCGAGACCCTCGGCTTCCTCAAGCTCGACGTCCTCGGCATCCGGATGCAGTCCTCGATGGCCCACGCCGTCGCCGAGGTCGAGCGGGTGAGCGGGCAGCGCATCGACCTCGACGACGAGCGCGAGGTCACGCTCGACGACCCCGACACCTTCGAGCTCATCCGCACCACCCGCACCCTCGGGATGTTCCAGATCGAGAGCCCCGGCCAGCGCGAGCTCGTCGGCAAGCTCGGGCCCACGGCCTTCGACGACCTCATCGTCGACATCTCGCTGTTCCGGCCCGGGCCGGTCAAGTCCGACATGATCACGCCGTTCCTCGAGTCCCGGCACGGCTGGCGCGAGACGCGCTTCCTCCATCCCAGCCTCGTCCCGGCGCTGGCCGAGACCGAGGGGGTCGTCGTCTTCCACGAGCAGGTGCTGCTCATCGTCGCCGAGACCACCGGCGTCACCCTCGCCCAGGCCGACGAGGTCCGCCGCTCGATGGGCACGCCGCACGGCCAGGAGGAGGTCGAGGCGTGGTGGCGCCCGGCGGCCGCCGCCCGGGGCTACGCCGCCGAGGACCGCGACCGGATCTGGGAGGTGCTGAAGTCCTTCGCGTCCTTCGGGTTCTGCAAGGCGCACGCCGCGGCCTTCGCGCTGCCCACCTACCACTCGGCCTGGCTGAAGACCCACCACCCGGCGGCCTTCCTCTCCGGCATCCTCACCCACGACCCGGGGATGTACCCCAAGCGGCTCCTCCTCGACGACGCCCGCTCCTTCGGCATCCCCGTCCTCGGCCTCGACGTCAACGCCTCCGGCGACACCTACCGCATCGAGCCCGTCGTCGAGACCCCCGCCGACGACTCCGACGAACGACGAGAACATGCCGCCGGCCCGGGCGAGGAGGCGGCATGTCCTCGTCGTTCGACCGGTGGTCCGGGGTGGAAGCAGGACCCGCAGCCGTACGGCATCCGGCTCTCGCTCGCCGACGTCAAGGGCATCAACGAGGCCGAGGTGGCGCGCGTCGTCGCCGGCCAGCCGTACGCCGACCTCGGCGACTTCTGGACCCGCGCCCGGGTCAGCCGTCCGGTGATCGAGCGGCTCGTGCTCGCCGGCGCCTTCGACTCCCTCCACGGCACCGGCGACGGCGGGCTCGGGCGCCGCGGGCGGGTCACCCGGCGCGACCTGCTGCTCCACGTCGCCGAGCTCGACCGCTGGGACCGGGGGAGCGGGCGCCCCCGCCCGAGCCGGCGCCGCACCCTGCCCACCTCGGCCGCCCGCGAGGTCCAGGACGCCGGTGTCGACGTCCGGGTCCGGGCCCGGGCGCAGAGCCAGGCGGCTCGCGAGGTCGTCCCGGCCGCCGAGCAGCCCACCCAGCTGACCCTCGACCTCGGCGACCGGCCGACCCTCGTCGCCGGCACCGGCCTCCCCGAGCTCACCGGTCCCGAGCGGGTGCGCGCCGAGCTCGACGTCCTCGGCCTCGACGTCTCGGCGCACGTCGTCGCGTTCTACGACCCCCTGCTCACCGCGCTCGGGGTCACCCGCAGCCGCGACCTCGTCGGCACCCGCAGCCGCAGCGAGGTGTGGGTCGCCGGCGTCAAGGTCGCCACCCAGACCCCGCCGGTGCGCTCCGGGCGCCGGGTCGTCTTCCTCACCCTCGACGACGGCACCGGCCCCTCGGACTGCACCTTCTTCGAGGACGTCCAGGGCCCCTACTCGGGCGTGGTCTTCCACTCCTGGATGCTCCTCGTGCGCG
Source organism: Phycicoccus avicenniae (assembly GCF_050496545.1). Lineage (GTDB taxonomy): Bacteria > Actinomycetota > Actinomycetes > Actinomycetales > Dermatophilaceae > Phycicoccus > Phycicoccus avicenniae_A. Next base: position 157,658 of record NZ_JBNVZV010000008.1, on the reverse strand, counting down.
GCGTGCTGCGGCGCACCGGCGAGCGCGGCGTCTCCATCCGGGCCACCGGCGCCTGGGAGCTCGCCGCCCTCTGGGACGCCTGGCAGCTCGGCGGCACCGCCGGGGCGCGCGCGGCGATCGCGGCGGGGGAGGCCGACGCGATCGCCCGGGCCGAGGCCGCCGAGCACGCCGCCCGCGAGGCCGCCGAGCGCACCGGCCGACGGGTCCTCGTCCACGCCTCGGGGTTCCGGCAGTCGCCGTACGCCGACATCAAGCCGGCCGGGGCCGACCCGCGGGCCGGGCGCGGCGCGCCGGTCCTGGACCACCCCGGGGGCCTGCCCCGCCCGGTCCCCGGCACGCCGCCGGGCGCGGTCGTGCCGCCCGCCGCGGCCGCCGCACCGGCCCTGCCGTCGCGCAAGCTGTGGCACGCGAGCCCGGGCAGCTCGGGACACTAGGGTGGAGCGCGCCCAGCCATCGCCCGCCCGACGAGGAGACCCACCGTGCCCGAGCACCGCGGCCGGCGCCCCGGCCCCGCGGGCGGACCGCGCACCACGGCGGTCCAGCGCGTCCTCGACGCCCACACCGAGCAGCGGCGCACCGCGCTCGGCCGCCCGCTGCGGGTCCTCGACCTCGGGGGCGGCACCGGCGGCACCGCCGTGCCGCTCGCCGTCGCCGGCCACGAGCTCACCGTCGTCGACCCCAGCCCCGACGCCCTCTTCTCGCTGCGCCGCCGGGCCACCGAGCGCGGCGTCGAGGACCACGTGCGCGCCCTCCAGGGCGACGCCGACACCGTCGGCGACCTCGTCGGCGCCGACCCCGCCTTCGACCTCGTCTGCCTCCACGGCACCCTCGAGGTCGTCGACGACCCCGCGGCCGCCGTGGCCGCGGTCGCCGCGCTGCTCGCCCCGGGTGGCACGCTCAGCCTCGTCGTCGCCCAGCGGCTGCACGCCGTCCTCACCCACGCCCTCGCCGGTCGCCTCGAGCGCGCCCGGGCCGTCCTCGAGCGCCCCGACGGCCGCTGGGGCGAGGAGGACCCCGCGCCCCGCCGCTTCGACGAGGACGCCGTCCTCGACCTCGTGCGGGCCGCCGGGCTCGGCCCCGTCCACGTCCAGGGCGTGCGGGTCTTCGCCGACCTCGTCCCCTCGGCCCTCCTCGACTCCGAGGCCGACCGCACCGCCCTGGCCGCCCTCGAGGAGGCCGCGGCCGCCGCGCCCGGGCACCCGCTGCTCGGCAGCCTCGGCAGCGCCCTCCACGTCCTCGCGACCAGGGACTGAGTCCCGGGGGAGCACCCGATGAGCCGCCGCCAGTTCGCCCTCCCCGAGCGCATCGCCGACGGCCCGCCCGACGACACCGGCTGCACGGTGCTGCACGTCGACATGGACGCCTTCTACGCCTCGGCGACCCTGCTGTCCCACCCCGAGCTCGTCGGCACGCCCGTCATCGTCGGCGGCGGCACCCGCGGCGTCGTGCTCTCGGCCACCTACGAGGCCCGCCGCTTCGGGGTCACGAGCGCGATGCCGATGTCCCGCGCCCGCCGGCTCTGCCCGCAGGCCACGGTGCTCGCCCCTGACCACGAGCTCTACGCGCAGATCTCCGCCGGGGTGATGGAGACCTTCCGCGCGGTGACGCCCGTCGTCGAGCCGCTCTCCCTCGACGAGGCCTTCCTCGACGTCTCGGGCGCGGTCCGGCGGATGGGCAGCCCGGCCACCATCGGGCAGCTGGTCCGCGACACCGTCCACGACGAGCAGGGCATCACCTGCTCGGTCGGGGTCGCCCCGAGCAAGTTCGTCGCCAAGCTCGCCTCGGGCCTGGCCAAGCCCGACGGGATGGTCGTCGTCCCGCGCGACGAGGTCGTGCCGTTCGTCCAGCAGCTGCCGGTCGCCGCCCTCTGGGGCGTGGGGGACAAGACCGAGGAGGCGCTGGTGCGCCTCGGCCTGCGCACCGTCGCCGACATCGCACACACCCCGCTGGCCACCCTCGTCCGGGGGCTCGGCGAGGCCACCGGGCACCACCTCCACGAGCTGGCCTGGGGCCGCGACCCCCGCCCCGTCGAGCGCGAGCAGCGCGAGAAGAGCATCGGCAGCGACCAGACCTTCGAGGCCGACATCGACGACGCCGCCGAGATCCGCCGCCGGCTGCTCGGCCTCAGCGAGCGCACGGCGGCCCGGATGCGCGCCGCCGGGATGACCGGGCGCACCGTCACCCTCAAGGTGCGCTTCAGCGACTTCACGACGATCACCCGGGCCCGCACGCTGCGCGAGCCCACCGACAGCGGCCGGGCCGTCCACGAGGCCGCCGTCGGCCTCTTCGACGCCCTCGGGCTCCAGCGGGCCCGCCTCCGGCTCGTCGGGGTGCGGATGACCGGCCTCGTCCCGGTCCACGAGGCCCCGATCCAGGGCGTCATCGGCGAACCGGAGCACGGCTGGCGCGACGCCGACCGCGCCGTCGACCGGGCCCGGGCCCGCTTCGGGTCCGGTGTCGTGCGGCCCGCGAGCCTGCTCGATCGGGCCGGTTCCCGTCCGGAACGTGACACAGTCCGCACACAAGGTGACCCATCCGCTTCCGCACGGCGACGCGGCGACCTATCCTGAGGTCTCAGGGACAACGTGGGGCGCCCAGCCGGGCGCCCGGGCCGACCACGGGAGGATCAGTGCCCCTCTCAGACCACGAGCAGAAGATGCTCGACCAGATGGAGCAGGCGCTCGCCGCCGAGGACCCGAAGTTCGCGTCGCAGATGCAGGGCAGCGGGCTCGCCGCGCTCCAGCGTCGACGCTGGCTCGTCGGTGCCGTCGGGGCGCTCGCCGGCCTCGGCCTGGTCATCGTCGGGATCAGCACGACGATGTGGGTGGGCGCCATCGGCTTCGCCCTCATGGTCGCCGCCGTCGCCTTCGCCGCCACCCCACCGCGCAAGGCGCGTCTCGGGGTGGTCCAGCAGGACGGCGGGGTCGCGCCCAAGGCCGGCCGCGGCCGGAAGAAGAGCTCACTCCTTGACCGCCTCGACGAGCGCTGGGAGCGCCGCGAGAACAACTGGTGAGCCCCCGCCGCGCGGATGACCCGGCGCGGCGGCCTCAGGAGACCAGCAGCCCCACCACGTAGAGCCCGGCCACGCTCAGCGCGCCCGCCAGCTCGATCCCCACGCTCTGCAGGACCCCCACGGCCGCGTGCTTCGTGCGCGTCCAGGCCTGCGCGCGCGGCGTGCCCCGCCCGACCTCCACGAGCCAGATGCCGAGCAGGAAGCCCACGGCGGCCCCGATGACGGGGATGACGAAGAACCCGACGACGGCGAGCAGCACCGCGACGGCGAGGGTGGAGGTGCGCACCCCCTGCTGCTTCATCCGGCGGCCCGGGACGAGGTACTGGAGCACCCGGGCGACCGCGGCGACGAGCACCGACAGCGAGAGCACCACCCATCCGGTGGTGCTCTGCTCGGTCAGGGCCCAGACGAGGACGCCGGCGAGGACGAGGAGGGTGCCCGGGAGGACCGGGACGACGACGCCGACCAGCCCGACGACGACCAGCAGCGGCGGGAGGATCTGCCAGGTGTCCGCCGCCAGGGCGTCCACGTCAGTCGACGGCCGGGGTCACCGGCTCGTTCAGCCGCTCGCTCTCGTCGATGATGTCGGCCTTGTCGGCCAGGGCGGGCACGTGCTCGCGCCCGTGGTGCGCGCAGAACAGCAGCTCTCCGCCGGCGTGCAGACGGGCCCGGACGTACGCCTGGGCACCACAGCGGTCACAGCGGTCCGCGGTGGTCAGGGTGGGTGCCAGTGCGGCGTTCACGTCGGCCTCCTCGGCTCGGCTCGGGGTGGGTCTCGCGGGTGGTTCGTGGCCGACGACCCAACGGATCGGCGACCTGTCCAACAGTCAAGCACGCCGGATGCTTCCCACTGCGCAGGGGGGCCCGAATGGGCCACGTGGTGTCGAGATCGTGACCGTTCGCCCGAGCGTGGCCTGGGTCGTCGGTGCGCCTGTCCGGCGGCGTCGGGGGCGCCGGATACCCTGCCGGACGTGCCTGCGACCGCTGCCAAGAAGACCGCGACGAGCAAGTCCGCGTCCGAGTACACCGCCCACCACCTCCAGGTCCTCGAGGGCCTCGAGGCGGTGCGCAAGCGTCCCGGCATGTACATCGGCTCCACCGACTCCCGCGGCCTCATGCACTGCCTCTGGGAGATCATCGACAACGCCGTCGACGAGGCGCTCGGCGGCCACTGCGACCGCGTCGAGGTCGTCCTGCGCGCCGACGGCTCGGTCGAGGTCGGCGACAACGGGCGCGGCGTGCCGGTCGACATCGAGCCGCGCACCGGCCTGACCGGCGTCGAGCTGGTCTACACGCGCCTGCACGCGGGCGGGAAGTTCGGCGGCGGCTCCTACACCGCCTCCGGCGGCCTGCACGGCGTCGGCGCCTCCGTCGTCAACGCTCTCTCCGCGCGCCTCGACGTCGAGGTCGACCGCGGTGGCAAGACCTACGCGATGAGCTTCCGGCGCGGCGAGCCGGGCGTCTTCTCCGACGTCGCGGGCGCCCAGGGCCGCAAGGACCCCGAGCACGCGTTCACCCCCTACGTGAAGACCAGCGCCCTCGAGGTCGTCGGCAAGGCCAAGCGGGGGGTCACCGGCACCCGGGTGCGCTACTGGGCCGACGGGCAGATCTTCCTCAAGGACGCCGGCCTCGACCTCGAGGGCCTGCTCGGGCGGGCCCGCCAGACCTCCTTCCTCGTCCCCGGCCTGACCATCGTGGTCCGCGACGAGCGCGGCGAGGAGCCCACCGAGGAGGTCTTCCTCCACGACGGCGGCATCTCCGAGTTCTGCGAGTACCTCGCCCCCGACTCCCCGGTCACCGACGTGTGGCGGCTCCAGGGCACCGGCACCTTCACCGAGACCGTCCCGGTCCTCGACGCCCAGGGCCACATGACCCCCACCGAGGTCGAGCGCGAGTGCGGGGTCGACGTCGCCGTGCGCTGGGGCACCGGCTACGACACCACGGTCCGCTCGTTCGTCAACATCATCGCCACGCCCAAGGGCGGCACCCACCTCGCGGGCTTCGAGCAGGCGCTGCTCAAGGTGCTGCGCAAGCAGGTCGAGGCCAACGCGCGCCGGCTCAAGGCCGGCAACGACAAGCTCGACAAGGACGACGCCCTCGCCGGGCTCACCGCCGTCGTCACCGTCCGCCTCGCCGAGCCGCAGTTCGAGGGCCAGACCAAGGAGGTGCTGGGCACCGCCGCGGTGCGGGCCATCGTGGCCAAGGTCGTCGAGACCGAGCTCGCCACCCTGCTCACCTCCGCCAAGCGCCCGACCAAGCAGCAGGCCGCGACCCTCCTCGAGAAGGTCGTCGCCGAGATGAAGTCGCGGATCAGCGCGCGGATGCACAAGGAGACCCAGCGCCGGAAGACCGCGCTCGAGTCCTCCTCGCTCCCGGCCAAGCTCGCCGACTGCCGCAGCAGCGACCCCGAGCGCACCGAGCTCTTCATCGTCGAGGGCGACAGCGCCCTCGGCACCGCCAAGCTGGCCCGCAGCAGCGACCACCAGGCGCTGCTCCCGATCCGCGGCAAGATCCTCAACGTCCAGAAGGCCTCGGTCACCGACATGCTCGGCAACGCCGAGTGCGCGGCGATCATCCAGGTCATCGGGGCCGGGTCCGGGCGCACCTTCGACCTCGAGTCGGCCCGGTACGGGAAGGTCATCATCATGACCGACGCCGACGTCGACGGCGCCCACATCCGGACCCTGCTGCTCACCCTCTTCTTCCGCTACATGCGCCCGCTCGTCGAGGCCGGGCGGGTCTACGCCGCCGTGCCGCCGCTGCACCGCATCGAGGTGGTGAACCCGGGCAGCAAGGCCAACGAGGTCATCTACACCTACTCCGAGGCCGAGATGCGCCGCACGATGGCCGCGCTCGCCAAGCGCGGCAAGAAGACCAAGCCGCTGCAGCGCTACAAGGGCCTCGGCGAGATGGACGCCGACCAGCTGGCCGAGACCACGATGGACCCTGGGCACCGCACGCTGCGCAAGGTGACCCTCGGCGACATCGAGAACGCGGGACGGGTCTTCGAGCTGCTCATGGGCGGCGAGGTCGGCCCGCGCAAGGACTTCATCATCGACAGCGCGGCCTCCCTGGACCGCGAGCGGATCGACGCCTGAGCCAGATTCTCTGCACCGACAGTCCACAGGACCCTCGGCCCACGCCACAGTAAGGGCCACGAGGACGTCGGCCGACGTCCGACGTCCGGGAGGGCACGATGAGCACCACGGTGGGTCGAGACGAGCAGGCCGGCGCGGTCGAGGGCGAGGAGCCCACCGAGCTCAAGCGGGTGATGGGGCCCAAGCTGCTCCTGCTCTTCATCGTCGGCGACATCCTCGGCACCGGCGTCTACGCGCTGACCGGCGAGGTCGCGGCCGAGGTCGGCGGTGCGGCCTGGGTGCCGTTCCTCGTCGCCTTCGTCATCGCGACGATCACGGCGTTCTCCTACCTCGAGCTGGTCACCAAGTACCCGCAGGCCGCGGGTGCTGCCCTGTACACGCACAAGGCGTTCGGCCTGCACTTCGTCACGTTCATCGTGGCCTTCACGGTGATGTGCTCGGGCATCACCAGCGCCTCGACCGCCTCGCGGGCCTTCGCCTCGAACCTCGCCACGGGCTTCGGCCTCGACAAGGGCAACAGCAACCTCGTCCTCTTCATCGCGCTGGGCTTCATGGCGCTCGTCGCCCTCGTGAACTTCCGCGGGGTGGGCGAGTCGGTCAAGGCCAACATCGTCCTCACCTGCGTCGAGCTCTCCGGCCTGCTGCTGGTCATCATGGTCGGGTTCTACGCGCTCTTCGCCGGCAAGACCGACTTCAGCCGGACCATGGTCTTCGAGAGCCCGGGGGACAAGAACGCCTTCCTCGCCGTCACCGCCGCGACCTCGCTGGCCTTCTTCGCGATGGTCGGCTTCGAGGACTCGGTGAACATGGCCGAGGAGACCAAGGACCCGGTGCGCAACTTCCCGAAGATGATGCTCACCGGGCTCGGCATCACCGGGGCCATCTACGTCCTCATCGCCCTCTTCGCCGTGGCCATCGTGCCGGTCGGCGAGCTCGGGGCCGGCGACACACCCCTGGTCACGGTCGTCGAGACCGCCGCACCGGGCATTCCCATCGACAAGCTGCTGCCGTTCATCTCGATGTTCGCCGTCGCCAACTCGGCCCTCATCAACATGCTCATGGCCAGCCGGCTGCTCTACGGCATGGCCCGCCAGGAGGTCCTGCCGCCGTTCCTCGGCAAGGTCCACAAGGGCCGGCAGACCCCGTGGGCGGCCATCCTCTTCACGACGGCCATCGCCGTCGGCCTCATCACCGTCGTCACGAAGAACGCCGAGGGAGAGGTGATCTCGGCCCTCGGCGGGACCACCGCCCTGCTCCTCCTCGGGGTGTTCACGATCGTCAACGTCTGTGTGCTGGTGCTGCGCCGCGACACCATCGACCGCAAGCACTTCGTCGCCCCGACCGTGCTGCCCGTCGTCGGTGCCCTGCTCTGCGCGTTCTTCGTCGGGCCGTGGACCGGCCGCGACGGGCTCCAGTACCAGATCGCCGGCTGGCTGCTCGTGATCGGTGTCGTGCTGTGGGCGATCACGTGGGTCGCCAACCGCAGCATCCGCGGCAAGCGCACCTACCTGCGCGACGTCGACAGCCTGGGTGGCGACGGCCCGGTCAACTGACCGGCCCGGTCGACCGACCGGCGGGACGCCTCAGGCGTCGGCGGGCGCCGGGCCGGTGGAGTCGCGGCGCACCAGCTCGGTGGGCATGACGACCACCTCCTCGGTGGGCTGCTCGTCGTCGACGAGCGCCCGCAGCAGCAGCCGGGCCGCCTCGCGGCCCTGGGCGGCGACGTCCTGGCGCACGGTGCTCAGGCCGAGCACCTCGGAGAGCACGTAGTCGTCGATGCCGATGACCGAGAGGTCCTCGGGCACCCGCAGGCCGAGCCGGCGCGCGCTCTCGCGCACCCCGATCGCCATCTCGTCGGAGGCGGCGACGATGGCTGTGGGTCGGCGGTCGTGGGTCAGCAGCAGCGCGCTGTCGCGGGCCGCGGCCTCGGCGGTCCAGTCCGAGCCGAGGATCCAGTCCTCGACGACGGGCAGCCCGGCGCCGGCCATCGTGTCGCGGAAGGCGCGCAGGCGGTCCTGCGGCGTCTGCACGTGCGCCACGTTGCGGGGGACGTCGCCGATGTACCCGATCCGCCGGTGGCCGAGGTCGATGAGGTGCTCGACGGCGGTGCGCATCGTGGCGGGGTCGTCGATGCGCACGCACGGCCGCCCGGGGACCGCGGAGCCGATGGCCACGAGGGGCAGACCGAGCCGGTCGACGAGCTCGACCTCCTCGGGGTCCATCGGCACGTTGAGGGTGATGACACCGTCGACCCGCTTCCACAGCATGTTCTGCGTGAGCGGGAGACGCTGGTCGTAGCTGTCGTCCTCGAGGTCGAAGAGGATCGCGTGGTGCCCCTGCGAGCGCAGCTCCTTCTCGATCGAGCTGACGAGGGTGGCGAAGAACCACCGGGTGAGGAACGGCGCGACGACGGCGACGACGCGGGTCCGACCGGACGCCAGCGACGTCGCCGTCGGCGACGCGACGTAGTGCAGCTCCTCGGCCACCTCGAGGACCCGTTGCCGGGTCTCGGGGGAGACGCGGTCGAGGCCGCGGAGGGCGCGGGAGACCGTGGCGACCGACACCCCGGCCGCCCGCGCCACATCGGTGATGGTGCTGATGGCGTGCTCCTCCGCCCGCCCGCGCCGGTCCTCGTCAGCCCTTCGTGCCGCCGGCGAGCAGCCCGCGGACGAAGTACCGCTGGAGGCTCAGGAAGACGATGACCGGGAAGGCGATCGAGATGAACGCCGCCGCCGACATCAGGTACCACCGGTTGCCGAGGGTGCCACTGATGTTGTTGAGCACCATCGTCAGCGGGGCCAGGCTGCCCTCGCCCGCGTTGCCGCCGAGCATCGTGATGGCCACGAGCAGGTCGTTCCAGACCCAGAGGAACTGGAAGATGCCGAACGAGGCCAGGGCCGGCGTGATGAGCGGCAGCAGGACCTGGAAGAAGATGCGGACGTGGCCCGCACCGTCGACCCGGGCCGCCTCGAGCAGCGAGGCCGGGATCTCCTTCATGAAGTTGTGCAGGAGGAAGACGGCCAGCGGCAGCGCGAACGCGCTGTGCGACAGCCAGAGTGCCCAGTACGTGCCGTTGATGCCGATCTGCTGGTACATCGTGACGAGCGGCAGCAGGGCGATCTGCAGCGGCACGATCTGGAGGGCGAACACCCCGACGAACAGGGCGTTGCGGAAGGGGAACTCGATCCACGCGAAGGCGTAGGCCGCGAGCGAGGCCAGCAGCAGCGGCAGGAAGACCGCCGGGATCGCGATGACGAAGCTGTTGACGATGAAGTCGGTGAGCGGCGGCTGCCCCTCGGCGCCTCCGAGCACCTGCGAGTAGTTGTCGAGGGTGAACCCGGTGGACAGGGCGGTCCACCAGCCGGACTCCTGGATGTCCTTCTGGTCACGGAAGGAGGTGACGAGCAGACCCACCGTCGGGGTGGTCCAGGCCAGCGCCAGGATGATCGCGACCGCGGAGGCCCAGGGGGAGGTGACCGCGCGGGCCGCGTTGCCCGCGGCCGACTTCTTGCGCTTGCGCCCGGCGGGGGTGTCGAGGTGGACGTCGCTGGCCGCGTCGGCGACCTCTCCGGAGACCGGGGGAGGAGGGGTGGCGGTGCTCATCAGGCGTCCTTCCGCAGCTGGATGACGTTGAAGACGATGATCGGGGAGACCAGCAGGAAGATGACGATGGCGATGGCCGCACCGAGACCGGGCTGCTGGGTGACGAACGAGCGGTTGTAGAACTCGTTCGCGAGGATCGAGTCGCCGAACTTGCCGCCGGAGGAGGCCTGGACGATGTCGAAGGCCTTGAGGGTGCCGATGGCGATCGTCGTGAGGACGACGATGACCGAGGGCCGGATGCTCGGGAGGGTGACGAAGCGGAACATCTGCATGCCCTTGACGCCGTCGAGCTTGGCGGCCTCGATGATCTCGTCGGGAATCGCCTTGATGGCCGCCGAGAGGACCGTCATCGCGAAGCCGGCCTGGATCCAGATCATGATCGCGATGAGCGAGAACGTGTTTCCGGGCGCGTTGCCGATGAAGTCGATCGGTTCCATGCCGAGCTTGGTGATGATCGCGTTGAGCAGGCCGACCTGCTGCGAGCCGGGGTCGCCGTTGTAGAAGTAGACGAACTTCCAGATGAGCGTCGCGCCGACCATCGAGATGGCCATCGGGAGGAAGATCAGCGCCTTGGCCACGGCCTCGCCGCGGGCGCGGTCGATGAGGATCGCGTAGAGCAGGCCGACGCCGGTGGCGAAGAGCGGCACGAGGATCACCCAGAGGGCGGTGTTGCGGAACACCTCGGGCAGGCCGGGGGTGGTCCACAGCGCGGTGAAGTTGTCGAAGCCGACGAACTTGCCGCGGGTGCGCGGGGTGCCGAAGTTGAGGTCGAAGAACTTGCCGGAGTAGAAGGCCCGGCGGATGGTGAGGATCGCGGGGTAGATCAGCGCGATCGCGATGAAGAAGATCGTCGGGCCGACGAAGGCAGCGGCCTGGATCTTCTCGCCCCGGCGTCCCTTGAAGAGGGAGGCGAGGAGCAGGATGCCGACGAACACGGCGGCGAAGACGGCCAGCCCGAGGACCATGGTCCCGAGGCGGGACGCGGCGCCGCCGGCGTCCGCGGCGATGACTGACGTGGCGAACATGCGCACCTCCGGGTACTGGGGACCACCGGTGGGCGGGGCTGGGCCCCGCCCACCGGTACTGGGGGTCTACCTACGTGCTGACCGGGGTCAGCTCGTCGGCCAGGACTTCTCGATGTTGTCGAGGGTCGTCTTGTCGTCCTGACCCTTGATCCAGTTGGTCATCTCCGACCAGAAGGTGCCCGCACCGACGGCGCTCGGCATCATGTCCGACCCGTCGAACCGGAAGACGGCGGCGGGGTCCTGGAGGATCTTGGCCGACTGCTGGTCGATCGGGGAGACCAGGTTGTTCGGGTCGAGACCCTTGTTGGCGCTGACCCAGCCGCCACCGGTCGTGGCCTTGGCCTTGGCGTTGGCCCAGTCCGGGGACGCGAGGAACGCGGCGAAGGCCTTGACCTCGGGGGCGTCACGGAAGGTGGCCACGAACTCGCCACCGCCGAGGACCGGCTTGGTGGAGGTGTCGACGCTCGGCAGGTAGAAGGCCCAGACGTCGCCGTCCTCGGCGACCTTGGTGCCCTCGGGCCAGTTGGTCGCGTAGAACGACGCCTGGCGGTGCATGTAGCACTTGCCCTTGAGGATCGGCTGGCCGCCGTCCTGGAACGTCGTCGTGGCGATGGTGGACGGGGCGCCGAAGCCACCGTTGGTGTACTTGGCGTCCTTGAGGATGGCGCCGACCTTGGACAGGGCGTCCGCGACCTTGGCGTCGTTGAACGGGATCTTGTGCGCGACCCACTGGTCGTAGGTGTCGGCGCCGGCCGTGCGCAGCAGCACGTCCTCGACCCAGTCCGTTCCCGGCCAGCCGGTGGCGGTGCCCGAGCCGAACCCGGCGCACCACGGCTTGGCGGCCGGGTCGTCGGCGGCGATCTTGCTGGTCAGGGTCATCAGCTCGTCCCACGTGGTGGGGACGGTGTAGCCCTTGGCGGAGAAGGCCTTCGGGGAGTACCAGACGTACGACTTCACGTTCGCGCCGAGCGGAGCGGCGTAGAGCGTGTCGTCGACGGTCCCGTACTTGCGCCAGGACTCACCGAAGTACTCGTCGACCTCCTTGCCGACCGTCTCGGTGGCGGGGATGGCCTTGCCGGTGTCGACCATGGTCTGGAGGAGACCGGGCTGGGGGATGAAGGCGACGTCCGGCAGGTTGCCGCTCTGGGCGCGCTGCGGGAGGTTCTTCTCGAAGTCCTTGTCGCCTTCGTACTTGATGGTGACGCCGGTGCAGTCCTCGAACGCCTTGTACGACGCCTTGTGGGCGGCGTCCTCGGGGGTGACGATCGAGGTGTAGATGCTGACCGACTTGCCCTGGAGCTGGGACTTCAGGTCGCACCACTTGCTGTAGTCGGTGGTGTCCGCAGCAGTACCGTCTCCGCCGTCACCGGAGTCCGAGCTGGAACCGCACGCCGCGGTCACGAGCGACATCGCGGCGATGCCGACGAAGGCCGCCGCCTTGCGCTTCGAGTTGAGGGCCATTGCCCGCCTCGCTTTCACTGGGTCGCGCCGAGACGGGATGCCTCGGCGGTGAGGGGAACCGGACCAAAGGTAAAAGCGTTTACACACCGCGGTCAACGGGCCGTCGAGCGTGTGCGGTAACGATTGAGTAACGCGGCCGTGACGTGCCGGCCACCGGCGGGGTCAGCGGACGGGCGCGCCGATGCCCGCGATGACCGCGCCGTGCGCCACGCCCGAACCGTCGCGCTTCCCGGTGGCCTCGGGCAGCTCGAGGGCGACGCCGCCGGCGCCGGAGGCGCGGGCCGGCAGGCCGCCGACCCACGAGAGCACGAGCGCGTCCTCACCACGCAGGAACCGGTGTGCGCGAACGCCACCCGTGCCCCGACCCTTGGCGGGGTACTCGGCGTACGACGTGACCTTCAGCGAGCCGGCCTGGGTGCCGGGCAGCGCGTCGGAGGCGCCCGACGAGGTGACGACGACGTTCTCGGCGGCGGGGTCGACGGCACCGAAGAACGTGACGGACGCCTTCGGGGAGAGCCGGATCCCGGCCATGCCCCCGGCCGCGCGGCCCTGCGGGCGCACCGCGGCGGCGGGGAAGCGCAGCAGCTGGGCGTCGGTGGTGACGAAGACGAGGTCCTCCGCGCCGTCGCGCAGCTCGACGGCCCCGACGAGGGAGTCGCCGTCCTTGAGCGAGACGACCTCCCAGTCGGCGCTCTTCGGGTACTCGGGCACGACCCGCTTGACGACGCCCTGGGCCGTGCCGAGGGCCAGGCCCGGGCCGGAGGGGTCGAGCGAGACGACGGTCAGCGGCTCCTCGCCGCGCGGGAGGTCGACGTACACGGCGAGCGGGGCGCCGCCGGACAGGCTGGGCGCGCCGCCGAGCGGTGGCAGGGCGGGCAGCTCGAGGGCGGACATCCGCACCATCCGGCCGCGAGAGGTGACGAGAGCGAACTCGCCTCTCGCGGTGGTCTTCACGGCACCCACGATGGCGTCGTGCTTGGCGCGGGGACCGTCGGCGGGTACCGGCTCGGCGTCGGAGGTGCGCGCGAGCAGCCCGGTGGAGGACAACAGCACCCAGCACGGGTCGTCGGCCACCTCGAGCGGCGCGGCCTGCGTGGCCGGCGTGCCGGCGGACTCGAGCAGGACGGTGCGGCGCGGGGTGCCGTGGGCCTTGGCGACGTCGGCGAGCTCGCCGGAGACGGTCTTCCGGAGCAGCTTCTCGTCGGCGAGGATCGCCTCGAGCTCCTCGATGACGCGCTGGAGCTCGTCGCGCTCGGCCTCGAGCTCGATGCGGCTGAACTTCGTGAGCCGGCGCAGCTGGAGCTCGAGGATGTACTCGGCCTGGGCGTCGGAGAGGTCGAAGACGTCGATGAGCCGGGCCTTGGCGCTGGCGGCGTCGTCGCTGGCGCGGATCAGCTGGATGACCTCGTCGATGTCGACGATGGCGATGAGCAGGCCCTCGACGAGGTGGAGGCGGTCCTTGCGCTTGCCGAGCCGGTACTCGGTGCGGCGGCGCACGACGTCGGTGCGGAACTGCACGTAGGTGCGCAGCAGGTCCTTCAGGCCGAGCGTCTGCGGCTGGCCGTCGACGAGCGCGACGTTGTTGATGCCGAAGGAGTCCTCCATCGGCGTGTGCTTGTAGAGCTGCTCGAGGACGGCCTCGGGGTTGAACCCGTTCTTGACCTCGAAGACGAGGCGCAGGCCGTTCTTGCGGTCGGTGAGGTCCTTGACGTCGGAGATGCCCTGGAGCTTCTTGGCCTGCACGAGCGTCTTGACCCGCTCGATGACCTTCTCCGGGCCGATGAGGTGCGGCAGCTCGGTGACCACGATGCCCATCCGGCGCGGGGTCAGCTTCTCGACCCGGGCGGTGGCCCGGGTGAGGAACTTGCCGCGGCCGGTGAGGTAGGCGTCGCGGATGCCGTCGAGGCCGATGATCCGGCCGCCACCGGGCAGGTCGGGCCCGGGGACGAACCGCATCAGGTCGTCGAGCGAGCAGTCGGGGTGGTCGAGGAGGTGGCGGGCGGCGCCGATGACCTCGACGAGGTTGTGCGGGGCCATGTTCGTGGCCATGCCGACGGCGATGCCGCTGGTGCCGTTGACGAGCAGGTTGGGGAAGGCGGCCGGCATGACGCCGGGCTGCATCATCGAGTCGTCGTAGTTCGGGACGAAGTCGACGGTGTCCTCGTCGAGCCCGGTGACCATCAGCAGGGCCGCGGGCGCCATGCGGGCCTCGGTGTACCGGGAGGCGGCCGGGCCGTCGTCGAGGGAGCCGAAGTTGCCGTGGCCGTCGACGAGCGGCAGGCGCATCGTCCACGGCTGGGCCAGGCGCACCAGCGCGTCGTAGATCGCCTGGTCGCCGTGCGGGTGGTACTTGCCCATGACCTCGCCGACGACGCGGGAGGACTTCACGTGCGGGCGGTCCGGGCGCAGCCCCAGCTCGGACATGCCGTAGAGGATGCGGCGCTGCACCGGCTTGAGGCCGTCGCGGGCGTCGGGGAGCGCGCGGCTGTAGATGACGCTGTAGGAGTACTCGAGGAACGCGGAGCGCATCTCCTCCTCGACGTCGATGTCGACGACCTTGCCGAGGGCGTCCTCGGGGGGAGGCGGGGTGGTGCTGCGCTTGGCCATGGGGTGGGGTGCTACCTCGTGTCGTGCGGTGCCGGGGCCGGGGTCCCGGCAGGGATCCGCACCATCCTCACAAACGCCGGGCGCGGGGTCGTCACGACACTCCGAACCGCCCGAGGTGGAGCACCTCCTCGACCGGGCGGCGGCGGCGCGTGCGGCTGGACCCGGACACCCGCTCGGCCTCGGCGCCCAGGGCCACGACGCCCACCAGCCGCCGTCCGTCCGGGATGCCGAGCGCCGCCCGGACGGCGTCGTGCCGGGGCGCCGGCACCCCGAAGAAGAGCGCCCCGAGCCCGCGGTCCTCGGCTCCGAGGAGCACGAGCATCGCGGCCATCGCCGTGTCGGTGTCCCAGTAGGGGACCGGCCAGCGGTCGGGCGAGCGGTCGGTCCAGCCCTTGTCGGGCTCGGCGTAGCGGTCGAGGTAGGCGCCGGGATCGGACAGGCAGACGAGCAGGGCCGGGGCTGCTGAGACCCCGCGCAGCCAGGCGTCCCCGCGGCCGTCGCCGGAGGCCGCGCCCCAGAACCGGGCCCGATCCGCGGGGTCGAGGAGGGCGACGAAGTCCCAGCCCTGGCTGAAGCCGGCGCTCGGCGCCCGCACGGCGAGCGCCACGAGCTCGCGGACGACCTCCTCGGGCACCGGGACCGCGGGGTCGAAGCGCCGCACCATCCGCCGTCGTCGGACCACCTCGTTCAGCTCCACGGGGCCAGTGTGCCGGTCGGTGGCCGCGCGCCGGCGGGTGGCAGGATGGGGTCATGGCGGAGGCGACGCTCCCCCCGGGGTACCCCACCTCCTGGGAGGCCGACGTCGTCCTGCGCGACGGCACGGTGGCCAGCGTGCGCCCGATCCGCCCCGACGACGGCGACGCCCTCCAGCGCTTCCACAACGCCCAGTCCGACGAGTCGATCTACCTGCGCTTCTTCGCGCCGCTGCGCCGGCTCTCGGCCGCCGACGTGCAGCGGTTCACGCACGTCGACTACGTCGACCGCGTCGCCCTCGTCGTGACCATGCGCGAGGAGATCATCGGGGTCGGCCGCTTCGACCGGCTCGACCCTCGCAGCGCCGAGGTCGCCTTCAACATCAGCGACCACTACCAGGGCAAGGGGATCGGCTCGGTGCTCCTCGAGCACCTCGCGGCCATCGCGCGCGACCTCGGCATCGCCCGGTTCACCGCCGAGGTGCTGCCGCAGAACCGCAAGATGCTCGCCGTCTTCTCCGACGCGGGGTACGAGGTCACCCGCCGCGTCGAGGACGGCGTCGTCGAGGTCGGCTTCGACATCGAGCCCACCGACCGCTCGCGCGCGGTCGAGATGAGCCGTGAGCACCGCGCCGAGGCCCAGAGCCTGCGCTCGCTGCTCACCCCGTCGACCATCGCCGTGGTCGGCGCCAGCCGGCGCACCGACACCTTCGGCGGGCAGCTGCTCGACCGGCTCCTGGAGTCGAAGTTCGCGGGGCGGGTGGTGCCCGTCAACCCGCACGTGAAGAAGCTGCGCCGCCTCACCTGCTACCCGACCGTCTCCTCCGTGCCCGGGACCGTCGACCTGGCCATCGTCGCGGTGCCGGCGCCGGCGGTGCTCGAGGTCGTCGACGAGTGCGCGGAGGCGGGGGTCAAGGCCCTGCTCGTCGTCTCTGCCGGGTTCGCCGAGGAGAGCGCCGAGGGTGCCGCCCTCCAGCTCGAGCTCGTCCGCCGGGCCCGGGGCGCCGGGATGCGCGTCATCGGCCCGAACTCCTTCGGGCTCATCAACAACGACCCCGCGGTGCGGCTCAACGCCACGCTCGCCCCGACCCTGCCGCCGCCCGGCCGGCTCGGGCTGTTCGCCCAGTCGGGGGCGCTCGGCATCGCCGTCCTCGCCTCGGCCGCCCGGCGCAACCTCGGCATCTCGACCTTCGGGTCGGCCGGCAACCGGGCCGACGTGTCCGGCAACGACTTCATGCAGTACTGGATCGACGACGAGGCCACCGACGCCGTTGGCCTCTACCTCGAGTCGATGGGCAACCCGCGCAAGTTCTCCCGCATCGCGCGCAAGCTGGCGCTCATCAAGCCGGTCATCGTCGTCAAGTCCGGCGTTTCCCGGTTCGGGGTGCCGCCCGGGCACACCGTGCGCGAGACCAAGGCCCGCCCCGCCGTCTTCAAGGCGATGCTCAAGCAGGCCGGCGTCATCCGCGTCGAGAACGTGCACCAGCTCTTCGACGTCGCCCAGCTCGTGGTGCACCAGCCGTTGCCGGCGGGGGACCGGGTGGCGATCGTCGGCAACTCGGCGGCCCTCGGTGCGCTCACCGGCGACGCCTGCTCGAGCTGGGGGCTGACCGTCGCGCACGGCCCGGTCTCGCTGCCCAGCGAGGCCTCCGCCGAGGACTTCCGGGCCGCCCTCGACCGCGCCTTCGAGGACCCGGGCGTCGACTCCGTGGTCTCCTGCTTCATCCCGCCGCTGGCCACCGGCGACGAGCAGGTGGCCGCCGCGGTCCGCGAGGCCGCCGCCGCGTCCGAGAAGCCCTGCGTCGCAACGTTCCTCGGTCTGCGGGGCGTCGACGACGGCCACAGCTCGCTCAAGGGCACCGGAGGTGAGACCCGGGCCATCCCCGTCTACGCGATGCCGGAGGACGCCGTGCGGGCCCTCGCCTCAGCCACCCGGTACGGCCAGTGGCGCTCGCGCGACCAGGGCACGCCCGTCGCCCCGGTGGGCATCAACCGCCGCATCGCCGAGGACGTCGTCGGCACCGTGCTCTCGGTGAGCCCGGCCGGCCGACGGCTCACCCACGACGAGGCGACCGCGCTGCTGGCGGCCTATGGGGTCGACGTCTGGGGCCAGCACGAGGTCGACACCGTCGAGGACGCCGTCGCGGCCGCCGACCGGCTCGGCTACCCGGTCGTCCTCAAGTCGGTCGCGCCGATGGTCCGCCACCAGGGGGGGAGCGGGGGCGTGCGCGTCGACCTCGTCAACGAGCAGGAGGTCCGCTCGGCCTGGGCCTCACTCAGCGAGCGGCTGGCCCCGCTGCAGGCCGACCGCTTCGTGGTCCAGAAGATGGCCTCGCAGGGTGTCGCCTGCGTCGTCACCTCCGACGAGGACCCGCTGTTCGGGCCGGTGCTCTCCTTCTCGATCGCCGGCCTGCCGACCGAGCTCCTCGACGACGTCGCCTACCGCATCCCGCCACTCACCGACGTCACCGTCTCCGAGCTGATCTCGTCGGTGAAGGCGGCGCCCGTGCTGCACGGGTACCGCGGCCAGACACCGGTGCACCGGGCCGCGCTCGCCGACCTCATCGCGCGCATCTCGGTACTCGCCGACGACATGCCCGAGATCGCCTCGCTTGTGCTCAACCCGGTCAACGCGCACCCGGGCGGCATCGAGGTGCTGGGGGCCGAGATCACCCTCGCACCGGCGCCCCGGCGCATCGACCCGGGGCGGCGCTCGCTCACCTGAGGGCCGGTCGCGGCCGGGGTGCTCGTGGCTCACGGCATGATGGGGGCATGACCAGCCCGCACCACGCCCCCGTCCTGCCGGACGACCTCGTCGCCTCGATCGAGCGCGCCGGGTACTACCCGGCCCTCGTCGCCGACGTCGTCGCCGCGGCGCTGTCGGGGGAGCGGATCGCCGCGCACCTGGTGCACCTCGAGACCACGTTCGACCGCGACGTCGTCCGGCGCCACATCACCGTCCTCGTGCTCACGCCGTCGCGCCTGCTCATCGCGCACGCCGACGACCACGCCGACGAGCCGCCGGCGCCGCAGGACGTCGCCACCGCCACCACCGAGTCCATCCCGCTCTCGGCGGTCAAGGGCGTCATGCTCACGCACGTCGTCGAGAACCCCGAGGGCTACGTGCCGGGCACGCTCGGCCGGGAGGTGACGCTGACCCTCGGCTGGGGCACCGTGGCGCGCGTCGACCTCGTCCCCGCCTCGTGCAGCGACCCCGACTGCGACGCCGACCACGGCTACGAGGGCACCATCACCGGCGACGACATCGCCCTGCGGATCTCCGCCGCGGCCGACGGCGAGGACCGCCTCGCCGCGGCGCTCGCCTTCGCGCGCGACCTCTCCGCCGCCATCGGCAAGGCCTGAGGGTGGCGGAGCCGGCCGCCCCCCACTACGCCACGGGGAGCCTGGCCGACGTCCTGCCCAGCGTCTGCGCGAGCCTCGGGGTCCCCTCTGCCGCAGGCGAACCCACGTGGTCCGGTCGGCTGGCGATGCCGCCGGCGCGGCGGGGCGTCGTCGTCCTCGTCGACGGCCTCGGCGCCGACCAGCTGGCCCGCCGCCTCGGTCACGCACCCTGGTTCCGGGCGCACGCGGCCGCCACCCGGCGGGTCCCGGCGGGTTTTCCCGCGACGACGGCCACCTCGATGGGCAGCTTCGGCACCGGTACGCCCCCCGGCGCCCACGGGATGCTCGGCTACGAGGTGCTGGTGCCGGGGGAGGACCGCGTCTTCAACGAGCTGTCGTGGGAGGGCGGGCCGGTCCCCGAGCGCTGGCAGCCCACCACGACGTGGTTCGAGCGGGCGGCCGTCGCCGGACTCGAGGTCGTCCGCATCGGCCCGGGGTTCTTCGACGGCTCGGGGCTGACCCGGGCCGCCCTGCGCGGCGGGCGGTTCACCGCCGCGGAGTCGCTCGCGGCCCGCGTCGACGTCGCGCTGCGGGCGGTCCGCTCCTCGCCGCGCGCGCTCGTCTACCTGTACTGGGGCGAGGTCGACAAGCTCGGCCACGTCCACGGCCCGGAGTCCTTCGAGTGGACCACCGAGCTCGAGTCCGTCGACCGCGAGCTCGCCCGCCTGGCCGCCGGCCTGCCCGACGACGCCTCGCTCACCATCACGGCGGACCACGGGATGGTCGCCTGCCCGCACGACACGCGCGTCGACGTCGCCGACGAGCCGAGCCTGCGCGCCGGCGTGCGCCACCTCGGCGGTGAGCCGCGCGCGACGCACGTCTACTGCCACGACGGCGCGGCCGCCGACGTGGCGGCGGCGTGGTCGGCGCGGCTCGGGGACCGGGCCCACGTCCGGCTGCGTGAGGAGGCGGTGGCCGCGGGGTGGTTCGGCGCCGTCTCGCCCGGCAACCTCGCGCGCATCGGTGACGTGGTGGTGGCGTCCGCCGACGACCTCGCGGTCGTCGACTCGGCCCGGATGCGCCCGCAGCTGCTGGCCCTGGTCGGGATGCACGGGGCGCTGACGTCCGAGGAGCTCGACGTGCCGGTGCTCCACGTGCCGGCCCGGGTCGCCTAGGGTGGGCGCCCGTGGCTGATCTGGTGTTCTTCTCGGGGACGATGGACTGCGGCAAGTCGACACTTGCGCTGCAGATCGACCACAACCAGCGCGCCCGCGACCGCCGGGGCCTGATCTTCACCAAGCTCGACCGCGCCGGCGACTCGGTGCTCTCCTCGCGGCTCGGCCTGGAGACCACCGCCGTCGAGGTGGGGGACGACCTCGACTTCTGGGACGTCGTGGTCGGGCAGCTGACCGCCGGCGACCGCGTCGACTACGTCATCTGCGACGAGGCGCAGTTCTACACGCCGACCCAGGTCGAGCAGCTCGCCCGGCTCGTCGACGAGCTGGGCATCTCGGTCACCGCGTTCGGCATCACCGCCGACTTCCGCACCGAGCTCTTCCCGGGGTCGCGCCGCTTCATCGAGCTCGCCGACCGGGTCGAGGTGCTCCAGGTCGAGGCGCTCTGCTGGTGCGGGCGCCGGGCCACGCACAACGCCCGCATCGTCGACGGCGTCATGGTCGTCGAGGGCGAGCAGGTGGTCGTCGGGGACACCGCGGCGGCCTCGGCCGGGCTCGTGGAGTACGAGGTGCTCTGCCGGCGCCACCACATGCGGCGGATGAACAGCCACGCCGCCCGGGCGGCCTCGCCGACCCCGGACACCCTGCCGTTCGACCTCGACGCCTGCCCGGTGCCCCCACCCGCCTGAGCATCCGCGGGGGCGGTCGGCGGGCTCAGGAGGGGCCGGAGCCCTTCGTGCCGAACACGATGTCGTCCCAGCTCGGCACGCTGCGCCGGCCGCGGCGCGAGCCACTGGCCGTCCGGTCGTCGGACCCCGTCGCGCGCGGGGCGGCATCGGTCTCGGGCTGCTGCGAGCCGTCGTCCTCGGGCCAGCCCCCGACCATCGCCCTGGAGCGGGTGGGCTCCTCGAGGTGCTCGGCGACCGGCTTGCGCGCCCGCGCGGCCGGCGGCGGACCGGCTTGGGACAGGTCGCCGGCGAGCTCCTCGATGGGGAGGGCGTCCTCGCGCGGGCGGTCCTCGCCCGGCGTGTGGCTGGGGGAGCGGCGCTTGGAGCGCCGGCCCCGGGCGCTGTGCTCGCGCATCGCGGCCATGAGGTCGATCGGCTCGTGGACCGCGCGGACGACCTCGGTGCTGCGCTCGATGCCGCCGTCGGCGTCGACGTCGTAGACGTCGAGGTCGTCCGGGGTGGGCGTGCGGTGCGGCGTGGGGATGAGGCCGGAGGCGGAGTCCTCGCTGAGCCAGCGGGCCTCGTCGTTGGTGGGGGAGACCGACCCGCCGAGCGGCTCGTAGTGCCAGGTCGCGGTGCGCCGGCGCCCGCCGGCGGCGAAGGTCATCGAGACCTGCCAGACGCCCTCCTCGTCGCGGGCGGAGTCCCACTCGATGTCGTCGCGCTCGACCCCGCGGTCGCGCAGCCGCTCGGAGACGCGCTCGGCGAGGCTGACCGGGGCCGGGCCCCGGGTGCCGACGGCGCACGCGGAGGCGACGCGCGCGACGTGCTCGCGCTCGGCGAGGATCGGGCCCTCGAAGCGGCGCACCTTCTCGACGCTCCAGCCGGAGCGGTCGGCGACCTCCTCGGCGGACAGGCCGCGCCGGATGAGGGACTGCACCTCACGGGGGCGCATGCCGCCCTCCATCTCGATCTGCAGCTGGCCGAGGCGCGGCCGGTCGCGCCGGGCCGCCGCCCGCAGCGGCTCGTCGAGGGGCAGCCGGAACCGGCCACCGTCGGCGTCCGCGAGCAGGAGGTGGTGTCCGTCCTCGTGGACGCCGATCAGGCGAAGGTCCTGCATGTCGGTCTCCCGGGTCGCTCGTCGTCACCCCGACGATGCCACCGCGGCCCGCCCGGATCGTGGAGCCCACGCCGGGCGCGCCGCGATTGCCCGGATAGCGTGGACCCATGCCCGACCCCGCAGCCGACCTCTCGCCGTACGACGTCGTCCTCCTCGGCTCCTTCGGCGGCCCGGAGGGGCCGGACGAGGTGATGCCCTTCCTGCGCCGCGTCACCGCCGGCCGGGGCATCCCCGACGAGCGGCTCGCCGCCGTCGCCGAGCACTACGACGCGCGCGGCGGCGTGAGCCCCATCAACGCCCTGAACCGCGACCTGCTGGCGCGGCTGCGCGCCGAGCTCGAGCGCCGCGGCCTCGACGTCCCCGTGGTGTGGGGCAACCGCAACTCCGAGCCGTTCTTCGCCGGCGCACTGCACGAGGCCCTCGACCAGGGCGCGACCCGGGTCGTCTCGCTCTTCACGAGCGCCTACTCCTGCTACTCCTCCTGCCGGCAGTACCGCGAGGACCTCGCGGGCGCGCTGGAGGAGGTCGGCCCGGCGGCCGACGGCCTCGTCATCGACAAGGTGCGCCAGTACGTGCACCACCCGCGGCTCGGCCGGGCCTGGACGCGCGCGATGGTGACCGCGCTGCGCACCCTGCCGGACCCCTCCGCCGCCCGGGTCCTCTACGTGACGCACTCGGTGCCCCTCGCGATGGACGACACCTCCGGGCCCGGCGACGGCGAGGGCAACCTCTACACCGACCAGCACCTGCGGCTGGCCCGTCGCCTCGACGAGGCCGTCGGCGCCGAGCTGG
Organism: Phycicoccus avicenniae; assembly: GCF_050496545.1. GTDB lineage: Bacteria > Actinomycetota > Actinomycetes > Actinomycetales > Dermatophilaceae > Phycicoccus > Phycicoccus avicenniae_A. The sequence continues at coordinate 135,062 of NZ_JBNVZV010000008.1, read as the reverse complement.
GTACGCAGCTGCGCGGCGAGCTCGTGTTCTGCTCGCGCTCCGGCCCGCCGAGCCAGCCGTGGCTGGAGCCGGACGTCAACGACCGCATCGAGGAGCTCGCCGCCGAGGACGCCTCCGCCCCGGTCGTCGTCGTGCCCATCGGGTTCGTCTCCGACCACATGGAGGTCGTCCACGACCTCGACACCGAGGCCGCCGAGACCGCCGAGCGGGTGGGCGTCCCGTTCGTCCGCGTGCCGACCCCCCACGGCGACGACGAGTTCGTCGAGGGCCTGGCCGACCTGCTCCTCGAGCGGGCCGCGGAGGCGCGCGGCGAGGTGGTCGTCCCCGACTCCTGGCTGCCCGGCGACGTCCGGCCGTCCGTGTGTGCCCCGGGCTGCTGCCCCAACCTGCGGGTCGCGAAGCCCGCGCTCTGCGGCCGCGACTGATGTCCTCCGCCCCCTCGGCCCCGCCCGCCCTGCCCCCGGGCCTGGACCTCGCCGACCTCGAGCGGGTCGCCTGCACGGTGGCGCGCGAGGCCGGCCGGCTCGTCCTCGAGGACCGCCCGCGCCGGCTCGGGACGTCCTCGAAGTCCACCCGCACCGACGTCGTCACCGAGATGGACCAGCGCAGCCAAGAGCTCCTGCTCGACCGGCTCGGCGCGCTGCGCCCCGACGACGGCGTGCTCGGGGAGGAGGAGGGCGGACGCACCGGCACGAGTGGCGTCACCTGGGTCATCGACCCGATCGACGGCACCATCAACTACCTCTACGACGCGGCCGAGTACGCCGTCTCGGTCGCTGCCGTCGTCGGGGACCCGGCACGGCCCGGTGCCTGGCGACCGGTGGCCGCCGCGGTCCTGGGCCCCCCGAGCGCCGAGCTGTTCCACGCCCACCTCGGGGGTGGCGCGCGGCTCACGACGCCGGGTGGCTCCCGCGTCCTGCGGGCGAACCCCGTCACCGACCTCGGTCTCTCCCTCGTGGGGACCGGCTTCGGGTACGACGCCGCCCTCCGGGAGCGCCAGGCCCGCGCCCTGGTCGAGCTGCTGCCGAGGGTCCGCGACGTGCGACGTCACGGCAGCGCCGCCCTCGACCTCTGCGCCGTCGCGTGCGGTCGCCTCGACGGCTACTACGAGACGGGGCTCAACGCCTGGGACCGTGCGGGCGGGGAGCTCGTGGCCACCGAGGCGGGTGCGCTCGTCGGCGGCGAGGTCGGCGGCGTGACCACCCGGGACCTCACCTGGGCCGCGGCGCCGGGGGTCGCCGAGGAGCTGGCCGCCCTCGTCCGCGAGCTCTCCGCCCGCCACGTCGGGTCGGTCGGGGACCCCGCCTGAGGCCGTCCCGCGGCCGCGGGATGGACCCGCGTGGCGGGCCCGACCGGCGATGGTGCACAATCTGGCGCGCACGGCCCCGGGAGCGGGCACAAACCCGGCACTCCACGCGTTGTCAGGGCCGATCGCACGACGAAGGGTGGACATCCACGATGGCAACCGACTACGACGCACCGCGCAAGACCGACGACGAGCTCTCCGAGGACTCCATCGAGGAGCTGAAGAACCGTCGCGTCGACAAGCGCGCCTCGGCCGTCGACGTCGACGAGACCGAGCAGGCCGAGGGCTTCGAGCTGCCGGGGGCGGACCTGTCCGGCGAGGAGCTGTCCGTGCGGGTCCTCCCGCGCCAGGCCGACGAGTTCACGTGCTCGCGCTGCTTCCTGGTGCACCACCGGAGCCAGCTCGCCAGCGAGACCTCCGGGGTGCTCGTGTGCCGGGAGTGCGCGGCCTGAGCGGCCCCGACCCCGTGGCCGCGCCGACCCGTGTCCCCGTCGCCGTCCGGCGCCTGCACCCGGATGCGGTGCTGCCCGCGTACGGCAAGGACGGCGACGCCGGCGCCGACCTCACGAGCGTCGCCGAGGTGACGCTCGCCCCGGGCCAGCGCGCCCTCGTGCCCACGGGCATCGCGCTGGCCCTGCCCCCGGGCAGCGTCGGCCTGGTGCACCCGCGCTCGGGGCTGGCCGCTCGCCACGGCGTGAGCATCGTCAACGCCCCCGGCACCGTCGACTCCGGCTACCGCGGCGAGGTGCTCGTCAACCTCGTGAACCTCGACCCCTCCGAGCCGTTCACCGTGCGGGTGGGCGACCGCATCGCCCAGCTCGTCGTCCAGGAGTACCTCCACGGCGACTTCTCGGAGGCCGATTCGCTTCCGGAGAGCGCGCGGGGGGAGACTGGACACGGGTCCACCGGGGGCTTCGGCTCCGCCGGTCACCGGTGAGCCCGCCGACCACCAGACACCCGAGGACCCCACTGCCGTGAGCATCTTCCGCAGGAGCAAGACCACCTCCGCCGAGCCCGAGGTCGCCGAGGACGTCGCCCCGGACGCCGACCTCGAGGGCACCGCCTCCGACGAGGGCACCGGGTCCGACGAGGACGCGGGCGACCCGGGCGCGGCCTCGCGCGAGGCCGGTCCGTTCGACGTCACCGAGGTCGACGGCCGGGACGGCCGCGTCGACCTCGGCGCGCTGTGGGTCCGTGGCGTCCCGGGGATGGAGCTGCGTCTCGAGGTCGAGCAGGAGAGCCAGCAGGTCAACGCGGCCACCGCCGTGATCGGCGAGTCCGCCCTCCAGCTCCAGGCCTTCGCCGCACCGCGTTCCAGCGGCCTGTGGCGCGAGATCCGCCGCGAGATCGCGATGGCCGTCGAGCAGCAGGGCGGCACCGTCGAGGAGCGCGACAGCGACCTCGGCACCCAGCTGCGCACCCGCATGCCGTCGGCCGGCCCCGACGGGCGCACCGTCTTCGCCCCCGCCACCTTCGTCGGGGTCGACGGTCCGCGCTGGTTCCTGCGCGGGGTGCTCTCCGGCCGCGCGGCCATCGACGACGACGCCGCCGACACCCTCCTCGAGGTCCTGCGCGAGGTCGTCGTCGTGCGCGGGGGCGACCCGATGGCCCCCCGCGAGCTGCTGCCGCTCACCCTGCCGCAGGACGCCCAGCCCGAGGCCGAGGCGGCGCAGGACGAGGACGCGCCCGAGACCCTCGACCCGTTCGAGCGCGGGCCCGAGATCACCGAGGTGCGCTGATGGGCGTGCGCGAGCGGTTGCGCGACCTGGCGCGCACCACCACCGAGCAGCACGCCGACGAGCTGCGCGAGCAGACCGTCTCCGAGGGCGGCGACGACCTCACCGCGCTGGCCCCCCGGCACGCCGCCTGCGTGTGCGGCACGGTCCGCACCGTCACGCTCCCGCCGAAGACCAGCGTGCCGGCGCTCGTCGCGGAGATCTGGGACGGCAAGGGCGCGGTGAACCTCGTGTGGGTGGGCCGGCGCTCCATCGGCGGCATCGAGCCGGGCACGTTCGTGCGGGCCCGCGGCCGGGTCGCCACCGTCAAGGGCAACCCGACGATCTTCAACCCGGCCTACGAGATCATCCCGAAGCAGTGACGACCCCCGCTCCCTCCGCTCCCGACGCCCACGGCCCGCGCGCGGAGACCGTCGAGGCACTCATCCGCCACCGACTCTCCGTCGCGCTCGGCGGCTGGCGCGGCTCGGTCGAGACCGCGCTCCCGACCGTCGTCTTCGTCCTCGCCTGGTCGGTCACCGACCACGACGTGCGCACCGCCGCGATCGCCGCCATCGGTGTCGCGCTCGTCCTGGCCGCGGTCCGCGTCGTCCAGCGCTCCTCGCTCCAGCACGTGCTCGGGGCGGTCTTCGCCACGGCGATCGCCGCGTTCTTCGCGCTGCGCTCGGGGCAGGCCGAGGACGCGTTCCTCCCCGGGATCCTCACCAGCGCAGCCTTTCTCGTGGCGAGCCTGGTGTCCATCGCCACCCGCTGGCCGTTCGTCGGGTTCATCGTGGGCGCGGGCGACCCCAGGGCGCAGGAGGACCCCTTCGGCTGGCGCCGGGACCGCGGTCTCGTCCGCGTCTGCACGCGCCTCACCTGGGTGCTCGTCGCGATCTACGTCGTGCGGCTCGCCATCATGGTGCCGCTGTACCTCGGCTCGCACGTGACGCTGCTCGGGGCGGCCAAGATCGCACTCGGCTGGCCGCTGTGGGTCGCCGGACTGGCGGTCATGGGCTGGATGCTCGTCTCGGGGCACACGCCGCTGGAACCGGGTGAGGGCCCGGGCGCCGAGGACGAGCAGGACGAGAGCGACGCGAAGGTCACCGACCGCGAGGCCTGAGCCCCCGGACGCCTCAGCCCTCCGGGTCCTCCTCGCGCTTGTGGCGCTGGCCGGGGGAGAGGAGGGACTCGAGCTCGGGCTCGGCGTCCGGGGTGGTGACGAAGAGCAGCTCGTCGAGGGGCTCGAGGGCGTCGTCGCGGCTCGGGGCGATGGGGTGCCCGTCGCGGATGATGCCGGTGAGCACGGTGTCGCCGGGGAACGGGACGTCGCCGACGCGCGAGCCGGCGTAGGGGCTGCCGACGGGCAGGGTCATCTCGACCATCATCGCCCGACCCTGCTGGAACTCGAAGATCCGCACGAGGTCGCCGACACTGACGGCCTCCTCGACGAGGGCGGTCATCAGGCGCGGGGTGGAGACGGCGACGTCGACGCCCCAGGCCTCGTCGAACATCCACTCGTTCTTGGGGTTGTTGACGCGGGCGACGGTGCGCGGCACGCCGAACTCGGTCTTGGCGAGCAGCGAGAGCACGAGGTTGACCTTGTCGTCACCGGTGGCGGCCACGACGACGTCGCAGTCGGCGAGCCCGGCCTCGGTGAGGGAGTCGATCTCGCAGGCGTCGGCCTGCAGCCAGCTGGCATCGGGGACCTTGGAGACCCGCTCGCCGTCGGCCTCACGGTCGACGAGGAGCACGTGGTGCCCGTTGCGGATCAGCTCGCGGGCGATGGAGCGCCCGACCGAACCGGCTCCGGCGATGACGACGCGCATGGAGGGTGGCCTCTTTCGGGGTCAGTGGGCGGGGGGAGGGGCGTCGAGCGCGCGCTCGGCGGCGGCAAGGTCGTCGCGACGCAGGGCGAGGTGGATGAGGTCGCCCTCCTGGTACACCGTGTCGGCGCCCGGCAGCAGGCCGTCGCCGAGGCGGGTGAGGTAGGCCAGCCGCCCACCCGTCGCCTGCTCGATCTCGGTGACCCGGCGTCCGATCCACGGCGCGGACACCGGCATCTCGGCGATGACGACGCGGCCGGAGGGGTCGGTGAACTCGGGGACGTGGCCCTGCGGGAGCAGGCGGCGCAGCATCTGGTCGCTCGTCCACTTCACCGTGGCGACGGTGGGGATGCCGAGGCGCTGGTAGATCTCGGCGCGGCCGGGGTCGTAGATGCGGGCGACCACGTTCTCGACGCCGAACTTCTCGCGGGCCACGCGCGCGGCGAGGATGTTGGAGTTGTCACCGCTCGAGACGGCCGCGAAGGCGTAGGCGTTCTCGATGCCGGCGGCGCGCAGGCAGTCGCGGTCGAACCCGACGCCGGTGACCGTGCGCCCCTCGAAGGAGGTGCCGAGCCGCCGGAAGGCCGACTCGTCCTGGTCGACGACGGCGACCTCGTGGCCGGCGCGCTCGATGGCGCGGGCGAGCGAGGCGCCGACCCGGCCGCAGCCCATGATGACGAAGTGCACGGCCCCGACGCTACTACGGCCGCCACCGGTGCGAGCCGTGGTCCGGGACGTGTGCACCGCGGGGCCCCGTCATGCCTACAGTTGTCCTCGTGTCCACACCCGGTCGCCTCGTCAAGCGTGTCCTGCTCGGTCGTGCGATGCGCAGCGACCGCCTCGGCGAGACCCTCCTGCCGAAGAAGCTCGCGCTGCCCGTCTTCGCCAGCGACGCGCTGTCGTCGGTCGCCTACGCGCCCGACGAGATCCTGCTCACCCTCGGCCTCGCCGGGGGTGCGCTCGCGCTGACCCAGTCCTGGAAGATCGCGCTCGTCGTCGTGGTCGTCATGGCCGTCGTCATCATGAGCTACCGGCAGAACGTGCACGCCTACCCCTCCGGCGGAGGCGACTACGAGGTGGCCAGCGTCAACCTCGGCCCGCGCGCCGGCCTCACGGTGGCCAGCGCGCTGCTCGTCGACTACGTGCTCACCGTCGCGGTCTCCATCTCCTCCGGCGTGCAGAACGCCGCGGCGGCCTTCGGGTTCGTCCGGGGGCACGAGGCGATCGTCGGCGTCGTCATCATCGTGCTGCTCACCGCGATGAACCTGCGCGGCGTGCGCGAGTCGGGGGCGGCGTTCGCCGTGCCCACCTACCTCTTCATGGCCGCCGTCATCGGGATGGCGCTCTTCGGCTTCTACCGCAAGCTCTCCGGTGACCTGCCGCTCGCCGAGAGTGCGTCCCTGACCCTCGCGCCCGAGGACGGGTACGAGCAGCTCGGCACGCTCGCGATGGCCTTCCTGCTGCTGCGGGCCTTCTCCTCCGGATGTGCCGCGCTCACGGGGGTCGAGGCCATCTCGAACGGCGTGCCGGCGTTCCAGAAGCCCAAGAGCCGCAACGCCGCCACCACGCTGCTGCTCATGGGCAGCATCGCCGTCACGATGCTCATGTCGATGATCGTCCTGGCCAACTGGACCCAGGTGCACTACGCCGAGGACGAGGCGAGGCAGCTCCTGCGCGACGGCGTCCCGGTCGGGGACTCCTACATCCAGGACACCGTCATGGGGCAGGTGTCCAAGGCGGTCTTCTCCGACTTCCCCATCGGGGTCGTGCTCGTCTCGATCGTCACCGGCCTCATCCTCGTGCTCGCCGCGAACACGGCCTTCAACGGTTTCCCCGTGCTCGGGTCGATCCTCGCCCGCGACGGCTTCCTCCCGCGCCAGCTGCACACCCGCGGCGACCGTCTCGCGTTCTCGAACGGCATCCTCATCCTCGCCGGGGCGGCGGCGGCGCTCGTGGTCATCTTCAACGCCGACGTCACCCGCCTCATCCAGCTCTACATCGTCGGGGTCTTCGTCTCCTTCACGCTCTCCCAGATCGGGATGGTGCGGCACTGGAACCGGCACCTGCGGGTCGAGAAGGACCCGGCCGGGCGGGCGCGGATGATGCGCAGCCGGGCCATCAACGCCGTCGGCGCCACGATGTCGGGCACCGTGCTGCTCGTCGTCCTCGCGACCAAGTTCACCCACGGGGCGGGGTACGCGATCGCCGCGATGGCGGTGCTGTTCTTCCTCATGCTCGCCATCCGCCGCCACTACGACCGCGTGCGCGACGAGCTGACGGTGATGGAGGGCGACACCAAGCACCAGCTGCTGCCCTCGCGGGTGCACGCCATCGTCCTCGTCGCCAAGATCCACAAGCCGACGCTGCGCGCGCTGGCCTACGCGCGGGCCACCCGCCCCTCGATCCTCGAGGCGCTGACCGTCGACGTCGAGCCCGACGAGACCCGCGCGCTCCAGGCCGAGTGGGACCGGCGCGACATCCCGGTGCCGCTCAAGGCCCTCGACAGCCCGTACCGCGAGATCACCCGGCCGGTCGTCGACTACGTCAAGTCGATCCGCACCGACAGCCCGCGTGACCTCGTCGTCGTCTACATCCCCCAGTACGTCGTCGGTCACTGGTGGGAACAGCTGCTGCACAACCAGAGCGCGCTGCGACTGCGCACCCGGTTGCTCTTCACGCCGGGCGTGATGGTCTCGTCCGTGCCGTGGCAGCTCGCGTCCTCCGAGGGTGTCGAGGAGCGGATGGACGGCCCCGTCGTCGGCGACGTCCGCCGCGGCGAGTGATGGCCCGGCCCGAGGGGTCGGGGCTGGCGGTCGGTGACGAGGTCGACGTCGAGGTCACGGCCTTCGCGCACGGTGGCCACGGCGTCGCCCGGCACGAGGGCCAGGTGCTCTTCGTGCGCCACGCCGTCCCGGGGGAGCGGGTGACCGCCCGGGTCACCGAGATCGGGTCCGGGGCGCGGTTCGTCCGGGCCGATGCCGTTGTCGTGCACGTCGCCTCGCCGGACCGGGTGAAGCCGCCGTGCCCGTGGGCCGGTCCGGGGGCCTGCGGCGGATGCGACCTCCAGCACGTGTCGCTCGGCGGCCAGCGCGCGCTCAAGGCCGGTGTGGTCCGCGAGCAGATGGCGCGCCTCGCCGGGCTCGAGGTCGACGTCGAGGTCGAGCCCGTGCCCGGTGACGCCGGCGGCCTCGACTGGCGCACCCGCGTGGAGTTCGCCGTCGACGCCGAGGGACGGGCCGGGTTGCGGCGCTTCCGTTCCCACGAGGTCGTGCCCGTCGACCACTGCCGCATCGCCGCGCCGGGCGTGGACTCGTTGCGCGTGACGGAGCGGTCGTGGACGGGGCCCGACGCCGTCGACGCGGTGGCGCCGTCGGTGGGGGAGCCGGTAGCCGTCGAGGTGCCGGGAGGTGCGGTGCCGGACGTCGTCGAGCGGGTCGCGGCGACGTGGTCCTCGGCCGACGGGCCGGTCTCCTTCGAGCACGATTTCGCGGTCTCCGCCCGTGGATTCTGGCAGGTGCACCCCGGCGCCGCGGCCACCTTCCTCGCGGCCGCCCTCGAACCCCTCGACGTCCGGCCGGGCGAGCGCGCGCTCGACCTGTACTGCGGCGTGGGGTTGTTCGCGGCCGCGCTCTCCGAGCGGGTCGGCCCCACCGGCCAGGTCGTCGCCGTCGAGGCCGACCGGGCCGCGGTCGAGCGGGCCGAGCGCGACCTCGCCGCCGCCGGCAACGTCGCGCTCGTCGCGGCGCGGGTCGACGACGCCTTCGGGCTGCCGCGGGAGGAGCGTGGTCGAGGGCGTGGCCGGGGTCGCACCCGGCGACCGGCCCGTTCGCCACTCGTGCCGCCGCGCGCCGACGTCGTCGTCCTCGACCCTCCCCGCACCGGCGCCGGCGCCGCCGTCGTCCGGGCCGTCGCGGCGATGCGCCCGCGCGCGGTGGCCTACGTCGCGTGCGACCCCGCCGCCCTGGCCCGCGACACCGCCACCCTTCTCGCGCAGGGCTACCGACTCAAGAGCCTTCGGGCCTTCGACGCCTTCCCGATGACGCACCACGTCGAGTGCGTCGCGCACTTCGTGCCGGACGCCTGATGCCGGGCCGGGGGGCCGGGGCGGCATCGGTGGGCCGCCGGGCGGTGCTGGCGGCGGGGGTCGCCGCTCCGGTGCTCGCCGGGTCGGCCTGTGGCGCAGCGGCTCCCGCGGCGCCGAGACCATCGGGCTCCGAGCTGCTCACGTACGGCGCCGACGCCTCGCAGTTCGCCGAGCTGCTGCGCCCGAAGGGTCCCTCGCGCGGCACGGTCGTGGTGCTGCACGGCGGCTTCTGGCTGCAGCAGTACGACATCTCGCTCGCCCGCCCGCTCGCCGAAGACCTCGTGGGTCGGGGGTGGACGTCGCTGTCCGTGGAGTACCGGCGGGTCGGTGGCGGTGGCGGCTTCCCCGCGACGCTCGACGACGTCTCGGCGGCCTTCGACCTCCTCGAGGGCGCCGGCGCGGCCGGGGGCGTCGTCGTCGCCCTCGGCCACTCCGCCGGAGGCCAGCTCGCCGTGTGGGCGGCCGGCCGGCGGCGCCTCGAGCGCTGGCGTGCGGCACGCGTCGTCCCGACGCACGTGGTCAGCCAGGCAGGCGTCCTCGACCTGCGGGCCGCGGCGGAGCAGGACCTCGGGCTCGGCGCGGTGCAGGACTTCCTCGGCGGGTCGCCGCAGGACCGGCCCGAGACCTACGCCGCTGCCGACCCCCTCGGCCAGGTCCCGGTCGACGTGCCGGTGTGGTGCGTGCACGGGACCGGCGACACGACCGTCCCGCCGTCGCAGTCGCGGTCCTACGTGGAGGCGGCCCTGGCTGCCGGGGGAGAGGCGACGCTCGTCGAGGTGCCCGGCGAGCACCTCGACCAGGTCGATCCCGCGTCGCCGGCCTGGGCCCGCACCGTCAGCCTTCTCGAGGCCCTCTGACCTTTCCGCGTCACCACCGTGACGGCGCGGAAGATGGCAGATGACGCGGATGCATCCCCGTCCCCGCCTACCTTCCCCGTCATCACCGTGACGGCGCGGAACTTCGTGCGCCCACCCGACCCGGTCACGGGTGACGACGAACGGGGCGACGTCCGGGGAGCGGGCATAGGCTCGACCGAGACGACCCGGTGTGGTTAGATATCTTGACATCAAGATAAATCACGGGATGAGTCGCGCGACGACGCAGAAGGGAGCCCCGGTGGCCAGCACGAACAGCTTCGACGCCCACGGAACGCTCGAGGTGGGTGAGCGGTCCTACGAGATCTACCGGCTGAGGTCGGTCGAGGGCAGCGAGTCCCTCCCGTACAGCCTCAAGGTGCTCCTGGAGAACCTCCTGCGCACCGAGGACGGCGCCAACATCACCGCCGACCACATCCGCGCCCTCGGCGGTTGGGACCAGGACGCCCAGCCCGACACCGAGATCCAGTTCACGCCGGCGCGCGTCATCATGCAGGACTTCACCGGCGTCCCCTGCGTCGTCGACCTCGCGACGATGCGCGAGGCGATGAAGGACCTCGGCGGCGACGCCTCGAAGATCAACCCGCTCGCCCCGGCCGAGCTCGTCATCGACCACTCCGTCCAGATCGACGTCTTCGGCCGCGCCGACGCCTTCGAGCGCAACGTCGAGATCGAGTACCAGCGCAACGGCGAGCGCTACAAGTTCCTGCGCTGGGGCCAGACCGCCTTCGACGACTTCAAGGTCGTCCCGCCGGGCACCGGTATCGTCCACCAGGTCAACATCGAGCACCTGGCCCGCACGGTCATGGTCCGCGACGGCGTCGCCTACCCCGACACCTGCGTCGGCACCGACAGCCACACGACGATGGTCAACGGCCTCGGCGTGCTCGGCTGGGGCGTCGGCGGCATCGAGGCCGAGGCCGCGATGCTCGGCCAGCCCGTCTCGATGCTCATCCCGCGTGTCGTCGGCTTCAAGCTGACCGGCGAGATGAACCCCGGCGTCACCGCCACCGACGTCGTCCTGACCATCACCGACATGCTGCGCAAGCACGGGGTCGTCGGCAAGTTCGTCGAGTTCTACGGCGCCGGCGTCTCGGCCCTCCCGCTCGCGAACCGCGCGACCATCGGCAACATGAGCCCCGAGTTCGGCTCCACCTGTGCGATCTTCCCGATCGACGACGTCACCCTCGAGTACCTGCGCCTCACCGGCCGCGCCGACGAGGACGTCGCCCTCGTCGAGGCCTACGCCAAGGAGCAGGGCCTCTGGCTCGACCCGGCCGCCGAGCCGCGCTTCTCCGAAAAGCTCGAGCTCGACCTCACCACGGTCGTGCCCTCGATCGCCGGCCCGAAGCGCCCGCAGGACCGCATCGAGCTCACGCAGGCCAAGACCGCGTTCCGCGAGGTGCTGCCCACCTACGTCGCGCACGAGGAGGGCTCCGACGGCGAGGCCTCGTCCTTCCCGGCCTCCGACCCGACCCCGCAGGGCAGCCCCGACGGGCAGAACGGTGGCGAGGCGCCGGCGCACGAGGGGTCGGCCTCCGGCCGCCCGAGCCGCCGCGTGCCGGTCACGCTCTCCGACGGCACGAGCTTCGAGATCGACCACGGCATCGTCTCGATCGCCTCGATCACCTCGTGCACCAACACCTCGAACCCGTCGGTGATGATCGCCGCCGCGCTCCTCGCGAAGAACGCCGTCGACCGCGGCCTGGCCGCCAAGCCGTGGGTCAAGACCTCGATGGCGCCCGGCTCCAAGGTCGTCACCGGCTACTACGAGGCCGCCGGCCTGTGGCCCTACCTCGAGAAGCTCGGCTTCCACCTCGTCGGCTACGGCTGCGCGACGTGCATCGGCAACTCCGGCCCGCTCCACGAGGAGATCTCGGCGGCCATCCAGGAGAACGACCTCGCGGTCACCGCGGTGCTCTCGGGCAACCGCAACTTCGAGGGCCGGATCAACCCGGACGTCAAGATGAACTACCTCGCGAGCCCGCCGCTGGTCATCGCCTACGCCCTCGCCGGGACGATGGACTTCGACTTCGAGTCCGACGCCCTCGGCCAGGACACCGACGGCAACGACGTCTTCCTGCGCGACCTGTGGCCGGCCCCGGCCGACGTCGAGGAGACCATCCGCGGCGCCATCACCCGCGACCTGTTCGAGAAGGACTACGCCGACGTCTTCGCCGGCGACGAGCGCTGGCAGTCGCTGCCGACGCCCGAGGGTGACACCTTCGCGTGGGACGCCGAGTCGACCTACGTCCGCAAGCCCCCGTACTTCGAGGGCATGCAGATGGAGCCCTCGCCGGTCACCGACATCAGCGGCGCGCGCGTGCTCGCCAAGCTCGGCGACTCGGTGACGACCGACCACATCAGCCCGGCGGGCTCGATCAAGGGCGACAGCCCCGCGGGCCGCTACCTCGCCGAGCACGGCATCGAGCGCAAGGACTTCAACTCCTACGGCTCGCGGCGCGGCAACCACGAGGTGATGATCCGCGGCACCTTCGCGAACATCCGCCTGCGCAACCAGCTCCTCGACGGCGTCGAGGGCGGCTTCACCCGCAACTTCCTCGCCGGTGGCGAGCAGACGTCGATCTACGACGCGTCGGCCGCCTACCAGGAGGCCGGGGTTCCGCTCGTCGTCCTCGCGGGCAAGGAGTACGGCTCCGGGTCCTCGCGCGACTGGGCCGCCAAGGGCACCGCGCTCCTCGGCGTCAAGGCCGTCGTCGCCGAGTCCTACGAGCGCATCCACCGCTCGAACCTCATCGGGATGGGAGTCCTGCCGCTGCAGTACCCCGAGGGCCAGAACGCCGAGTCGCTCGGGCTCGACGGCACGGAGACGTTCTCCATCACCGGGATCGAGGCGCTCAACGACGGCACGACGCCGAAGTCGGTGAAGGTCGTCGCGAGCAAGGACGGGGGCGCGGACGTCGAGTTCGACGCCGTCGTGCGCATCGACACCCCCGGCGAGGCGGACTACTACCGCAACGGCGGCATCCTCCAGTACGTGCTGCGGAGCCTCGTGCGCTGACGCTGGACGAACGACGAGAACATGCCGTGCACCCCCTCAGGTGCACGGCATGTTCTCGTCTCTCGACCGGGGGCGGCTACTCCTTGACGCCTCCCTCGAGCGCGCCCCCGATGATGCGCTTCTGGAAGACGAAGAACATCACCGCGACCGGGATGGTCATGAGCACCGCGGCCGCGAGCTTGAGCGGGTAGCGGTTGCCCGCGCCCAGCGCACCCGTGAGCAGCCCCGCGACGCCGGTCGTCAGCGTGTTGAGCGCGGGGTCCTGCCGGGCGATGAGCATGTGCGCCAGCTCGTTCCACGACGACTGGAACGAGATGATCGTGATGGTGATGAGCGCCGGCCGGGCGATCGGCAGGACGACCGACCAGAAGGTGCGGAACGGCCCGCAGCCGTCGAGCCGGGCTGCCTCCTCGAGGCTCACGGGGATGCTCTCGAAGTACTGCTTCATGATGAAGACGCCCGCGGCGTCGGCCAGCAGCGGCACGATCATGCCGGAGTAGGCGTCGTACATCCCGAGCTGCTTGAGGACGAGGAACTTCGGGATGAGCAGCACGACGCCGGGCACGGCCATCGTCGCGATGAGTCCCGCCGTCACCGCCCCGCGGCCGCGGAAGCGCAGTCGCGCCAGCGAGTACCCGGCCAGGCTCACGAGGAAGACGCGGCCCACCGTGACGCAGAGCGTGACGATGACCGAGTTCTTCGTCCACGTGAGGAAGTCCTGCTGGAACAGCTGGGCGTACGCGGACGTCGTGAACGTCGACGGGATCGGGTTGAGCGGCGAGGCCGTCGCGTCCGGGTCGGTCTTGAAGCTCGTCCCGATCTGGATGACGAACGGGAAGAGGTACAGGAGCGCGAACACGATGAGCAGCGCGTAGCCGAGCGAGACCAGCGCGACCTTGCGGTTGCTCCGCTTCCGGCGCCGGGGGGCGCCGGCGACGGCCGTCGTCGAGGGTGGTGCCGTCGTCGTCGTCATGACAGGCCTCCGGACGTGTTCGAGGTGCGGCCGACACCCGCGGTGGCGGTGACGGTCGGGAGGGCCCGGTTCGACAGCGGGCCGTCGTCGTCCCCGGGGTCGGTGCCGCCGCGCCGACGCCGCCGGAACAGCGGGGTGTCGCGGTCGCGCATGACGAGCCACTGGATGGCGGTCATCACGAGGATGATCCCGAAGAGGATGAACGACATCGCCGTCCCGGCGCCCCACTCGCCGTTGTTGATGGACGCGTCGTAGGCCAGGTAGGCCGGGGTGAGCGTCGTCTTGGCGGGGTTGCCCTTGGACATGATGTAGATCTGGTCGAAGACCTGCCACGTCCCGATGAGCCCGAGCGTCAGCACGGTGAAGAGCGTCGGCTTGAGCTGCGGGATGACGACCGACCAGTACGTGCGGACGGTGCCGGCGCCGTCGATGGCCGAGGCCTCGAAGACGTCACCCGGGATGTTCTGGAGCGCGGCGAGGAAGAGGAGCATGTACGCCCCCGCCGAGACCCAGATGACCAGCCCGATGATCGTGCACATCGCGACCGACGGTCCGGCGAGCCAGTCCCACCAGGTGAGGCTGAAGACGCCGTTGTCGGTGAGTGCGGCCGGTCCGTTCTGGCCGTCACCGACCCCGACGAGGCCGAGGAGGAGGTGCCCGACGCCGCGCGGGTCGGCGAACCAGTTCGGCCCGTTCACCCCGATCGCGCCGAGGATGGCGTTGATGCTGCCGGCCCCGGCGAAGAGGAAGAGGAAGACCGACCCGATCGCGACCGAGCTCGTGACTGACGGGAAGTAGTAGGCCGTGCGGAAGAAGCTGAGGCCCTTGAGCTTCTGCTGGTTGAGCAGGATCGCGAGCCCCAGCGCGAGGACGGTCTGGATGGGGACGACGAGCAGGACGTAGTAGAAGTTGTTCCGGATCGCCGTCGCGAAGTCGCTGCGCGCGAGCGAGTCCTGCGCGAGGAGCGCCTTGTAGTTGTCGAGGCCGACGAAGCTCACCGACCCGGACAACGGTGACCCCTTGCCCGCCCAGTCGCTGACGCTCACCCAGAGGGCGATGAGGATCGGCGCGACGAGGAAGAGCCCGAGGATGACGAGGACGGGGGTGACGAACAGCCACCCCGACCGCGCCTCTGCGGCGCGGGCGGAGGTGGTCGTCCGCCGGGCGGTGGTCGTCACTTGAGGACGGCCTCGCCGTTCTTCTGCAGGCGCTCGAGCATGGCCTTCGGGTCGGCCTTCGGGAGCCCGGCGATCTGGCTGTCGAAGTCCTTGAGGACGGGGTCCATCCCGGCGACCGTCACCGGGCCCTGGGCGTACTCGGCGCCGTCGAGGAAGGCGGCGTCGTCCGGGAAGGCCTGGAGGTAGCCGTCGCGGGCGGACTTGATCGGCGGGATGACACCGAGGCCCTTGGCGAGCTCGAGCGACGGCTCGGCCGTCGAGAGGTAGTTGACGAGGTCGATGGCCGCGGCCTGGTTCTTGCTCGCGGCGGCGACGCCGTAGCACTGGGTGAAGCTCAGCGTGCCCTTGCCGGCCGGGCCCTCCGGCAGCTCGACGGCGGTGTACTTGATGTTCGGGTAGTCGGCCTTGAGCGCACCCTTGATCCAGTTGCCCTCGATGGTCATCGCGGCCTTCTTCGTGCCGAACGCCTCACCGCCCCAGCCGGAGTCGACCGATTTCGGGAACGCGGCGCTGCCGTCGGAGAGGAGCTTCTGGACCTCCTGGAGACCCGCGAGGTTCTCGGCGCTGTCGGCCGTCATCTGCGTCTGGTCCTCGTTGACGATCCAGCCGCCGGCCTGCTTCATGAAGGCGCCGACCCGGTCGCGGGTGTCGCCGATGACGAGACCCTTCTGCTTGTCGGTCGTCAGCTTCTTGGCGACCGCCTCGAGGTCGGCCCAGGTCTTCGGGACGTCGGCGTCGGTGAGCCCGGCCGCCTTCCACAGGTCGGTGTTGATGATCAGGGCGAGGACGGAGAAGTCCTTCGGGGCGCAGTAGACCTGCCCGTCGTAGGTGAAGGTCTTCGTCAGGCCCTCGTAGAAGTCCCCGGAGTTCGCGATCTGCTTGCCGTAGGGATACATGTTCCCGGCCTTCGCGTACGTCGGGAAGACGTTGGCGTCGGTGAAGAACAGGTCCGGCGGGGAGCCCGCGGCGAAGCCCTGGGTCAGCTGCTGGTTGATGTCGGAGGCGGCGACGATCTCGACCTTGTTGCCGGTCTTGGTCTCCCACGCCTTGACGGTGTCCTGCTGGAGCTTGACGTCAGCGGGGCCGTTCGAGGTGATCATGAACTTCAGGGTGACGGGGCCGCTCTGGCTGCTGGGCGCGGAACTCGAGCCGTCGCCCTCCTCGAATCCGCTTCCGCCGCAGGCGCTCAGGCCGAGCGCTCCGGCGAGGGTGAGGGCCAAGGCGGCGCGTCGGGTGGTGCGGGTCATCGGTGACTCCTTCGTGAGGGGCGGTGCGTCTGGCAGGGGGTCAGGTGGTGGGGGAGGTGCTGCGGTCCGTGCGGAGCGTGGGGCGCAGGAGGGAGCCCGTGGCCGGGGGGTCCTCGCCCCGCATCGCCGAGCGGACGAGGAGCAGCGCCTCCTCGGCGACGGCGTCGTACGGCTGGGCGGCGGAGGTGATGTGGTGCATCGCCGCGGTCTCGGAGCCGTCGAACCCGACGATGCCGAGGTCGCGGCCCGGCTCGAGCCCGGCGCGGACGGCGGCCTGGTGGACGCCGAGGGCGAGGACGTCGGAGGCGCAGACGACGGCGTCGCCGGGGGAGAGCGAGGCTACGAGCGGGACGGCGGAGGCGTACGCGGCGTCGAGGTCCTGCTCGGCCCGGACGACGGGGCCGGGGGAGACACCCGCGGCGGCGCAGGCTTCGGCCCAGCCGGCCTGTCGGTCGTCACCGACGACCGAGCCCTCGGGCCAGCCGAGGAAGGCGATGGTGCGGTAGCCCTGGGCCAGGCAGTGCTCGACCGCGGCCCGGGTACCGGCGGCGCCGTCGACGTCGACCCAGCGGGTGAAGGTGGGGTCGTCCCAGACCCGGCCGAACGAGGCGAACGGGATGTCGCGCTCCTCCAGCCATGGCGGCCGCGGGTCGCCGTGGTGGGTCTCGCTGACGAGGAAGGCATCGACGAGGCGGCCGGCCCACATGGCGCGGTAGCCCTCGATCATCGGTGTGCCGGAGGCCGATCCGAAGGGGACGACGTGGCAGCCGTGGCGTGCCGCGCCGATGCTCAGCTCGGTGAGCACGGGCGCCGTGGTGGCGTTGTGCGAGCCGAGCGTGTGCAGCTCGAGGCCGATGGCGCCGGAGCGCTGGTTGCGCAGGGACTGGGCCGAGCTGGAGGGGTGGTAGCCGAGGTCGTCGATGGCCGAGCGGACACGCTCGAGGGTGTCGGGGCGGACCCGCTCGGGGTTGTTGACGGCGTTGCTGACGGTCTGGCGGGAGACGCCCGCGGCGCGCGCGACGTCGTGGATGGTCACCCGCCCGTCCTGCTGCCGCGGCTCCCGCATCGGTCCTCCTCGACCGTCGGCCGAAGGGGACCTCCGGCGCTGTGAACGTTCAAACCGACGAAACAGGGGTGTGATTTGAACGATCAAATGGCTAGGGTCGTCACTGTGCATCCGACGCCGCCGCCCTGTCAAGACCCTGCACCGGCAGAGCCGCGCTCGCGCCAGCCGTGGCTCCACGAGCTCGAGGTCGCCGTCCGCGGTCCGGTGACCTCCCTGTCCACGGCCGACGGCGACGTCGACGCCGCGCGCCCCGGCGCGGAGGCCAGCGGGGTACTCGTCGACGACCGCCGTGTCCTGCACCGCCTCACCGTGCGCCTCGACGGCCTCCCCGCCACGGGGGTGGCCTCCGCCAGCGCCGCAGGCGTCACCGAGACCGTCGGCGTCGCCCGGCACCTCGGCTCGCCCGGCCCCGACCCGACCGTCGAGGTCGCCCGCCGGCGGGTCCTCGTCGACCTCGGGCTCGACGAGCACATCGTCGTCCGCAACCGCTGGGACGAGGACGTCCGCTGCCGTGTCGAGGTCGGCGTCGCCGGTGACGGCGCAGAGCTGCACGACGTGAAGCACGGTGTCGCGCAGCCGGTCCCGACGCCTGCTGACGCCACGGACGACGGCCTCGAGTGGGCCGACGAGAGGCACCGGGTGCGGGTCGCGCTGGAGGGTGCCGAGGCGACCGCCGGCGACGACGGCGGCACGCTGGCGCTCGACGTCGTGGTGCCCGCCGGGGGAGAGGTCGCCCTCGTCGTGCGCGTCCGCTGCGAGCGCGTGGCGGCGACCCCCTTCGACGCCGAGGCCGGCGCGGACGCCGTGGACTTCGGCGCCGTGGCGGTCACGGCCCAGGACGTCCGGCTCGGACGGACCGTCACCACTGCCCTCGAGGACCTGCGCCACCTCACGATGCGCGACCCGCTCGCGCCGGACGACGTCTTCGCCGGCGCCGGCACCCCGTGGTACCTCACCCTCTTCGGGCGCGACTCGCTCTGGGCCGCCCGGCTCGCCCTGCCCTTCGGCACCGACCTGGCCCGCGGCACGCTGCGGGCGCTGGCCCGTCGCCAGGGCACCGTCGACGACGTCGCCACCGCCCAGCAGCCCGGCAAGATCCTCCACGAGGTGCGCCGCGGCTCCTTCGGTCCGGAGGGGGGCGGGATGGTGCTGCCGAGCACCTACTACGGCACCGTCGACGCCACCCCGCTGTGGGTCTGCCTGCTGCACGACGCCTGGCGCTGGGGGATGGACCCGTGCGTCGTCCGCGAGCTCGCCCCCGCCCTGCGCGCGGCCCTGGGGTGGATGGAGCGCGCCGCCGCCGAGAGCCCCGACGGGCTGCTGCGCTACCTCGACGAGAGCGGCACCGGGCTGGCCAACCAGGGCTGGAAGGACTCCGGCGACTCGATGCGCGACGCCGCCGGCCGCGTCGCCGAGGGCCCCATCGCGCTCGTCGAGACGCAGGGCTACGCGGTGGAGGCCGCGCTCGGTGCCGCGACGCTCCTCGAGGACGTGCTCGGCGAGGACGGCAGCACCTGGCGTGACTGGGCGGCGGCGCTGTCCCGGCGTGTGCGTGACGGCTTCTGGGTGCCGCAGGACGGGCCGCCGCTGCTCGCGATGGCCCTCGACGGCTCGGGTCGCCCGGTCGACGGCCTCGGCAGCAACATCGGGCACGTGCTCGGGGGCGGCCTGCTCGACCCGGCGCGCGAGGCCGTCGCCGCCGATGCGCTGGCCGGCCCGGACCTGCTCGGCCCGCTCGGCGTCAGCACGCTCGCGCGCTCGAACCCGGCGTTCAACCCGATCGGGTACCACACCGGCTCGGTATGGACCCACGACAGCGCCATCTGCGCGCTGGGGCTGGCCCGCGCCGGCCGCACCGACGCGGCGGCCTCCGTCGCGCGGGCGCTCGTCGACGTCGCGGCACAGAGCGACTACCGGTGGCCCGAGCTCTACGGCGCGGATCCCGTTCTCGGACGGCCCGTCCCGTACCCCGCGAGCTGCCGCCCGCAGGCCTGGGCCGCGGCCTCGGCCGGGGCGCTGGTGCAGGTGCTGCTCGGCGTGCGTCCCGACGCGCCAGGCGGCTCCGTGCGGCTCTCACCGCTGGCGCCCGCCCCCTTTGGGGCGGTCCGGGTCGAGGGGCTGCGGCTGGGCGACCGGTCGTGGTCGGTCGCGCTCGACGCGGCGGGCGACGTGGTCGACGTGGTCGCGCCGGAGGGCATCGACGTCGTCGTCGGCTGAGCGGCCGGCCGGGCACCCGGCCGGCCACGGCTCAGTCGTGGATGCCGCACTCCGTCTTCGAGGAGCCGGCCCAGCGGCCCGAGCGCGGGTCGGCGCCCGGCTCGACGCGCGCGGTGCACGGGCCGCAGCCGATGGACGGGTACTCGTCGGAGAGCAGCAGGTTCATCGGCACGCGGTTGCGCATCGCGTAGCCCATGACGTCGTCGGCGCTCCATGCGGCGAACGGGTTGACCTTGACGATGCCGTTGGTCTCGTCGAACGTCACGAGCTGCGTGCCGGCCCGGGCGGCCGACTCGTCGCGGCGGACGCCGGACATCCAGCACTCGTACGCGGTGAGGGCCTCGCGCAGCGGCTCGACCTTGCGCATCCGGCAGCAGGCGCCGGGGTCGCGGTCGTGCAGGCGCGGTCCGTAGGCCGCGTCCTGCTCGGCCACCGACAGGCGAGGCCGGATGCTGCGCACCGTGACGTCGAGCGAGAACTCGACCTCGTCGCGGGCGCCGAGGGTCTCGGCGAAGTGGTAGCCGGTGTCGAGGAAGACGATGTCGACGCCCGGGGCGTGCTGCGAGACCAGGTGCGGCAGAGCGGCGTTCTCCATGCTGGAGGCGACGGCCAGGGTGCCGGGGAAGGTGCGCGCGGCCCAGGCCACGACCTCGTCGGCCGAGGCCTCGCCGACCAGCCGGGCGCCGTCCTCGGCGAGCGCGCGCAGCTGCTCGGTGGAGCGCCGGGTGCGGGTGGCGACGGCGGTCATCGCAGCGCCTCCTCGTCGACCCGGTGCGCCCAGCCGGCGAAGGTCTCCCCGCCCTCGCGCTGGTCGAGGAAGCGGCGCACGAGCCGCTCGACGAGGTCGGGGAGCTCGTCGGCGGTCACCTTGAGCCCGCGCACGGTGCGCCCGAGGCCGGCCTCGTCGCGGTCGGCCGAGGCCAGCCCGCCGCCGAGGTGCACCTGGAAGCCGGGCCGCTGCTCGCCGTCGATGGTCACGAGCTGGCCCTTGAGGCCGATGTCGGCGACCTGGATGCGGGCGCAGGAGTTCGGGCACCCGTTGACGTTCAACGTGATCGGGGAGTCGAGGGAGGCGGTGACATCGGCGAGCCGGCGCTCGAGCTCGGCGACGGCGGTGGCTGCCGTGGCCTTGGTCTCGACGATGGCCAGCTTGCAGAACTCGATGCCGGTGCAGGCCATCGTGTGCCGGCGGAACGGGCCGGGCGTCACCGAGAGCCCGAGCTCCTCGAGGCCGGCGACGAGTGCGTCGAGGCGGTCCGGAGCGACGTCGAGGACGACGAGCTTCTGGTGCGGGGTGAGCCGGACGCGGTCGGTGCCGGCGGCCTCCATCAGGTCGGCGAGGCCGGCGAGGACGTCGGCGCTGATCCGGCCGACGACCGGCGCGGCGCCGACGTAGTGGTTGCCGTCCTTCTGGAGGTGGACTCCCACGTGGTCGCCGGGGCCGGAGGCGGGCGCCGGCGGGGGACCGTCGGGGAGCGGCTCGTCGAGGTACTCGGTCTCGAGGACCTGGCGGAACTTCTCCGGGCCCCATTCGGCCATCAGGAACTTCAGGCGCGCCTTGGTGCGCATCCGGCGGTAGCCGTAGTCGCGGAAGATCGAGATGACGCCGAGCCAGACGTCGGCCGCACGCTCGGGGGCGACGAAGGCGCCGATCCGCTCGGCGAGGCGCGGGGCGGTGGACAGGCCGCCGCCGACCCAGAGGTCGTAGCCGGCGCCGAGTTCGGGGTGGACGACGCCGACGAGCGAGATGTCGTTGATCTCGTGCACGACGTCCAGGCTCGGGTGGCCGGTGACCGCCGACTTGAACTTGCGGGGGAGGTTGGCCAGCTCGGGGTCGCCGACGAAGCGGCGGGTGATCTCGTCGATCGTCGGTGTGGGGTCGATGATCTCGTCGGCGGCGATGCCGGCCAGCGGGCTGCCGAGGACCACGCGCGGGGTGTCGCCGCAGGCCTCGGTGGTCTGCAGGCCGACCTCCTCGAGGCGGCGCCAGATCTCGGGCACGTCCTCGACGCGGATCCAGTGGTACTGGATGTTCTGCCGGTCGCTGATGTCGGCGGTGCCGCGGGCGAACTCGTGGCTGATGTCGGCGAGGACGCGCAGCTGGTGCAGCGTCAGGGCCCCGCCGTCGAGGCGCACGCGGAGCATGAAGTACTCGTCGGAGAGCTCGGTGTCGTCGAGCTGGGCGGTGCGCCCGCCGTCGATGCCCGGCTTGCGCTGCGTGTACAGGCCCCACCAGCGGAAGCGGCCGCTGAGGTCCTGGGGCGGGATCGAGGCGAAGCCCTCCTTCGAGTACACCTGCTCGATGCGCTCGCGGACGTTGAGTCCGCCGTCCTCCTGCTTCCACTCCTCGTTGGCGTTGAGCGGTGCCTTTCCGTCGACGGCCCACTGGCCGTTGGAGCGGCCGGAGCGCGGCGGACGCAGGGCACGGCCCGATGCGTCGGTCGTCGTCGTCATGTCAGAGGTCCTCGGAGGCAGGGGAGTCACCACGTGTCATGCAATCTATAACGCCCGGTTATTCCCGACAGCGTGGTCCACGATGTGGTCGGAGCGCCTATCATCGAACACGTGTTCGACGATGCGGGAGCCGGTGGAGGGCCCCCGCTGCGTGCGCCCACCCCGGCGGCCCCCGCGCGCCGGCGCTCCGGGGCCGGCGCCACCGGGGCCGGCGGACCGCCCGGCTGGCCGCAGGGCGTGCCCCCTCCCGGCACCCGCGGCTGGGAGCACCGGGCGCTGGCCTGGCTCCTCGACCACTGCCCGCCCGACTACCGGCTCTACCCGTCGTGGCGGCGCCACCCGGTGGCCCTGGCCTGGCTGGCCGTGCGCCACCTCGACGCCCAGCTCGAGGCCATGCGCTCCTCCTACCGCGAGGTGCGCGTGGCCCTCGTCGACGACATCGGCCCCGAGGGGGTCACCCAGGTACTGGCCGACCTCGAGTGCGAGGGCGTGCGGCTCGTCGCGGCCCGGCGCGCGGCAGGCCTGCTCCTCGACGCCCTGCGCGGCCTCGAGTTCGTGCCGCGGCTCTGAGCGGGTCAGGAGCGCTCGCGGAGCATCCCCTCCATGAGGGTGATCTCGGCGGTCTGGGCCCGGCTGATCGCCCGCGCGAGGGTGCGCACCTCGTCGGTGCGGGCGTCGGCGAGCGCGGCGTCGGCCATCTCCACCCCGCCCTTGTGGTGGGCGATCATCAGCCGCAGGAAGATCCGCTCGGCCTCGACGCCGGTGGCGCCCCGCAGCTCGTCGAGCTGCGCGGGGGTGGCCATCCCGGGCATCGGCTTGCCGGTGGCGGCGTGCTCACCGTGCTCGCCGCCGACCCAGGCCATCGGGGGGCGCTGGCCGGTCTGCGGCAGGCCCCACTGCACGAGCCAGCCGTACATCTGCCCGGCCTGCTGCTGCTGGCTGGTAGCGATGTCGTAGGCCAGCGTGCGCACGGACTCGTCGGTGCTGCGGTCGCGGATGATCATCGCCATCTCGACGGCCTGCAGGTGGTGGGTCTGCATGTCGCGGGCGAAGCCGGCGTCGGCGCCGAACTCGCTGACCCGGCTGGTGTCGGTGGCCCGCTGGACGAGCAGCGTGCCGCCCACCCCCACGAGGAGGGCGAGCACGGTGAGGAGTGCCACGAGGCCGCGGCGCACGCCGGACGGCGCGGCCGCGGTCGTGGTGTCCTCCTCGACGCTCACGGGCGCGATGCTCACGACGAGGGCGAGGGGGAGGGCGCGGCGGCACCGGTCGGGTAGGTCCCGTCCGTGCCGTCGCTGCCACCGGTGCAGGCCGCGCCCGGCTCGGGGGTCTGCGGGCCCTGGCGGTACTTCTGGATGAACTCCTCGAGGCGCGGGTCGTCGGCGCCGGTGAGCTCGAGCTGGGCGCCCCACGCCGAGGCGATGACCGGCGCGCGCAGGTCGTCGACGGGGGAGACGACCATGTAGGTGTCGGGCACGTTGTCGGTGAGGGTCTTGACCTGCGCGGCCGGCAGGTCGGAGCGGTAGGTCACCCACACGGCGCCGTGCTCGAGGGAGTGCACCGCGAGCTCGTTCTTCACCGGGGCGTCGTACACGCCGCAGTTGAGCCACACGGGGTTGTGGTCGCCGCCGACGGGGGGGTTCTCCTTGTACGTGACCGGGGTAGTCACGTGCGTCGCGGTGACGCCCTCGAAGGTCTTGACGGCGTCGAGCGAGGGCTTGTTCGCCGACTCGGTGCGGACGGCGAAGACGACGGCCCCGACGAGGGCCAGGACGACGAGCGAGACGCCGCCGACGACGAGGAAGCGGCTGCGGCGTTCCTTGGCCCGCTGGGCCTTCTGCACCTCGGCGAGGGCGCGGGCTCGGGACGACGACGGCACGGTGGGACCTCCTGGGGAACGGCTCGGGGGCAGGGACCCGGGCTCGCCCTCCCCAGCGTACGGAGCGCCGCGAGAGTTCCCGGGGCGTGACCGGTGTGTGGAGGACCGGTGGAGATCGCGGACGGGGCCCGCCGCGGTGCGGGGCGACGGGGGAGCAGCGCCTAGACTCGTCGGGTTCGACCGGTCCCCGAGCCGGACCCGAGAAGGACGAGGAGGTAGGCGCGGTGAGCCTGCTGGAACGGATCACCGGTCCCCGCGACCTCAAGGCGCTCCCGGCGGCGGACCTGCCGGCGCTGGCGCAGGAGGTCCGCGAGTTCCTCGTCGACCAGGTCGCCCGCACCGGCGGCCACCTCGGGCCGAACCTCGGCGTCGTCGAGCTGACCATCGCGCTGCACCGCGTCTTCGACAGCCCCACCGACGCCGTCGTCTTCGACACCGGCCACCAGTCCTACGTGCACAAGCTGCTCACCGGGCGCCACGACTTCTCGGCGCTGCGCAAGGAGGGCGGCCTCTCCGGTTACCCGAGCCGCGCCGAGTCCGTCCACGACGTCGTCGAGAACTCGCACGCCTCCACCTCGCTCTCCTGGGCGCACGGCATCGCCGCCGGCCGGATGGTCCGTGGCGAGCGGAACCGGCACACGGTGGCGGTCATCGGCGACGGCGCGCTCACCGGCGGGATGGCCTGGGAGGCGCTGAACAACATCGCCGCCGAGACCGACCTGCCGCTCGTGCTCGTCGTCAACGACAACGAGCGCTCCTACGCCCCGACCCGCGGCGGCCTCGCCGACCACCTCTCGACCCTGCGCACCACGCGCGGCTACGAGCGCTTCCTCGACTGGGGCAAGCGGAACGTCTCCCGCGCACCGGTCGTCGGCGGCGCGATGTACGAGACGCTGCACGGCGTCAAGAAGGGCATCAAGGACATCGTCGCCCCGCAGGGGATGTTCGAGGACCTCGGCCTCAAGTACGTCGGCCCGGTCGACGGCCACGACGAGCAGGCCATCGAGAACGCGCTGCGCAAGGCACGCGCCTTCGGTGGGCCGGTGCTCGTCCACGTCATCACCCAGAAGGGCCGCGGCTACGACCCCGCGATCTCCGACGAGGCCGACCAGTTCCACGCCGTCGGCGTCATCAACCCCGAGACCGGCCTGCCGCTCGAGATCGCCGGGCGCAGCTGGACCGACGAGTTCGCCGACACGATGGTCTCGCTGGGGGAGGAGCGCAAGGACGTCGTGGCGATCACCGCGGCGATGATGATGCCCGTCGGCCTCCAGCCGTTCTGCGACCGCTTCCCGGAGCGCACCTTCGACGTCGGTATCGCCGAGCAGCACGCGATGACCATGGCTGCGGGACTTGCCTTCTCGGGCCTGCACCCGGTGGTCGCCGTCTACGCGACGTTCCTCAACCGCGCCTTCGACCAGCTGCTGATGGACTGCGCGCTGCACAAGGCCGGTGTCACGGTCGTCCTCGACCGGTCCGGCGTGACCGGTCCCGACGGCGCGTCGCACCACGGCATGTGGGACATGACCATCTCGGGCGTCGTGCCGGGGCTGCACCTCGCGGCGCCGCGCGACGGCCAGCAGGTGGCGGCTGCCGTTCGGGCGGCGGTCGAGATCTCCGATGCCCCGTCGGTCGTGCGCTTCCCCAAGGGCACGGTCGCCGACCCGATCGAGGCCGTGCGCACCGTCGACGGCGTCGACGTCCTCGCCGAGCCGGACGAGGGCGACGTCGAGGTCCTGCTCGTCGGGGTCGGCTCGATGGCCGCCACCGCGCTGACGGCCGCCGAGAAGCTCGCCGCTGAGGGCCACCGGGTGCGGGTCGTTGACCCGGTCTGGGCGCTGCCGGTGCCGGATTCGCTTGTCGCACTGGCCCGGTCGGCCGGCCGGGTGGCCGTCGTCGAGGACAACGTCGTCGTCGGGGGCATCGGCTCGCAGGTCGCCCAGGCGTTGCGTGACGCCTCGCTCGATGTGACCGTCGACACCTTCGGCATCCCGCGCCGCTTCCTCGACCACGCGTCGCGCGGCCAGGTCCTCGACGCCGTCGGTCTCACCCCGGACGCGGTTGCCTCGGCCCTGCGCGCCCGCCTCGGCTGAGGTCGTGTCCGTGAAGGGCGGCAGCCGCGACGAGGTCCGCACCGCCTACGACACGATTGCCGAGGACTACGCGTCGACCTTCCCCGCCACCGAGGCCGAGGCGCCGGTCGACCTCGCGATGGTCGACCACTTCGTCGGCTGCGTCATGGCTGGGGGAGGCACCCTCGTCCTCGACGCCGGCTGCGGCACCGGCCGGATGGGCCGCTTCCTCACGGACCGCGGATGCTCGGTCGTCGGCGTCGACCTCTCGCCCGGGATGCTCGCGATGGCCCGACGCGACCACCCGGACCTCGACGTGCGCGAGGCGTCGATCACCGACCTGCCGTTCGAGGACGCATCCTTTGACGGAGTCATGTTCTGGTACAGCCTGATCCACCTGCCGGACGCTGACGCGGCGGTGGCGCTGGGGGAGGCGGCACGGGTGCTGCGGCCCGGTGGTTACGTGCTCGTCGCGTCGCAGAAGGGGGAGGGCACGCACGACGTCGGCGCGCGCCTGCGCGAGCGCGGCTACGAGGTCGACCTGCTCCGCTGGCACCGCGGCCCGCGCGAGCTCCTCACCCTGTTGCGCGGCGCCGGCCTCGAGCGCGTCGCCCGCCTGGTCCGCGAACCGCTCGGCCGTGAGCGCGAAGGCCAGGTCTTCGTCCTCGCCCGCCGCCCCGCCTGACCCTCGTCGGGAACATCCGTGACAGCCACCGGGTTGCGAGTCCCATGACGCCGACCCCTGATGCCACCGTCGCCGCCCTACGAGCCACCCACGACGACCTCGCCTCGGTCGTCCGCAGATTGGACGACGACCAGCTCCGCGCCCCATCGGGTGCGAGCGAGTGGCCCGTCGCGCAGGTGCTCTCACACCTCGGCAGCGGCGCCGAGATCGGTCTCGCGACTCTGCGCGCCGCCCTCACCGGCGACCCGGTGCCCGAGGGGTTCAACCAGTCGGTCTGGGACCGCTGGAACGCCCTGAGCCCGCGCGCCCAGGCCGATGGCTTCCTCGCATCCGACGCCGCGCTCGTCGAGGCCGTCGAAGGGCTGACGCCCGCACAGCGCGCGGGGCTCCGGGTCGACCTCGGCTTCCTGCCCGCTCCGTTGCCGGTCGGCGACTACCTCGGCATGCGTCTCAACGAGGCCGCGCAGCACTCCTGGGACGTGCGCGTCGGGACCGACGCGGCCGCGACGATCGACGATGCCACCGCGGCCCTGCTCGTCGAGCACCTTGCCGCTGGGCTGGGGTTCATG
This sequence comes from Phycicoccus avicenniae, assembly GCF_050496545.1. Classification (GTDB taxonomy): domain Bacteria; phylum Actinomycetota; class Actinomycetes; order Actinomycetales; family Dermatophilaceae; genus Phycicoccus; species Phycicoccus avicenniae_A. The sequence goes on along the minus strand of NZ_JBNVZV010000008.1, from coordinate 107,894 downwards.
CTCGGTTTCACCGCGAAGGCGGACCAGGTGGCCGGTCCTGTGCGCATCGACCTCGTCCCGCTCGGACACGACCTCGCGATCGACGACTCGGTGACGCTCGTGCCGAGCGGTGGCGGGACGGACGCCCGGTTCGAGGGGTCTGCCGACGCCGTCGCCCGCCTGCTCTCGGGCCGGCTGACCGCGGCGCACACCCCTGCGGACGTCGCGGTGTCGGGAGCCGTCACGCTCGAGCAGCTGCGCAGGGTCTTCCCCGGGTACTGAGGGGCGCCGGGAGCTCATCGGGAAGGTGACCGACGACGACCTCAGCGGCGTCGGGGCCGGAGTCGCACGGCCGCTGGGGCGTCGGTCACGGCATCCGCACGAACACGACCTGAGCGGCGTGGACCCGTGGGCGCGACGTGCCTGGGCGCTCGGCTCCACTGCGGTCCTCAGATGCTGTCCGTGGCTCCGATCTTCGTGCACCGATCACGCGACGCGACGAGCCCGTCGCCGAGACTCCTCTCATGACACCTGCGTTCTGCGCCGCGCTACTTGCTATGCCTCTCGTCGACAGGATCCTCTGATGGCGTTGCTGGACCAAGGGGCCGGGCTTCTGTTCACGGCCGCACCCGGCACGGCGAGCACGGCGCTGCGCGCGGCTCTGCTCGACCGCGGTGGTGTCGTCGAGGTTCCCGCCGCCGACGAGGCACGGGTCGACGGCATCGACGTCAAGCACGCGACGGCTGCTCAGCTGTTGAGCGGTGGATTCCTGGCGTCGGACCACGGGCTGCGCGTGGTGACGACGACGCGTAACCCGTTCGACTTCTACGTCGCCGAGTACGAACGCAGCCGCCGTCGCTGGGTGCACGAGCTGAGACAGCCGGACTCCTGGGTGTACGCCACCCCCGGGGCGGTCGGGCGCATCGTGGACGCCGTGACGCTCGAGTTCGACCAGTGGCTGGCGCTGGCCATCGACGGCCCCGGCGAGCGTCGCATCAACCGCGGCCACGTCGACGAAGCCGATGTCGTGCTCCGCATGGAGCACCTCGAGCACGACATCCGCGGTCTCCTCGGCATCGAGCTCACCGTCGCGCCCACCAACGTCACCGACCGCGAGCGTGCCTACTGGCGTGCGTACGACGCCGCCAGCCGCGCCCTCGTGGAGACCGCCCACGCCGCGGACCTCGAGCGGTTCCGCTACGCGTTCTGACCGCGCGACCGACCCGGCCCCTCTGGTCCTGCGATCCCGGCCTTCAGCAGAAGACCCGCTACGCCGGAACCGGTGGGCGTGACGTCCGCCGCTGCGGCGGACACGGTGTGCGGCGTAGCGAGGCTCGGCCTGTCCCACAACGAGGCCCGGCGCAGCGCGCGCAACGACCGGACCTCGAGGAGCGGCCGGCCGTCGTGCTCGACGGCCACCCGTGCGGGGGCGTCGGCGCGGTCCACGTCGGCGAGCAGTCGGTGCCAGGTCGCGGGGGTGGCGTGGGCCGGCGCATGGACGTGGACGTGGCGCCGGAAACGCCCCGCCGCGTCCAGCAGCGTCATGTCGGGGACGTCGTCGACGTCCGCGTCGGGACGACGACGCACCCGGTGCTCGTCGGGCAGCAGCGCGGCGTGGCGACCACCCAGGAGCAGTCGCGCGGTCGGAGCGGCCTGGAGGAGAGGGTCGAGCGTGATGACGAGGCCCGCGAGGTCGAACCGGGGTGACACCGTCACCACCACGTCGTCCGCGCCCAGGTCGAGGGCACGGGTCGTGACTCCGGGAACGCCGACGCGAGCGGCGACGGCGAGCGACTCCAGGTCCTTCGCGTGGCCGGCGCCCTCGATACCCCAGGTCCGGGGCTCCGCGCCCGCGTCGGGCCCGTCGTGCCAGACGGTCGCGTCGGCGGCATGGGCCAGCAGGCCCCCGGCCTCCCACGCGCGCGCGGCCCACTCCCAGTCCTCGCCGCCGTAGGTCGTGAACCCCTCGTCGAAGCCACCGACGTGGTCGAACCACCATCGGCTGCACGCCATCGCCGCACCGATCACGTGGCGGAACGAGAGCGCGTCGGCGTGGAGCAGGTCGGACGAGCCGGCGTACGCCTCCCGCAGCCAGGCCGGCTCGGTCAGCTCGTGCTCGGGCCCAGAGGTCTCGATGGGCGCGTCCACCGGGACGGTCGCGAGGTCGGCGTGCCGTCGCCGGCCGACGACGACGGCCTCCGGCAGCAACCGGGGGAGCCGCGTGACGGCACGGAGGAACGACGGCTCGGGCGTGGAGTCGGCGTCGAGGAAGACGAGCACGTCTGCTCGGGTTCGCCGAGCACCGGCGTTGCGCGCGGCGGCAGCCCGGAAGCCGCGGTCCTCCTGGGTCACCAGGCCCACACCGTCGGGGACGCTCGGGGGCGGGTCGGTGCCGTCGTCGGTGACGACCACCTCGATCGCCTCCGAGGGGTAGTCCTGCCGGGCGAGCGCCTGGAGGGTGCGCTCGAGCTGACGCTGCTGGCGGTAGTGGAGGACCACGACACCGACGGTGCGGACCGGCGCGTCCTGCCCCTCGACCAGGTCCCAGCGGTTGGCCGGCACGGGCGCGCCCCACGGGGGCCGCGGACTCACAGCGCCCACCAGGAGCGGTAGGCCTGCACCACGTCGTCCAGCGTGTGGGGCGGCCGGTAGCCGGGGGACAGCCAGGTCCGCGCGGGGTCGTCCAGCGCCAGGGCCACCTCGGCGGGCCAGGCGTCCAGACCACGGACGCGGTAGGCGCCCGGACGGAGGTCGTCGAGCTCGACCGTGGACGGGTGCTCTCGCAGGAGCGGTCGCCGGCCCGCGGCCACCCAGCTGTTGACCGACCCGGACGCCGAGGGATGGCGGTGGGCCGCCACCGGCACCGTGACCTCGTGCATCGCCCGCGCCAGGGCGTCGTCGTCGAGGTACCCGGTGACGTGCCACTCGACCCCGAGACTGCCGGCCAGGCGCGCCAGCTCGTCCGCGAGCCCGTCGTGCCCGGCCGCCACCCCACCGAGGGCGGCGACGCCGAGGGCGCGTCCTTCAGAACGCATGGCCAGCGCCAGCTCGATGGCCTCCTCGTGGCCCTTGTCGGGGTAGACCCAGCCGACCACACCGATCCACCCGTCCGGGGCACGGCGTGGCGCCGGGGTCGGCAGGACGGCCGAGCCCGCGCCCACGGCTCGCGTCGGTCCGGTCGACCGAGGCCCCGGCACCACGGGGAGCGGGATGACCTCCGGGTCGCGGGACGCCCGGGGCATGGCCGCCGCGGCCAGGGTCGCCTCCCAGCGGCTGTTGACCGCCCAGGCGGACGACCGCGCCACCACGTGGCAGTAGACCGCCGACCGACGACCCCACCGCGGCCCCTCGGCCGGCTGCGGGACGTCGTGCAGGGTGAGGCTCAGACGCGTCCGGGCCGCCCACGCGTCCACGACGTCCCGAGCCGCCTCCGGGGAGTGGAAGAGGCCGGTGGAGAAGTGCAGGTGGACCGGGCGGCCGTGGAGCCAACCCGGCACCTCCTGTCCCCGGACGATCGGGGCGCCGGCTGCGACAGCCACCTGCCGGGCCAGCAGGGTGACCCCGTGCCGTTCCGGACCGGGCAGCCAGTGCACCGGCAGGTCGTCGGGCTGGGGCCCGATCGCCTCGCTCATCGCGCTGCCGCCTCGCGCTGGCGACCGGTGGAGGCCACCGACTCCGTCGACCGCCCTACGGCCCCTGGCGCGAGGAGCGCGGCGTACACCCGCGCGTGCACATCGCGCACCTCCGTCACCTGCCGAGCGCGGGCGTCGGCGTCGGCACCGGGAAGACCCGTGGCGCGCAGCCTGAGCGCATCCTCGACGGCGTCGAGCAAGGACGACTCGTCAGCACCGTCGGGGCGCCACCGGTACACGCCGTCCGGGCCCTGGTCGACGATGTGCCCGACGTCCGGCGCGACCACGCTCGTGCCGAGGTCGTGGCACGCCTCCAGCCATCCCGAGTGCGTCCCGTGCCGGTAGGGCAGGACGGCCACGTCGAGCGAGGCCAGGTGCGACCAGAGGGTGTCGTCGTCCATGGGCGGGTGGATGACGAGCCGGACGCCGTCGGCAGCGGCCTCGGCCAGGGCGCGGCACGTCCGACGGGCCCGGTTGTCCGGCGGTTCGTGCCAGGTCCGCTCGTGCAGCCACACGCAGACGTCGGCCTCGGGCATCGACCGCGCCAGGTGACGGAGCGCAGGCAGCAGGCCGGCGGCATCCGTGCCGGCACGGAGGTCCTTCAACGTCGTCCCAATGACCGGGCGCGTCGCGGGAGCGGCCGCCGTCCGCGCGGCACGTGTCCTCCGCATCCGGGGCAGCGGGACGAGGTGCGGATGCGGCACGACGACGGCCGTTCTGTCCCAGCGCCGTTCGATCTCGGCCGCGGCGCCGGGGGTCAGGGTCAGCACCACGTCGGCAGCCGCGACCAGGACGGACAGCCGCTCCTCGTGGCCGGCCTGGCGGTGCAGGTGGGGGTTCTCCAGGTCGTGGATGGTCTGCACGAGCGGTCGCCCCGTCTCCCGCAGGGCGCGGACCGTCTGCTCGAGGGTGGACAGCGGCACCTGCTCCACACCGAAGTGGACGTGCATGAGGTCGAAGGCGGAGCGCGCCACCCATCCGGGGGTGAGCATCCGCGGCGGCCACCAGCGCGCTCCGGCCGCCTGACCGTCGTGGTCCGGATGAGGGTCGGCCAACGCGGCGAACCCTGCCTCGACGGGCATGACCGTCCGGGAGTACGCATGACCACCGGGCACCACCGCCACCGTGCGGACCCGTTCCGGCCGCCTGACGAGCGCGCGGGAGAGGGCACGAGGCCGGACAGCAGTGGGCACGGATGTACTCCCGGGGATGTTGGACGAGGCCGCGAGACGCTTTCGCCTCGCCGGACGGCATTTCGGCGGTCCTACCCACCCGCAGCGCGGGCCACGCATCCTGCAGTCGGGGGCGGCCCGTTCCTGCTGAGCCCCGTCCGCTCAGCACGTCGTACCGTGGGGGTATGCCCGAGACCACGACGATCCGCGTCAGCCGGGACACGCACGCCCGGGTCAGCCGCCTGGCAGCGGAACGGCACGAGTCGATCGATGCGACCGTCCGCAGCGCTCTCCGGGCGTTGCGCCAGGACGCCATGGGCCACGACCTCGCCGACGAGCTCACCGAGGACGAGACCGCTTGGCTCGATGCTGACGCCGGGTGACATCGTCGCGCTGAACCTCGGTGCTCCAGCCAGCAGCGAGGCCGGCCTGCGCCGTCCCGCCATCGTGACCACCGCGGGGCGTGTCCTGCGCGGCGCGCCGAATGTCGTGCAGGTCGTGCCGTTGACACGCACCATCCGTTCGAGCGGGACGGAGGTGGTGATCGCCCCCGACGACGCCAACGGCCTCACGGCGCCCTCCGCGGCTCAGTGCCAGCGCGTGCGGTCCGTGGCGACCGCGCGCATCCACAGCCGGGCCGGCAACGTCGGCCCGGTGGTTTTGGGCGAAGTCCGCGAGACGCTCGCGCTGCTGCTGGACCTCTGACGCCGGACCCGGCTTCGTAAGTTCTTCCCCAGCCCTCCTCGCCGCGCAGCGGCTACACGACATGGAACTCGACGCGGTGGACGAGGGTGTCGTCGCCGATGGGGCCGGCGTGGGCCGCCCGGTCGCGGAGGGTCTCGAGGTCATCCTCACCTGATGCGGCCACGTCCTCAGCGGTGACGGCGGAGAAGGGCAATACTTCGAGGGAGTCGATCTCGATGACCACGCCGGCCGTCCGGTAGCGACCGCCGACCTTGACCTGCGGCCTGCTCCAGAGCCGGATCGACACCGTCACCTCACCGCAGGCCACCCGGTCACGGAGGTCTCGACTGAACATCATCACGCCACGCTAGAGCCCCGCCCCGCTCAGCTGCCGTCGCGCAGGGTGTCCTTGATGTCCGTCTTGAGGACCTTGCCGACGGTGGAGCGGGGCAGGTCGGGCCAGACCTCGACCTGCTTTGGCGCCTTGACCGAGCCGATCCGCTCCTTGACGAAGGCGACCACCTCGGCGGGATCGGGGGAGCGGCCCTCGTGCGGCTGGACCACGGCCACGACCCGCTCGCCCCAGTGCTCGTCGGGGAGTCCGATGACGGCACAGTCCCGCACGTCGGGATGCGCCAGCAGGGCCTGCTCGACCTCCGTGGAGTACACGTTGAAGCCGCCGCTGATGATCATGTCCTTGGCCCGGTCGACGATGAACAGGTAGCCGTCCTCGTCGAGGTAGCCGATGTCGCCGGTGTGGTGCCAGCCGTGCGCCGATGCCTCGGCCGTCGCCTCCGGGTTCTTGTGGTACCCGGGCGTGACGAGCGAGCCGCGCACGACGATCTCGCCGCGCTCGCCCTGCGGCAGAACGGTTCCCATCGGGCCCATCACCGCCACGGTGACGAGCGGCGTCGGCCGCCCCGCCGAGGCCAGCCGCGACCGTGCCACCTCGCCGTCGGCCGTGAAGTGCTGGGCGGGGGAGAGCGTCGAGATCATCATCGGCGCCTCGGTCTGCCCGAAGAGCTGGCCCATGACCGGCCCGATGCGGGTCAGCGCCTCCTCGAGCCGGGACACCGACATCGGGGCCGCGCCGTACCAGAAGCACTGCAGCGACGAGAGATCCGTCGTGTCGAGCGCCGGGTGCCCGAGCACGGCGTAGATGACCGTCGGCGGGAGGAACGTGTGGGTGACCTGGTGCTCCTCGATGAGCCCGACGAACCGGCCGACGTCGGGGGAGCGCATGACGACCACCTCGCCACCGAGGCTCAGCACCGGGAAGCAGAGCACGCCGGCGGCGTGGGTGAGCGGCGCCAGGGCGAGGTAGACCGGGCGGCCGTCATCGGGGAACGGGTAGCTCATGAGGGTGAGCGCGGTCATCGTCTCGAGGTTGGTGCCGGTGAGGACGACGCCCTTGGGCCGGCCGGTCGTGCCACCGGTGCCGACGATCATCGCGACGTCGTCGATGGGGTGACGGTCGATGACGTCCTCCTCGGCGGGGGCGAGGAACTCCTCGAACCCGAGCGCTCCCTCGACCGAGTCGTCGAGGCAGACCCAGGTGTGCACGAGCGGCAGGTCATCACGGATCTGCTCCACCAGCGGGGCGAAGCCGGACTGGAAGAGCACGAGCGTGCAGTCGAAGAGCGCGAGCAGCTCGCGGTTCTCGGCGGCGACGTTGCGCGGGTTGACCGGGCACCACACGGCGCCGGCCCGGCTGATGCCGAAGACACACGAGAAGGCGACCGGGTCGTTGGCCGAGATGATCGCGACCTTGTCGCCGGGCTCGACGCCGCGGATGGCCAGCGCCGCCGCCACCCGGGACGAGAGCTCGCGCACCTGACCGTAGGTCAGCGACGACCCGTCGGTGGTCAGGCAGGGGGCATCCGACCCGAGTGAGGCTCCCTTGTCGAGGTAGTCGACGAGCCGCATCCCCATGGCGTCAGGAGCCCCGGCTCACATGCCCATCCCGCCGTCGACCGGGAGGCCGATGCCGGTGATGAACTTCGCCGCGTCCGAGGAGAGGAACACGACGGCGTCGGCCATGTCGTCGACCTGGCCGAGCCGACCCGAGGGGGTCAGCTCGATGACGGCACCGACGGCGGCCTCCGGCGAGGGGAAGAGGCCGATCTCGGCGACGTCGTTGGCCAGGCCGGCGCCCATGGCCGTCGGGACGAGCCCGGGGTAGACGCAGTTGACGCGCACGCCGTACCCGAGCTTGCCCGACTCGGTGGCCGCCACCCGGGTGAGGCGGTCGACGGCGGACTTCGTGGCGGAGTACACCGCGATGCCGGGGAAGGCGATGGTCGCCGCGACCGAGGCGATGCTCGTGATGGCGCCGCCCTTTCCGGCCGCGCCGCCCGGACGCATCGCGCGCAGGCCGTGCTTGAGGCCGAGCGTCGTGCCGAGGACGTTGACCTCGAGCATCTTGCGCACGTCGGCGGCCTCGACCTCGGTGATCAGGCTCGTGATCTCGATGCCGGCGTTGTTGACGAGGATGTCGAAGCCGCCGAGCCGCTCGACGGTGGCGGATACGGCTGCCTCCCAGGAGGACTCGTCGGTGACGTCGAGGTGCACGAAGCCGTGGCCGTCGCCGAGGGCGGCGGCGGTCTGCTCGCCGGACTCCTGGACGTCGCCGATCATCACCCGCGCACCGGCCGCGGCCAGCGCCTGCGCCATCCCCTCCCCGAGGCCCTGGGCCCCTCCGGTGACGAGGGCGGTGCGTCCGGACAGGTCGTACGACGTCATGGGCTCGGCTCCTTTGCCTGGGCTCCCGGGTGGGTGGCGCCAGCCTCCACCAGAGTCTTGACAGTCGTCAAGACTTCCGGCGTCATCGGCCCTACGATGTCCGCGTGACCCCCACCCGGACGGATGCGCCGCCGCGCGTGGCCCGCGACGCCCGCACCCGCGAGGCGCGCCGTGACGCGCTCGCCGAGTCGGCGCTGACCACCCTCGGCACGCTGGGCTACGCACGCACCTCGCTGCGCGAGATCGCCGCGAACTCCGAGTTCAGCCACGGTGTCGTCCACTACTACTTCCGTGACAAGACCGAGCTCATCACCTACTGCGTCCGGTACTACAAGGCGCGCTGCGTACACCGCTACGACGCCGTCGTCGATGACTCGCGTACTGCGCCACAGCTGCTGGAAGCGTTCTCGGACAAGCTCGTCGAGACCCTGGTCGACGACGCCCCCATGCACCGCCTCTGGTACGACCTGCGCACGACGAGCATGTTCGAGGAGGCCCTGCGCCCCGACGTCGTCGCCATCGACGCCAGCCTGCAGGACATGGTGTGGCGGGTCGTCTCGCGCTACGCCGAGCTGAGCGGCCGCGGTCTCGTCGTCACCCCGGGTGTCGTCTACGCGATGCTCGACGGCGTGTTCGAACGCGCGCTGCTGCGCCACCTGGCGGGGGAGTCCGGCGCCCTCGACGACCTCCGCGGCGCCGTGCTCGGCGCCCTCCCGCTCCTGCTGCACGCGGGCTGACCCGCCCGGGCCCACCGAGGAAGTGGGCCGAGGGGTGATCCGATCGGGGCCCCAGGCGCGACAGTGTGTTCGTGCAGCACCTCACGGACCCCGAGCTCCTCGGCCTGGTCGGCCAGGGGGACGAGGCCGCGCTGCGCGAGCTCGTCGAGCGGCACACGCCGTGGCTGCTCCTGCGGCTGGGCCGGCGCACTCCGGACCCGGACCTCGCCGCGGAGGCGGTCCACGACACCTTCGTCGCCATCTGGAAGAACCCCCGGTCCTTCCGCGGTGAGGGCGACGTCGGCGCCTGGCTCTGGGGCATCGCCATCCGCCAGCTCGTCTCCCGGCTGCGCCGGCGGGCCCAGCCGATGCCGATGGAGACCCGGCTGCTGTCCGCCCTCTCGCCGACCGTCCGCAGCGCCGAGGACGAGCTCCTCGTCGCGCTCGAGCACGGCGCGGTCGGCGCGGCCCTGAGCACGCTGTCGCCCGAGCTGCGCCAGGTGCTCCAGGCCACCGTCATCGACGGGCTGTCGACGCGCGAGGCCGCCCACCTGCTCGGCATCCCGCAGGGCACGGTCAAGAGCCGCGCCCGCATCGCCCGGTCCAGGCTGCGCGAGCAGCTGATCTCGAGGGAGGCGTGCCCATGAGCTGGCACCCCGATCCGCCTGTCTGGCATGCGTACGCATCCGGCCGGCTCGACCCGGCCGCGGAGATGGGCGTCGAGACCCACCTCACGTCCTGCCCCGACTGCCGCGCGGCGGTGGCGGCGCAGGCCGCACCCGCCTCGGTCGACGCGGTGTGGCGCCGGGTGCGCGACACCGTCGCCTCTCCGGAGCCGAGCCGCGCGCACCGTCTGCTGCGCCGCGTCGGCGTGCGGGAGGACGACGCCGTCGTCGTGGCCGCCGCCGACACCCTCCTCGTCCCGTGGGCGGCGGCCGTCGGGCTCGCCGTCGCGGCGGCCGTCGTCGCCGGGTTCGCCGGCCTGGGACCCGTCGGCCGCGAGGCGTTCTTCCTCGCCCTCGCCCCGCTCGTCCCCGTGCTCGCGGTGGTCGTGGCCCACGACGTCCTCGACCCGCTGCGCGAGGTCGTGGCCGTCAGCGCCTACAGCGCGCTGCGGCTCGCCCTGCTGCGGGCCGTCGCCTCGCTCGCCGTCGCGGTGCCGGTGACCAGCGGCCTCGGGCTCCTCGTCCCCGGACTCGACGGCCTCGCCGTGGTGTGGCTGGCCCCGGGGCTCGGGCTCACGCTCGCCGCTCTCGTCCTCCTCACCTGGTTCGACGCGCGGGTCACCGGTGCCCTGCTCGGGCTCGGCTGGGTGGGCATCGTGTCCGTGCTGCGGCTCGGGGGAGACGCCCACGTGCTGACCGGTGCCGTCGCGCAGGTGCTCTTCCTCGTCGGCGCCGGGGCGCTCGCGCTCACCCTCGTGCTGCGCACCTCAACGCTGCGGCTCCAGGGAGGTGGGCTGTGAGCGTCGTCGCCTCCCTCGACGGGGTCGCCAAGAGCTACGGCGGCGTCCGGGCCCTGCGGCCCACGACGCTCGACCTGCGCCCCGGCGTGATCGGGCTGCTCGGGCCGAACGGGGCCGGCAAGACGACGATGCTCCGGCTGCTCTCGACCGCCCTCCCGCCCACCGAGGGACGCATCGTCGTCTCGGGGTTCGACGTCACCGCCTCCCACGCCGAGCGCGTGGAGGCCCGGCGGCGCATCGGGTACTGCCCGCAGGAGGTCACCTTCCCGCGGGGGATGACCGCCTTCGCGTTCCTCGACTACCTCGCGGTCCTCAAGGAGTGGCGCGAGAAGGACGCCCGCCACGGCGAGGTCCGCCGGGTCCTCGAGCTCGTGCAGCTCGCCGACCGCGGCGCGATGAAGGTGGCCCGCCTCTCCGGGGGGCAGCGGCGCCGGCTGGCCATCGCCCAGGCCCTCCTCGGCACGCCGGACCTGCTCGTCCTCGACGAGCCCACGACCGGCCTCGACCCCGAGCAGCGGGCGTCCCTGCGGGGGCTGCTCTCCGGGCTCCCGGGGACCGTCCTGCTCTCGACCCACCAGACCGAGGACGTCTCGGCGCTCTGCGACCGCGTGCTCGTCATCGATGCCGGGTCGATCCGCTTCGACGGCACCGTCCCCGAGCTGCTGGCCACGGCCGCCGGTCGGGTCCACCTCGGCCCCGTGGCCGCCGGTGACGCGGTGCAGGCCTGGCGCACCGGCACCGGGCTCGTGCGCTCGGTCGGTGGGCGACCCGCCCCCGACTCCACCGTCGTCGACCCCTCGGTCGAGGACGCCTACCTGCTGCTCCGCTCGGAGCCGCACCCCACCGAAGGAGCCATCACGTGAGCACCAGCACCACTCTCGCCCCCGGGTCCACGCTCGGCGTCCTGGCCCGCCAGGAGATCCGCAACTACTTGCGGCACAAGCTGTTCTGGTTCGGCGCGGCCCTCAGCGTGGCGGTCGCCGTCGTGATGCTCGTCGCCGACGACCCCACCTCCTCGGCCGGGTACATGATCGCCCCCGCGGCACTGCTCGGGGTGCTGGGCCTCGTCGTGATGGTCGGCCTGACGCGGCGCTCCGACCGGGCGGCGGAGTCCGCCGGGGCGGTGGTGCTCCCCGAGCGCACCCGCACCCTGGCCCTCGCGGCCGCCGTCGTGGTGCCTGCGGGTCTGGCGTTCGCCGTGTGGGTGGTCGCGGCGGTCGTCTGGTTCGTCAAGCCGGCTGCCGACTACGTCGTCCCGCCGGGCATCGGTGACGGCTTCGTCCTCGCCGCGATGTTCGGCGCCGGCGTGATGTGTGCCGTCGGCGGCCCGATCCTCGGGCTGCTGCTCGCCCGGTACGTGCACACGCGGGGCACGGCCGCCATCGCCGCGGTGTTGCTCGTGCTCGTGACGATCCTGTTGCAGGGCAACTTCACCGGCGGCCAGCCGTACCGGGTGTTCTGGGTCTGGACCTACTTCCTCGGCCAGCTCGGCTGGGGTCCCGACGCCGCCGGCGAGATCCACTTCCGCACCGCACCGGGCAACCCGTTCACCTGGGTCCTCTACCTGGCCGTGCTCTGTGCCGTCGGGCTGGTCCTCGCGCTCCTGCACGACCCCGAGGCCGAGCGCGACGGGCTGCGCCGCGTCGCGGCCGGGCTGGTGGTGGCCGCCCTCGTGCTCGGCGTGGTGACGATGACCCTCGGGTGGACCGACGTCGTCGTCGACCCGCTGCCCTGCACGACCTGCTGATGCCCGGGTACGCCGCGCGGGCCCTCCCGTGGTCGCGGCTGGCCCTCGCGGTGGTCCTCGTCGCGGTGTTGATGGAGCTGGTCCGCTGGGACCCGTGGGTGCTGTGGCCGCTGGAGGGGGCGGCCGTCGGGCTCCTCGCGGGGGCGAGCGCCTGGTGCTTCGACGAGCCGGCCGCCGCCGTGGTCGACGCCTCGCCGCGCGGGCTGGGGTGGCGCACGCTCGCCCGCAGCCCCGGGCCGCTCCTGCTCCTCGGTGTGTGGTCGGCCGTGGTCCTCCACGCCGGTGACGAGGCCCTCTTCGGCCACCGGGACGCGGTCTGGCTGCAGGGAGTCGCGGCGGTGCTGGCCGGGGCGGCGCTGGCCGGGTGGCGTCGGTCGCGGGGGGAGGCGATGCCCGGCCTCGTCGCGGCAGGAGTGCTCGTGCCCGTCACGACCGCCTGGGCGGTGCTGCGCCCGGCCAAGGACCTGCTCGTCGTCTTCCCCTACGGCACGACGTCGCTGCGGGGCTGGGAGGTGAGCGTGGTCGGGTGGTCCGTGCTGGCCGCCGGCGCCGTCGGGGTGCTGGCGCTCGCCCTCTCCGGGCTGCGGGTCAGCCGGCCGCGCGTCGTGGGTGGCGGGTGACGTCGTAGCCGTCGGCCAGCCCGCTGACCAGCACCTCGACGAGGGCGGGCACGTCATCCGGGTCGAGCCGCACGGTGGAGACGCACACGTTGTCGCGCCAGACCGAGAGCACGACCACCCCGGCCTCGTGGTGCCAGGTGGCGCGCAGCGCACGGCCCTCGCCGCGGGTGTCGGGGACGACCCCGGTGCGAGCCGGCTCCGGCGCGCGCTCCATCCACCGATTGTGCGGCAGCGGCCCGTCACCTGTCCACGGTTGGCCCGCGGGCGACCGGCCGACGACACGCAGAACGCCGTCACGCCGTCCCGCCGCACGGCACCGGGGCGCGGACGGACATCGTGTCGTCCGTCGGTCGAGGGAGGACCGGCGGCTCAGATGTCGCGGAAGGTCTCGATCGTCGCGCCGAGGGCGTTGAGCCGCTCGGCGAGGTCCTCGTAGCCGCGGTTGATGACGTAGACGTTGCGCAGCACCGAGGTACCCGGCGCGGCGAGCATCGCGAGGAGCACGACGACACCCGGGCGCAGCGCCGGCGGGCACATCACCTCGGCCGCACGCCACTTCGGCGTGGGGCCGGTGATCATCACGCGGTGCGGGTCGAGGAGCTGGACCTGCCCGCCGATCTTCGTCAGCTCGGTGAGGTAGATCGCGCGGTTCTCGTAGACCCAGTCGTGGATCATCGTCGTGCCCTCGGCGCAGGCCGCGATGAGCGCGAAGAACGGCAGGTTGTCGATGTTCAGCCCGGGGAAGGGCATCGGCGCGATCTTGTCGACGGGCGCGGTGAGCGGGCCGGGGTGGATCGTCAGGTCGACGAGCCGGGTGTGGCCGTTCTGCGCGAGGTACTCCTCGGTGGTGTCGAACTGCAGGCCCATCTCCTCGAGGGTGGCCAGCTCGATCTCGAGGAACTCGATCGGGACGCGCTCGATGGTGATCGTGGACTCGGTGACCACTGCGGCCGCGATGAGGCTCATCGCCTCGATCGGGTCCTCGGAGGGGGAGTACTCGATGTCCATGTCCACCCGGCCGACGCCGGTGACGACGAGCGTGGTCGAGCCGATGCCCTCGATCTGCACGCCGAGGCCCTGCAGGAAGAAGCAGAGGTCCTGGACCATGTAGTTCGGCGAGGCGTTGCGGATGGTGGTCGTGCCCTCGTAGCGGGCGGCGGCCATCAGCACGTTCTCGGTGACGGTGTCGCCGCGCTCGGTGAGGACGATGGCGCGCTTCGGGTGGCGGCTGCGGTCGACGGCGGCCTCGTAGAAGCCGTGCGTGGCCGTGACGTCGAGACCGAAGTGGCGCAGCGCCGACAGGTGCGGCTCGACGGTGCGCGTGCCGAGGTCGCAGCCGCCGGCGTAGGGCAGCTGGAAGGCGTCGTACTCGGCGAGCAGCGGGCCGAGGAACATGATGACCGTGCGCGTGCGGCGGGCGGCGTCGACGTCGATGCCGTCGAGGTCGAACCGCACGGGGGGCACGATCTCGAGGTCGTTGCTGTCGGGCAGCCAGCGGACCTTCACGCCGATCGAGGTGAGCACCTCGATGATCCGGTTGACCTCCTCGATGCGCGCGAGGTTGCGCAGCGTCGTGCGGCCGCGGTTGAGCAGGCTCGCGCAGAGGAGGGCGACGGCGGCGTTCTTGCTCGTCTTGACCGGGATGGAGCCGGAGAGCTTCTTGCCGCCGACGATCCGCAGGTGCTGGGGGCCGGAGTGGCCGAGCGAGACGAACTCGCTGTCGAGCTTCTCGCCGACGCGGGCGAGCATCTCGAGGGAGAGGTTCTGCTTGCCCTGCTCGATGCGGGCGACCGCGCTCTGGCTCGTGCCGAGGAGGTCGGCGAGCTCGTTCTGCGTCAGGCCCTGGTGTCGGCGGGCATCCCGGATGAGGGTGCCGATCCGGGTCAGGTACGTGTCGGAGGTGGTCGTCACGGGCTCCATCGTAGATCACATGTGAGATATCGCGACTTTCGCGGGGCCCGGCTCTCAGCCGTGTCGCAGGTGTCGCGCTGACCTGCACGGATGCCCCGCCCCAGCCACGAACGTGGGTGAAAACCTTCGGCAGGCCGACGGTTTTCACCCACGTTCGGGGTGGTGCGGAGGCGTCAGGCGGTGACCGGGACGCTCGCCACGCCGTGGGGGAGGACCCGGCGGCCGAGCACCCGCTCGGTGACGCCCTCGCGGTCCAGGAGCGGCACGATCCCGCCGTTCCAGAACTGGAAGCCGGCGCCGGTGATCATCGCGAGGTCGATGTCCATCGGGGCCTGGACGACGCCCTCGGACAGCATCATCCCGACCTCCTCGGCGATGGCGCCGAGCACGCGAGCCCGCACGTCCTCCACCGAGAGCTCGACGGGGGAGTCGGGCTGCTCGCGCATCGCCTCGACCTCCGGGTCGGGCACCGGGCGGCCGCGCTCGTCCATGGCGTAGTAGCCGCCCTTGCCGGCCTCGACGATGCGTCGCAGCGTCGGGCTGACGAAGAAGCGGTCGCCGAAGGCGCGGTGCAGCGTCTCGCTGTTGTGCAGCGCGATCGCCGGCCCGACGAGCCCCAGGAGGACGAACGGCGGCATCGGCGCGAGGCCGGCGACGGCGCGGTCGGCCACGGCCACCGGCGTGCCCTCGTCGACGACGCGCGAGTACTCGCCCATGAAGCGGCCGAGCAGGCGGTTGACGACGAACGACGCGGAGTCCTTGCTCCGGATGCACGTCTTCTTCAGCCCCTTGCCGACCGCGAAGCCGGTGGCCAGGGTCGCCTCGTCGGTGCGCTCGCCGGGGATGACCTCGAGGAGCGGCATGACGGCGACGGGGTTGAAGAAGTGCAGCCCGACGACGCGCTCCGGGTGCTGCAACCGGCTCGCCATCTCGGTGATCGAGAGCGAGGAGGTGTTGGTCGCGAGGACGCACTCCGGCGAGACGACGGCCTCGACCTCGGCGAAGACCTGCTGCTTGACCGACATCTCCTCGAAGACCGCCTCGATGACGAGGTCGGCGTCGGCGAAGCCGTCCTTGCTGGTCGAGCCGGTGACCAGGCGCTTGAGGAAGGAGGCCTTGTCGGGGGAGACGCGGCGCTTGGCGAGCAGCCCGTCGATCTCGGCGTGCACGTACCCGACGCCCTTGGCCACGCGCTCCTCGTCGAGGTCGGTCATGACGACCGGCACGCCGAGGCTGCGGGCGAAGAGGAGCGCGAGCTGGCTGGCCATCAGCCCGGCGCCGACGACGCCGACCTTGGTGACCGGGCGGGCGAGCGCCTTGTCGGGGGCGCCCGCGGGCCGCTTGGCGCGCTTCTGGACGAGGTCGAAGGCGTAGAGGCCCGCCCGCAGCTCGTCGGTCATGATGAGGTCGCCGAGTGCCTCGTCCTCGGCGGCGAACGCCTCCTCCCGGGTGGCGGTGCGGGCGGCCCGGACCAGCTCGACGGCGCGCAGGGCGCCCGGCGCGCGGCCGGCCGTCTTCGCGAGCACGACCTTGCCGGCCTTCGCGCACGCGGCCTCCCAGGCCTCCTCGTCGCGGTCGACCTCGCGGCGCTCCACGGTGACAGCACCGGAGAGGACACCTGCCGCCCAGCGCAGCGAGTCCTCGAGGAAGTCGGCCGGCTCGAGCAGCACGTCGGCGATGCCGAGCTCGGCGACCTCCTTGGCCTTGAGCATCCGGTTCTGCGACAACGGGTTCTCGATGACGACCTTGAGCGCGGCCTCGGGGCCGACGAGGTTCGGCAGCAGCCAGCAGCCGCCCCAGCCGGGGAGCAGGCCGAGGAAGGTCTCGGGCAGCGCGAAGGCCGGGACGCCGCCGGACACGGTGCGGTAGTCGGCCGACAGCGCCAGCTCGACGCCGCCACCCATCGCCGCACCGTTGACGAACGCGAAGGTCGGGACGGGCAGGTCCATCAGGGTCGCGAAGGCGCGGTGGCCGGCCTGCGCGATCTCGACGGCCTGGCCGCGCTCGGTGACGTACGGGATGCCGGACAGGTCGGCGCCCACGGCGAAGATGAACGGCTTCCCGGTGACGCCGACGGCCTGGATCTCGCCGGCCTCGGCGCGGGCGCGCAGGCCGTCGAGGGTGGCCTGGAGTCCGGCGATGCCCTCGGGGCCGAAGGTGTTCGGGCGGGTGTGGTCCTTGCCGTTGTCGAGCGTGACCAGCGCCAGGGTGCCGGCGCCGCCGGGGAGGGCGACGTCCTGCACGGGCGTGCGGGTGACGACCTCGGCAGGCAGGGCAGGGGTCTCGGTGGTGGTGGTCATGGCTCAGGCCTCCTTGCCGAAGTCGGCGTGGTGCGGGTTCTCCCAGATGACGCTGCCGCCCATCCCGATGCCGATGCACATCGCGGTCAGGCCGTAGCGGACCTCGGGGTGCTCCTCGAAGTGGCGGGCCAGCTGGGTCATCAGGCGCACGCCGGAGGACGCGAGCGGGTGGCCGGTGGCGATGGCGCCGCCCCAGGGGTTGACCCGCTCGTCGTCGTCGGCGATGCCGAAGTGGTCGAGGAAGGCCAGCACCTGCACGGCGAAGGCCTCGTTGAGCTCGAAGAGCCCGATGTCCTCGATGGTCAGGCCCGCCTTGGCGAGCGCCTTCTCGGTGGCCGGGACCGGGCCGATGCCCATGACCTCGGGCTCGACGCCGACGAAGGCGTAGGAGACGAGGCGCATCCGGACGGGGAGGCCGAGCTCGTCGGCAGCGGACTGCGACGCGAGGAGGCAGGCGGTGGCGCCGTCGTTGAGGCCCGCGGCGTTGCCCGCGGTGACGTTGCCGTGCGGGCGGAACGGGGTCTTGAGGGAGGCGAGCTCCTCGAGCGTGGTGCCCGGGCGCGGCGGCTCGTCGGTGGTCGCGAGGCCCCAGCCCTTCTCGGCGTGCCGGGTGGCGACGGGGACGAGGTCGGGCTGGACCTTGCCGGCCTCGTAGGCGGCGGCGAGCTTGCGCTGGCTGGCCACGGCGAACGCGTCGGAGCGCTCCTTGGTCAGCTGCGGGAAGCGGTCGTGGAGGTTCTCGGCGGTCTTGCCCATGACGAGGGCCGACTCGTCGACGACGCGCTCGGCGATGATCCGCGGGTTGGGGTCGATGCCCTCGCCCATCGGGTGCCGGCCCATGTGCTCGACACCACCGGCGATGGCGATGTCGATGGCGCCCACGCCGATGGCGGACGACACGTTGGTCACGGCCGTCATCGCGCCAGCGCACATCCGGTCCACGCTGTAGCCCGGGGTGGACTTCGGCAGGCCCGCGAGCAGCCCGGCGAGGCGCCCGAGGGTCAGGCCCTGGTCGCCGATCTGGGTGGTCGCGGCGATGGCGACCTCCTCGACCCGCTCCTTCGGCAGCTCGGGGTGGCGCCGGAGCAGCTCACGGACGCACTTGATGACGAGGTCGTCGGCGCGGGTCTGGGCGTAGACGCCCTTCTCGCCGGCCTTGCCGAACGGGGTGCGGACGCCGTCGACGAAGACGACCTCCTGGAGCTCACGGGGCACGAGGTGGCCTCCCTGGTCGGGTGCGGGGGATCGGCCCGGCGCGGAGCCGGACACGGCGATCCTACTAAGCAAGCGCTCAGTCAGAACAGGGGCGGCCGGGTGAGCGCCGTCACGCGAGGGCGGGCGCCATCAGGCGCCGGCGGGCGCCATCAGCTGGACGAGGTTGCCGCAGGTGTCGTCGAGGACGGCGGTGACCACCGGGCCCATCGCCGTGGGCGGCTGGGTGAACACGACGCCGCGGTCGGTGAGGCGGGCGTGCTCGGCCTCGACGTCCTCGACCGACAGCACCGCGACGGGGATGCCGTCGGCGGCCATCGCCTCCTGGAAGGCCGTGGCCGCCGGGTGCTCGTTCGGCTCGAGGACGAGCTCGACGCCGTCCGGCGCCTCGGGGCTGACGACCGTGAGCCACCGGTGCTCGCCGAGGGGGACGTCGTGCTTCGTCGTGAGGCCGAGGACGCCGGTGTAGAAGTCCTGGGCCTTCTGCTGGTCGTCGACGAACACGCTGGTCAGGGCGATCTTCACGGGTCGGTCCTCTCGTCGGGGCGGGCCCAGCGCTCGCGCAGCGGGTCCAGGGGGGTGGTGTCGAGGTCGTGCAGCCGGTAGCGCCCCTCGCGGCGGACCCGGACGAGGCCGGCCGCGGCCAGCACGTCGAGGTGCTGGGAGATGGCCTGCCGGCTCGAGGTGACGCCGGCGCCGGCCATCCGGGCGCAGAGCTCGAAGAGGGTCTGGCCGTCGCGCTCGACGAGGGCGTCGAGCAGGGCCCGCCGGGTGGGGTCGGCGAGGGCACGGAAGAGAAGGTCCTCGGCGGCGTCGACGATAGGCAAGCGGCTACTTGCCTGTCAACGGGGTCCGCTCAGGCGTCGGGGTGCTCGGCGAAGGCGGTCGCCAGCAGCGGCGCGACGACGTCGGCCTGCCAGCGGCGCACGCCGTGGGCCGTCAGCGCGGCGGTGAACCCCTCGACCGAGCGGTCCTCGGGCGGCGACCACACCACGCGGCGCAGGGGGTCGGGCGAGCAGACGTTCTCGACGGGGATGGTGTGCTCCTCGGCGAAGGCCGTGAGCGCCGCCCGGGTGTCGCCGAGGCGCTCGGCCGCGACCGGGTTCTTGTCGGCCCAGACCCGCGGGGGCGGCGGTCCGTCGTTCGGCAGCGTGCGCGGGGGCAGGTCGTCCTCGTCGAGGGCCAGTGCCCGCTCCACGGCGTCGAGCCACTGCCGGGCGTACCGCTTGATGGCCCGGTGCCCCGAGGGCAGCTCGGCGACCTCGCGCGGCGCGACGCGGGCGATGTCGACGAGCGAGGCATCGGGCAGGACCCGGCCGACGGAGGTGTCGCGCTCGCGGGCGATGGCGTCGCGGGCGTACCAGAGCTCGCGGACCACGCCGACCGACCGGCGCGAGCGCAGCGTGTTGATGCCGGAGGTCCGCCGCCACGGGTCGACCCGCTCGGTGGGGGTCCAGTCGAGGAGCGCGGCGAACTCCTGGCGCGCCCACTCGTCCTTGCCCTGCATCGCGAGGTCGACGCCCATGAGGTTGCGCAGCTCGCCGAGCACCTCGACGTCGAGCGCGGCGTAGCGCAGCCAGGGGTCGGGCAGCGGCCGGGTGGACCAGTCGACGGCGGAGTGCTCCTTGGCCAGGCGCAGCCCGAGGTAGTGCTCGACGACCGCGGCGAGCCCGACGCGGGGCAGGCCGAGGATGCGCGCCGCGAGCTCGGTGTCGAAGAGCTGGCGCGGGCGCAGGCCGACCTCGGCGAGGCAGGCGAGGTCCTGGGTCGCGGCGTGCAGGATCCACTCGGCGGCACCGATGGCCTCGGCGAGCGGGGCGAGGTCGGGGACGGCGATGGGGTCGACGAGCCAGGTGCCCGAGCCCTCGCGCCGCACCTGCACGAGGTAGGCGCGCTGGCCGTACCGATACCCGGAGGCGCGCTCGGCGTCGATGGCGACGGGACCCACGCCGGCTGCCACCGCGGCCGCGGCGGCATCGAGAGCCCGCTCGCTCTCGACGACGGCGGGCACGCCCTCGGCCGGCTCCTCGAGGGGGACGGGTTCGGGCAGCACCGGGTCGGCGCCGGCGGGCACGTCCTCGCCCCCTGCCGGCACGTCGGTCACCGGGCTCATGCGGCGGTCACCGTCGCGGCCCCGGGAGGGCGACGACGCCCTCGGGCAGCGGGGGCAGCCCCGCGATCGTGCACAGCAGGTCCGACCACGCGAGCAGGTGCTCGCCGACCTCGGGGCCGAGCGGGGTCCACGACGCGCGCAGCTCCATCTCGACGCTCGCGGGGCGGTCGGAGAGCCCGCCGAAGCTCTCGGAGACGACGCGGGTGACGGTGCCGGCCTCGGCGACGAACGGGACACCCCGCGCGGTGAGCGCGTCGGTGAGCCAGCTCCAGCCGACCTCACCGAGCAGCGGCTCGGACGCGAACTCGGCCTCGAGCTCGGCGCGGGCGAAGGTCACGGCGCGCCACTGCCCGCCCCACGGTTCGGGGGCGGAGGGGTCGTGGAGGAGGACGAACCGGCCCGAGGCGAGCTCGTCGTCGGGGTCGCGCGGGTCCATGACGTCGGCGGTCAGGGCCACGGCGTGCGGGGCGATGCGCTGGGGCGCCGGGACCTCGGTGAGCCGGATCTCCGGCCGCAGGCGGGCACGGTGGAGCTCCTCGAGAGCCTGGGCGAAGTCCGGGGACTCCCTCCCGGTCAGGGTGCTGCGCGTCACGGCAGCAATGTAGGACGCCCACGGCGCGGACGGCGTGAGGCCACGCCGGACGGGGCGGCGCGTCCTGCCGTCCGGCGCCTACGCTGCCGAGCGTGCCCGCCCTCCTCGCGCTCGCGTCCTCGGCCGTGTGGGGGACCTCCGACTTCTTCGCCGGGCTGGCCTCGCGCCGCCGCCCGGCCATCGCGGTGGTCGGCTGGACCCAGGGCCTGGCCCTGCTCGTCGTCAGCACGATCGTGGCGTTCCGGTGGGACATGGTGACCTTCGAGGTCTGGCCACTCTGGGCCGTGGCCGCCGGGCTGTCGGGGATGACCGGCCTCATCTGCTTCTACACGGCCCTGTCCACCGGGACGATGGGCGTGGTCGCCCCGATCGCCGCGCTCGGCGTGGTCGTGCCCGTCGTCCTCGGGGTGGCGAACGGCGACGCCCCCTCGCCGTGGGCCTGGGTCGGGATGGCCGTCGCCGTCGCCGGGGTGACCCTCGCCAGCGGCCCCGAGCTGAGCGGTGCGGTCTCGGCGCGCCCGGTGATCCTCGCCTCGGTCGCCGCCGTGGCCTTCGGGCTTGCCCTGTTCTGCCTCGACCGCGGCGCCCGCGAGTCGGCGCTGCTCACCCTCTGGGGGATGCGCCTCACGTCGGTCACGGTGCTCGTCGTCGTGGCCCTGGCGCTCCGTTCGAACGGCGGGGTGACCGTGCGCGAGGTGCCGGGGCTGCTCGTCATCGGCTGCGGGGACCTCGCGGCCAACTTCCTCTTCGGCATCGCCTCCTCGCGCGGGCAGGTGAGCATCGCGTCCGTCCTCGGGTCGCTGTACCCCGTCGTGACGACGTTGCTGGCCCGGGTCATCGTCAAGGAGCGGCTGCGGCGGGTGCAGCAGCTGGGCGTGGTCCTGGCCGTCGGGGGAGCGGTGCTCATCGCCGTCTAGACGGGGGTCCGTGGCCGCCGTCACGGATGGGAGGATGGGTCACCGTGACGACCCCCTCGAGCACCGGTACCACCACGACCGCGTCCCCGTCCGACTCCGCGCTGGTGCGCGCCGCCCGCGGCCTGCCCGTGCCGCACACCCCGGTGTGGTTCATGCGCCAGGCCGGTCGCTCGCTGCCCGAGTACCGGAAGGTCCGCGAGGGCGTGGGGATGCTCGAGTCCTGCCGCCGCCCCGACCTCGTCACCGAGATCACCCTCCAGCCGGTGCGCCGGCACGGCGTCGACGCGGCGATCTTCTTCTCCGACATCGTCGTCCCGCTAGCGGCGGTCGGGGTGGACCTCGACATCGTTCCGGGCGTCGGGCCGGTCGTGGCGGAGCCGGTGCGGACCCGCGCCGACCTCGCGCGGCTGCGCGACCTCGTGCCGGAGGACGTCCCGGACATCGCCGAGTCCGTCCGGATGCTCACCGCCGAGCTCGGGGCCACGCCGCTCATCGGGTTCGCCGGAGCGCCCTTCACGCTGGCGTCCTACCTCGTCGAGGGCGGGCCCTCGAAGAACCACGAGCACACCAAGGCGCTCATGCACGGGGACCCGGAGCTGTGGCACGACCTCTGCGCGCAGCTGGCGCGCATCTCGGGGGCGTTCCTGCGGGTGCAGGGGGAGGCGGGCGCATCGGCGCTGCAGCTCTTCGACTCCTGGGCCGGCTTCCTCAGCCGCGCCGACTACACGCGCTTCGTCGCGGAGCACTCGGCCACGGCGCTGGCGATGGTTGCCGACCTCGATGTGCCCCGCATCCACTTCGGCGTGGGCACCGGCGAGCTGCTGACGCTGATGGGCGAGGCGGGCGCCGACGTCGTGGGCGTCGACTACCGGGTCTCGCTCACCGACGCGCTGGAGCGCACCGGTGGCCGCTGGCCCCTGCAGGGCAACCTCGACCCCGCCCTGCTCTTCGCGCCGTGGGAGGCGCTGTCGCGCAGGGTCGTCGAGATCGTCGAGGAGGGCCGGGCCGCCCCCGGCCACGTGTTCAACCTCGGCCACGGCGTGCTGCCCGACACCGACCCCGACGTCCTGACCCGTGTCGTCGAGCTCGTCCACGAGGTCTCGGTCCGGTGAGCCACGACCACGGCACGGGAGCCGTCGGCGAGCGGACGATGCTCGACGCGTTCATCGACGAGCACCGGGCCGGGCTGCGGGAGAGCCTCACTGGGCTCACGGAGGAGCAGGCGCGCCGGCGGCTGGTGCCCTCCGCCACGACCCTGCTCGGCCTGCTCAAGCACGCGACGTTCGTCGAGCGTGTCTGGTCCGAGGAGGCGGTGCTGCGCCGGCCCCGCACCGAGATCGGGCTGCCCGCGGCGGTCGAGGACTCCTTCCTGCTCACGGACGACGACACCATCGAGTCGGTTCTCGCCGACCACGAGCGGGCCTGCGCCGCAGCACGATCCATCGCCGAGCCGGTCTCCCTCGACGACCTCGTGCACGGCAACCGGCGCGGGCCCCTGCCGTTCCGCTGGGTGCGTCTGCACCTGCTGCGTGAGCTGGCGCAGCACGCCGGCCACGCCGACATCCTCCGCGAGCAGGTGCTCGCCGCGGACGCCGACCGGGGCTGACCCGGTGCGGGAACCGTTGCGCCGCAAGCTCGTCGGCGACGGGTTACGCCTCGAGCCGCTGCGGGTCGAGCACGCCGGACCGATGGCCGTCGTCCTCGCGGACCCCGCGCTGTACGAGGTCATCGGGGGTGCCCCGCCGACCGAGGACGAGCTGCGCGAGCGGTACGCACGCCAGCTGCGCGGCCCGGAGGACGCCGACGAGGAGTGGCACACCTGGGTGGTGCGTGAGGGCGAGGACGGTCCGCTGGTCGGGTTCGTGCAGGCGACGCTCACCGGTGGAGGCCACACGGCCGAGCTCGCGTGGGTGGTCGGGGTGCCGTGGCAGGGACGGGGGTTCGCGCGACGTGCCGCCGCACTCGTGCTCGAAGAGGTGCGGCGGCGCGGCGTCCGGACCGTCCTCGCCCACGTGGCGCCGGGACACCGGCCGTCCGAGCGGGTGGCCGCGGCCCTCGGCCTCGCGCCGACCCCGGTGGAGGTCGACGGCGAGGTCCGCTGGGCGCTGACGCTGCGGGAGGGATGACCCCGAGGCTCAAACGTCGGCGGTGACCGGAGGTGCCGGGGGCGTCACGGTGACGCGGCGACGGCGCCACCACAGACCGAGCGGCACGAGGACGAGCGCCCCGGCGACGGCGAAGGGCAGCAGCGCCCCCATGAGCGTCAGCACGAGGCGCACGGAGGTCGTGAAGGCGTCCCATCCCGAGGCCAGCCCGGCGACGAAGCCCGTCGGGTCCTCCTCCGGGGTGGGGGTGCCGGAGTCGCTGAGGGAGACGGTGATCGGGGAGAGGGTCACCTGGTCGTCGAGCGCGGCGAGCTGGCGCTCCATCGCCTCGAGGTCGGCCTGGCGGCGGGAGAGCTCGGCCTCGAGGCTGACGACGTCGGCGAGCTTGTCGGCCTTGGACATCAGGGCACGCACACGCTCGACGCTGGCCTTCATCGTCTCGACGCGGGCCGTGGTGTCGACGTACTGGCCGGTGACGTCCTCGGTGCTGCTCTGGCGCGACAGCACGGTCCCGACCTTCGCGACCTCGTCGAGCGTGGCGTCGAGCTTCTCCGTCGGGACCGAGATGGTGACCGTGCCGCCACTCGTCCGGGCGTCGCTCGTGGTGCCGTCGCCCTCCTCGGGGGTGGGCGAGCCGGGGTCGGTGGAGACCTCCTCGGAGACGACGAGCCCGCCGGCCCGGCCGGCGATCGTGCGCAGGGTGGAGGCCGCGCGCGACACGTCCTCGACACGGAGCGAGACGTCGGCCCGGCGGGCGAGCTTGCGCTCGGCGACCGCGGCGGCAACCGCGGCCGTGTCGGTACCCGACACGGGGGCGGCGGGCTTGCCGGCGGCGTCGGGGGCCACGAGGTCCTGGCGGGACGCGGCACCGGAGTCCTCGGCGGTGACGCCGCTCGAGCCTCCGGCGGCGGAGGCGGCCCCGGAGTCGGCCGAACCGCCGGCGGAACAGGCGGTGAGGGCGCTGAGCGCGAGGACGCCGGCGAGGGCGACGGTGGCCGCTCGGGACGAGGGGTGGGGAACGGCACGCACGGTGGCTCCTTCGGTCGTGGCTCGGTCGTGGATCGGTCGGGCTCGGTCGTCGCTGGGGCGCCGGTGGTGGACGAGAGGTTCCCGGTCGGTGGTCTCGATCCGGTCACGGGAGCGCGGCGGACCGGTGACGGCTCGCGGGGGACCGCGTGAGACGCTGGCGGCATGTCCTCGGCGCCCGTCTCGACCCGGCCCCACGTGGCCGTCGTCGGGGGCGGGATCGCCGGCCTGAGCACTGCCCTCGACGTGCTCGACGCCCTCCCCGACGCCCACGTCACCGTCCTCGAGGCGGGGGACCGTTTCGGCGGCAAGCTGCGGGTCGAGCCGGTCGCCGGCTGCGTCGTCGACGTCGGGGCCGAGTCGCTGCTCGCCACCCGTCCCGAGGCCGTCGACCTCGCCCTGCGCGTGGGGGTGGACCCCGCGGACGTGGTGTCGCCGGCCACGACCTCGGCCGCGGTCTGGAGCCGCGGAGCACTGCACGCGCTGCCCCGCGGGACCGTGATGGGCGTGCCCACCGACCCGCCGTCGGCCCTCGGCGTGCTCACCGCCTCCGAGGTGCAGCGCGCCACCGCCGAGGTCGCCTGGCCCGGGGGTGCGGTGGCGGAGGACGTCTCAGTGGGCGAGTACGTGTCCGCCCGGATGGGTCGCGCCGTCGTCGACCGCCTCGTCGAGCCCCTGCTCGGTGGCGTCTACGCCGCTCACGCCGACCGGCTCTCGTTGCGCGCGACCGTGCCGGCCCTGTGGGAGCGGGCCGTGCGCGGCGCATCGCTCCTCGACCCGCTGCCCGTGCGTGCCGACGGTGCCCGCCCGCCCTTCGCCGGGCTGCGCGGCGGGGTCGGGCGGCTGCCCGGAGAGGTCGTCGAGGCGCTGCGGGCGCGAGGAGCGCTGCTGCGCACCGGCGCCGTCGTTCGCGGGCTGGAGCGGGCGGGGGAGCGCTGGCGGCTGGTCGTCGGGTCCGCCGCCGACCCCGTGGCCGTCGAGGCCGACGCCGTCGTGCTCGCCGTGCCACCGGCCCCGGCATCGCGTCTGCTCGCCGAGCTCGCGCCGGCCGCCGCGCGTGGCCTCGCCGAGGTGGAGACCGCATCGATGGCGGTCGTCACCCTCGCCGTGCGCCGTGACGGCCTGCCCGACCTGCCCGGCTCGGGGTTCCTCGTGCCGCCGGTCGAGGGGCGGGCCATCAAGGCGTCGACGTTCAGCTCGGCCAAGTGGGAGTGGGTGGGGCAGCTGTCCTCGGACGTCGTCCACCTGCGGGCCTCGCTCGGCCGCGCCCGCGAGGAGGCGGTCCTCCAGCGCGACGACGCCGACCTCGTCACGCTGGCCGTCGCCGAGGTCGGGGAGGCCCTCGGCCGCCCGCTGCCGCCCGTCGTCGACCACCACGTCCAGCGCTGGGGCGGCGGCCTGCCCCAGTACGCGGTCGGCCACGTCGAGCGCGTGGCCGCGATCCGCGCCGAGGTCGCGCACCTGCCCGGCGTCGAGGTCGCCGGCGCCACCTACGACGGAGTCGGCGTGCCGGCCGTCATCGCCTCCGCCGCGCTGGCCGCGCGCGGCGTCACCGACCACCTCACGACCAGCACCGCGTCCCCAGGAGGGTCCCGATGAGCACGCCGTCCCGCCCCGCGCCGAGCAAGCCCGGAGCCGCGCGCATCCGCGAGATCAACGACACCATCCGCTACGCGATGTGGTCGGTGTTCGCGCTCGCCGAGCCGATCGGCGACGAGGACCGCGACGCCATGGCCACCGAGGTCGAGGAGCTCTTCACCGACCTCGCGTCGCGCGACGTCGTCGTCCGCGGTACCTACGACGTCGCGGGCCTGCGCGCCGACGCCGACGTCATGGTGTGGTGGCACGCGGAGACGATCGAGGCCCTTCAGGAGGCCTACCACGCGTTCCTGCGCACCGCGTACGGCGAGCACCTCGACCCCGTGTGGTCGGTGGCGGCGCTGCACCGCCCGGCCGAGTTCAACAAGAGCCACATCCCGGCGTTCATGTCCGACGAGGAGGCGCGCGACTACATCTGCGTCTACCCGTTCGTGCGCTCGTACGAATGGTACCTGCTCGACGACAAGGAGCGCCGCGACCTGCTGGTCGAGCACGGCCAGATGGCGCGCGAGTACCCCGACGTGCGGGCCAACACCATCGCGTCGTTCGCGCTCAACGACTACGAGTGGATCCTCGCCTTCGAGGCCGACGAGCTGCACCGCATCGTCGACCTGATGCGTGAGCTGCGGGCCTCCGGTGCGCGGCGGCACGTGCGCGAGGAGGTGCCGTTCTACACCGGCCCGCGCGTGCCGGTCCGCACGCTGGTGCACCGCCAGCGCTGAACCGGTCGAGAGACGAGAACATGCCGTCGCACCCTCGGGTGTGACGGCATGTCCTCGTCGTTCGTCGGGAGGATCGCCCTCCCTTGACGGTCAGGCGGGGTCGGCCGGCTTGAGGGTGAGGCTGATCGAGTTGATGCAGTAGCGCTGGTCGGTCGGGGTGTCGAAGCCCTCGCCCTCGAAGACGTGCCCGAGGTGGCTGCCGCAGGAGGCGCACCGCACCTCGACGCGCTTCATCCCCATCGAGCGGTCCTCGAGCAGCTCGACCGACTCGCCGGCCAGCGGGCTCCAGAACGACGGCCAGCCGCAGTGCGACTCGAACTTGGTGTCGGACTCGAACAGCTCGGCGCCGCAGGCCCGGCAGGCGTAGACCCCGACGGTCTTGGCGTCGGTGTACTCGCCGACCCAGGGCCGCTCGGTGCCGGCCTCGCGCAGGACCTGGTACTCGGCGGGGGAGAGCTGCTCGCGCCACTCGGCGTCCGAGCGCTCGACGGTGTACTCGCGTCCGGTGGGCTTCATCGTCATGTCCGTCCCAACACCGGTGGGCACCGGATGGTTCCCGCGCCGGCCCCGTCCGTCGGCGCTCGTCGTTAGGCTCCGGACCATGGCCGATGCGCAGATCGTCGAGGTCGAGGGTCCGCACGGGGTGCGGGAGGTGCGCCTCAGCAGCCCCGACCGGCTGATGTGGCCGGACGCCGGCATCACCAAGGGGGACCTCGCCGGGTACGTCATGGCCGTCGGCGACCACCTGGTGCGGCACATCGGCGACCGCCCGGTCACCCTCCAGCGCTTCC
The DNA here is from genome assembly GCF_050496545.1 of Phycicoccus avicenniae. Taxonomy (GTDB): domain Bacteria; phylum Actinomycetota; class Actinomycetes; order Actinomycetales; family Dermatophilaceae; genus Phycicoccus; species Phycicoccus avicenniae_A. The sequence continues at coordinate 79,849 of NZ_JBNVZV010000008.1, read as the reverse complement.
CCGAGGGCATCGAGGGCGAGGAGTTCTACCAGAAGAACCCGCCGAAGGGGATGCCCGACTGGGTCGGCACCACCCGCTGCCGCTACCCCAGCGGCCGCCGCCACGACCAGATCGTCGTCGACGAGGTGGCCACGGCCGTCTGGGCGGTCCAGATGAACACCGTCACCTTCCACCCGTGGCCGGTGCGCACGGGGGACAACGACAACCCTGACGAGCTGCGCATCGACCTCGATCCCCAGCCCGGGCGCAGCTTCGTCGACGCGGTGGAGGCGGCGCAGGCGCTGCGCGAGCTGATGGCCGAGCTCGGCCTCACGGCGTGGGCCAAGACCAGCGGCAACCGCGGCGTCCACGTCTACGCCCGCATCGCCCCCACCCACGAGTTCCTCGACGTCCGCCACGGCGTCATCGGCATCGCCCGAGAGCTCGAGCGCCGGCTCCCCGACCTCGTGACGACCTCGTGGTGGAAGGAGGAGCGCGGCGAGCGGGTCTTCGTCGACTTCAACCAGGCCTGCCGCGACCGCACCATCGCCTCCGCCTACAGCCCGCGCCCGCTGCCGGGCGCGCCGGTCTCGATGCCGGTCACGTGGGACGAGCTGGCCACCGTCGCGCCCGGCGACTTCACCGTCCTCACCGTCCCGGACGTGCTCGAGGACCGGGGGGACGCCTGGGCCGGCATCGACGACACCGTCGGCGACGTCGCCACCGCGATCGCCCTGTGGGACAGGGATGTCGAGGAGCGCGGGCTCGGCGAGCTGAACTTCCCGCCGGACTACCCGAAGATGCCCGGTGAGCCGCCGCGCGTACAGCCCAGCAAGCGCCGCCAGGACAAGTCCGACGACGAGTACATGGCGCCCAAGGCCGAGCGCGACGCCGCGCTGCGCGAGGAGTGGGGGATGCCCCTCGTCCCGCCGATCCCGCCGATGCTCGCCAAGCCGGTCAAGGGCCTCGACGCGAAGGCGGTGCAGGACACCGAGGTCGTCTACGAGCCGAAGTGGGACGGCTTCCGCTCCATCGTCTTCCGCTCCGGCGACCGCGTGGAGATCGGCAGCCGCAACGAGAAGCCGATGACGCGCTACTTCCCCGAGGTCGTCGAGGCGGCGCTGGCCAACCTGCCGGAGCGCTGCGTGGTCGACGGCGAGATCATCGTCGTGCGCCCGGGGGAGGACCGGCTCGACTTCGACCTGCTGAGCCAGCGCATCCACCCCGCCGCCAGCCGCGTGAAGAAGCTCTCGGTCGAGACCCCGGCCCGCTTCGTCGCGTTCGACCTGCTGGCGCTCGGCGACGACGACCTCACCGGCCGGCCGTTCGCGGAGCGGCGCTCCCTCCTCGAGCAGGCCCTCGCGGGCGCGCAGGCGCCCATCCACCTCACCCCGGCCACCGACGACCCCGCGGTGGCCGCCGCGTGGTTCACCGAGTTCGAGGGCGCGGGGCTCGACGGCCTCGTCGCCAAGCCCGTCGACGGCACCTACGAGCCCGACAAGCGCACGATGCTCAAGATCAAGCACGAGCGCACCGCCGACTGCGTCGTCGCGGGCTACCGCACCCACAAGTCCGGCCCCGACGTGATCGGCAGCCTCCTGCTCGGCATCCACGACCCCGACGGCACGCTCGTCTCGGTCGGCGTCATCGGTGCCTTCCCGATGGCGCGCCGCAAGGAGCTGTTCGACGAGCTCCAGCCGCTGGTCACCGACTTCGACGACCACCCGTGGGCGTGGGCGAAGCAGGAGGAGGGGAACCGGACGCCGCAGAACGCCGCGGGCAGCCGCTGGGCGGCGGGCAAGGACCTGTCGTTCACGCCGCTGCGGCCCGAGCGGGTCGTGGAGGTGCGCTACGACCACATGGAGGGGGTCCGGTTCCGGCACACCGCGCAGTTCGTGCGCTGGCGCCCGGACAAGGACCCCGCCGACTGCACCTACGACCAGCTCGACGAGCCGGTCTCCTACGACCTGTCCGCCGTCCTCGACGGAGGGCGCGGGTGAGCCGGATGCCCGCCGCCCGTCGGGTCGCCGTCGCAGGTGCGGCCGTCGGCGGGACCGCGGCCCTCGCCTCGGGCGGCGGCTCGCTGGCCGCCGCGGCCTACTTCGCCCGCAAGGTGCTGACCCCGGATGCCCGCCGCCCCGACGACGTCGTGGTCCGGGCCGCCGACGCGCACAGCGTCACCCTCGACACCACTGCCGAGACCGTCGTGCCCGGCCGGTACGGGCTCTGGCTCGAGGAGGGCGAGGGGCACGCACGGGTCGGTGAGGTCCTCGAGCTCGACGCGGCCTCGGGCACGGTCCGGCGCGAGCTGCTTGGTGTCGACCGCGGCGTCCTCGGCCCCGGCCCGGCGCGGTGGAACCAGTACTTCCACGGGTCGCCGCCGGACGAGAGCCTCGGCCTGGCGACCGAGAACGTCACCTACGAGGGCGAGCTCGGGGCGATGCCGGCCTGGGTCGTCGCACCCGACGGCGTCACGACGTCGCGCTGGGCGGTCCTCGTGCACGGGCGGGGTGCCCGCCGCGAGGAGGCGATCCGCGCGATGCCGCCGCTGCTGGCCGAGGGCTGGACCTGCCTCGTCCCGACCTACCGCAACGACGAGGGCGTGCCGGAGGGCCCGGACCGTCGCTACGCCCTGGGCCTCTCCGAGTGGCGCGACGTCGAGGCCGCGATGGCCTACGCCGTCGACCGCGGGGCCACCGAGCTGATGCTCGTCGGGTGGTCGATGGGCGGGGCCATCGTGCTCCAGGTCCTCGACCGCTCCGACCTCTCGCCGATGGTCGGCCGCGTCCTCCTCGACGCGCCGGTCGTCGACTGGGGCGACGTGTTGGCCCACCACGCGCGCCAGCACCACATCCCCCGGCCGGTCGGCTCGCTGGCGCGGGTGATGATGCGCCACCGCGTCGGCCACCGCCTCGTCGGCGTGCACGAGGGCGTCGACCTCGCCCTCACCGACTGGGTGCGCCGGGCGGACGAGCTGGACCACCCGCTGACGATCATCCACTCGGCCGACGACGAGTTCGTCCCGTTCGGGCCCTCGCTGGCCCTGGCCCAGGCCCGCCCCGACCTCGTGACCTTCCACGAGTGGCGGCTGGCCAGGCACTGCAAGGAGTGGAACACCGAACCCGACCGCTGGGAGTCGATCGTCCGCGAGTTCGCTTCCGGCTGATCGGGGTTCAGCGCACGCGCCACAGCCCCAGCAGGGTTCCGGACTCCTCGACGAGTAGGTGCGGCCGCAGCGCGACGCCGTCGGGGGCGTGCACCGGGGGACCGGCGACGATGCGGGGGAAATCCCCGCCGACGACCGTCGGGGCCAGCGTCAGTGCCATCTCGTCGACGACCCCGGCGGCCAGCGCGGTCCCGAGCAGGGAGGGCCCGCCCTCGAGCAGCACGTGCCGCAGGCCGCGCTCGGCGAGGACGTCCAGCGCGGCGGGCAGGTCGACGGTGTCCTCCCCGCAGACGAGGACGGCGTCCTCGCCGAGGACGGAGCGTGCACGGCCCAGCGCGGGGTCGCCGGCGGCGGCACAGGTGACGAGCAGGCCCGCCCCGCGTCCCTCGGTGGGGGTGCGCAGCCCCTCGGGCACGGAGCCGCTGCGGGTGACGGCGACGAGCGCGGCCGGCTCGGGGGAGCGACGGGTCGGGCGCACCCGGGTGTAGCCCTCGTCGCGCACCGTGCCGGCGCCCACCATCACGGCGTCGGCGTGCTCGCGCAGGACCGCGAAGACCTTGTGGTCGGCCGGCGTGTTGACCGATCCGCTGCGCCCGTCGGCGCCGACGGCGGACCCGTCGAGGGTGGTCACCATGTTCGAGCGGACCCAGCGCCCGCGCGGTGGCCGGTAGAGGTCGCGCAGCGCGTCGGCGCCGAGACGGCTGCCCGGGGAGGCGGGGCGGCGGGGGTCGATGAGCACGCGCACGACGGCATCCTCGCAGGCCCGGCTCTGCGAGGATGCCGCTCATGGCCAAGCGCACGAGCAAGGGCAAGGGCAAGAGGACCAAGGGCGTCGACCCCGCCGAGCTGACGGGCAAGGCCGCGAGGAAGGCGCGCAAGAAGCGCGAGGCGGCGGCCGAGGCGCGGTCCGACGAGGCCGTCGAGGCGACCTCGTGGTCCGAGGCGCTGCGCGTGCGGCCGGGCTTCCGTCTCTCCGACCTCGACCCGCGCGCCACCCCGGGCTTCGACGGCAAGAAGGCCGACGGCGAGGAGGTGATGGAGGAGCTGCAGCAGCGGCTCTCCGACCTCCAGGAGCGGCTCTTCGCCGAGTCCAAGGGCGGCGGCACGCGCTCGGTCCTGCTCGTCATCCAGGGGATGGACACCTCCGGCAAGGGCGGCATCATGCGGCACGTCGTCGGCGCCGTCGACCCGCAGGGCGTGCGCATCACCTCGTTCAAGGCGCCGAGCGCGGAGGAGAAGCGGCACCCGTTCCTGTGGCGCATCCGCCGCGCCCTGCCGACGCCGGGTCTCATCGGCGTCTTCGACCGCTCCCACTACGAGGACGTCCTGATCGTGCGCGTCCACGACCTCGTGCCGCCGACCACGTGGTCGCGCCGCTACGGGCAGATCAACCGGTTCGAGGAGGGGGTCGTCGCCGACGGCACGACCGTCGTCAAGGTGATGATGCACCTCTCGCCCGAGGAGCAGAAGGCACGGCTCGGGGAGCGCCTCTCCCGCGGCGACAAGTACTGGAAGTACAACCCGGGCGACCTCGACGAGCGGGCCCGCTGGACCGACTACATGGAGGCCTACCAGGTTGCGCTGGAACGGTGCTCGACCGACGCTGCGCCCTGGCACGTCGTCCCTGCCGACCGCAAGTGGTACGCGCGGCTGGCCGTCACCAACCTGCTCCTCGAAGCGCTCGAGCGGATGGACCCGCAGTGGCCGGCGGCCGACTTCGACGTCGAGGCCGAGCGCGAGCGGCTCGAGCTCAGTCCCTGAGCGCCCGCTCGAGCAGCACCGGTGAGACCGACTGCGCCACAGCCGGTTCCAACGTGCCGAACACGGCACCGTGCTCCCCGCGGACGCGGCTCGCGATGAACGCGTCGGCCACCGGGCCGGGGGAGTACCGCACGAGCAGCGCGGCCTGGAGCGTGACGGCCAGCAGCTCGACGAGCCGTCGCGCGCCCCACGGTGCGTCCTCCGCGAGGGCCGCCGCCCCGGCGGCCTCGCACCGGTCGATCGCGGCGTCGAGAGCGCGGTCGTGGCCGCGCGCGAGGGCCAGCTCCTTGCCGAGGGCCGCGAGCGACTCCGGCTGGCGGGTGACGGCCCGCAGCACGTCGAGGGCGTTGACGTTGCCCGACCCCTCCCAGATCGAGTTCAGCGGCGCCTCCCGGTAGAGCCGGGCGAGCCCGTTCTCCTCGACGTAGCCGTTGCCGCCGAGGCACTCCAGCGCCTCGGCGACCATCGCCGGCGTGCGCTTGCAGACCCACGACTTGCCGAGGGCCACGCCGAGCCGGGCCAGCTCGTGCTCGCCGCTGTCGACGGCGTGGGCCAGCCGCATCGCCAGCACCGTCGCGGCCTCGGACTCCAGCGCGAGGTCGGCGAGCACGGCACGCATCAACGGCTGGTCGACGAGCCGGGCCCCGAACGCCGAGCGGTGGCGCGCGTGGTGCACCGCCCGCACGAGGGCGGCCCGCATCGTCGCCGTGGAGCCGAGCACGCAGTCGAGGCGGGTCGAGGCGACCATGTCGATGATGGTCCGCACGCCGCGGCCCTCGTCGCCGACCCGGACCGCCCACGCCTCGTCGAGCTCGATCTCGGAGGAGGCGTTCGAGCGGTTGCCGAGCTTGTCCTTGAGGCGCTGGAGCCGGAGCTCGTTGCGGGTGCCGTCGTCGAGGACGCGGGGGAGCAGGAAGCAGGTGAGCCCGCCCGGGGCCTGGGCCAGCACGAGGAAGCCGTCGCTCATCGGGGCCGAGCAGAACCACTTGTGGCCGGTCAGGCGGTAGGTCTCGCCCTCGAGCGGACCGCCGGGGGTCGCGACCGCGCGCGTGGTGTTGGCGCGCACGTCCGAGCCGCCCTGCTTCTCGGTCATCCCCATGCCGAGCGTCAACCCCGCCTTGGTCGAGCGCGGACGCAGCACCGGGTCGTAGCTGCGCGAGGCCAGCCCGGGGAGCCATCCCGCCGCCACGTCCGGCGCGCCCGCGAGGGCGGGGGCCGCCGAGTAGGTCATCGAGACCGGGCACAGGTGGCCGGCCTCGACCTGGGACCACACGACGAAGCCGGCGGCCCGCCGCGCGTGGGCCCCGGACCCCGACGGCCGCGTCCACGGCTCGGCGGTCAGCCCGGCGCCGACGGCGGACTCCATCAGCCGGTGGTAGGCCGGGTGGTACTCCACCTCGTCGAGCCGCTCGCCGGTGGGGGAGTGCGTGCGCAGGACAGGGGTGACGCGGTCCGCCTGGTCGGCCCAGTGGCGGGCCTCGGCGGAGCCGGCCGACCGGCCGAGCTCGCTCAGGGACGCGGCGGCATCGGCATTGTGGGGCTGCACCCACCGCTCGACGGCCTCGGACAGGGCGGTGTCGCAGGCCAGCACGTCGTGCCCCTCGAGCGGCGGCACCTGGTTGGACACGTCGTGGGTGCGCACCGTTGCACTGTACGGCGGATACCGTGGGGCGCATGACCGACGCGAAGCGCCGTGTGCGCCGGGCCCTCGCGCGGGTCCCGGGGGCGCTGGCGGTCGCCCGGCTGACCGTCGTGACGACGCGGATCTGCCTGCGCTACCGGGTCACCGGACTCGCGTCGGAGGCCGGCTTCTTCGCGCTGCTCTCGCTGCCGCCGCTCGTGCTCGGGCTCTTCGGCGGCCTCGGCTACCTCAGCAAGCCGCTCGGCCAGCAGACCGTCGAGACGGTGCGCGACAACATCCTCGACTACGCCTCGCGCTTCCTCACCCCGGACGTCATCAAGACCGTCCTCGGCCCGACCGTCGACGACGTCTTCCGGGGCGGGCGCGCCGACCTGCTCTCCATCGGCTTCGTCCTGTCGCTCTGGTCGGGGTCGCGGGCACTGAACGTCTTCGTCGACACCATCTCGATCATGTACGGGCAGTCGGGGGTGCGCGGCATCGTCCAGACCCGCGCCCTGTCGTTCTCGCTCTACGTCGTCGCGCTCGTCATGGGCGTCATCACGATCCCGCTGGTCCTGCTGGGCCCGTCGGTGCTGAACGACCTGCTGCCCGACCCGTGGGACTGGCTGACGTTCCTCTACTGGCCGCTCGTCACGCTGCTGACGGTCGGCGGGCTGGCCAGCCTCTACCACGTGTCCACGCCGCGCCGGTCGCCCTGGACCCGCGACGTCCCCGGCGCCGTGCTCACCCTCGTCATCTGGGCGCTGGCCTCGTTCGTCGTGCGCGGCACCATCGGCGCCTCGATCGGCGGGACCTCGATCTACGGCCCGCTGTCGGCGCCCATCGTCATCCTCATCTGGCTCTACGCCCTCGCCATCGCGGTGCTCATCGGGGCCGCCCTCAACGCCGCGATCCGCGAGCTGTGGCCGTCCGAGGAGCGCCGGGCCCTGCACACCCGCTTCCTGGCCCGCGTGCGTGCCGCGCGCTCCGACCGGTCGCCGCAGGCCGGCCAGCCCGTCGTCGACCCGTTCGCGGGCTACGCGATGGACGATGACGACGTGCCGGACGACCTCGACCTGCAGAGCCTGCGCCGGGCCGCCGCCGGCCCGCTCACGCCCCTCGCGCAGACCCGCGCCGACGACGGATCGGTCGTCGCGAAGGACCCCGTCGCGGCCGTCGAGTCCGAGCGCTGAGCCACGGCACGGCCCGGGCCGCCCCCGGTTTGGAGTTCCCCGCGCGGATCGTCTAGTGTTTCGGAGCACGCCGCGAGGGGATGCCGGAAGGGATTCCATCGCGATGCGCGCGGATGTAGCTCAGTTGGTAGAGCGCAACCTTGCCAAGGTTGAGGTCGCCGGTTCGAACCCGGTCATCCGCTCGGAGGGTTAGCCGCCCCCCAATGGTGGAGTGGCCGAGAGGCGAGGCAGCGGCCTGCAAAGCCGCGTACACGGGTTCAAATCCCGTCTCCACCTCGAGAAGTACCCCCTCGGGCGATTGGCGCAGTGGTAGCGCGCTTCCTTGACACGGAAGAGGTCACTGGTTCAAACCCAGTATCGCCCACCATGAAACCGCAGGTCAGGCCCCCTTTCGAGGGGGCCTGACCTGTTCCTCGGGACATACGAGGAACAGTGGCTGTGCACCGCGTGTCACGTTCTGGTAACGGATGGAATAGGGGCGACACTGCCGGGCTGGTCTTCAGGCGGCGCCGCGGCGGGGTCTCCCGACCGGGCGGGCCGTGACGAACCGGTCGATGGACTCGACCCGGATCCGTAGTGTCCGGTGGCCGAGGCGGACGGCGTCGAGCTGTCCGTCGGCGATGTACCTGCGCACGGTGCGTGTCGAGACCGCGAGGGCGTCGGCCGCGTCGGCGAGTGAGACGAGCTGGTGGTGGATCGTGGCCACGGTGACCTCCTGGGCGGGGCCGGTCCGATCCTCGGACCGGCATGGTTCCCAAGGCCGCAAACGCGACGCTGGCGGACACCTTCGGCGGAACTGGACGCAAAGACACGCACGATCACACCAGCGATGACCCGCCCCCGTAGATCTCACGACCCCAGCCAAGGTCCCCACGTCGATTGACCGCCTGACCCACACCGGCGAACCGGCCTCCTGATCCAGCCGAAAGAACAATCACGGGACACACACCTTTTTCATCCAGGTCGGTTCCGTGTCCGCCCAGCGCCTCCTGCGCGCCTTTGGGGGTGTGACTATGACGCTGCACAAGCTGTCGGCCGGGTCGGGGTACGAGTACCTGACCCGGCAGGTCGCGGCGGGCGATGCGACCGGGCTCGGGCCTGGTGGGCTCGAGGCCTACTACTCGGAGAAGGGCGAGGCGCCGGGACGGTGGGTCGGCACCGGTCTGGTCGGGGTCGACGGTCTCGAGGCCGGGGACGTGGTGACTGCCGAGCAGATGCGCCACCTGTTCGGCAGTGGCTTGCACCCGGTGACGGGTGCCGCGCTCGGCGCGCGGTACCGGGTGCAGGGCGCCGACGGGTACGCCGGCTTCAACCGTGAGGTCGCGCGACGCGTCGCGGCGAGGGGACCGGTCGGACACGAGGAGCCCGACCCCGCAGCCCGGGCCGCGGCGGTGCGCAGCGAGGTCGCCCGTGAGCTCTTCGTCCGGGAGCGGGGCAGGGCGCCGCGGGATGAGCGCGAGTTGGCCTCGGCCGTGGTCCGGTACTCCCGTCCGCAGCGGGTCACGGTGGCGGGCTTCGACCTGACCTTCAGCCCGGTCAAGTCGGTTTCGGCGCTGTGGGCGGTCGCGCCGCCGGAGGTTGCCCGGGCCATCGAGCTGGCGCACGCGGCGGCCGTGACGGAGGCGCTGGCCTACATCGAGCGTGAGGTCCTCTTCACCCGCGAAGGCAAGGACGGTGCGCGACAGGTCGAGACCCGGGGGCTGGTCGCCTCGGCCTTCACCCACCGGGACTCCCGGGCGGGCGACCCGGACCTGCACACCCACGTGGCGGTCGCGAACAAGGTGCAGACCGTGGAGGGCAAGTGGCTCTCGGTGTACGGGCGGGTGCTGCACCAGCACGTGGTCGCGGTGTCGGAGACCTACAACACGGCACTCGAGCGGCACCTGGTCGCCGACCTCGGGCTCCGGTTCACCGACCGGGCCGAGGCGCCCGGTGAGCGGCGCCCGGTCCGCGAGGTCGTCGGCGTCGATCCCGGGCTGTGCCAGCGATGGTCCCGTCGCCGCACCGACATCACCGCGCGGCAGCGCGAGCTCTCTAGCGAGTTTCGCCGGGCGCACGGCCGGCCGCCGACCCCGGTCGAGGCGATCGGGCTGGCCCAGCGGGCCAACCTGGAGACCCGTGAGGCGAAGCACGAGCCGCGCTCGGTGGGGGAGCAGCGGGCTGCCTGGCGGGTGGAGGCCGTCGAGGCCCTCGGATCTCCTGCCGAGGTGGAGCGGATGGTGGTGGCCGCGCTGCAACCGAACAGGACCCCGCAGCCCGGGCTGTCGGCGGCATGGGTGCGGGAGGCGGCGGGGCGGGTCGTTCGTGAGGTCGAGTCGCGGCGGGCGACCTGGCAGACGTGGCACCTGGCCGCGGAGGCGCAGCGTCAGGTGCGTGACCTCGACGTCGCACCGGGGGATGTTGCCGAGGTCGTCGCCCACGTGGTGCAGGTCGCGGCGGGTGAGCTGTCGGTCAACCTCACCCCGGAGCATGATCCGATGGTGGACCCGGCCGTCCTGCGCCGGGCCGACGGCGCCAGTGTGTACCGGCACACGGGCAGCGACCGGTTCACCAGTCCCCGGATCCTGGCTGCCGAGCAGCGGCTGACCGCAGCGGCCGGCCGCGCCGACGGGATCGTCGTCGACCCCGAGGACGCGCGGCTGGCGGTCCTGCAGGCCTCGCTCACGGGTGTTGCGCTGAACCGCGGCCAGAGCGACCTCGTGGTCTCCCTCGCCAGCAGCGGCCGCCGGGTCCAGCTCGCCCTCGCCCCGGCCGGCTCCGGCAAGACCACCGCCCTGGCCGTGCTTGCCGACCTGTGGCGGGGCCAGGTCGGGCCGGTGGTCGGGGTGGCGCCGTCCGCCGCCGCCGCGAGCGTCCTCGGGCAGGCCACCGGCATCCCGGCCGACACCCTCGCCAAGGTCGCCCACGACCTCGAGAGCGGCGGTAGGTCCGTGGTCGCCGACGCCATCGGAGCCGGCGCGCTCGTGCTCGTCGACGAGGCCGGGATGGCTGACACCCTCACCCTCGAACGGGTCGTCACGCACGTGCTCGGGCGCGGAGCGTCCGTCCGGTTGGTCGGGGACGACCAGCAGCTGGCCGCCGTCGGGGCCGGGGGAGTGCTGCGCGACATCGCCGCCGCTCACGGCGCCGTGCGCCTGGAGGAGGTGGTCCGCTTCCGCGACCCGGTCGAGGCCCACGCGACGCTGGCCCTGCGTGAGGGCGACGCGAGTGCCTTGGGGTTCTATCTCGACCGGGGACGGGTCCACGTCGGCGACCTCGCCACGAGCGTCGACGCCGTCTTCGAGGCGTGGAGCTCCGACCGTGCTGCCGGCAGGGACTGCCTGATGCTCGCGCCGTCACGCGACCTCGTCGCCGCCCTCAACGCCCGCGCCCGCGCCGCTCGGCTCGACGGGCAGGCACCCGGGACCGAGGCGGCCCTGGCCGACGGGTCGCACGCGTCTGCAGGCGACGTGGTCATCACCCGCCGCAACGACCGGCGGCTCGTCACCGGGGGGAGCGACTGGGTCAAGAACGGCGACCGCTGGCTCGTCACGAGCGCCGCCGAAGGCGAGTTGGCCGTCCGTAGCATCGGGTCGCGGGCGAGGGTCGTGCTGCCCGCCGACTACGTCGCCCGGCACGTCGAGCTCGGCTACGCCACAACGGTTCACACCGCCCAAGGCGTCACCGCCGACACCGTCCACGGCATCGTCACCGGCCACGAGACCCGGCAGCTGCTCTACACGATGCTCACCCGAGGCCGCCTCGAGAACCACGTCCACGTCCATTCGCCCCTCGCCGACGGCGACCCGCACCTGCTGCCGGTCACCGACACCCTCAGCCCGGCCACAGCAACCGAGACCCTCGAGGCCATCCTCGCCCGCGACGGGTCGGCCCTCTCCGCCACCAGCACCCAGGCCCGCGCCAACAGCCCGGCCGTCCAGCTGCACGACGCCGCCACCCGCTACGACGACGCCCTCCTCGCCGGCGCCCAGACACTGCTCGGGGACGCGTGGTTCCGCCGGCTGGAGGAGTCGGCCCAACAGCTCGTCCCCGGCCTCACCGAGGCCGCCGCGTGGCCCGGGCTGCGAGCCAACCTCGCCCTCACCGAGGCCGACGGGCACGACGCCACCACCGCTCTGCGCGCCGCGGCCGGCCGGGCCGGTCTCGACGACGCCATCGACCCCGCCGCCATCCTGCTGTCCCGCCTCGAACAACCATGTCCCGCAGGGCCGCTGCCGTGGCTACCCGCCGTTCCACGGCGTCTCACCGAGGATCCGGCGTGGGGGCCGTACCTCCGGGCCCGGTCGACCCGCGTCTCGACACTCGCGGCCACCCTCCGACAGCAGGGGCCACCCGCGGCCGGGGCCTGGCTTGCCTCACTCCCCGAACGCGCCGACGCTGACCTGCTCGCCGACCTCGCCCTCTGGCGCGCTGCTCGCGACGTCGACGACACCGACCGCAGGCCCACCGGTCCCCCACCGGTCGGTGGAGGAGCGGCCGGGCGCCACGCCGCGCGCCTCGACCAGCGGATCCGCGCCGCCTACCCCGATCCCGTCGAGTATTGGGAGCAGGTAGTCCTCCAGCACGTCGGGCGGCGCGACGGATTCACCACCCATCTCGCCGAACGACTCGACCGCATCAGCCGAGACGGCACCGACGTCCCCACCCGGCTCGCCGCCGCGATGGCCGCCTGCGCGCTCCCGGACGACCACCCCAGCGCCGCCCTCTGGTACCGCATCCTCGACCCCGAGGCGACCGCGAGCGACGCAGCGCCACGGCCCGACCGGCCCCCGGCCGCAAGGCCCGAGGACCGACGCCGCATCACGCGTCCAGCAACGCCTCGCAGCGTCCTCAGGTGAAGTGGCCTGCCGTCATTGACGCGGGATGAGGCCGTTCCGGTCGCTCACATGGGTCTCCGCGCGGGCCGTGGTTGTGCCACGCGACGGCGGCGACCTGGCGTGCACCCATCGTCAGGGGGTGGTGCGGGGACCACTGAAGACGGACACGCGCCCGAGTCTTCGACGGTGTCACCGAGCGTTTGCGACGAAGGTGTGGGACCCTCCACCTACGAGGCCAGCAAACCAGTTTGGCGCAATGACCGAACGGAAGTACTGACATGGGGACTAGATCACGTCGTGCGGCCATCGCCGCGGCATCCTCGATCGCTTTAGTTGCCTTCGTTCCGTCCTCGGCCATGGCAGAGGGCGGCTTCACAGCGGGATTCTCAGGCATCGCCGGCAAGGAATCGAGCCGCTGGACAGATAACAACCTCGACAATGTGTCAGGGTACGCACAGTTCACGTCGTGCTCGCCAACACCTACGGTCACCGTCCTGATCAGCGTCTACAAGGACCAAGTCGGCATCGACCCAGTCGTTAAGGGCGATAAGCCCACCTGCAACGCTCAGGTAACGATTGGCGACGTGTCCGCCGGTCAGTACTACGTCCGGTACCGGCAAGGGCCCGCACCCATCAGCGCTAGCCTTTCCGTCCGCTACTGAGGATCAAGATTGGTTCAGCCGTCTATCATTTCCCTGCAACGACTGCGCTACACATACTCGACGGGGGAGACTGCCTTGCGCTGCGCCTCCTTCGCGGTGGGCCAAGACGACCGTTTCATTCTGGTCGGACCGAATGGGTCGGGCAAATCGACTTTGCTGAAGGTCGCTTGCGGCCTGCTCACTGCCCAAGAGGGTGCGATCACGGTGCGTGGCAGGCCAGTGACTAGCCGCCGGCAACTCTTTCGGGCCGTGTCCTGGATGCCACAACATGTGGTTCCCGTCGCAGGACTAACTGTTCAGGAACAGGTTCGCTTGTCGGCTTGGGTCGCCGGAGTGCGGGCACGATCCTTGACCTCTGCAGTCGAGGAGGCTCTGCAAATAGCTCAACTCACAGCATTGGCTCGAAAGAAAGTCAGGCGACTATCCGGAGGGCAGCTGCGCCGAGTGGGTTACGCCGAAGCATTGGCTCGCCAAGGAGATGTCCTTCTCTTGGATGAGCCAACCGCTGGATTGGACGAAGAAAGCTTGGAAGCGCTGACCTCGTCTTTGAGGAGCACGCCAAGGCCTATTGTAATTGCTACTCATGACACGGCGGCCATGGCGCAACTTCAAGACTTCACGATTGTCGGGATGGCAGAGGTCGATCCTCGGAGGCGTTCGGCCGCGTGAGCTACTTGCGAGCCATGTGGTTTACTCGCGCGCCCTTCCTAGCGCTGGCTTGTGCCGCACTTGCGTTTTATTTCTCATCCGAGAGTGCTGAGTTCCGGACCGGGTACGCGTTCACAGATATGGGCGTCCCGCTGTATAGCCTGACGGTGATAGGGCCGGTTTTGGCGTGCTGGGCCGCATACGTCGCAGGAGTGCTGGACCCATTCTTGCTGCGGCCCGCGCACTTACGCAGTTCGATGCTCCGAGTTTCAGGCATGCTGAGTCTGTCCCTCGCGTTGGCAATTCTTGCGTCATTGTCAGTCATTGTGTTCACCGTGGGACAGAGCGTTTCGAACCAACTTGCATTACGAGGACTCGTCCCCTTCGCTGCAGGTGCGCTGCTCGCGGCAGCAGTCGGTCTCTGCCTTGGATTTGCGTTTTCCCGGTTCGTCAGTATGCCGGTGGCAGCCGCGCTGGCGTGGATTTGGTTTTCGGTACCCCAGATCAGCCTTTGGACGGGTGGTCGGGTCAGTAACGTCACGACAACATTCGCCGTGTGTTGCACTAGGTTGGAAGAGCCCTCCGATCTGTCGCTGAGCTTGAGCCTGCTCACCTGCGTGATGGCGCTCAGCGTGCTGGCGCTTTCGCTCGTCATCCGCCTGAGTTCGGGGGAAGGGCGACGTCTGCGAGAATGGGCTGTGACATTGCTCGCCCCAATTGTGGTGATCTCTCCTGCTCTAGTTGTCCCGGAGGCGGACCAAGACTTGGTTGCGCAGCCGCGGCAGGGGGCCACCGTTTGTCGGACGTTTGACTCGGTCCGAGCGTGCGTTTGGCCCGAGGCGGCTGCTGGCCTGACGGACTTCGGCCAATCTGCCGCGGCGTTGACGTCAGCGGCGGACGAGGCGGGGTTGGCCACTCCAAGAACGTGGTCCGAGCGCGCGGGGGATGGTGGGGTGACGCTCGAATGGAACCCAGCGACCCCCGAGTCTTTGAGGCCGTCGGTGGTAGCGCTAGCCCTGGTGCAATGGTGGCGGTGCGACCCAGCCCAGGTCGACGAGTTCACTGCGTCTTTGAGCCAACCCGCTCTCGGCATTAATCGAAGAACTGCACAGGTAATTCAAGAAGCTTGCGATGCTACTGGCTCTTAGGGCGTTCAATGCTTTTACGCTGTTTGTCGTATCTGCGGGCATCGCGGCAATGCAAACGCGGTTAGACGCACCGGTACGCATCCCCGCGCTGCTTGGTGGTCAGGACACAGCGCTTATCCCTTCATGGCTAGGGCTAGTCGCTCTAAGTGCACTACTGGCATTCTCGATGCGCAACTGGAGGGCGCCGACCGTAAGACGCGCAATCCGCCGAGTGGAGTGGACTCCGAGCGTCGTGGCCGTCCTGACCGTCCTTGTTTCTGCCGGAACGTACGCAGTCTTAGGCGGTTCGCACGTGCGTGGCTATGTGGGAGCGCTGACATTCGTTGTTGGCTTGACTCTCGTCAGCTTTGTGCTCGTTAGTCCCATAGCTTCGGCGGGCGTGACGACATGTTTGCTGCTTTGCACCATCGAGTACGGTTCTAGTCTTCCGTTGGCGAGTCACGTGCGGGTCCTCGACGTTGATAACCCCTCCCCGCACATGTGGTTTGGCGCGACCTTGTTGCTCGCGGGAACGCTGGCTGTGGCGCTTGCTCGCCCATCGCACATTGACACGTCCGCTCTTCGCCGTTAACCGATCCGAAGCCGTTGCTTGAGGACTAAGAGTTCAGAGCAGCCCTTCTGATCGAAACTCGATCCGACGGCTCTCGACGAGTCCTAGTCAGGCTTATCCGTCGGACGAAGACACTTCGCAATGCCTCCGCCGCGGCAGGGCCGAAAGTGCCTGTCGTTCTCGGTTTGACGACGGCGAGAAATGGGAGACGGCCCGCGTGCCGGTCTTCATCGCTGAGGTCCTCGCCTCACTTGGTACTACTGGCGGCACGGGCGAGTTCGGAGAGGCGTCGAGCGATGTCGGCGTCGCGACCGGCGGCCGCGTGTTGGTAGCGCATCGCGGCCCCCGGGGTGGAATGGCCGAGGCGCAGCATCAACTCGGCCAGGGTGGCTCCGGTCTGTGCCGCGAGGACCGCTCCGGTGTGGCGGAGGTCGTGCCACCGCAGGTCCTCGCGACCGGCGGCCCGGCGCGCAGGATAGAAGACCTTATAGAGCGTTGAAGGAGCCAAGTGCTGCTCGACGTTCGCGGCAGCCGGGAAGAGCAGCGCCTCGCGTCCGGACCCCGTGTGCTCGGCCAAGTGGTGCCGCAGCGCTGGCAGCAGGTGCGGCGGGATGGCGATGTCGCGGATGCCGGCCTCGCTCTTGGGCGGACCAATGATGTAGGCGCCTCCGGCGTGCACGACTCCCCGGCGGACCTTGACGCGGAGGTTGCGCAGGTCGATGTCGCCCCGCCGGAGCTCTGTGAGCTCGCCGAACCGCATGGCGCACCACGCTGCGAGCAGGGTCATCAAGCGGTAGCGGTCCGGCATTGCGCCGACGATGGCTTCGAGCTCGGCCAGTGTCGCTGGCTCGACCTGGTGCACCCGACGCGCAATGCCGGCCCCACGGATCGTCGCGGGGTTGTAGGGGACCAGGGGAGTGGGGCGGGTGGACGCGGCACTCGCGAAGATGGTTCGCAACAGGCTGTAGGTGTGGGCCCGTATCGTCTCGCGGCCCGGTGTCAGCGTGTCGTACCAAGCGCCGACGTCCTCGGGCGAGATCCGATCGATGGGAATGTCACCGAAGGTTGGGTAGATATGCCGGTCCAACATCCCCCGGTACATGGCCTTCGTCCGCGGCCGCAGCTCCCGGCCCCTGACCCGACGAGTGGTGAACCAGTCCTCTGCGTAGGCCCGGAAGGTAGGCATCTCGCGGCTGCGGGCCGATCGTGCCGCAGCGTCGGGTGCCCAAAGCTCCATCGCGATCTCCGCCCGGCGGGCCGATAGCCACGCGACGGCGTCGTCTGTGGCGTTGAACGTGACTGGCGCGCGGTGCAGGAGCCCGTCGGGACCGGTGTATGCAGCTCGGTAGCGGCCCGAGCGGACCCGCTCGACCCGTCCGAACCCACGTCGGGTCCGCTTCGATGTGGCCGCCACCTAGTGTCCTCCCAGTGTCGCCTCACGAGGAACATATGAGGAATATAGAAGTCGCTCTGTGTCCGCTGGTGTCCTCGGTTGTCCAATCGGCTCATGCCCTCTGACCTGCAAGTTTACCCGTTTGGGTAGGGTATGCGAGGGCCGGAGATAATCCTTCAAGAATTGGTTCAAACCCAGTATCGCCCACCAGTTCGGAACGGCCCCTGACCTGCGGAAACGCAGAGCAGGGGCCGTTTGCGCGTCTGGCCGTGCTACGCACGTGCTATTCGCTTTCGGCTCATGCTCCTCAGCTCGAGGAGACCCATGTTCCGCATCCCCAGCCATCTCCGTCCCGCCCTCTACCTTCTCGCCGCCATCGCCGCGTTCGTCGGGGCGCTCGTGTGGGCGTTCCGCTACGAGGCCGCGATGGACCCGTACGAGCGCCTGTACGCGCTGACGACGGTGGGTGTCCACGCCGTCGTGGCCTGGGCGGACGTGGCGCTGTGGTTCCGTGCCGAGCGCCGACTCGACCACGCGGAGTCGTGCCAGTGACCTCGACCGATGATCCAATCCCTCCTGTGGATGTCGACGAGACGAGACGCGACCGTGAGATCCGGCCCGGCGTGCCGGTCCAAGTCGAGACGAGTGACGGGGTGTGGGCCGACGGCATCGCCGCGTCCACGATCCTCGGGAAGCGCACGAAAGGGCGCTACAAGCGGGAGGGGACCGTTCAGGTTCGCTTGCTCCAGGAACATCAACCACTGCCGTTCAAGGAGTCGCAGGTCCGACTGGGTGACCTTCCAGAGACGACGCCCGACGGTCGTCGGCTCATGAAGCTGAAGGAGGCGGCTGCCCTCTATTCGGTGAACTACGAGCTGTTGTACCTGGCCGCGCGCGGCGGTGACCTCCCGGCGGTACGCCCGGGCCACGCATATCTCGTCTCACCCGCAGAGGTCCAGATCTTCCTCAATTGGCGCGACCTGGAAAGGAGAAACCGCTAACAGCAAGACGGCCCCGACCGGTGCTGGAACACCGAGCCGGGGCCTCGACCGCACACCCTGAAGAGACCAGGAGAACGACCGTGAACGACAGCATGCAGCAGACGCAGAACGAGCACCTGAGCACCGCGACTCAGATGGACGACCAGCCGAGCGGGAACCCACCATTCGCCTGGAGCGGCAGGGTCGGATGGTTCCTCGCCGACGTCGCAGGCTGTCTCCAGCGTCGCGCGCACAGCGTGACGCGAGGGATGACGCCGACCAAGCAGACCGACGCATCTACGAGGGTTGCCGCCGCGTGGAGGCTCGGGCTCCTGGATGGGATCAAGCACGCGCAGGCCACCTTGCAAGGCTGCCCGCCGTGGTGCAACGACCACCGGTTCGCCAACCCGCTATCCGAGACGAGCGACGAAGACAGCTGGCACCAGCGCGCCGCCTGGGTGGGTGACGACAAGTTCGAGATCGCCATTGAGGAGAACGGGCCCACCATGTGGCTGCCTCAAGCCGAGGGTGTGCCGCTGCCGATGGCCCGCGAGTGGATCAGCGCCATGCAGAGGGTCGTGGACGAGTTCGAGCGGCTGAGTCGTTAGGCGCTTCGGCGTGCCGCCGGGACGCCTACCTACCTAGCGACTCCCGGCGGCACACTGGCGTGATGCGGCTCTCGTACAACTTCACCGAAGTGCGCCAGCTCTTGCAGGTGGACCTTGAACTGCTGTTTAGAGCCGTGCATAAGACCGATCCGTACACCCACCCCTATCCGCCGATCCTGCCCGTTGCCGGCCAGCACGGGTACGGAGGCAAATACGCCATCCTTAGCTCTGACGTCTATGAGTGGGGGCAGAAGCTGATCGAGCCGGGACTGCGGCCACTTGAGGAAGACAGTTGGGATGCCATGAAGAAGCAGCCAGTTCCGCGCATGGCTCTAACGGTCCGTGAGGCAGCCCAGGCGGTGGGTGTGTCGCCGTCGACCATCCTCAAGGCGATTAAGGCCACGAACCCGCGGGAGTACCCCCCACCGCTCAAGGCCGGACGCCACGGGCCGACTGGGCGCTACTCAGTCCGACCGGCAGACCTTGAAGAATGGGTCAAGTCGCTCGGTCAGTGGTGGTAGCCGTGACGGAGCGTCGACCCAGCGTGGCGGAGCGGTGTGCCGCCCTCCGCGACGCCGGCCTACCTGTCTACCTCACGCCCGTGGAGGTGGCCGAGTTGTTCGACCTGCCATCGGATCGCTACATCCTTCGCAACGCCGATCGCTGGCCGCACGTGCGAATTGCTAGGCAGATTCGATTCACGCCTGAGCAGGTCGAACAGATCGCAGCGGCTCACCTGTCGAGTGTGGGGAAACAGGAGGCGGGCCAACCGTTCGCGAGCGAGAAGACGCGGGGTAGCCGCTACCGGCACTTGGAGGACTAGACCACCGCAGGGGAGAGCGACCGCGCTCAGACTTCCACCCGAAAACGCCAAGCCTCCAGCACGCCGCGACTCCTGCGTCACGAAGATCGAGCCGTAGACGAGGGCGTCCACTTTCTGTTACACCGGGGCATGCCAAATCGGGGGATGGTCGTGGGATGTGTATCGCTGCTCTTAATTGCAGGGTGCGCCGGTTCGGAGGGCGATAGCGCATCACCACCTGCGCAACCTACGCCTACAACCTCGTCGTCCTCAGCAGCCGCAACGCCTGAGCAAGTCGCTTCGATCATCGCGGGCGGTATCGAGTCGTGGCGTGGCGTCTACGAAGAAGCTTCAAGCTGTCGGCTGGCGCTCGTGCTGAAGGACGATGACCCGCTCGAGAAAGCGAAGCGGCTTACTTGCTACACCAACGAGGTAACCGCTGGGCTGAAGGCCGAGACGGCGCTTCGAGACCTCACCGCGCTTGACATCCCTTCCTCCATGCAGGGCCTAGTCTCCGATACCAGTGCCGCCCTACAGGGTGTGGTGGATACCGACCTTGAGAGTGCCTGCGGGGAGGCAATGTCGGAGCCTTCAGACTCAAAGCAGTGCGACGACGCCCTGGGCGCACGGTTCGCGAGCTATGTGGCGTTGGCGTCAGAACTGGAGAGATGGTCGCCGTACCTCTAGGGCTCGCGCATCGCTCGCCGCTGCAGTTGTGGAGGCTTGAGCGCCGCCTCAACAGCGATGATGGAAAAGTTCCATGATGAGTTGGCATCGCCATCTGCAAGTATGAGCGGCGTACCGAACAGTTGTACGCATCGAGGAGGCTGGGGTGGAACTGACTTCGTCAGCGCCCTGGCCTGACCATCAGAAGCCATGGTGGAAGGGAGTGCTGCAGGCCGCTCGTAGTCGAGGCTGGTCGTTGGTTCCGCATCGCGGTCACAGCTGGGGCACGATCAAGTGTCCATCCGGAGTGTGCAAGTACTTGATCTTCTCTACCGGCGACAACTCTGAGGCCGCCGCGAAGGAGGCCAAGAAGTTGGTTGACCGCTGTCCGCACGGCGAGAAGACGATCGACCCACTAGTCGCAGCGGAAAGTCATCTCGATAAGGCGGAACGCCTGATCGACGCGGCGGCCTCTCTGTCGGCTAGCAGTTCGGCCGCGGAGCGTGCAGAACTGCTAGTGATGGCGGAAGACGCGCTGTCGGACGAGACGACGCTACGGGCGCTAGATGAACTTCTGATGCAAGCCTCGACCCAGAAAGAGTCGGCAACCCGAGCGCTTGGCGATCTGAAGAGAGATGGGGACGACGCAGAGGCCGTGCTAGATAGGGCCGAGCACGAGGTCAAGCACGCGAAGGCTGGGTTGCGGGGCGCCCGTAGTGCCTTCGCGCGAGCTCTGAAGGAGAGAGCCGCCTCCCTCCTCGCACGGATATCCGAGCTGCGGACCGTTCACGATGGGAACGAAGAGGTGGCGCGCGAGCGTTAGGCATACTAAGTTGTCAAGTGTCAACCATGCTTGACGCCACTCGCGAGGAGTGGTAGCCGCGTCCGAGAAGGTGAAGTGACATGAGCGCTGCTGTGCGTCTGCAGGTCGAAGGGGTCGACCTGCAGAACGAGGAGACCTTGGAGCGGCTCGCGATGTACTTTCACGGGTTGCTGTGGGGGTCGACCGACGGCATCGTGACGGCAACAGTGTTCACAAGCTCGTCCGATCCCGCCTCCGAAGTCGTAGAGGCGGCCCGCGAGATCGAGCACCGCCTTCCGAAGGCGCAGGTCCGTCGAGTCCAGCGCGATCTGGTAACCCAAAGCGACATTGCCTCACGAGTTGGGGTGTCGAGAGAAGCTGTCCGCAAGTGGACCCAGCGAACTAGCGATGCGTTTCCGACCCCATTCGCCACCGTGGGAAGCGACGTGCGGACCTCGAGGGTGTGGCAATGGGCCGATGTCGTTGAGTGGCTTGAGCGGGTATACGGCATGGACATGAATGAGAACCTGGCGAGCGAACCCGTCCTTGCGCAGGTAGATGCATGCCTGGCAAAAGCCAAGAGCTACCTCGATCGTCGTTGGCAGACTGTGTCCGAGCCTGGCGAGGTTTCGCGACCTCTCGTCGCGGTGGCACGAGACCTACGGGCCGTGCCAGAGATGGTCGGTGCCGGCTGGATGCCACAAGTGGCCTTCGTCCAGTGCTTTAGGTCGGACGTCGTTGGCGACTCGTACGTGGGCGACCCGCTGGACGCTGTAACTTGGAGCGCCCATTTGACCCGGGGAGAACGGGCAACTCCCGGTGCCTGAAGAGTTTCAGGGTCCCGACAACGGCCTGACACTGGAAACGCTGGTCGGGGCCGTAGAGCTTCGCGACCTCCGGTTGCAGAAGTTTACGGGCGAAGTACTTCGAACGCCGCCAACGGACCTCACGGTCAAAGTCTCAAACCCCTTACCGCAGTTCTACCTTCAGCCGAACTCCAGTCTGCTTGTGCTGTTCACAAGCCGTATCGACTATGAGGGTCCTGAGGACGGGAAACCTGGCACAGAGCCCGTCGCGCATGTCGAGGTCGTACACATAATGGAGTTTGGGCTCCGCGAAGGCGTTCGGCCCTCAGACGACTTAGTCTCCGAGTACGTGCGGGAGGTCGCGCTATTTATGGCCTACCCATACGTCCGCGAGGCACTTCACCGGCTTCCAAACGAATTTGGTCTACCTCCCATCCTTCTACCGGTATTGCGCCGAAGCGACGTCTCAGGGGTAGAAGCAGAGCCAACGGCCGGCTCGGAGTAAGCAGCCGTGAGGCACCTCGGGTTGGACTGGCTCGCTCGTCGGACGGCAGGCGAGGTGGTTGCGCTTATCGCGCGCCGGCTCGGCGGAGATGGAGCTGCGTATGCAGATTGATCCAGCGTGGGGTTTCAATCCAGCCTCGGTTTCGGCCGTAGCGACCGCTTGCGCTGCGACCGTAGCCGGCTATGCCTACCTGCTGTCCGTGAAGCAGCGCCGCCGAGAGTTTGAGGATCAGCAAACCCGCCAAGCGCGCCTAGTGCAGGTCACGTTCCGGTACACGCAGCGCCCATCGCCCCTGAGTGAAGGTGCACTCCACCAGACGCTCATAGTCAATCTCTTCAACGGAAGCCCGTTGGCGATCCGTCCTGGGAATCTGTATGTCAGGGCCGAAAATGTCAGTCGCTCGATCAAGCGCCCGCTGCATGGGGAACATCGAGAGCGCACGAGAATACTCGGTTGGGAGCCCTACAAACTGAGCGCCACCCGGTGGCGTTTTGGCGGCACGGTCGAGGTTGAGTGGTACTTCGCCGGCATCCTTGGCGAGGACCTGGTCGAGCCGGGAGCGCATGTGGTCGTAGAGACTCGCGTTGGGCCGCACGCAGAGGACTTCCGGCTCGTGCGAGGCGCAGGGATGGCGGTGTCTTTCACGGATGTCAATGGACGCGGGTGGTGGCGGCGCGGGGACGGCCTCCTGGTGGCTGACCGTATGGGCAAGCGTGTGATTGGCGATGGCGTGCGAGGGCTGCGGGGACCGGGCCCCGAGGAGCTGCGCGATCCTCAGATCTAGGACCGAGGTTTCGGGGCGCGCGGTCCGTCACTCCAACGCTGCCGGCGCAGTGCGCGGCGGTGAAGATCTAGATACGGTTCCCGGGTGCACGGTGAAATCGACCGTCGGGGCGACAATTCCGTTGTGTCCTCGCACCCAGCGCTCGACTGGCTGGCACGACGCCGTGCTGGCGAGTCTGCCGCGCTCATCGCACGCCGCGCAGGCGTTCACGTTGAAACCGTCCGGCGAGCCACCCGCAACTACGGCCCCTTCCCGCGCCCCACACAGCGTCTGGGTGTCACCGACCTCATGCTCGAGGTGGCCGACGAGCGGCAGCAACGCTGGGTCGAAGCTCGACGTCGCGGACTGACCGTTAAGGAGATCGCCGCAGCCGAAGGCGTGAAGCACCAGGTCGTCAGCCGCGTCACCGTCGACCACGGCCCGTTCCCCGCCGCCGCAGTCGTTGAGGCGTGGGTGGGCGCCCGCAGAGCCGGTCAGAGCCTCGCGAAGGTGGCGGAGGCCGCAGGAGTGCGCGTTGGCGTTGTGCGCGTCGCGACGAGGCCGCACGGGCCGTTCCGGACAGGCCAGGGATCGCGGACGCCACCCGGACTAGAAACGGTGGAGACCATCTCTCGGCGACTCGGCGTCAGCGCCCCGACGGCAGTGCGGTGGCGCGACATCGGGCGGCTGCCTACACCGGACTTCGTGACTGCGCGAGGACGACACGTTTGGCTGCCCTCGACCGTCGACCGCTGGCTAGACAGCGACGACGCCCCGTCGCAAGTGTGTGACAAGTGCGGCGCCCGCTGCTGGTCGCTGACCCGGCACGTAGGGCAGGCGCACCGTGGCGACACCTGACGCGGTAGTACCCGACGGGGCCTTCTCAGTTCGCACCGAGCAGGCGATCCAAGACATCCATAGTCCCGGCGATTCCCACATGTTCGAACGTGCAGCGGTCGAAGCTGCCGTTGTCGACCACGATGAGCCCCTCGTACGACTGACCCTCCGCGCACATCATCAACATGGAACTGCGCACGATGCTGTTCCATCGAAGGTCCGTGCGGGGGAAGAGGATGGCCGGCCCGATCAAGTGACAGTCGGTGAAGTGTGTGTTCTTGATCTGTGGAAATCCCTCATCGTTCGTCACTAGGTCCAGCACCTTCACGTGCTCGTTCTCGAACCGATTGACCAACGTGAAAGAGGCCTCTTGGCCCTCGAGCTCTGGGCCTGGGAACGCCTCTTCCATCCGCCAGATGTGCCACTTGTCGCATTCCGGGCAGTCGAAACTTGCCGTCTCGATCGGCTGCGAGGCCAACATCTCGTAGGGCAGGCCGAACCTGGTGTCGACCGGCTTGTTTGTGTTTGGACAGGTGATCATCACGCTTCGCATGGCCCCTCCTGACTGTCGTCGAGAACAGATTGCCACCCCGCTCACTCCGGCGGGGTAGCGCTGACCGACGCAAACTGCGCCGTCACAGATGCCGACTCAACGTAGTAGCTCGAGGTCGAGTTGTCGGTGACGACGTTAGGCGCGACCCGATGCTGGCCGTAGTTCGGGAAGGAGGCGTTGCCGTAGAACGCGATCCCTCGTGCGTTGCCGGTGCACACGTTGGCGCCGATGGCGGTCTGGTAGCCGGCGATTCCGATGCCGGCGTTGGTGTTGCCACGACAGGTGTTGCCGGTGATGGCGACGCCCTTGGCGTTGTTGAGGTAGATGCCGTGGATGCCGTTGCCCTTACAGACGTTGCCGGTGACGGACGCGCCGACGGCGACTGGGGCCGCACCTGCTCCCGTTTTGGTGGGGTCCAGGGTGATGCCGTGTCCGGTGTTGCCGATGGCGGTGCAGCCCTTGATGGTGAAGTCGCGACCTTCGGTGATGGTGGTGGACCCGCCACCGAATGCGATTCCACTGCCGGCGCAGCCGAGTGCGGAGAGGCCGTCCACCTTGGTGGCGTGCCCGTACTGGCTGACGAACCCATGACCGCCGGCGGTGTCGACGAGGCCGCCCTGCACGAAGGTGTCGCGCGAGGCGTAGTCGTAGATGCCGTCTGAGGCGCAGCCGGTGACGTGGGGGTCGATGAGGGTGACGCCGCGCACGCCCTTGACCCAGATGCCCCATTTGCAGTTCTCGACGACGACAGAGTCGAGGACGGTGCGGGTGAAGGCGGTGACGGTCTCGGCGTCGGTGACCGTGGTGGAGCTCGAGACGCGCAGGCCTACCTGGTGGCCATTGACGATGCGGATGTCCCGCAGGACGGCCTTGCCGGTCCAACCGGTAGAGGTGACGGCGAGGTAGATGCCGACGCCTTGCGTGTCGGCGCCCGGGGCGAGGGTGTTCGCCTTGTTCAGGTCGATGGTCAAGCCGGTGGCACTGAAGGGCGCCGCCGACTGGAGGACGTTGAGGGTGGCGCTGAGCCCGTCCTTGACCTTCAGGGTCGAGGAGTTTCCTTCGATGACGACCCCGGCCGGGTTGAGGGTGGCGGACACGATGTGTGTCTTGCCGAAGCCGAACTTGATGCGGGCCTTGGCTGCTCGGGCGGCGGTCAGGAGGGACTGGATCGCGGTGGTGTCGTCGGTGGCGCCGTCGCCTGTGACGCCGTAGTCGCTGGCGTTGAAGATCAGGGCGCCCTTGTCGACCTTGTTGCCGGCTGACACTGTCGCCGATGACGCCGCAGCAGCAGCTGCGGTTGCGGAGTTCGCCGCATCGGTCGCCGAGGACGAGGCCGCTGCCGCGGAGGACGCACCAGCGGTGATGGCTTCGAGGGAGTGGATGACGACTGTCCCGATGCCGAAGTCGACCTGCACGGAAGGGATGTCGGTTGTGGTGAATGCCGGGATGAGCCCGTTTGCGTCGGACTCGATGTACCCGGCCTTCGTCGTGCCGCCCTGCACGACAGTGGCCGTTGCCCCCGCAATGGTCGTCACGGGGAAGGTGCGGGACCGGGCGGCGCCGATGCGGCCGAACTGTCCGGGGGAGCCCCAGACGGGGACGGGCTTGAAGGTGTAGGTGCTCATGGTTTCCTTTGCGAGAGTGTGGAGGTCGTCAGATGCCAGCTGCGAGCGCGGCGTCGATCTGACGGGACGACACGGTCGTGACGATCGGACGCGTCGACAGGATCGCGGCCAGCCGGTGCAGCGACGCATCGGACAGGTCGACCTTGCCGCCGGCGGCGCCACCGACGACACCGAGGGTCGCGCCGTTGTTCGCAGCCTCAAGCGCCGCCTGATTCCGGCGGCGAGACGCGTCTGTCGAGATGAACTCGCCATTGCTGACCCGGATCAACTCCGGCGTCCCAGCGATGCCAGCGAGGATCGAGTCGGACCGGCCCGAACCCGGGCCGATGATCGTGCCGCCCGCGTAGCCCGGGATCCGCGACCGGACCGTGCCACCATCAGCGAACGTCTGCCCGCCAGCCGTGGACACGCCACCGTTCGGGCGTCGCCCCTCGTACGCATAGCGGACCGTCGCTGTGACCGTCTTCCCGCGCAGTTTGTCGATGGCCGTCTGGAACGCCTTGAGGCTGGCGAGGCCCTGAGCGGTCTGCACCTCAAGCTTCGTCGGCGGAACCTTCTTCGGGATCGCGTACAGCTTGTCGATGTACGCCTGCACCTTGCCCGTCAGCCGGCCCTGCGACCGAAGCGTGTCCTCAAGCTGACCCTTAGACGTCTTCAGCGACTCCGTGCCGGCCTTCGTCGACCCCGTCGCCTTCGCCGTCGCCTCCGCCAGGGCCTGATCCGCGCTGATCTTCGCCTCGATCGCGCGCCGGTTCTCGATGCCCTTCTGCGTGTTCGTCGACAGCGTCGTCCCGTTGTCCTTGAACGACTTCGTCAGGCCGAGAGTCGCCGACGCCGCATTGGTCTGCGCCTGAGCCACATTCAGCGACTTCCCGTTCAGCAGATCCAACTGCTGCTTGAGCAGGCCAGCGGCATCACCCTGGAGCTGCATCGCCAAGGTGGCGTCGTTGGCCGTGTTACCGGCCTTGCGGTTCTTCTCCTCGAGCGCCGCGAGGGCGGCGTCGGTGGTGCCGAGCCCGGCCGCGAGCGGGGATTGGATGTTGGCGAACGCGACGGCCGAATCGGTGTTCGCCGCGAGGGCGGCGCTTGCCCGGTCCGCACTGCTGGAGGTGTCGACGAAAGCCGCACCGAGCGCACCCCACGAGCCGGCGCTAGCGTTCAGCACCGGGATGCCCTTGCCGATCAGCGTCATCGCCTGCCCGTTCACGGCGAAGGTGTCGACCATCAGCTCACCGATCGGGGCGAGCGCCACCGCTAGATCCTTCACGCCGACGACGAGGTCGCCGATAGCCGAAGCAACCTCCGGGAGCTCTCGCCGGGCGTACGCAACGAAGTCCTTGAAGTCCTGAGAGGCAGTGAAGTCCGCAAACTTCTGCGCCAGAATCTCCGCGTACTTCCCACCGTCCTGAAGGAGCGGCATCGCGTTCTCGAGCCCAGAAATCAGCCCGGTCGTCGAGGTGCGGAACGCCCGACCCAGCGACGCCGACAGCATCGCCACGTCATCGTTCAGCGTGGGCAGGTAGTCGTTGAGGTCGTTCAGACCGGCCAGCACCCCGCCCGACATCGACGACGACGCCGTGCGCGACAGGCCCTCGAGCGTCGACTGCAAGCCACCGATCTGCTCCTGCAACGCCGACCCCAGAGCGGTGCCGTCCTCGATCTCCTTCTTGTACCCCTGGAACGCGAGTACGCCGGTCCCGACCACGCCCGTCAGACCGGCCACGCCAGCCGTCGCAGCGCCCGTCACAGGCCCCAGCAGCGCCACCGCCGCCGCCAGCCCGCCAACGATCACCGCAGGGCTGTAGATGCCTCCACGGGTCAGCCCGCTGAACGAGTCCGATAGACCACCGACGGCGTCTCCTGCGCCG
Source organism: Phycicoccus avicenniae (assembly GCF_050496545.1). Classification (GTDB taxonomy): domain Bacteria; phylum Actinomycetota; class Actinomycetes; order Actinomycetales; family Dermatophilaceae; genus Phycicoccus; species Phycicoccus avicenniae_A. The sequence goes on along the minus strand of NZ_JBNVZV010000008.1, from coordinate 52,096 downwards.
CCAGCGGCCCTGCCCGCGACCTTCGCCGCAGAACCCACCTTCAGCAGGTCGCGCTCAGCAGAACGCGATCCCTTCGCTTCGACGTGGACCTTGGCGTCCATCCCCTTGAGGACTTTCACCTCAGCGATGGCGCGAGTGATCTCCCGGTGGAAGTCGTCCGCGTCCAACTTCAGGTAGCCCACGATGCTCCCGACCACTTCTGCTCCAGCCATGCCCATCTCCTCTTCAGTCGTTCATCAGGCCCGCGGCGGCACAGTGCCGGGCGAGCTCTCGTCTGTATCGGTCCCCTCGAGCAGGGTCCGCATCTCCTCACGCAGCCGGGCCACCTCGGATGCCCAGAAGCCGACGACCTCGTCCACTCCGCGCCGCCCAAAACCGCGGGCGACATCCAGCCGGGCATCCTGCTCCGCCCGCATCGCCCGAGTCAGCAGCACCTGAGCCCGCCGAATCGCGTACTCCGCCGCCCGTCGACACGTCGGCGAGCAGTACACCGCCGGCCGGCCCGGACCCGACGGCGGAGCCAGCGGCCCAGAGCACTCAGCGCACGCCATAACGGGTTTCTCCACCGTTTTCGAAAGACGAGCGTTTGGCCCACGCAGATAGTGTGCTGCCAACCCGCATCGCCTTCCAACCCTTGGGGTGGGGGACCCTGCCCCCACCCCTTCCGGTGCGCGATGGGGTTAGCGGCTGACCTTGGCTACGGGTCTGGGGCTTCAGGCTTGTGCCTGCCTCAGCGGCGGAAGAGTCCATTGCTCTCTCGCATACGGTCGGCGACCTGTCGGTTCCTTTCGGCCCACGCAGCGCCTTCCTCGCGCAGTGCAGCCGTGAAGCTGTCCTCGAGCTCGCGTCGCTGGCGGTTGCGGTCGGCCTCTTCGGCTGCGCGCTGCTGCATCGTCTTGGTGGGCCAGCCGTTGCTCCCGGCGATCTGGGTGTAGAGGGCGTCGGCTTCTGCGGCCTGGACGTCATCGGGGCGGGGGTCGGGGGTTTCGCGGGCCCACTGGTTGAAGCGGTTGCGGGCGTCGCGGAGTCCGTCGTGGCCCACTTCGGCGCCGGGGTGGCCGGCGAACTCGTCGAAGTAGCCGTGCACGGTGGGCAGGTCCGGGGCGGAGGCGGCGGCGTGCCTGACGCCGTAGGGCAGTCGCATGAGGAGGTTGGGGTCGATGCCGGAGGCGGTGACGCTGGGCAGGTCTCTGGTGCCGCCGTCGAAGAGTTTGGGCGGTTCGGTGACGGAGGCCTGGGCCTTGGCGTGGCCTGGCTGGGCGGCGGTGTACTCGTCCATGAGGGGGTTGGGGTTGTAGCTGTAGTGCTTGTCGGTGCTCATGTCTTCTCCTGCTTGGGGTTTGGTGTTGCTTGGGGGTTGTGCGGTTCTTGGGGTGGTGTTGTGCGTTGGCGGGGGGCGTGAGTCGGTCATGTGTGGTCCTCCATCTGTTCAGCGGCGTCTTGGGTGGCTTCGTCGATGACGCGGTCGATGAGGTTGGCGAGCGAGCGGAAGGCGTCGGTGACTTCGATGACGCTGGCCGGCCCGGCATCGGCGAACTCCCTGAGGAGTGAGGCCGCCGCGGTGAGGTACTGCAAGTCCTCAAAGCTGAGGGCGATGCGGCGGGTGGTCATGCCGCCTCCCTCGCGCAGTCGGGGCAGCCGGTCCCGCGCCAGGACACGGGGTGGTCCGGGTGTGAGCGGCAGCGGTAGCGGCCGAGGCTCGCCACTGGGGGGTCCGGCAAGGGCGGGGGTGTGGGCGCCGCAGCCAGGGTGTCCCGGTACGTGCCGAGCCGGATGGCGCAGTGCCGGCAGGTGCGGTTCTGGGGCTGGCAGTTGCCGCCACAGCCCTCGCACACGCCGGGGACGCTGTGCGTCGTGGTCACGCGGCTCTCCTTCTGCTGGGGGTTCATGACGCAACCTCGTCGACGGGGGAGTGGTCAGTGATCGGACCCGCCCCCACCCCCACCCCTCCCCTATAGGAGGGGTGGGAGGGGTTGGGGTGGCCATCCCGGGGATGGGTTCGGGAGGGGTTGGGATGGGTTGTGGGGATATCGATGGCGAAGTGGCGCGAGCGCTTGCCCGGGCCTCCGTCTTCGATCAGCAGCAGGCCCTGCTCTCTCGCGTACTTGGCCGCCTTGGACACCTCGCCGTTGCGGACGCCAGGGCAGTCGTCCATGACCTTCACCGCGGTCTCGAGGTCGGCAACGCTGGCGCCCGGCTCCTCACGCGCCGCCCGGACCACCAGCACTGCGAGCTCGGACAGCCGCTTGGTGGCGGTAGCGGCCTTCCTCGAGCCGAAGCCGCTGAGGGAGAGGGTGCGTGTGGTCTGGTCGAACGCCAGCCGGTCTTCTGCGACGTCGATGTCGCGCCCGACCGCGCGCAGGTATCGGGCGTCGGTGGCGTCGTCCCGGGTCATGGTGACGATGGCGTCGGCCCAGTCCTCAAGCGCTGATGCGCCGCGGGTCCGTTCGCCGTTCCAGCCAGCGTGCGCGGTCAGGACCAGGTCGACGGCGCCGACCTCGGAGCGGACGAACCGGTCGAGGCTCAGCAGCCACGAACCGACCTCGCCGGAGTCGTTCTGGCTCTTGCCCGAGAACGCGCGCCCGAATGGGTCGACGATGACCGACTCGACACCGAGCGCCCGGAACGTTTTGGCGAGCGCGTCGCGGTCCTGCGGGTCGTCCAGAGGGTTGCGCCGGCCACGCACGTTCGCGATCACCAGACGGTCTTCGTCGACGCCATGCCCGGACGCCCAGCGGGCGAGCTGGGCAGCAGACACCTCGTAGTTGAGGACCGCTACACGGCCCGCGACGGGCCTGGTCTCGAACGTGCCCAAGAACTTCTCGCCCGTGAGGAGGCACCGCACGAGGTTTAGTACAAGCGTCGTCTTGCCGGTTTTGCGCTGCGCGACAACGAGGGTGGACGCGTCGGACGGGATGAGCCCGTCTACGCGCATTGGCGGCTCGTCCGGCCGCGCCAGGAGGTCACCGAGGGTTGCGACGTCCGCAAAGTCTCCGGGGTTGCTCTCGCGCTTCTCCGGTGGCTTCCGGCCGAGGATCACGGCTCGAGCGAGCCGGCCATTGATGACCTTTTCTCGGTTCTCCAGCCACCGGTCCTCGCCGCGCCAGGAGTCGGGCATCGGGTGTGCGTCGCACTCGCAGGACAGGCACCACGGGTGCCGGCCGGCCACGTGCTCGCCGTCCTCATGGTCCGCGTACGCGTCATCCCCGTACTGAGTGGCGAGCTGCTTCTGGCGGTCGGTGATGAAGGCATCCGACGCGCGAAGGTCGTCTTCGGTGAACCCTGGATACAGGTCGGGCCAGGCCATCAGCGCACCCCCCGCGGACGGACGGTGTAGCCGTCGATCTCAAGCTGGGCGACGAGGTCGGCCAGCCGCTCACGGCGGATCCACCAGCCGCGCTCGACGGCGGACCGGGTCGCCGGGATGCCGTTGCGCCTCAGCCAGTCACGGATGGGACCGCAGACGAGGACGTGACGGCCGGTGTGCTCGTAGATGTAGACAGGCAGCCGACTCATGAGGCCCACCGCCGTTCACGGCGTGCCGCGGCCTCGCGTGCCGCTTCCCGGTCCACCTCAGGCAGGCCGGCCATCAAGTGCACGACTCGCACGGCCTCGCGGTGCAGAGATGCGGCCTGGTCGTCGGCGAACCGAACGCCGGCCTCGTGACCCTGGCAGTAGCCCGACTGGTAGCCGCTCCAGAACAAGTCTCGCTCGCGTGGCGTGAGCGTGACGAGGTTGACCTGTGGGAGAATGGAGTCCGAACGCTCGCCCGTGTTCCTGATCGCCGTCCCGTTGCCCGCGGGGCGGCTTTCGTTTTCCCGCCTCATCCGACGGCACCTCCCATGTGCTGGGAGGTAGACGTACGCCACGGCCACCGCCGGGGAGTGCGCGTGAAGATCAGGTCACCGCGACCACGGCGCGTCAGCTCGGCGTCAGCGAGGGCGACGTGTGCGCGAAGGTCGCGGTCTGAGATGCCATTCACGAAGGCCCGCAGCCGGCGCACCCCGGTCGTCGACCAGTAGCCGAGGAGGTCGCGCACGTCCTCCTCAGTGGCGCCGTGGGCCTTGAGGCGGAACGCGACGTGGCACACGTCTTCGTCGGTCCAGGTGCTGGGGGTCGAGCGGGGAGCGGCATCCCTGATGGTCCGGGTCGTGCCCGGCGGCGCGGTCACGCGGGGACCGCCGTCGCGGGGATGGGCTCGAGGAGGGCGTCGACGTCTCGACGGCGGATGCGCACGGGGCCCGGGCGGCTTTTGCCGTTGCGGATGCGCGAGGCGGGGAGGACCCCGCGAGCGATGAAGTTTCGGACCGTGCGGTCCGTGACGCCGAGGAGGTCAGCGACCTCGGCCTGGTTCAGCCACTCCCGGGGGGTGGGTGGGGCAACAGAAAGGGCCACAGCGACTCCTTCAAGGAATCGGTGCGGCCCAAGCGATCCGACGGTACCCGCTTAGCAGCGGAGGCAACTTGCACCACTGTACACCGCCTACAGGAAACGGCATGCAGCGGCGTGTCCGCGTGTCACCCCAAACGCAGTCGGGTGGGATCTTCGACGTCAACGACGACGATACGAGTCGTGCCGCACCCTCCGCAGATTGCTTCCTCATCGCTCAAGCCCACAAGCCCGGAGGCGCGCAAAGTGGTCAGGTTGACTGCACGCGGACAGAGTCGCGGCGACTCGACGCCCTCGCGTAGCCGCGCCGCGCGACCCAACAATTCGCGGCCGTTGGCCTTGATCTCCTGTGACCACGGCAAGCCGACTGGGTACTCGGCATCCCTTTCGCCGTCGGCCTCCAAGGTCTGAGCGAGCGCTTCGCGGCTACCAGCGCGCCCCTGAGGGAGGAGCAGGATCACCTCATCGGCGACCGCCAGGGCGACTGCGAGGGTGCCATGGCAGCGTGGACACCAGGCCTGCGCGAGAACCCGCCACCTTTGGGTCTTTTCGCGCCGATCACGCTTCCACTCCGCATGAAGCAACGTCGCGTCGGGGATGTAAGCGGAGTGAGGGGACGGGCGGGTCATGTGTTCTCCTCAGCGAGGTTGGAGAGGCGTGACGCGAGGTCTTGCATCCGATCCTGGGCGGCGTGCTGGTAGCGCATCGCGGCCCCGGCGGTGGAGTGCCCGGCCATCTGCATGAGCTCGGCGAGGGTTGCGCCGACGGTGGCAGCGTTCGTGAGCCCGGTGTGGCGCAGGTCGTGAAAGCGAAGGTCTGGGCGGCCCGCAACGCGGCGCGCCTCGAAGTAGCCGTGTCCGCTGCGTCGCACCGTGCCCTGGTCGTCGAGGGCAGCGGCCCGCCCATAGAACGCGCTCGTCGACAGGTGGGCGCCGTCTCGGCCCGGGAAGAGCAGGCCCTCCCGCCCAGGTGCCGCGTGCCGCAGGAGGTGGTCTCGAACGTCGGCGAGCAGGTGTGGCGGGATGGGCACGTCCCTCACGCCGGCGGCGCTCTTCGGGCCCTTCACCTTCCGGACCATCCGGACGCCATCTTCGTCCTCGAGTCGCACCCTGACCACGCCACGGCGGACTCGGATGACGCCCTGCTTGGTGTCGACGTCCTCGCGGCGCAGCTCGGCCAGCTCGCCGAAGCGGAGGGCGCACCACGCCGCGAGCGCCACCATCAGGCGCCGCCGTTCGGGCATAGCCGCCACGATCACCGCGAGCTGCTGCGTGGTCGCCGGCCGGACCTTCTTCGCTCGCGACGTCGAGCCGCCACCGCGGATCTGGGCCGGGTTCGCGGTCTTGATGAGCCGACGCTCGACCGCGGTCCCGAGGATCGTCCGGACGAGGCTGTAGGCGTGCGCCTGGGTAGTGGGCTTCCCGACGGCGCAGATCTCGTACCAGCCGTCAACCATCTCCGGGGTGATATCGGCCAACGGCACGTCGGCGAACGTCGGCAGGATGAAGCGGTCGAGCAGGTCGCGATAGTGGTCCCGGGTCCGGTCGGCGAGGGGCCGGCCACGGACCTTGCGGCCGGCGAGCCAGGCGTCGGCGTAGGGGCCGAAGGTCAGGGGAGTGGTGCGGCGGGCGGCCTTGCGTTCGGCCGGGGGGGTCCAGGCACCAGCAGAGATCAGGCGGCGCTCGTCGACGAGCCACGCCTCGGCGTCGACCTTCGCGTCGAACGTCGTGGGTGCGGGGTGGCGGACGGGTGTCGCGGTGCCGGAGCGGCTGACCGTGGTGCGCCCGTCGGGGTCGTTGTAGAACGCCTGCCAGCGCCCGCTGGGGAGCTTGCGGACGCGGCCGAAGGTGCGCCGCCCCTGCTGTCCGGCCATCCAGAATCGCCTCTCCGTGCTACGAACGTGCTACTGGAGACACCATAGCGTTGCCGTTGCTTTCCGACCGCTTCCTAGATACTGTGTCGCGTATCAGCAGGTCAGTGACCTGTTTCGGCACGTCAGCCCAGTGATGGGTGACAGGCGGGCGGTCTGGTTCAAACCCAGTATCGCCCACCAGAGAGAACGGCCCCGGACCACCAGGTCCGGGGCCGTTGTCGTGTGCTCCGGGTAGGCCGGGACATGGCGAGGTTCCGCGCCGTCACCGTGACGACGCGGAACGTGGGTCGTGACGCGGATGCATCCCCGCCGCCGAGGAAGTTCCGCGCCGTCAGCGTGACGTGGATCGAAGCGCTCCTGCCCCTCAGACCGTGACGTCGCGCTCGCCCTGCAGGACGCGGCCGAGGACCGGGCCGGGGTCGTCGCCGAGCAGGGTCGCGGCCACCCACTGCGCGGCGAGGCCGTCGAAGTCGGCGTGGTGGCGCAGCATCGAGTGGCTCCCACCCCGCACCGTGACGAACCCGGTGCGGGCCGATGCCTCGAGCCGCCGGGCCGCGGCCATCGCGGGTGCGATGCGGGCGACGCGGTCGGCGTCACCGTGGACGAGGAGGACGTCGCGCGCCGGCAGCGGACCGATCGGCTCGCTGCCGCTCAGCCAGGTCGCGAGCCCGACGACCGAGCGCACCTGCGGGTCCGCCGCGGCCAGGAGCGCCGCGCGCCCACCCAGGCTGTGTCCGACGAGGGCGACCGGCACGTCGTCCCCGAACCGCTCACGCACCCGCCCGAGCGCCCAGCGCACGTCGTCGACGGGGGTGGGCCGCTCGCTCCACCCGCGCGCCGAGTTGAGCAGCCGCCAGACCGCCAGCCGGCCCTTCCCGGCGCGCGCCACCCGGGCGGCGACCGGCACCATCCGCAGGACGGAGAGCTGGGCCGGGCTGACCGGTGCGGACCCGCGGCCGCCACCGCCGTGCAGGACGAGCACGACGCCGTCCGGACGGTCCGGGGTGGCGGTCTCCACGAGCCGCGAGCGCACGTCGGTCATGCCGGATGTCTACCCGACGACCGTCCGTCGCACCCGGGCGGCGGTCACCCGCACGGTGACCCGGGGGTGGACCCGGGACGGACGCCGGTCAGGCGAGCCGCTCGGTGAGCTCGTCGAGGAAGGCCCGGGCGTCGCCCAGCGCCGGGTCGTCCGGGGCCGCCCGGCGCACTGCACCGTGCAGGATCTTGGCGGCCTGGGCGACGTCGTCCCTGCTGTCGGCCAGGACCATGGCGTCGAGCAGCGTGCTGCGCAGCGGCGAGGACTCCGGCTCGACCGTCGCCTCGCCCGAGGACATCACGCGGATCCAGTTCCCAGCGGGGTCGACCAGGCTGAACCCCGACAGGCCGCCGGCGTTCTTGCGTGGCCGGGGCCGGGTGAAGGGGGACGCCCGAGACCGGCAGCCTGCCGTAGCGCGCCCGCAGACCGGCCGCGAAGGCCTCGAAGAGCGGCCCAGGGTCGGGTACCGCCACCCCGAAGGTGCTGTGCGAGTCCTCGGCGCGGTGCCCGGGCATCTCGTAGTAGTGCACCGGGAAGCCGTGCCCCTCGAGCGCGAGGTACGGGTTCGGCCGGACCTGCCGGTAGGTGACCGCGAAGCCCAGCGGGACGAAGAACGCCCCGATCTCGTCGATGTGCGCGCACGGGAGCATCGGGACGACCTGGAGCGGCGTGCCCGCCAGTGTGCCCACCGGCCGCCGGGGTGGACAGGGTGAGTGCCGCTCATCCGGGACCCGCGCCCGTGCCGAACCACCGGCGTGCACGACCTCACGTACCGCCTCGTCGTCCGGCTGGCCCGCGTCCTGTTCCGGGTGCTCGGGCTGCGCCTCGACGTCCGGCACGCCGAGCGGGTGCCCTCGACCGGTCCGGTGGTCCTGGCCGCGGACCACCAGAGCTTCCTCGACTTCCTCGTCGTCGGGCTCCCGTCCGTGCAGCGCGGCCGGCTGACCCGGTTCATGGCCAAGGAGTCCGTCTTCCGGGTGCCCGTGGTCGGCGCGGCGATGCGGCGGATGGGGCACGTCCCGGTCGACCGTCGCTCGGGTGCGGCCGCCGCGGTCCGGGCGTACCGGGCGCTGCTGCGCGGCGAGGTGGTCGGCGTGTACCCGGAGGCGACGATCGGGCACGCCTTCGCCGTCAAGGACCGCGCCGACCTGCGGCTCGGGGCCGCCCACCTCGCGATCGCCACCGGCGCGCCCATCGTGCCCGTGGCGCACTGGGGCCTGCACCGCGTGCTCACGGTCGGCCCGCACGGGTCGCTGCGCCGGGGCCGATGGGTCGGCGTCGTCGCGGGCGAGCCGCTGGTGCCCCGCCCGGGCGAGGACGCCGCGGCGCTCACCGACCGTCTGCACGCCGCGCTCACCGACCTCGTCGAGGAGCTCCTCGACCGGTATCCGGACACCCCGAGCGAGCCAACGCAGGAGTGGTGGTGGCCGGCGCACCGCGGTGGCGCCGCGCCCGGCGCCGACGAGGCCCGTCTCCTCGACCTCCGGGCCATCGCCGTCGCCGACGGCCTCGACGCTGACAACGTTGTCGCACAAGCGAAATCGTTTACATCACACGTAACCGGTGAGTAGGTGTGAGCAGGATCTCTGGTGGGTGCACCGATGTGACGAAGGACTCCCGGGTCGAACCGGTTCGACGGTGGACCCTCCACCCGCCGCTACGGTGCAATGGCTGTCTCGCAGGGCGGACACACGGCGTCGTGGGTCGGCCCTCGGGTTGACCTGCGCGACGACCGAAAAGGGTGAGCATTGTGGCCGACCTGGAGAAGTCCCTGGATGATGCGGGGCTGACCAACAGCAGCGTGAGGGAGTACGTCCTGCACTGGGCGCAGTTCCTCGGCGCCGAGCGCATCGAGGTGGTCAGCGCGTCCGACGACGCCCGCCTCGTCCAGGAGTCCCTGGACGCCGGGGAGATCCAGCCGGCCGGCGACGGTCTGTACTACTCGCGCAGCTACTCCAAGGACACGGCTCGCTCCGAGGAGCGCACCATCGTCGCCACGAGCCGCCCCGAGGACGAGGGCGTCTACAACAACTGGCGCCACTCCGACGAGATCCGCCCGGTCGTCGAGGGGCACATGAAGGGCGCCATGGCCGGCAAGACCATGTACGTCATCCCCTACCTGATGGCCCCGCCCGGCAGCCCGCTCGAGCGCTTCGCCGCCGGTGTCGAGATCACCGACAACCGCACGGTCTGCCTCCACATGATCCGGATGGCGCGCGTCGGCGTGAACCACATCAACCAGCTCGCGGACCAGGACATGTTCGTGCGCGCGGTGCACGTGACGGGCGACCTGCCGAACCTCGGCCAGGGCACCCCGGACGACAAGCGCTACTTCGTCACCGTCGCCGACGAGCGGACCATCCTGCACTTCGGCTCCAGCTACGGCGGCAACGCGCTGCTCGGCAAGATCGCCCACGGCCTGCGCCAGGCGGCCTACGACGGCTACGCCTCGGGTGAGTTCCTCGGCGAGCAGTTCATGCTCCTCGGCATCACCGACAAGGAGACCGGCGAGACCCACCACGTCTGCGGCGGCTTCCCGAGCGCCTCCGGCAAGACCAACCTCGCGATGACCCTCGCGCCCGACGCCCTCGGCGACCGGTACCACGTGTCCTTCTACGGCGACGACATCGCGTGGCTGTGGGTCGGCGAGGACGGCAACCTCTACGGGCTCAACCCCGAGAACGGCGTCTTCGGCGTCGCCAAGGACACCAACGAGAAGACCAACCCGACCGCGCTGGACTCCATCGCCGAGGGCACCACCGCGCTGTTCACGAACGTCGCGTACAACGAGGACACGCACGAGGTCTGGTGGGAGGGCAGGACGCCCCACCACCCGCAGGACGCCACCGGCTGGCGGGACTGGAAGGGCGAGCTCATCAGCGAGCGCAACCCCGACGAGGCCGGCGACCCCTGGGCGCACCCGAACAGCCGGTTCACGACGACGCTGGCCAACGTGCCGAACGTCGCGCCGGACTTCGAGGACCCCAAGGGCGTCAAGATCGACGCGATCATCTTCGGCGGCCGCACCCGCGACCGCGAGCCGCTCGTGCGGGCCATCGACGACCTCGCCGAGGGCGTCTACGACGGCCTGACCCTGGGCGCCGAGGCCACGGCCGCCGCCGAGGGTGTCGAGGGCAAGCTGCGCTACGACCCGATGTCGATGCGCCCGTTCATGTCCTACCCCGAGGGGCCGTACGCGGCGCAGTGGCTGAAGATCGTCGGCGCCGCGAAGGACCAGCCCGTGTTCGCGCACGTCAACTGGTTCCAGCGCGACCCCGAGGACGGGCACTTCCTGTGGCCCGGCTACCGCGAGAACCTGCGCGCCCTGCTCTGGCTCGTCCAGTACAAGAAGGGCGAGGTGACCGGGCGCCGGACGGCCGTCGGCACCATCCCGCTCAAGGAGGAGCTGAACCTCGACGGGCTCGACATCGACGCCGGCGACCTCGACACCATCCTCGACATCGACGTCGAGCGGTGGCGCCAGGAGATGGGCTTCCGCGAGGAGCACCTCAAGCAGTTCCCCGACCTGCCCGAGGAGATCTGGGAGGCGCACCGCCGCGTCGCCGCCGCCCTCGAGCAGGAGGCCACCGTCACCGCCTGACGAAGGGTGACGGGCCGGCCGCCCGCAGCGCTACGCTGCGGGCGGCCGGCCCGTCGCGTTCGGGCCCCGGAGCGCGGAGGCGGGCATGACGAGCGCGTCGACACGGTGGCGGGCCTGGCGCTCGGACCCCGTGGACCGGTTCGGCGTCGTGCTCTTCCTCGTCGTCGTGACGATCGTGGTCTCCGCGCTGGTCGACGTCCGGGCCTCGCCGGTCGGCACCGTGGTCGTGACGGCCACGAGCGGCGCGGCCCTGCTCGCGGCGTCGCGGGCGGTGGGCCTCGGGGGTCGGACCGTGCGCGCCGTGGCCGCGTTCGTCGTCGTGGTGGTCCTCGGCTCGGCCGTGGCCGCGGGCCTCGCGGGCGCCGGCCCCGCCTGGTCGGCGACCGGGAACGTCCTGGCCCTCCTGTGGCTGGCCCTCGTGCTCGCGGTGCCGGCGCTCGTCATCCGCCGGATCGTGGCGCACCGGGCCGTCGCCGTGCGCACCGTGCTCGGTGCCGTGACCGCCTACCTGCAGATCGCGGTGGCGTACGCGGTCCTCCTCCGGGCGCTGGACTGGTGGAGCCCGACCCCCGTGCTGGGCGCCGAGCAGCCCTCGACCGCCTACACCTACCTCAGCCTGACGACCATCTCCACGCTCGGACTCGGGGACCTCACCCCGCGCACCGACCTGGCCCGTCTGGTGGTCGCGTCCGAGGCCGTGCTCGGCCAGGTCTTCCTCGTGAGGGTGGTGGCCGTCGTGGTCAGCCGCTTCGCGGAGTCGCACCGCCCGGGGTGAGCGGGAGGGGGGCGGACGACGATGCCCCGGACCCCTACGATGCAGGGCGTGGCGGAGGCGAGGTTCGGGTCGCTCGTGGCCCGGGGCGTCGAGGCCGTGGTCCACGACCCGGCGGCGATGACCTCCGGCTTCTGGGCGGTCGTCCTCACCTTCGAGGGCGCGCTGACGGCCGTCCGGCTGGGGGAGGTGCGCCGCGAGCGTCCGGATGATCCGGCCCCCCCGGCGGCGGGCCCCTCCTGGCCCGCGCTCCGTGGCACGTGGCGCTCCAGCCTGGACCGGCACGCCTACGTCGCAGGGGTCGACGAGGTGCGCCGGCGGATCGCGGCGGGCACCGTCTACCAGGTCAACCTCTGCCGGGTGCTCGAGCACGACCTCCCCGAGGACGCCTCGATGTCCGCGCTCGGCCGGGTGCTCGCCCGCGGCAACCCCGCGCCGTACGCCGCGACCCTCGACCTGCCCGAGGCCGGGCTCGAGGTGGCCTGCGCCTCGCCCGAGGCCTACCTCGTGCGCCACGGCGAGCGGCTGACCTCGAGCCCGATCAAGGGCACCGCGACCCACGCGGAGGCGATGCTCCCGAAGGACTACGCCGAGAACGTGATGATCGTCGACCTCGTCCGCAACGACCTCGGCCACGTCTGCCTCCCGGGCACGGTCGACGTCGAGGCGCTGTGCCGCCTCGAGGAGCACCCCGGGCTGGTCCACCTCGTCTCCGACGTCACCGGCAGGCTGCGCCCCGGGACCACCTGGCGCGACGTCCTCGCCGCGAGCTTCCCGCCGGGGTCGGTCAGCGGCGCGCCCAAGCACACGGCGCTGCAGGCGATCGCCGACCTCGAGCCGGTTCCGCGTGGCCCGTACTGCGGCGCGGTGGGGTGGGTCGACGCCGACCGCCACGAGGCGAGCCTGGCGGTGGGCATCCGGACGTTCTGGGCGGACCGGACGCCCGCGGGGGTGCGGGTGCTGCGGTTCGGCACCGGCGCCGGCATCACGTGGGGCAGCTCCGCGCAGGCGGAGTGGGACGAGACCGAGCTCAAGGCGGCGCGTCTGGTCGCGCTTGCCACGGGTCGGCACCCGGTGTCTGGGAGGCTGTGACGCATGAGTGACATCCGCGTGTGGGTCGACGGCGCCCTCGTGCCCCGCGGCGAGCCCGCCGTGAGCGCCGTGGACCACGGCGTGACCGTGGGTGACGGTGCGTTCGAGACCGCCAAGATCGTCGACGGCGTGCCGTTCGCGGTGAGCCGCCACCTGGCGCGGCTGGACCGGACGATGGCCGGCCTCGGCCTGCCGCCCGCCGACCACGACCTGCTGCGCGAGGGCATCGCCGCGGTGCTGGGCGCGGAGCCCATCGCCTTCGGCCGGCTCCGCTGGACCGTCACCGGGGGCCACGGGCCACTCGGGTCGGACCGCCTCGACTCGGCACTGACCCACATCGTCACCGCCGTCGCCCACGACCGGCCGCCGGAGTCGGGGGCCGTGGTCACGGTGCCGTGGGTGCGCAACGAGCGCTCGGCGACGGCCGGGCTGAAGACCACGTCGTACGCCGAGAACGTCGTGGCGCTCGCCCGGGCCGCCGAGCAGGGAGCCGTGGAGGCACTGTTCGCCAACACCCGCGGCGAGCTCTGCGAGGGGACGGGGAGCAACGTCTTCGTCGTCACCGACGGCGTCGTCCGCACCCCTCCGCTCGAGAGCGGGTGCCTCGCAGGCATCTCGCGGGCGCTCGTCGTCGAGTGGTGCCGGGAAGAAGAAGTCGAGGTGCGCGAGGAGGCGTTGCCGATGTCGGTGCTCACCGAGGCCGCCGAGGTGTTCATCACCTCCTCGGTCAAGGACGTCCTGCCGGTCTCGGCGGTCGACGGCCGTTCGCTGCCGGCGCCGGGTCCGGTGACGGCGCGGGTGCGCGACGTCTGGGCCGCCCACGAGGCACGGACGGTGGACCCGTGACCGAGACCCGGACCAAGCGGCCGTTCTTCCGGCCCGCCGACGACGACGACCACTGGGAGTGGCGACGCCGGCTGCGCTCCAACTCGACGACCCGCCCGGTGCTGCGCACGGCCGTGGCCCTCGTCGGGCTCGTCCTCGTGCTCGGCGGCTTCGCGCTCGTGCCGCTGCCGGGGCCGGGGTGGCTCATCGTCATCGTCGGTCTGGCCGTGTGGGCCTCGGAGATCGAGCCCGCCGACGACCTGCTCCAGTGGGTCAAGCGCCGGGTCCGCTCCTGGGAGGAGTGGGTCAAGCGCCAGCCCCTGTGGGTCAAGGCGGTCGTCGGGCTGCTCACGTTCGTCTTCGTGCTCGCCGTCGTGTGGCTCGCCCTGCGGCTCACCGGTGTTCCCGCGTTCCTCCCGGACGGCGTCGAGGGCTGGCTGCACACCACCGCGGGGCTCTGAGCCGCCGACCGGGGGCCGATTTCCGCCTGCCCCCGGCCGTTGGGTATCCTCGGCAGGCCGCACGGCACCCGGATGTGTAGCTCAGTTGGTTAGAGCGTTCGCTTCACACGCGAGAGGCCGGGGGTTCGAGTCCCTCCACATCCACCGAAAGCCCCCGTTCGCGCCAGCGAGCGGGGGCTTCGGTGATGTGGGGGAGCCGGGAGCGGATGTCAGTTGCGTTCGTAGCCGGTGCGGAGCCAGCCCTCGAGCTCGGCGTCGACGTCGTCGACCGAGCGCACGTCGACCGTGTGCGAGCACATCCCCGTGGCGGCCGTGAGCCGCTCGGACGTGGGATGGTCGCGCAGCTGCAGACCGAGGCGGATGCGCGCCGCGCTGGCCGGCTCGACGAGGGCGAACTGCTTCGAGCGGCGCAGGGAGACACCCGTCTTCTTCGGGGCGACCTCCACGTCGGGTCCCAGCGCCCGGGCGGCGTTCACCAGCGCCTCGTAGACGGGTCGGAGAGCCGCCTTCGCCCCGCTGTACTGCGCCTCGACGAGGTCGTCCGCCGCGGACGAGGTACCACGCGACCGGAAGGCGAGGGCGATGCCGTTCGCGAAGCCGTGGCTGACACCGTGCTCGCCCTTGAGCCAGGCCATGATCTCGCCGTGCTTCTGCAGCCCGCTGCCCTCGAGCACGGTCATCCACTTATCCATCGAGCGGCCGGTCCGGGCCTGCAGGTTCTGGAAGGGGTCGTCCATGTCGCCATGATCCTGCAGACCGGTCCGGACGGCCAGAGCCCACGGACGGCACGTCCATCGATCGACACATTCGTCGATCGATGGACAGGGACGAAAGGCTTGGGGATTCCTGAGGGCCGCAGGGTGATCGGCGGGAAATGCAGTGGACGCAAGAATGCGTTCCGGGTGTATGCATGAGCCCATGACGATGTCGGTGCGGAGCATCCACACCTTCCCGGAGCGTCGGGCAGCCGGCCACGAGCACGAGCAGGCCGACGTGCGCGCCGACGGCCTGGTGGGGGACCGGCCCAAGAGGGCGGCGGTCTCGGTCGTCGGCAACGACTCGCCCCACACCCGGGCCAACCTCGTCCTCGACGCCCCCACGGCCCAGGTGGAGGCGCTCACCGGGCGCGTGGTGCGGGTCGGGGACGTCGTGCTCGCCGTGGAGGCCACCGGCAACGCGTGCGCGGGACTGTACGGCGCGGTCGGACGCTCGGGAACGGTGCGCGTCGGCGACCCGGTGGAGGTCGTGGAGGACGCGTCGTGACCCTCCCCGCCCCCGCGACCACGGGGACCGCCCTGCACGACACCGGGGTCCAGCGACTGGTGGCCAGCTACCGGGCCATCCCCGAGGGTGCTCCGGTGCGTCTGGCCAAGCGCACGAGCAACCTCTTCCGTGCGCGGTCCGCCACCGACGCCCCCGGGCTCGACACGAGCGGGCTGACGGGGGTCGTCGACGTCGACCCGTCGGCGCGGACCGCGGACGTCCAGGGCATGTGCACCTACGAGGACCTCGTCGACGCCACCCTGGCGCACGGCCTGACGCCCCTCGTCGTGCCGCAGCTGCGCACCATCACGCTCGGGGGAGCGGTCACCGGGCTCGGCATCGAGTCCGCGTCGTGGCGCAACGGCCTGCCGCACGAGTCGGTCCTCGAGATGGACGTGCTCACCGGGACCGGCGAGGTGGTCACGGCCGACCGCACGAGCCGGCACACGGACCTCTTCCGGGGCTTCGCCAACTCCTACGGCACCCTCGGGTACGCGACGCGGCTGCGCATCGAGCTCGAGCCCGTCGGGCGCACGGTCTCGCTGCGGCACGTCCGGTTCCACGACCTCGACGCGCTGCTCGCCGCGGTCGACGAGGTGATGTCCACCGGCGCCCACGACGGCGAGGACGTCGACTACCTCGACGGCGTCGTCTTCACCGCCGACGAGTCCTACCTCGTCCTCGGCCGCCGGAGCGACGAACCCGGGCCGACCAGCGACTACACGGGGCAGCGCGTCTTCTACCGGTCGATCCAGCACGACCGACCGCGCCCCACCCGCGACACCCTGAGCACCCTCGACTACCTGTGGCGCTGGGACACCGACTGGTTCTGGTGCTCGCGGGCCTTCGGGGCGCAGAACCCCCTCGTGCGCCGGGTGTGGCCGCGCCGCTGGCTCCGCTCGAGCGTCTACTGGAAGCTCGTCGCCCTCGACCGGCGCTTCGACGTCGCCGACCGGCTCGAGGCCCGTAGGGGACGGCCGCCGCGCGAGCGGGTGGTCCAGGACGTCGAGATCCCGCTCGAACGCACCGCCGAGTTCCTCCGCTGGTTCCTGCGCGAGGTGCCCATCGAGCCGATCTGGTTGTGCCCCGTCCAGATCCGTGACGACCGGGCGTGGACGCTGTACCCCCTCGAGCCGGGGGAGCGGTACGTCAACGTCGGCTTCTGGTCCACCGTGCCGGTCGACCCGGCCGGTGGGCCCGGTGCCACGAACCGCCGCATCGAGGACGCCGTGAGCGACCTCGGTGGCCACAAGTCCCTGTACTCGGAGGCCTTCTACGACGAGGAGACCTTCTGGCGCCACTACGGCGGTGCCGACTACCCGGCGCTCAAGGAGCGCTACGACCCCGGACACCGGCTGCCCGACCTCTACGCCAAGGCCGTGCGCGGTGCCTGACCAGACCAGGAGGAGCACGTGAGCATCGCCCAGATCGTCGAGTCCGTCGTCGACGGACCCCTGCCGCTGCGCGTCGAGGCCTACGACGGGTCCGCCGTCGGGCCCGCCGAGGCGGCCCGCCGTCTCACCGTCTCGACGCCGCGCGGTCTCAGCTACCTGGCGACCGCCCCCGGCGACCTCGGGCTCGCCCGCGCGTACGTGTCCGGCGACCTCCTGGTCGACGGCGTCCACCCCGGCGACCCGTACGACCTGCTCGCCGACCTCTCCGGGGTGCACTTCCGCAGGCCGGGCCGCGAGCAGGTGCTCGAGCTGTCCCGGATGCTCGGCGTCCGCGGGCTCACCCCGCCGCCGCCCCCGCCCCAGGAGAGCCTGCCCCGGTGGCGGCGCCTCGCGGAGGGGTTGCGGCACAACCACACCCGCGACGCCGAGGCCATCCACCACCACTACGACGTGTCGAACCGCTTCTACGAGATGGTCCTCGGTCCGTCGATGACCTACACCTGCGCCTGCTACCCGAGCACCGACGCCACGCTCGAGGAGGCGCAGGAGAACAAGTACCGGCTCGTGTTCGACAAGCTCGCGCTGCGACCGGGGGACCGGCTGCTTGACATCGGCTGCGGCTGGGGCGGGATGGTCCGGTACGCCGCCCGGCAGGGCGTGAGCGTCCTCGGCGTCACGCTCTCGCGCGAGCAGGCGCTGTGGGCGCAGAAGGCGATCGCGGAGGAGGGCCTGGCCGACCTCGCCGAGGTGCGGCACAGCGACTACCGCGCGGTCACCGAGACGGGTTTCGACGCCGTCTCCTCGATCGGGCTCACCGAGCACATCGGGGTGCGCAACTACCCGACGTACTTCGGCTTCATCCGCGACCGGCTGCGCACCGGCGGGCTGCTGCTCAACCACTGCATCACCCGTCCGCACAACCGGCGCACCGAGACCGGCGCGTTCATCGACCGCTACGTCTTCCCCGACGGCGAGCTCACCGGGTCCGGCCGCATCATCACCGAGGCGCAGGACGCGGGTCTCGAGGTCCTGCACGAGGAGAACCTGCGCGAGCACTACGCGCTGACCCTGGCCGGCTGGTGCCGCAACCTCGTCGAGCACTGGGACGAGTGCGTCGAGGAGGTCGGTGAGGGCACGGCCCGGGTCTGGGGCCTCTACATGGCGGGTTCGCGACTCGGGTTCGAGCGCAACGAGATCCAGCTGCACCACGTCCTGGCCGCGAAGACCGACGCGGACGGCCGTCACGGCCTGCCCCTGCGCCCGTGGTGGAGCGCCTGAGGCGGCTCAGCCGCGGGGTCGCAGCCCGTCCCAGACGAGCGTGGTGAGGTCGTCGGCGAGGGCGTCCGCCGTGCGCGCCCGGCCGCCGTCCGCGAGCCACGCGTCGGCGGCCGCCCGGACCATCCCGACCAGGGCCACGCCCCAGAGGCGGGCCGTGGCGTCGTCGACGGTGCCCGGGCCCTCCACACCGCCGACGATCCCGGCCACGTGCTCGGCGATGCGGCCGGTCATGCCGGCGGTCACGTCACCCTCCGGCCGCTCGCCCGGGGGCAGGAGCGGGGCGTTGACGATGAACCGGTAGACCTCGGGGTCGTCCTCGACGAGGTGGAGGTAGGCCGCGATGACCCCGCGCACGACCTCGCGCGGCGGGGGCGGGGCGCCGTCGGCACCGCTCGCCGCCCGGGTGATGCCGCGGATGATCGTGCCGTCGACGCGGTCGGCCACAGCCGCGTACAGGCCGGCGCGGTCGGTGAAGTGCCGGTAGACCACCGTCTTCGAGGTGCCGGCGGCGGCCGCGACCTCGTCCATCCCGACGCCCGCGCCGTGCGCGCGGATGGCGCCCACGGTGGACTCGACCAGCGCGCGGCGACGGGCGAGGCGGTGCTCGTCCCAGCGCGCGCTGCGGCCGTCGGTGGGGGAGGCGGAGGTCACGGGTCAGGACGGTAGCAGGAACTCCCGGTACCTGTTACCGTCGGTACCGGATACTCGCGACGCCGACGACCGTCCGCGCCGCCCCCGACGCACCAGGAGCCAGACCGGTGACCACCACGCGCCGCGCCGCCGTCCTCGGCGGCAACCGCATCCCCTTCGCCCGCCAGTTCGGCGCCTACGCCGAGGCGTCGAACCAGGACATGCTCACCGCCGCCCTCGAGGGGCTCGTCGCCCGTCACGGGCTCGCGGGGGAGCGCCTCGGCGAGGTCGTCGCCGGCGCCGTCATCAAGCACAGCCGCGACTTCAACCTCACCCGCGAGGCCGTGCTCGGCTCGAGCCTGTCGCCCACGACGCCGGCGTACGACATCCAGCAGGCCTGCGGCACCGGGCTCGAGGCGACCATCCTGGTCGCGAACAAGATCGCCCTCGGGCAGGCCGACTCCGGCATCGCCGGTGGGGTCGACTCCGCCTCCGACGCGCCCATCGTCGTGCCGGAGAAGCTGCGCCGGAAGCTGCTGCGGCTCAACCGGGCCAAGACGCCGGCCGACCGCGCGAAGGCGGCGCTCACGCTGCGCCCCACCGACCTCGGCATCCAGGTCCCCGCCGCGACCGAGCCCCGCACCGGGATGTCGATGGGCGAGCACATGGCGATCACGGCGGCGCGCTGGGGCATCACCCGCGAGGCGCAGGACGAGCTGGCGCTGGCCAGCCACCAGAAGCTCGCCGCGGCCTACGACCGTGGGTTCTTCGACGACCTGCTCACCCCCTACCTGGGGCTGACCCGGGACCAGAACCTGCGCCCCGACTCCACGCTCGAGAAGCTCGCCTCCCTGCGCACGGCCTTCGGGTCCGGGCCCGACGCGACGATGACGGCCGCCAACTCCACGCCGCTGTCCGACGGCGCCTCCACGGTGCTGCTCGGCTCCGAGGAGTGGGCGGCGCAGCACGGGCTGAAGCCGCTGGCCTACTTCGTCGACGGCGAGACCGCCTCGGTGGACTACCTCGGCGGTGACGAGGGGCTGCTCATGGCGCCGGCCTACGCGGTCCCGAGGATGCTCGCCCGCCAGGGCCTGACGCTGCAGGACTTCGACCTCTACGAGATCCACGAGGCCTTCGCCGCCACCGTGCTCTCGACGATGAAGGCCTGGGAGGACGAGGAGTTCTGCCGCGACCGGCTGGGGCTCGACGCCCCGCTCGGCTCGATCGACCGGGCGAAGCTCAACGTCAACGGCTCGTCGCTGGCCGCGGGGCACCCGTTCGCAGCGACCGGTGGACGCATCGTCGCGTCGCTGGCCAAGCAGCTGCACGAGAAGGGCTCCGGTGCACGGGGACTCATCTCCGTCTGCGCCGCCGGTGGGCAGGGCGTCGTCGCCATCCTCGAGGCGGCCTGACGTGCCCCGCTCCGACGGCTACACCTCCTTCGTCAACAGCGGGTTCGGCAAGAAGCTCGCCTCGACCCTCGGTCTGCCGCAGCCCGTCCCGCTCCGCCGACACCGGCCCGGCCGCCCGCTCGTCGACGGGCCGGTCCTCGTGGGCGGCCACGCCGACACCCCGGCCATCACGGCGCTGCGCGACGGGCTGACCTCCGCCGGAGCCGTGCTCGTCGACACCGTGCCCGAGGGCGTCCGCCTCGGCGGGGTCGTCGTCGACCTCACCGCCGCCGAGACGCCGGCCGACCTCGAGTCGCTGCGCGCCACCCTGGCCCCGGCCCTCAAGCGGCTCGGGCGCTGCGCCCGCGTCGTGGTCGTCGGCCGTGACCCGGCGCGCGCCGGCTCGGTCGCGCAGCGGGCCGCCCGGCGGGCCCTCGAGGGCATCACCCGCTCGGTGGGCAAGGAGCTGCGTGCCGGCGCCACCGCCAACCTCGTCCTCGTCGCCGACGGCTCGGAGGCCGCCGCCCTCGGGACGGTCACCTTCCTGCTCTCGGCCCGCTCGGCGTACGTCGACGGCCAGGTGTTCCGCGTCGGCGAAGGAGAGGCCACGGCCCCGGCCGATGCCGACCGCCCGCTCGCCGGGAAGGTCGCCGTCGTCACCGGCGCGGCCCGCGGCATCGGCGCCGACATCGCCCGCACCCTGGCCCGCGACGGCGCGACGCTGGTCTGCGTCGACGTCCCCGCGGCCGGGGCCTCGCTCGCCGCGGTGGCCAACGAGGTCGGTGGCACCGCCCTGCAGCTCGACGTCACGGCCGCCGACGCCGGCTCGCGCATCGCCGAGCACGCGCGCACCCGGCACGGTGGCCTCGACCTCGTCGTCCACAACGCGGGCATCACCCGCGACAAGCTGCTGGCCAACACCGACGCCGAGCGGTGGGACTCGGTGCTCCGGGTCAACCTGCTCTCGATCCTCGCGATGAACGAGGCGCTGCTCGCGAAGGACGGTCTGCGCGAGGGCGGCCGGGTCGTGCTCGTGTCGTCGATCGCGGGCATCGCGGGCAACCGGGGCCAGAGCAACTACGGCGCGTCCAAGGCCGGAGTCATCGGGCTGGTCGACGGCTACGCGGCCGACCGCGGCCTGCGGCGTCGGGGCATCACCGTCAACGCCGTCGCGCCGGGGTTCATCGAGACGGAGATGACGGCACGCATCCCGCTGGCGACCCGCGAGGTCGGCCGGCGCCTCAACAGCCTCGCGCAGGGCGGTCTGCCCGTCGACGTCGCGGAGACCATCGCCTACTTCGCCGCCGACGCGCAGGCCGCGGTGTCCGGCAACGTGGTCCGCGTCTGCGGCCAGAGCCTGCTGGGGGCCTGAGCGTGGCCCTCGAGACCCTGCCGGGGACGCCCTCCACCGTGCCGCTGCTGGCCCGGGCCGCCCTGACCGCCCGCGGCCGGAGCGGCGACACCGTCCCGGACCGGACGCTGCGCGTCGACGGCGTCACCGTGGACCGGCAGCGCTTGGCGGCCTACCAGCGGATCACCGGCCACGACGTCTCCGACACCCTGCCGCAGCCGTACCCGTGGGTGCTGGCCTTCCCGGTGCAGACCGCCCTGATGGCGCGGCCCGACTTCCCCGTGGCGCTGCCGGGGATGGTGCACCTCGAGAACCGGGTGACGACGCACCGCACCCTCGATGCATCCGAGCCGCTGACCCTCGACGTGAGCGCCGGTGCGCTGCACCCCCATCGGCGCGGGCGGACCCTCGACGTCCGACTCGAGGCCCGCGTCGGCGACGAGCTCGTGTGGGAGTGCGACAGCGTCTACCTCTCCCGGGGGCGGGGCACCGAGGACGCGCCCCGGGGTGACTCACCGCCGTCGCTGCCCGACGGTCCGGCGGCCGGGGTGTGGCGCCTGCCCGAGGACCTCGGCCGCGAGTACGCCGCGGTCTCCCGGGACGTCAACCCCATCCACCTGCACCCGCTGTCGGCGCGGGCCATGGGGTTCCGGCGGCACATCGCGCACGGGATGTGGACCTACGCCCGCACCCTGGCGGCCCTCGGCCGCGCCTCGCTCGGGCCCTCGACCAGCCGGGTGTGGTTCACCAGGCCCGTCTTCCTCCCCGGGACGGTCGAGCTCGCCGTCCGCCGGGAGGGCGGCATCGTGACCGCCGGCCTGCGGTCGCGGAAGGACCCCGAGAAGACGCACGTCGTCCTCACCCTGCACGCCTGACCCGCGCCGACCACGGGCGCGCACCCGTGGCTAGGGTCGGAGCATGTCCACGCAGGTCGCCCCGGCCCGGAGGGGCGTGCGCGCCACGGTGGAGGGCTGGCGGGCCACCGTGCGCGCCGTCCTGCAGGGTCCCGGGCCCGAGCGGGACGACGCGCTCATGCTCCTCAAGTCGGCCGGCGCGGCCGTGCTCGCCTGGCAGCTGGCGGTCGTCGTCGTCGACAGCAGCACCTCGTTCTACGCCCCGCTCGCCGCCCTCCTCGTCGTGGACCGCACCATCGTCCGCTCGCTCTGGCAGAGCGTCGAGCGGCTCGTGGCCGTCGTCGTCGGGATGCTCGTGGCCTGGGGCGTCGGGAACCTCGTCGGCGTCACCTGGTGGTCGATGGTCCTCGTCCTGCTCCTCGCGCTGGTCATCGGCCGCTGGGACCGGCTGGGCGCCCACGGCGTCCAGGTGCCGACGATGGTCCTGCTCTCGCTGCTCAGCCTGCAGTGGGACAGCGTCTCCTTCACCGCGGCCACGGTCCTCGACACGCTTCTCGGGGGTGTCGTCGGCGTGGTCGTCAACGCCGTCGTCCTCGCGCCGATGCACCTCACCGCCCCCCGGCGAGCCGTCCTCGAGCTCACCGAGCGGCTGCGCGGCCTGCTCGACGACATGGCCGAGGGGCTGCGGTCGGGCTGGGACGCCGAGGCGGCGCGCGGCTGGCACGACCGCGCCACGAGCGTCGGGGTCGACGTGCCGGCGGTGCTCGAGGCCGTCGAGACGGGACGCGAGAGCACGCGACTCAACCTGCGGCACCGGCTGCGGCCGGCCCGGGTGGACTGGGACGGCTACGTGGGGGCGGCGCACGCCGTCCAGCGCAGCCAGTGGCCGGTGGCGGGCATCGCCCGGACGCTCGCCGACGCCGCGGCCGAGGCGCCCTGGCAGCCCTCGCCGTCGCCGGAGTGGCTCGGCAGCTACGCCGGGGTGCTCGAGCACCTCGGGGCGGCGGCGGCGCGCTTCGGCGTGCACCGGGAGGGAGCCGACCGCGAGGTCGAGGAGCACCTCGAGGCCGCCGGAGCCGCGCTCGACGCCCTCGCGGAGGAGGTGCGCTCGACACCGCTGGACGACCCGCGGGCCTGGCCGGCGTACGGGACGCTCATCGTCGAGGCCCGCCGCCTCGTCGAGGAGATCCGGGCCGGCCACGCCGGGGCCTCCGTGCCGAGCGACACCGGCCCGTTGCGCGCACCGCTCGCCGAGGGCATCGCCGGGGTGGCCGGGGCCCGCGCGCAGGAGGTCCTGCGGCGGCGCGAGGAGGGCGGCCCCGGGTCAGGACCCGAGGCGTAGCACCCGGGTGTAGAAGGCGAGCTCGCGCTCGAGGGCGTCGACCACGGTCTCCGGCCGCCGGAAGCCGTGCCCCTCGCCCTCGTACACCGCGAGCTCGACGTCGCGGCCGGCGGCGCGCATCGCCGCGGCCATGTCCTCGGCCTGGGCGAGCGGGACCACCTTGTCGTCGGTGCCCTGGAGGAGCAGCAGCTCGCCGTGGAGCCGGTCGGCGTGGTGGATGGGGGAGCGGTCGCGGTAGACCTCCTCGCCCTCCGGCCACGGGGCGACGAGCCGGTCGCAGTAGCGCGACTCGAACTTGTGGGTGTCGCGGGCCAGGGCGGCGAGGTCGGCGACACCGAAGAGGCTCGTCCCGGCGGTGAAGGCGTCGCTCGTGGTCATCGCGCGCAGCACGACGTACCCGCCGGCGCTGCCACCGCGCACCGCCAGGCGGGCGGCGTCGGCCCGCCCGGCCGCGGCGACCGAGCGCGCGCCCGTGACGCAGTCGTCGATGTCGAGCTCGCCCCAGCGCCCGCGCAGGCGGTCGCGGTACGCGCGGCCGTACCCCGTGCTGCCCGAGTAGTTCACCGACAGGACGGCGAAGCCGCGCGTCGTCCAGAACTGCGTGGCCGACAGGTAGGAGGTCTCGGCGCGGCTCGTCGGGCCGCCGTGGGCGACCACGATGAGCGGCGGCTGCTCGCCGTCCGGTCCGGTGACGCCGGCGAGGCACGGCGGGTTGAGGATGCCGTGCACGACGTCGCCGTCGGAGTTCGTCCACGACCACGGCTCGGGGGCGGACACCGAGGCGGGGTCGGGGTCGGTGGGGGCCGAGGACGCGAGGACGCGGAACGGGCCGCCGGCCGGGCCACGCACGACCTGCGGCAGACCGTCGGTGCGGCCGCGCTTGAAGGCGACCTCGTCACCGGCGGTCCCGAAGTGGTCGTGGAAGGACCCCGCGCCGGCGACCGGCGTCACCTCGCCGGTGGAGGCCGTGAGCACACCGACCCCCTGCCCGCCGACCTCGAACCATCGGACGAGCGCGCGGTCGGCGTCGAGGACGGTGAGGTCGTGCATCCCGAGCGACCACTGGGGCTGCGCGTGGTCGGCCTCGGTGTCGTGGACCGGGTGCGGGCCGTCGCCGGCGTCGCGGTGGACGAGCCACCAGCCGGACTCGTCGGAGACGAACCACAGCGCGCCGTCCGGACCGAAGTGCGGCTGGGACACCGAGACCCCGTCCTCGCCCGCCACGACGTGCGCGTCCCGGAGGCCGTCCGGGGTGAGCTGCGCCCGCAGGAGGCGGGTGGTGTCCCACGGCATGTCCGGGTGGTCCCAGACGACGAAGGCGATGTCCGTGCCGTCGGGCGAGACCGCCGGGCGCGAGACGAAGTCGGTGCCGGTGTGCAGCACCGTTCCCGCGTCGGTGTTCTCGCCGTGCAGGTCGAGCCGCACCAGCTCGTTGGCCGGCTCGCCGCCGCCGGTGTGGTCCTCGCGCACGGCGTACACGTGCTCGCCGTGGAGCACGAGGCCGCCGTAGCGCCAGGCGCCCTCCGGGGTGATGGCCACCGGCTCGTCGGCGCCCGGGTCGAGCCGGCGCAGCCGGTCGTCCCCGAGATGGGAGAAGACCACCGTGCCCCCGGACACGGCGTACGCCCCTCCGCCGTACTCGTGCACGCGGGTCCGCACGTTCCACGGGGCGGCGAGGAGCTCCGTGGACGAGTCACCGTCGTGGCGCACCACGGTGACCCTCCCGCCCTCGGCGGGGCGGCTCTCGAGCCAGTAGGTGTGGGGCCCGTCGACCCGCACCTCGTCGAGCAGCACCTGGCCGCCCGTGAGGTCCTCGGGGGTGATGGGGGAGGGCCAGGTGCCGAAGGGGAGGGTCCGCATCACCCGACCCTAGGTGGACGACCCGCCGCGGCGGCCGCGGGGACCGGAGCGTCTCAGCGGTCGAAGTCGCCGGCGCGCCCCTCGGGGTCGAGGCGGGTCAGGAGGGCGTCGCAGAGCCGGTGCAGCTGCTCGACGTCCCCGGGGCCCAGGGCGTCGAAGGCGTGCTGCCGGACCGCCTCGACGTGCCGCGGCGCCGCGGCGACCACGGCGTCCCACCCGGCCTCGGTGAGCCGGGCGTTCGTGGCCCGGCCGTCCTCCGGGCACGGGAGGCGCTCCACGAGGCCGCGCGCCTCGAGGCGGCGCACGACGTGGGACAGGCGCGGGAGCGTGGCGTTGGTGCCGTGGGCGAGCGCGCTCATCCGCAGGACGCGACCGGGCGCCTCGGAGAGCCGGGCGAGCAGGTAGTACTCGAAGAAGGTGAGGTTCGCGTCGCGGCGCAGCTGGGAGTCGAGGAGGCCCGGCAGCAGCTCAAGCACGGCGACCACCCGGATCCACGCGCTGCGCTCGGTCGGCGTCAGCCAGCGCGGTTCGGGGTCGGCCGGCGAGGACGCGGACGGTGCGGTGCGGCTCATAGGGCCATTCTGCCGTCTCGATGGTTGTCGCGACAACTTTCCGGTGCTACGTTCAGTTGTCGAGACAACCAAAAGGGTCGTCCGTCCATCCGAGGGAGAAGGTCGTCATGACCGCAGTGAGCATCATCGGCACGGGGAACATGGGTTCGGCGATCGCCGCCCTGGCGCAGCAGGGCGGGCACGACGTCCAGTCGATCGCCCACGCGAGCGACGAGGCCGTCACCGGGGACGTCGTCGTCCTCGCCGTGCCGTACCCGGCGCTGGGCGAGATCGCCGAGGCCCGCCGCGAGCAGCTGGCCGGCAAGGTCGTCGTCGACATCACCAACCCGCTCGACTTCGAGACCTTCGACGCGCTGGTGGTCCCGGCCGACGGGTCCGCGGCCTCCGAGCTCGCGGCGGCGCTGCCCGACGCCCACGTGGTCAAGGCCTTCAACACCAACTTCGCCGCGACCCTCGCGTCGGGGACCGTCGGTGGGCAGCCGACCACCGTGCTCCTCGCCGGGGACGACGCCGACGCCAAGGCGCGGGTGGCCGGGGTCGTCGCGGACGCCGGCCTCAGCCCCGTCGACGCCGGTGGCCTGCGGCGCGCCCGCGAGCTCGAGGCGCTGGGGTTCCTCCAGCTGACCCTCGCGGTCGCCGAGAAGGCGTCCTGGACGGGCGGGTTCGCGCTGCGCGACTGACCGCTCGCGCGGCGGCTGAACCGCGGGGGGCCGGGGTGCGTGTCAGGAGTCACCAGGGGTCGTCGCCGTCCGGGCGGTGGCCCGCGAGCACAGGCGAGAGGACTCCCCATGACCAGGACACTCACGAGCCGCACCCTCCCCGCGGCCGCCGCGGCCACGCTGTCGGTGCTGGCCCTCGCGGCCGGGCCGGCCGTGGCCGACGGCGGGCACGACGTCCTGCGCGCCGACCTCGTCGGCAGCATGCCCGCGCCGGCCAGCCCGCAGGTCGCCGGGATCAACCCCGGCGGCGCACCGTGGGTCAACGGGCCCAGCGAGGTCCGGGTGCGCGAGGACGGCCGGGTCGACGTCCGCATCCGGGGGCTGGTCATCCCGCCGCCGCGCGGGACGAACACCAACCCGATCGCCTCGGTCGTCGTGACGCTCGTCTGCGACGGGATGGTGGCCACCTCGACGGCCCCCTTCGCGCTCAGCACCGCGGGTGACGGGCGCACGCGTCAGTGGGTGATGGTCCCGAAGCACTGCGAGGACGCGGTCGCCCTCGTCCAGCCGGACGCCAACCGCGCCGTCTACATCGCCTCCGGCATGGCCGAGGACGACGACTGAGGCAGACCGCTTCGGCCGAGTGGCCGGAGTTCTCCCCGAACCGCCGATGGAGGGGTGCCGCGCGCCCCTACCCTGCGGCATCCGGTCCGCTCGGACCGGGTGCCGCAGGGGGCCTTCGGGCCGTTCAGAGGAGAACCATCATGCGCACCACCCATCGCATCGCCGCCGCCGCCGTCACGGCGACCGTCGCGGTCCTGACCGTCGTCGGGACCGCCTCGGCCAAGGTCGACCCGTCCCTCAACCACACGACGTACTGGGAGCAGGGCGGCGCCTACACCTGCTCGAAGGTCGACCTGTCCGGCGGGACCAGGACGTGGACCATCGAGCCCGGCGCGTTCTACGTCATCAAGGCCGGCACGACGAGCACGGTCGTGCAGGCCGAGGGTGACACCGCCACGACGTACACGTCCGCCAAGGACATCAGCCACGTCATCACCTGCGTGGGTGCCGGCCAGAACGAGTGACGTCGTCCCGCCCCGGTCACCGGAACCCGGTGGCCGGGGCGGTCCGCGGGGTGGTTGGCTGACCGGGTGGACGCCGCCGACTACCCCGGCCTCGACGAGGAGGCCCAGGTCGAGGCGCTGCGCCCCGCGGCGCTCGCGGCCGCCGAGGCCTTCGGGCTCGACGTGCACCGCATGGAGGTCGTGCTCCACGCCTACAACACGACCTTCCGCGTCGACACCCGGGACGGGCGCCGGGTCGCCCTGCGGGTCGGGACCAACTCCAAGAGCACCCCGGCGAACGTCCTCGCGCAGCAGGCCTGGCAGGAGGCCATCGCCACCGGGGCCGGGGTCGTCGTGCCCCGGCCGCTGCGCACGACGGAGGGCGAGTGGTTCGTCCGCGCGACACCCGAGGCCCTGGGCCACCCGGTGCTCGTCACGGCCGCCTCGTGGCTCGACGGCGACGACGCCCGCGACGGCGACGGCGCCGGGTGGGCCCCGGCGCTGGGCCGCGCGACGGCGCTCCTGCACCGGCACGCCGCCGGATGGACGCTGCCCCCCGCGGCGGAGCTGCCCCGCTTCGACGAGCCGCTCTTCGGGGACCGGGACGTCCTGAGCACCGCCCCGGGCCTCGACCCGGACGAGCGGGCGACGGTCGCCGAGGGGATGGCCCGCGCCCGCGAGGTCTTCGAGCGCCTCCACGCCGGGGCGGCCGTGGTCCCGCTGCACGCCGACCTGCACGGCGGGAACCTCAAGTGGCACGAGGGCCGGCTCGCGATCTTCGACTTCGACGACGCCGGCCTCGGCCTGCCCGTGCTCGACCTCGCCATCACGACGTTCTACCTGCGCCGCAGCGGGGCCGAGGGGGCCGAGGAGGCGCTGCGGGCGGGCTACGCCGAGGTGCTGCCGCTGCCGGACGTCGCGCGTGAGGACGTCGAGGCCCTCGTCGCCTCGCGTCAGCTGCTCCTCGCCAACTCCCTCCTGGACTCGAGCACCGCCTCGCTGCGCGCGATGGCCGAGGACTACCTCCGCACGACGGTGGCGCGGCTGCGGCACTGGCTCGGCACGGGCACCTTCCGCCTCGAAGTGGAGGCCTGAGTCCACCTGGCGGGGGAGGCGAGCGCGGGCGGGCGGTGGTCCGATGGGAGACCACGACGGAGGAGGACGACGATGACCCTCTCGCTGACCGACGAGCTGCTGCTGCTCGTCCTGGACCCGACGAGCGGACGGCTCGGGCTCGACAGCACCACGCTCAAGGCGGCGGTGGGCGGTGCGACCGTCGCCGGCCTCGTCCTCGACGGCGCCCTGGCCCTCGACGGCACGGGCAAGCGCGCCCGGCTCCGGCGCACCGGCACCGCCGAGCCCACCGACCCGCGCCTGCTCGAGGCGCTCGGCACGGCCGACGGCCGCACGCCCAAGGACGCGGTCTCGAAGCTCGGCGGGGCCGGGGCGTGGCGCGACCGCGCCGGGCCGCTGCGCGACCTCTCCCTGGGCTCGATGACGGCGAGCGGCGTCCTGCGGGCCGAGGAGGGCAAGGTCCTCGGGCTGTTCCCCCGGACGCGCTGGACGGTCACCGACGCCGCCCTCGTCGACGGTCTCCGCGGCCGGGTCGCCGCCGCCCTCGGGGACGGCGCCCCACCTCCCGACGCGCGCACGGCGACCCTCGTCGCCCTGCTCGCGGCCACCGGCCGGCTCACCACCGTGACCGGGCTCCCGAAGCGCGAGGCGACGCGCCGCGCCGAGGCCGTGACCCGGGGCGACTGGGCCGCCCCGGCGGTCCGCGCGGCCGTCCAGGAGGTCAACGCCGGGATCATGGCCGCCGTGGTGGCGGCCACCGTGGCGGGGACGGCGGGAGCGGCCTCGAGCTGACCCGCGCGCGGGAACTGCCGCGACCGGGCGGGTGGGCCCTCGATAGCATCGTGGGCGGGCCGGAGCACCGGCTCGTCCACCACCGCGAGGAGTGCCTCACCATGGCTGCCCAGATCACCGTCCACGTCGCCGGGAGCGAGCGATCGGTGGCCGAGGGCACGACCTACGGCGACCTCTTCGAGGGCGACCGGGCCGTGCTCGTCGCCCGCGTCGGCGGCGAGCTGCGCGACCTGCACGTCGCCGCGGCCGACGGCGACGTCGTCGAGCCGGTGACCGCCGACGAGCAGGACGGCCTCGACGTGCTGCGCCACTCCGCGGCCCACGTGCTGGCCCAGGCCGTGCAGGAGGTCCACCCGTCGGCGAAGCTCGGCATCGGCCCGCCGGTGCGCGACGGCTTCTACTACGACTTCGACGTCGAGACCCCCTTCACCCCCGAGGACCTCAAGGCCCTCGAGAAGGTGATGCAGCGGATCGTCAACGAGGGCCAGACCTTCCACCGGCGCGAGGTGTCCGACGCCGACGCCGCCGTCGAGCTCGCCGACGAGCCGTACAAGATCGAGCTCATCGGCCTCAAGGGCGGCGCCGCCGAGGACGCCGCCGAAGGAGCATCCGTGGAGGTCGGTGGCGCCCAGCTGACCATCTACGACAACGTCCGCCGCGACGGCTCGGTGGCCTGGGGCGACCTCTGCCGCGGCCCGCACGTGCCCTCGACCAAGGTCCTCGGCAACGCCTTCAAGCTGATGCGCAGCGCCGCCGCCTACTGGCGCGGCTCGGAGAAGAACCCGCAGCTGCAGCGCGTCTACGGCACCGCGTGGAAGACCAAGGACGAGCTCAAGGCCTACCTGGAGCGGCTCGCCGAGGCCGAGAAGCGCGACCACCGCAAGCTCGGCGCCGAGCTCGACCTCTACTCCTTCCCCGACGAGATCGGGTCCGGGATGGTCGTCTTCCACCCGCGCGGCGGCGTCATCAAGCGCGAGATGGAGGACTACGTCCGCCGGCGGCACCTCGAGGAGGGCTTCCAGTACGTCGGGACCCCGCACATCAGCAAGGACGGCCTGTTCCACACCTCGGGCCACCTGCCGTACTACGCCGACACCATGTTCCCGCCGATGGAGCTCGAGCACGCCGAGTACCGGCTCAAGGCGATGAACTGCCCGATGCACAACCTGATCTTCCGCTCGCGCGGCCGCTCCTACCGCGAGCTGCCGATGCGCCTCTTCGAGTTCGGGTCCGTGTACCGGTACGAGAAGTCCGGCGTGGTCCACGGCCTGACCCGCGTGCGGGCGATGACCCAGGACGACTCGCACTCCTACGTCACCCCCGAGCAGGCCCCGGCCGAGATCGAGCACCTGCTGCGCTTCGTCGTCGGTCTGCTCGAGGACTTCGGCCTCGACGACTACTACTTCGAGCTGTCCACGCGCGCCACCGACGGCGACAAGAAGGACAAGTTCATCGGCTCCGACGAGCAGTGGGAGACCGCCACCGAGGTGCTGCGCACCACCGCCGAGGGCTTCGGCGTCGACCTCGTCGAGGACCCGGGAGGTGCCGCGTTCTACGGCCCGAAGATCTCGGTGCAGACGCGTGACGCCATCGGGCGGACCTGGCAGATGTCGACCATCCAGTACGACTTCAACCAGCCGCACCGCTTCGGGCTCGAGTACCAGGCCGCCGACGGCTCGCGCCAGGAGCCGGTGATGATCCACTCGGCGAAGTTCGGGTCCATCGAGCGCTTCATCGGGGTGCTCGTCGAGCACTACGCCGGCGCGTTCCCGGTGTGGCTCTCGCCGGTCCAGGTGCTCGGGGTGCCGGTCGCCGAGGAGTTCGTGCCCTACCTGCGCGAGGTCGGCGCGAAGCTCGCCGAGCACGGCGTGCGCTTCGAGCTCGACGAGTCCGACGACCGCTTCCCGAAGAAGATCCGCAACGCCAGCAAGGGCAAGGTGCCGTACGTCCTCATCGCCGGTGGTGAGGACCGCGACGCCGGGGCCGTCTCGTTCCGCTACCGGGACGGGTCGCAGAAGAACGGCGTGCCGGTCGACGACGCCGTCGCGGAGGTCCTCGAGGCGGTCCGGACCAAGAGCCAGGTCTGATGCGGGCGGCGTGCCGAACCCGGTTGTCACGCCTGTCACACGACACGCCGACGACACGCCGGTCGGACGCACAGGTCCGGAAACCGGTCCGGAAAGTTCGGCGAAACCTCTTGCGGGACAGCCTGTTCGAGGACTAGAAATAACCCACTCCACCACTTCGGTGGCGGAGGGATCGGAACGGAGAAGGTTGCCAGGCCGCGCGGTTCGTCCGCGAGGAGCCGCCGGGTGATGCCGGTGGTGGCAACGGGAACCGAGCCGTGAGACACGGAGCATCACGCCGAGTCACCGAGGCCCCGGAACCACTCATACTGGTTCCGGGGCCTCACCCATGTGCGGGCCGCTGCGGCCCGGCCGGCTGACCTGCTCGATCCCTCGCCGCCGGGCCGATCGTCGGCCATGCTGGGGGCGTGGAGACCACGCAGGACGTCCGGGTGCGCGAGGCGGTGCCCACCGACGCCTTCTCGGTCGGGGCACTGCACATCCAGGACGAGCGCGAGCGCGGCATCACGCCTGCGCCCGGCTTCCTCGACGCCTTCGCCGACGCCTGGCTGCGCGACCGGGCCCGGCGCACGTGGCTCGCGGAGGACCCCTCCGGCCGGCCGCTCGGCGTGGTCCACGGCACCCGCGTCCAGAAGCTGCCGAGCGCCCACCGCCCGGCCGACGCGTGGTTCCACGTCAGCCTGCTCTTCGTCACCCCGGACGCGCGGAACGCCGGCGTCGGCGAGCGGCTGCTGCGTGCCCTGCTCGCCTGGGCGCCGACGGACCGGGTGACGCGCGTGCAGCTCAACGCCGTCCCCGAGGCACGCGGCCTCTACGAGCGCGTCGGGTTCGGGGCGCCCTCGGACCGGATGATGGAGCTCCGGCTCGACACCTAGGGTGGGCGGCATGAGCGATGCCGCCACCCCGTCCCGGGGAGTCCTCGTCACCGGCGCCTCCCGGGGGGTCGGCGCCGCCGTCGCGCGGGCCTTCGCCGCCCGGGGCGACCGGGTGGCGGTCCACCACCGGGGCGCGGACAGCGCGGAGCGCGCCGAGGAGGTCCTCGCCTCCCTGCCGGGCGACGGCCACCTGCGCGTGGCCGCCGACCTCGCGGACCCGGACGCCGTGCGCGGGCTCGCCGACGCCGCCGCCGCGGGACTCGGCCGCGTCGACGTCCTCGTCAACAACGCCGCGATGATCGTGCCGCCGGGCTCCTCCGGCAGCCGGCGCGGCGACCACCCGCTCGACGCCACGTCCTACGAGGACTGGGTGCAGGTCTGGCAGCGCACGCTCGCGACCAACCTCCTCGGGCCGGCGAACCTCACGTGGTGCGTCGCGCGGCACATGGTCGACGTCGCGCCGGCCGACGGCGTGCCCGTGGGGCGCGTGGTCAACGTCGGCTCGCGCGGCGCCTACCGCGGCGAGCCGGACATCCCGGCCTACGGCGCGAGCAAGGCCGGGCTGCACTCCTTCGGGCAGTCGATGGCCCAGCACCTCGCGCCGCACGGCATCGCGGTCACGAGCATCGCGCCGGGGTTCATCGCCACCGAGATGGCCGGCTACGCGCTGGCCGACCCCGAGGCCGCCGAGCGCACGCGCGCCCAGAGCCCCTTCCACCGGGTCGCCACGCCCGAGGAGGTCGCCGCGGCCGTGCTCACCCTCGCCTCGCCCGGCGCCGAGTGGGCCTCGGGTGCCGTGATCGACTTCAACGGCGCGAGCCACCTGCGCTGAGACGGTGGGGGCGCCACTCCATCCGGACGTCGGGCACGCCCTCCTCGTTGTCGCCGTCGGTGCCCCCGACCTCGACGAACCCCTCGCGCGCGTAGAAGCGCCGGGCGCCGGTGTTCGCGGCGAAGGTCCACAGGGCGAGCCCGGAGGGACGGGCCTCGCGGGCCAGGTCGAGCAGGCGTGCCCCGGTGCCGCGGCCGGTCGCCACCGCCCGGAGGTACAGGTGCTCGACCTCGCCCCCCGCGCCGAGCGCGAGGAAGCCCACGAGCCCGTGCTCGTCCTCGGCCACCCACACCGTGTCGGTGGCCACCACGTGCGCGAGGAACGGCCGGACGGTCGCCGCCGGGTGCGCGATCGGTGGGATGCGCGGGGCGTTCTCGGCCCGCACGGCGAGGAACAGCTCGGCGAGCGCCGGGACGTCGTCGGTGGTCGCGCGGCGCATGGTGGGGGAGCCGGGCACAAGGGCACCCTGCCACGCGCCGGCCCCGCGGACGGCACCTAGGATCGACCCATGCCCGAGCACGAGGACGCCGCCGACTTCGCGGGCGAGCCCGACGGGTTCGACCGGCTCTGGACCCCCCACCGGATGGTCTACATCCAGGGCGAGCGCCCCGACCCGGACGCCGGCGACGGCTGCCCGTTCTGCGCGGCCCCCGGCAAGTCCGACGAGGAGGGGCTCGTGGTGCACCGCGGCGAGCACTGCTACGTCGTGATGAACCTCTTCCCGTACAACCCCGGCCACGTCCTCGTCTGTCCGTACCGGCACGTCGCGCTCTACGTCGACCTCACCGACGAGGAGACGGCCGAGTTCACGGCGCTGACCAAGGCGGCCATCCACGCCCTGACCAGCGCCTCGGCGCCGATGGGCTTCAACCTCGGGATGAACCAGGGCGCGGTCGCGGGGGCGGGGGTCGCGGCGCACCTGCACCAGCACGTCGTGCCGCGGTGGGGTGGCGACAGCAACTTCCTGCCGATCGTCGCGCGCACCAAGGCGCTGCCGATGCTCCTCGAGGACGTCCGCTCCCGGCTCGCGGAGCACTGGCCCGCCTGAGCGCAGGGCTCCTCAGTCGGGGCGGCCCGACGCCGCGAGGTGCTCGCGCGCCAGGCGGGCGGGCAGCTCGTCGTAGCCGCGCGGCTCGCGCCGGAAGCTCCCCGTGCCGTGGGCCAGCGAGCGCAGGGCCACCGCGTAGTCGAGCAGCTCCAGGCGCGGCACGGCGGCGGTGAGCACCGAGCGCCCGGGCTCGCCGTCGGCCGGCTCGGAGCCGATGATCTGCCCGCGCCGGCTGCTGACGTCGGTCATCACCGCCCCGAGGTGCTCGTCGTCGACCGTCACCGTCACCGTGTCGACCGGCTCGAGGAGGCACATCGAGGCGCTGGAGGCCAGCTCGCGCAGCGCCAGCCCGGCTGCGGTCTGGAAGGCGATGTCCGAGGAGTCGACGCTGTGCGCCTTGCCGTCGGTGAGGGTGACGCGCACGTCGGTGACCGGCCACCCGGCGAGCAGGCCCTTGGCGAGCTGGCCGTGCACGCCCTTCTCGACGCTGCCGATGAACTGGCGCGGCACGGCCCCACCGACGACGACCTCGGTGAACTCGACGCCCGACCCGCGCGGCAGCGGCTCGAGGACGAGGTGGCACACGGCGTACTGCCCGTGCCCGCCGGACTGCTTCACGTGCCGGCCCTGGGCCTCCGAGCGCCCGACGGCGGTCTCCTTCAGCGCCACCTTGACCGGCACCTGCTCGACGCCGACGTTGAACCGCTCGCGCAGGCGGTGCAGGAGCAGGTCGAGGTGGGCCGGCCCGGTGGTCCACAGGACGACCTGCCCGGTCTCGGCGTCGTGCTCGATGCGCAGCGCGGGGTCCTCGGCGGCGAGCTCGCGGAAGGCGACGGGCATCCGGTCCTCGTCGGCGCGCGAGGCCGGCTGCACGGCGGCCGGCAGCAGCGCCTCGGGCAGCGCCCACGGCGTGACGAGCAGCGGGCGGGAGGGGTCCGAGAGCGTGTCGGAGGTCTGCGCGCCGGCGAGCTTGGTGACGACGACGACCTCGCCGGCGACCGCCTGCTCCTTGGGCAGCAGCTCGCCGTCGAAGGGGGCGGCGATGGCACCGGGTCGCACGTCGTCGTCGTGGGCCTCGTGGCCCTCGCCGGTCGGGCCGTCGAGCAGCTCGAGGTGGCCGGAGACGTGGACGGGCCGGTCGGCGCGCAGCGTCCCCGAGAAGACCCGCACGAGGGAGAGGTGCCCGACGTAGGCGTCGGACTCGGTGTGCACGACCTCGGCGACGAGCGGGCCGTCGGGGTCGGCGGTCAGGGCCACCGGCTCGCCCCCACCGACGGGCGTCACCGTGGGGAGCGGGTGCAGCCCGGGGTGCGGGAAGGCGACCTCGACGAGGTGGAGCAGCACCTCGACCCCGGCGCCGGTCTCGCCGGACACCGGCAGCACCGGGTGGAAGGTGCCGTGGGCGACGGCCTCGAGCAGGTCGCGCTCGAGCGTCGCGAACTCCAGCTCCTCGCCCGCGAGGTAGCGGTCCATCAGGTCGGGGTCCTCGGACTCCTCGATGATCCCCTCGACGAGTCCGGGCCGGTGGGTGTCGAAGACGTCGGCGTGCTCGGGGCCGGCGGGCCGCACCGAGCGCCGGCCGCCCTCGTAGTCGTGGATCTCCCCGAGCAGCAGGTCGGCGATCGAGGTGACCGCGCCGTCGGCCCCGGCCACCGGCACCCCGAGCGGCTGGATGCCCGGGCCGAAGTGCGCCCGGCAGTCCTCGAGCGTGGCGGCGAAGTCGGCGTCGCGCGCGTCGAGCTGGGTGACGACGACCGCGCGCGGCATCCCGACGACCGCGCACTCGTGCCACAGGGCGCGCGAGCGCGCGTCGGCGCCGTCCGCGGCCGAGACGACGAAGAGGGCGGCGTCCGCAGCGCGCAGACCCGCCCTCACCTGCCCGACGAAGTCGGGGTTCCCCGGGGCGTCGAGGAGGGTGAGCACCACCTCCCCGAGCCGGAGGGTGGCCGCCCGCAGGCCGCCCGAGCCCTCCGAGCGCGAGCGGCCCGCCCGTCGGGGCGAGAGGGTCTCGACGACGTGGTCGAAGAGGCGGGAGGTGCCGGCGCCGCTCGGTCCGACGAGGACGACCGTGCGCAGCCGGGTGGTGTCGGTGGGGGTCGGGGCCGCTGTGCCGCTCATGCCCCCAATCAACTCCTCCGCGCCGCCCCGCACAAGGGGTCGCGGCCGACCCGGGGGAGACCTGCACCACCCCGGGCGGCGGCGGTGGCGCGGGCAGTGGCGCGCCACCCCACTACGCTGGCCGGACCATGCTCAACCGCTACGCGCGCGCGTTCTTCACCAAGATCCTCACGCCGGTGGCCTCGCTGCTCATCCGGCTCGGGGTCAGCCCCGACGTCGTGACCGTCATCGGCACCCTCGGGGTGGGCTTCGGCGCGCTCGCCTTCTACCCCCGCGGTGAGTTCCTCGTCGGCACCCTCGTCATCACGGCGTTCGTGTTCTCCGACACCGTCGACGGCATCATGGCGCGTCGCCTCGGGCGCTCCAGCAACTGGGGCGCCTACCTCGACTCCACCCTCGACCGCGTCGGCGACGCCGCGGTCTTCGGCGGCCTCGTCCTCTGGTACGCGGGCAACGGCGGCAACGCCTACATGGCCGCCCTCGCGCTGGCCTGCCTCATCCTCGGCAGCGTCGTCTCCTACGCCAAGGCCCGCGCCGAGGGGCTCGGGATGACCGCGAACGTCGGCATCGCCGAGCGCGCCGACCGGCTCGTCGCCGTGCTCGTGGCCACCGGTCTCACCGGGCTGTTCGGCATCCCCACGATCTTCCTCGGCGTCGTCCTCGCGCTCCTCGCGCTCGCGAGCCTGGTCACCGTCGTGCAGCGGATCCTCGAGGTCCGGCGGCAGGCCCTGGAGCTCGCGTGACGGGGGTGCGCTCCACCGTGGCGGACGCCGCGACGCTCGCCGCGCACCGCCTCGGGTGGGGGGCCGTGCGGCGGCTGCCGGAGCGTGCCGCGTACCGCCTCTTCGACCTCGCCGCCGACGTCACCGTGCGCCGCGGCGGCGCCGAGCGGCTGCGGGCCAACTACGCGCGCGTCCGCCCCGAGCTCGACGCCGCCGCGCTCGACGCCCTCGTCCGCGAGGGGATGCGCTCCTACCTGCGCTACTACTGCGAGGCCTTCCGGCTCTCCGGGCTGGGCCCCGACGACCTCGCCGCGCGGGTCCGCGTCGAGGGCGACGGGCCGGTCCGCGAGGTGCTCGCCGACGGCGGCTCGGTCGTCGGCTTCCTCGGCCACCTCGGCAACTGGGACCTCGCCGGCGCGTGGGGAACGGTGCACCTCGGACCGGTGACCACGGTTGCCGAGCGGCTGGAGCCGGAGGAGGTCTTCCGCGAGTTCCTCGAGTTCCGCGAGGGCCTCGGGATGACCATCCTCCCGCTGACCGGCGGCCCGGACGTCTTCCCGGCGCTGCGCGAGGCCGCCCGGAGGCGTGGGCTCATCCCGCTGCTCGCCGACCGCGACCTCACCCACCGCGGTGTCACCGTCGACTTCTGCGGGCTCCCGGCCCGGATGGCCCCCGGCCCGGCCGCGCTGGCCCTCGCCGAGCGCCGGCCGCTGCACCCGGTCTCCATCCGGCACGAGCGGCGGGGGAGCGGCTGGGGCATCGTCATCACCTTCCACCCGGCCGTGCCGGTGCCGACGTCCGGCGCGACCCGCGAGAAGGTCGTCGCGATGACCCAGGCCTGCGCCGACGCGCTCGGCGCTGCGGTCCGCGAGCACACGAGCGACTGGCACATGCTCCAGCGGGTCTTCGTCGAGGACCTCGACCCCGAGCGCCTGGCCCGGGCGGGGGCCACGCCATGAGGATCGGCATCGTCTGCCCGTACTCGTGGGACGTGCCCGGCGGGGTGCAGTTCCACGTCCGCGACCTCGCCGAGGTCTTCATCGCCCAGGGGCACGACGTCTCGGTGCTCGCCCCGGCCGACGACGACACCGAGCTGCCGCCCTACCTCGTCCCCTGCGGGCGCGCGGTGCCGGTGCGCTACAACGGCTCGGTCGCCCGGCTGACCTTCGGCCCGGTCACCTCGGCCCGCGTCACGCGCTGGCTCGAGCAGGGCGACTTCGACGTCGTGCACCTTCACGAGCCGGTCACGCCGTCGGTCTCGCTCATGGCCCTCTGGGCCGCGGAGGAGCCGGTCGTCGCGACCTTCCACACCGCCAACGTGCGCTCGCGCGCGATGCACGCCGCCAACCCGCTGCTGCGCCCGTCACTGGAGAAGATCCGCGCCCGGATCGCGGTGTCCGAGGACGCCGCCCGCACCGTGCGCCGGCACCTGGGGGGCGACACGTACATCATCCCGAACGGGGTGCACGTCGACCGCTTCGGCGCCGCGCGGCCCCGGGCGGAGTGGGCCGGCCGGGAGGGTGCCCCCACCCTGGCCTTCCTCGGCCGGGTCGACGAGCCGCGCAAGGGCCTGGACGTCGCGCTGCGTGCCCTGCCGGCCGTCCTCGACGCCCACCCGGGCACCCGCCTGCTCGTCGCCGGTCCGGGTGACGCCGCCGACGTCCTCAAGCACGCCGACCCCCGCGCGGTCGCCGCGACCACCGTGCTCGGCGCGGTCTCCGACGCCGACAAGGCCGCCCTGCTCGGCTCGGTCGACGCCTACGTCGCCCCCCACCTCGGCGGCGAGAGCTTCGGCATCGTCCTCGTCGAGGCGATGGCCGCCGGCGCCCCGGTGGTCGCCTCCGACCTGTCGGCCTTCCTCGCCGTCCTCGACGACGGCCGCACCGGGGCCACCTTCGAGACCGGGTCCGCCCCCGAGCTGGCCCGCACCCTCACCGAGCTGCTCGCCGACCCGGCCCGGCGGGGCGCGCTGCGCGACGCGGGGCGGGCGCGGGCCGCCACCTTCGACTGGTCGCGCGTCTCCGGGCAGGTGATGGCCGTCTACGAGACCGTCCTCGAG
Source organism: Phycicoccus avicenniae (assembly GCF_050496545.1). GTDB lineage: Bacteria > Actinomycetota > Actinomycetes > Actinomycetales > Dermatophilaceae > Phycicoccus > Phycicoccus avicenniae_A. The sequence goes on along the minus strand of NZ_JBNVZV010000008.1, from coordinate 12,776 downwards.
GGAGCCCACGCCGAGCTCGCCGACCAGGGCCCGCGCGGCCTCTGGAGCCGGCTCGTGCGCAGCGTGCCCGGCGGGGGCCCGTCGTGAGCGGCACCGGCGTCGACGTCCTCCAGGTCACGACCTTCGTCGTCATCCTCCTCATCGGCGTGGCGTGGTACCTCTCCTACGCCGCCGCGCGCCTCGACCGCCTCCACGCCAAGGTCGAGGGCGCGATGTCGGCCCTCGATGCCCAGCTGGTCCGCCGGGCCGAGGCCACCCTCGAGCTCGCGAACAGCGGTGCCCTCGACCCCGCCACCGCGCTGCTGCTGGCCGACGCCGCCACCGACTCGGTCGAGCGAACCACCGAGCACCCCCTCGACGAGGACCTCCTCGACGGCCAGCACTTCGGTGGCCGCGAGGAGGTCGAGACCACCCTCACCGAGGTGCTCACCGTCACCCTCACCGACGACGTCGTGGGCGGCCTGCGGGCCGAGGACGACGAGCTGGTCCGCGAGGCCCTCGAGCGCATCTCGGCCAGCGCCCTGCGGGTCCGGATGGCGCGCCGGTTCCACAACGACGCCGTCCGGGAGGTGCGCCGGGTGCGGCACAAGCGCGTCGTGCGCTGGTTCCGCCTCGCCGGCCGGGCGACGCTGCCCGAGCGGGTCGAGTTCGACGACGACCTCCCACCGGCGCTGGCCCGCTGAGCGGCGGACCGTGGTCGGGAGCACCCCCGGCGCGGTCCTATGATCTGGCGCATGACCGAGCAGCAGAGCGCCCCCTCCACCGGCACGACCCGCGTCAAGCGCGGCATGGCCGAGATGCTCAAGGGCGGCGTGATCATGGACGTCGTGACCGCCGAGCAGGCCAGGATCGCCGAGGACGCCGGCGCCGTGGCCGTCATGGCCCTGGAGCGGGTCCCGGCCGACATCCGGGCGCAGGGCGGGGTGTCGCGGATGAGCGACCCCGACATGATCGACAGCATCATCGAGGCCGTCTCCGTGCCCGTGATGGCCAAGGCCCGCATCGGGCACTTCGTCGAGGCGCAGGTCCTGCAGTCCCTCGGGGTCGACTACATCGACGAGTCCGAGGTCCTCACCCCGGCCGACTACGCGAACCACATCGACAAGTGGCAGTTCACCGTCCCCTTCGTCTGCGGCGCGACCAACCTCGGTGAGGCCCTGCGCCGCATCACCGAGGGCGCGGCGATGATCCGCTCCAAGGGCGAGGCCGGCACCGGCGACGTCTCGAACGCGACCACGCACATGCGCTCGCTGCGCAAGGAGATCAACCGGCTGCGCTCGATGGAGCCCGACGAGCTCTACGTCGCCGCCAAGGAGCTCCAGGCGCCGTACGACCTCGTCAAGGAGGTCGCCGAGACCGGCAAGCTGCCCGTGGTCCTCTTCACCGCCGGCGGCATCGCCACCCCGGCGGACGCCGCGATGATGATGCAGCTCGGCGCCGAGGGCGTCTTCGTCGGCTCGGGCATCTTCAAGTCCGGCAACCCCGCCGAGCGCGCCGAGGCCATCGTCAAGGCCACGACCTTCCACGACGACCCCGACGTCATCGCCAAGGTCTCGCGCGGCCTCGGTGAGGCGATGGTCGGCATCAACGTCGACGAGATCCCGCAGCCGCACCGGCTCGCCGAGCGCGGCTGGTGAGCGAGAACCTCCTCCGCGAGATCCTCATGGCCCTCTTCTGGGGGCTGTTCGCCGCGAGCGCCTGTTTCGGCGCCGTGTGGGTGCGCAGGCAGCAGCAGCACCGTGAGCGGATGACAGGTCGGGCCGGCTCGCTGCCGGGGGCGGCGGGGCAGGCGAGCACCTCGTGGTTGGCCTGGACCGTCAGCCGCAGCGGTGAGTTCCACCGGAGGGCCGCTCTGTCCGTCGAGGGGGCCACCGTCACCTACTCGAGGCCTCGCCGGACCGTCCGCTGGAGCGCGCCGGCCCCCTCCGTACAGGTGCTGGTCGAGAAGCGCCCGCGCGACAACGGGCGCAGCCTCGTGCTCTCGCACGGGGGTGACAGCGTGCGGCTCATGGTGAGCCGCGACCGCCGCTTCCCGTTCCTCTCGCTCGGAATCCCGTACTACGAGCCGCGGCTGAGCGCCTACGCGTTCGACCTCGCGATGGCGTTGCGTGTCGCCGGGGCCGAGGTGCGGCTCGACGTCGAGCTGGACACGGACGAGGTCGAGCGGTCCGCGACCCGCTGAGGGTCGAACCGGACCGGGAGGAGGCGACGTGGTCGTCGAGGTGGGCATCGTCCTCGGGATGGCCGTGCTGGCCGTCGTCGTCGGGCGGGTGCGGGCGCACCGGCAACGGGTCCGGATGGATCGCTCGGCCGGGCAGCTGCGCGACGCGCTGCTGCCGGGTGGCGCGTTCGCGGTGTGGCGCTTCCAGGGACCGGTCGCGCGCGCGGCCGGACGGTTGGCGATCGACGGTGACCGGTTGCGGTGGACCGCGCCCGGTGCGGTCCAGCCCGACCGGGACGTGCCGGTGCGCGACGTGCGGTTCCGGGTGCTGCGCGCGACCCGCTGGTCCGACGTGACCAGGGTGCGGCTGCAGCTGCCGGGGGAGCCGGCCCGCACCCTGCGGGTCAGTCGCGAGGCCACCCGCCCGCTCGGTCCGCTCGACGCCGCGTACGAGAACCGGCTCGAGGGCTACCTCGCCGACCTCGTCGACGCACTGCGCCGGGGCGGTGCCACCGAGGACCGGGTCTGACACAATCCGGCCTCGTGACCGAGAGCGCCGCGAGCCCCACCACCCCCACGCACGTCGTCATCACGACCGCCCCCCTCGACGTGGTGCTCGGTCGTCTCGGTGAGGAGGCGCCCGTCGGCCGGCTCGACGGCTGGACCGTCGCCGCGCTCTCGCCCCGCGTGGTCTCCTTCCCCACCCCTGCGGCGCAGCGGGTGAGCGCTGCGGGCGAGCGCGTCTTCGCCGTGCTCGACACCGGCCACGACGTGGGCCTCTGCGTCGCCACCGGGCGCAGCGCGCAGTTCATGGTCTGGTCACCCGGGTGGCAGGCCCCCTCCGGCAAGGAGCTGGACCGGTTCGCGAAGGGCTGGCGCCAGCTCGCCCACGCGATGGCCTCGCTGGCCGGTCACCCCGAGAACGCCGAGGCCTTGGCCCAGACGCTCGACGCCCCGGGTTTCCAGGGTCACGGGATGCCGCTGGACGTCACCCTCGACCACGCCCGGGCGCTGCTCGGCGTCCCGGCCTCCGTCATGGGCATCTCCGCGGACTCCTTCGAGCCGCTCACCGACGTCGCGGTCGCGGCCCCGAGGAAGCGTGGGCTGTTCGGCCGCCGCTGAGGACGTGCGGCGGCTCAGTGGTGGCTGGGCGCCGGCGGGGCGTCCGGCATCTCCAGCGCGACGTCGTCGACGTAGCAGTAGAACCACTCCTCGCCCGGCTCGAACGAACGGACAACCGGATGGTCCGCGCCCCGGGCGTGGGCCGTCGCGTGGCGTCCCGGGGAGGAGTCGCAGCAGCCCACGTGGCCGCAGGCCTGGCAGAGGCGCAGGTGCACCCACGTCTCCCCGGTGGCGAGGCACTCCACGCAGCCGTCGGCCGCGGGTGTCGGGGGCGTGGTGTCGGTGAGGTGCGTGCAGGTCATCGGGTCCTCCTCGGTGACGGTCAGGAACGGGACGGGGTCGCAGTCGGGCCGGCCGTCGGCATCGACGCGGGTGGCGAGCGGCGGGCCCCCGATGCCGGCGCAGAACTGCAGCTGCCGGACGCCGGGGGAGTCGCTCAGGACGTCGTCGCTCACGGTGACGGCGGCCAGCACCCCGCCGATGACGAGCGCGCCCGCGCTCACCCAGAGCGCGACGGCGAAGCCCGCGTCGAAGGCGACGGGGTCGTCGTAGGCACGGCCGGTCAGCCCGGCGAGGGCGGGGACGACGGCGACGGCCAGCAGCCCGGCCGTGCGGGCGACCGCGTTGTTCACGCCCGAGGCCATCCCGGCGTGTTCGGGGGGCGCCGCGGCCAGCGCCGTGGCGGTCAGCGGCGAGACCATCGTGACCAGCCCCAGGCCGAGCACGACGACCGCGGGGAGGACGTCGAGCAGGTACGACGCATCCGGACCCAGCCGCAGCATGAGCAGGACCCCGACGGCGGCGAGCACCGGCCCGGCGGCCATCTGGCGTCGCGGACCGAGCCGGGCCGCCAGCGCCCCCGAGCGGGAGGACAGCAGCAGCATCACGACGGTGACCGGCAGCAGGGCGGTCCCCGCGGCGATCGGTGAGAAGCCGGAGACCACCTGGAGCTGCACGACGAGCAGGAGGAAGACCGCCCCGAGCCCCGCGTAGACGACGAAGGTCACGAGGTTCGCGGCGCGGAACTGCGCACCCCGGAAGGCGTCGAGGGGGAGCATCGGGGAGGCGGCGCGTCGCTCGACGACGACGAAGGCCACGGCGGCGAGCAGCCCGACCGCGGCCGCGGCGAGCACGCCCGGTGACGCCCCGGACTCGCCGGCCGAGATGAGCGCGTACGTCGTCCCGCCGAGGGCGACCGCCCCGAGGGCTGCCCCGGCCACGTCGACCGGACCCTCGGCGCCGGGGTCGCGGCTCTCCGGCACGTGCCTCAGCGCGAGCACGACCACCACCGCGGCGAGCGGCACGTTCACCAGGAAGACCCAGCGCCACGAGAAGCTCTGGACCAGCCAGCCGCCGAGGAACGGCCCGACCGCCGTCGCCACGCCGCCGAGGCCCGACCAGGCACCGATGGCCCGGCCGCGGTCCTCCGGCGCGATGCTCGCCTGGATCATCGCCAGGCTCCCCGGCGTCAGCAGGGCCGCGCCGACCCCCTGGAGGGCGCGGGCGAGCACGAGCAGCTCGGCGTTCGGGGCGGCTCCGCAGAGGAGCGAGGCGGCCGCGAACCACACGACCCCGACGAGGAAGACCCGGCGCCGCCCGAACCGGTCCCCGAGGACACCGCCGAGCAGGATGAACGCTGCGAGGGTCAGCGCGTACGCCGACACCGTCCACTGCAGCGTCGCGAAGGCGGCGTCGAGCGAGTCGCCGATCGCGGGCAGCGCGACGTTGACCACGGTCGCGTCGATGCCGGCGAGCGCCGACCCCAGGATGGAGGCCACGAGCAGCCAGCGACCCCCGGGGGAGCCGAGCGGCAACCCGTCCGTGACGGTGGGGGTCCGGACGCTCATCAGGTCACGGTGGTCCGGACGGAGTACTCGGGCTGCTCGTGCTCGGCACCGTCGAGGACGGCGCGCAGCTGCTCCGCGGCCCGCAGGACGTCGGCGTGGGTGAGGTACATCGGCGAGAAGCCCAGCCGCACGATGTCGGGCTCGCGGAAGTCGCCGACGACGCCGCGCGCGATGAGGGCCTGCACCACGCCGTACGCGCCCGGGTGGCGCACCGACACCTGCGAGCCGCGCCGTGCCGGGTCGCGCGGCGTGGCGACCTCGAGCTCGGGGGCGAGGGCGTCGAGGCACTCGAGGAAGAAGCCGGTGAGCGACAGCGACCGCGCCCGCAGGTCCGCCACCTGCTCGCCGTCGTACGCGTGCAGCGCCGCCTCGAGGGCGAGCATCGAGAGCAGGGGCGGGGTGCCGACCCGGCCACGGGCGATGCCGGGCGCCGGCGCGAAGTCGGGGGCCATCGCGAACGGCGTGGCGTGGCCGTTCCAACCCGAGAGCGGCTGGTCGAAGTCGTCCTGGTGGCGGCGCGCGACGTAGAGGAAGGCCGGCGCGCCGGGTCCGCCGTTGAGGTATTTGTAGCCGCAGCCGACGGCGAGGTCGGCCCCGTGCTCGTCGAGCCCCACCTCGAGGACGCCGGCGGAGTGGCAGAGGTCCCAGCAGGCCAGCGCCCCGACCTCGTGCGCCGCGCGGGTGATGCCCGCGAGGTCCCAGAGCTCGCCGGTGCGGTAGTCGACCGAGCTGTAGGAAGCGAGCACGAGCTCCTCGCCGAGCTCGGCGATGCGAGCGGGGGCCTCATCCGGCGCCACGAGCTCGACGACGAGCCCGGCGTCGCGGGCCGCGGCCCGCGTCACGTAGAGGTCGGTGGGGAAGGACGCGGGGTCGGTGAGCACGACGCGGCGGCCGGGCCGCATCCGGGCCGCCGCCACGACGCACTTGTAGAGGTTGACGGTCGTGGAGTCGGTGCAGACCACCTGGCCCTCACCGGCGCCGACGAGCGCACCGATCCGGTCGCCGACCCGGGTGGGCGCGCCCCACCAGTCGGACTCGTTCCAGCTCGCGATGAGCCGGCTGCCCCACTGGCGGTGCACGACGTCGGCGACCGCCTCGGCCACCCCGGCCGGGAGCGCCCCGAGCGAGTTGCCGTCGAGGTAGACGACACCGGCGGGCAGCCGGAAGCGGCCCCGCAGGTCGGTGCCGGCGTGCTCGAGGTCGAGGGCGCGGGCGCGGTCGGTCAGCGGTGACGACATGGGACGACGCTAGCCGGTCGGCGCCGGGGCGACCCCGGACCATCCCGCCCCGCTCGGCGGGCCCGGTTCGGCGCAGGGATGGACGTTCGGCCAGACCTGCGCGAAACACGCCGACCTGCGTGCATCCGCGGCCCGGGCGGCGCAGACTCCCCTCATGGGGGGAGCCATCACATCCGTGTCGGGGACCGCGCGGGCGCGCACGTCGGACCACGAGGCCCTGCTGATGGAGGCCCGCGGGCTCATCCTGTCGGCGCAGACGCCCGGGTCCCTGGACACCGAGCAGCTCGCCGGGCTCGAGGCGCGCGCCGCCGACGACGACTGGGACGACGTGCTCATGGTGGCCGGCTACGTCCGGCTGCTCGCCGCGGACACCGTCGAGGAGCGCCGGCCGCACCTCGGGCGGCTGCTCGAGCGGGCCCGGGCCGAGGGCGACGTCGTCTGGGAGGCGCTGGCGCTGGGCCTCGGGGCGACGGCCGAGATGTGGGACGACCGCCCCCGCCTGGACGCGGACCGCGACCTGACCCGCGCGACCGTCCTGCTGCGCGGGGCCCCACCCGGCCACGTGATGCTGGCCTCGGCCCACGTCGAGTGCGCCACCGGCTACCTCGACCGCGACATGTGGGACCTGGCCCTCGAGCACACGTCGTCGGCGGCGGACTCCCTCGGGGCCGACGAGCGCGACGCCTCGCGCATGGCGACGACGATGTACAACCGGGCCGAGATCCAGCTGCGGCGCCTGTGCGTCACCCGCCAGTCCGGTCCCGCCGAGGAGCTGCACGAGCTCGGGGTCCTGGCCCGCGCCGCCGTCCACCGGGTGCCCCTCGAGCTCCTGCCCGAGAGCTGGCGCGTCGACCTGCACATCTTCGAGAACCTCGTCGACGCCATCGCGCCCCCGACCTCGGGGGAGCCGCGCCCGCTCGCCGAGGACGACGAGGCCGAGTTCGCCACCTACCTCGGCCTCGCCCGCTCCTTCACCGACCCCGACCCCGCGAGCGCCCGGGCGCACCTCGCCTCCGCGATCGAGGCCTGGGACCGCGTCCGGATGCCCGAGCTCTACCTGCTGGCCCTGACCCGGGACGCCGAGCTCGAGGCCGAGCAGCTGGGGTACCCGACCGCCGGCCTGCGCGTGGCCCGCGAGCTCGCGCAGCGCCGGCAGGAAGCACGGCTCGCGGCGCTCGAGGCGATCGGCTCGCTCATCCAGAACGAGCACCTCTCCACCGAGCACGCGCGCCTGCGCCTCGCCGCCGAGGTCGACGCGCTGACCGGCGTGGCGAACCGCCGGGGGCTGGAGTCGCACGTCGCGATGCTCCTCGAGGGGGCGCACGGCAGCCCGCGCGAGGACGTGACCCTGGTCCTCGTCGACGTCGACCACTTCAAGAGGGTCAACGACACCCACGGCCACGAGCTGGGCGACGAGGTGCTGGTGCGGATCGCGAGCTCGCTGCGCACGGTGGTGCGCGGCACCGACCTCGTCGTGCGCTGGGGCGGGGACGAGTTCCTGCTCCTCCTCGACACCGACCGGCTGGGGACCGCCCGCAGCCGATGCCTGGAGCTCGCCGAGCGGGTGCGCCACGACTTCTGGGAGGACCTCGCCGAGGACCTGCGCGTCACGGTGAGCGTCGGGCTCGCCGTCGGCAAGCTGGCCGACCTCGACGGGCTGCGGCAGTCGGCCGACCGGGCGCTCTACCGCGCCAAGGAGCGCGGCCGCGACGGCGTCTCGACCTGAGCCACCGGACCCGCGGGCACCTCAGCCGTCGAGGGTCATCAGCAGGACCGGCCGGCGGTCGGCGGGCAGCCAGTGCGGCCGGACCTCGCCGACCACGCGCCAGCCCCGGCGGCGGTAGAGGTCGGCGGCGGGGGAGTGCTCCTGGACGACGTCGAGCACCGGCACCCGCCCGAGCGCGCGGGCGTGGGCCACGGCGGTGTCGAGCAGCCGCGTGCCGATGCCCCCGGTACGACGCGCCGGGTCGACGAAGAGGGTGGACACGGTCCCCATCGCCTCCGCCGGCAGGTCCATCGCCGCGGCGAACGCGTCGGCCTCCCACCCGGCGGCCGGGTGCAGCAGGGCCGCGTGCCCCGCGACCACGCCGTCGACCTCGGCGACCCACGCGCCGAGCTCGCCGTCGCGGACGAGGAACTCCTCGACCGGGAACGGCAGCGGCCAGCGCACGGGGTAGCCCGACGCCGCCTGCTGGGCGGCGAGGACGTCGACGAGGACCGGGACGTCGGCGGGCACACGGGGGCGGACGAGCGGCTCGGGCACGTCCCGAGGCTAGGGCCCGCCACCGACGGGGCCGCGGCCGCCCGTAGCATCGGCCCTCGTGACCAGCACCCCGACCGTCGGCGTCCTCGCCGTGCAGGGCGACGTCCGCGAGCACGTGGCCGCCCTCGAGCGCGGCGGCGCCCGTGCCGTGACCGTGCGCCGCCCGGCCGAGGTCGAGGCCGTCGACGGGCTCGTGCTGCCCGGGGGCGAGTCGACGACCATCGACAAGCTCGTGCGGGCCTTCGACCTCCAGGCGCCGCTCCGCGAGCGCATCGTCGGCGGCCTGCCGGTCTACGGCTCGTGCGCCGGGATGATCCTGCTGGCCGACCGCCTCGCCGACGGCGCGAGCGGGCAGCAGACGCTCGGCGGGATGGACATCCTCGTGCGCCGCAACGCCTTCGGTCGGCAGGTCGACTCCTTCGAGGAGGACCTGCACATCCGCGAGCTGGGCGGCGAGCCGGTGCGCGCCGTCTTCATCCGCGCGCCGTGGGTCGAGGAGGCCGGGGAGGCCGTCGAGGTCCTGGCGCGGGTCGAGCACGGACCGGCCGCGGGTAGGATCGTCGCCGCGCGGCAGGGGAACCTGCTGGTCACGTCCTTCCATCCGGAGGTGACCGGTGACCACCGGGTCCACCGCCTGTTCGTCGACATCGTGAAGCAGAGCCAGAGGGAGCGTTCATGAGCGGCCACTCCAAGTGGGCGACCACCAAGCACAAGAAGGCGGCGATCGACGCCAAGCGCGGCAAGCTCTTCGCCAAGCTCATCAAGAACATCGAGGTCGCGGCCCGCACCGGTGGCGGTGACCCGGCGGGCAACCCGACGCTCTACGACGCGATCCAGAAGGCCAAGAAGTCCTCGGTCCCCAACAACAACATCGACAACGCGGTCAAGCGCGGGTCCGGTGCGACGGCGGGCGGGGCCGACTGGCAGACCATCACCTACGAGGGCTATGCGCCCGGTGGGGTGGCCCTGCTCATCGAGTGCCTCACCGACAACCGCAACCGTGCGGCCGCCGAGGTGCGCACCGCCCTGACCCGCAACGGCGGCCAGCTCGCCGACCCGGGCTCGGTGGCCTACGTCTTCAACCGCAAGGGCGTCGTCATCGTCCCGAAGAGCGAGGACAAGGGCGAGGACGAGATCCTCGAGGTCGTCCTCGAGGCCGGCGCCGAGGAGGTCAACGACAACGGCGACTCCTGGGAGGTCGTCTCCGAGGCCACCGACGTCGTCGCCGTGCGGACCGCGCTCCAGGACGCCGGCATCGACTACGACTCGGCCGAGGCCTCCTGGGTGCCGAACCTCCAGGTGCCGCTCGACGCCGACGGCGCGAAGAAGATGATCCGCGTCATCGAGGCCCTCGAGGACTCCGACGACGTCCAGGACGTCTTCGCCAACGGCGACATCCCCGACGACGTCCTCGCCGAGCTCGACGCCGAGGACTGACCCCGCCGACGTCCGGACAACCGCGTCGTCACCGTGATGGCGCGCAAGCTCCGTCGGGACGGGGATGCATCCCCGTCTCCGGGGAGGAGGCCCGTCGTCACCGTGACGACGCGGACGTTCGCGCCCGACGACGCCACCCGACGGTCAGGTGCGGCGGTTCTGCGGGCGCACGACGCCGCGTGTTGCTGCCGTCCGGACCGACGATGAGTGGGTAGCGTGGGGCACCGAACAGGTGTTCCAATCCGTCGGCAGGAGTCCAGCGTGCGCGTCCTCGGGGTCGACCCCGGCCTGACCCGGTGCGGTCTCGGTGTCGTCGACGGGCGGCCCGGCCGCGCCACGATGGTCGCCGTCGGCGTGGTGCGGACCCCGGGCGACGCCGACCCCGGGCAGCGTCTGCTCTACCTCGAGTCCGAGCTCGGCACCTGGCTCGACCGCTTCGCCCCCGAGGTCGTGGCGATCGAGCGGGTCTTCGCCGACGTCAACGTCCAGAGCGTGATGACCACCGCCCACGCCACCGCCGTCGCGCTGCTCTGCGCCGCGCGCCGTGGCCTGCCGGTCGTCTTCCACACCCCGACCGAGGTCAAGGCCGCCGTCACCGGCAGCGGCCGCGCCGACAAGGCGCAGGTGACGCAGATGGTCACCCGCATCCTCGGCCTCGAGGTGGCCCCGAAGCCGGCCGACGCCGCCGACGCCCTCGCGCTGGCCATCTGCCACGCGTGGCGCGGGGCGCAGGAGTCGCGTCTGGCGGCCCTCGCCGAGGGGACCCGGCGGTGATCGCCTCGGTCCGCGGGCCGGTCGCGCACGTCGGCCTCGACCGCGTCGTCGTCGAGGTCGGTGGCGTCGGGATGCTCGTCCACACCACCCCGGCCACCGCCGCGGGCTGCCACCGCGGCCAGGAGGCGTCGCTCGCCACGAGCCTCGTCGTCCGCGAGGACTCCCTCACCCTCTACGGCTTCTCCGGCGCCGCCGAGCGCGACATGTTCGAGACCGTGCAGACCGTCTCGGGCGTCGGGCCGCGCCTGGCCCTGGCGATGCTCTCGGTCATGGGCCCCGACGAGCTCGCCGGCGCGCTGACCGCAGGCGACGCCAAGGCGCTGAGCGCCATCCCGGGCATCGGCGCGAAGTCGGCGCAGCGCCTCGTCCTCGAGCTCCGCGACAAGGTCGGCGCGCTGCACGGCACCGGCACCCCGCCCGCCGGTGCGGCCCCGGCCACGCCGGCCGCCGAGCCGTGGCGCGAGCAGGTCACCGAGGCCCTCGTCGGCCTCGGCTGGAGCGGCAAGCAGGCCACCGACGCCGTCGAGCGCGTGGCCGACGCAGCTCCCGCCGGCTCCGAGGTCGCCACCTACCTGCGCCTGGCCCTGCGCGAGCTGCGCCGGTGAGCGGCGGTCCCGCCGACGGGTTCGGCAGCGAGATGCGCGAGGCCGACGGCTCGCTCGACGCCACCGCCCGGGTCGTCGACGCCGGCGGCAGCGACGACGAGCGGGTCGTCGAGGCCGCCCTGCGCCCGCGCCGGCTCGCCGACTTCCCGGGCCAGCCGCGCGTGCGCGACCAGCTCGAGCTCGTGCTCACTGCCGCCCGCCGCCGGGGGAGCCCCCCCGACCACGTGCTGCTCTCGGGCCCACCGGGGCTGGGCAAGACGACGCTGGCGATGATCGTCGCCGCCGAGCTCGAGCGCCCCATCCGCGTCACGAGCGGCCCCGCCATCCAGCACGCCGGCGACCTCGCCGCCGTGCTCTCCAGCCTCGACGAGGGCGAGGTGCTCTTCCTCGACGAGATCCACCGGATGAGCCGGGCTGCCGAGGAGATGCTCTACCTCGCGATGGAGGACTTCCGGGTCGACGTCGTCGTCGGCAAGGGCCCGGGCGCCACCGCCATCCCCCTCGAGCTGCCGCCCTTCACCGTCGTCGGTGCCACCACCCGCGCCGGCCTGCTCCCGGCGCCGCTGCGCGACCGGTTCGGCTTCACCGGCCACCTCGACTTCTACGACGTCGAGGACCTCGTGACCATCCTCCACCGCTCGGCCGGGCTGCTCGGGGTCGAGGCGGACGAGCCCGGGGTCCGCGAGGTCGCCGGGCGCTCCCGGGGCACGCCGCGCATCGCCAACCGGCTGCTCCGACGCGTCCGGGACTGGGCCCAGGTGCACGGAGCCGGGGTCGTCGACCACCACGCCGCCCGCGAGGCCCTGGCCCTCTTCGACGTCGACGAAGCCGGCCTGGACCGCCTCGACCGTGCCGTCCTCGAGGCCCTGTGCCGCCGCTTCGCCGGCGGCCCGGTGGGGCTCTCCACGCTCGCCGTCGCCGTGGGGGAGGAGTCCGACACCGTCGAGACCGTCGCCGAGCCCTACCTCGTGCGCGAGGGCTTCATGGCCCGCACCCCCCGGGGGCGCACCGCCACGGCCCAGGCGTGGGCGCACCTCGGCCTGCGTCCCCCGGCCGACGCGCCGCAGCAGGCCGCACTGCCGCTCGAGGGCGAGGGCCCCGGGCGCTTCGGCGGCTGACCCCGCGCGGCCTCCGTGGCGGGGGCACGCGGAGCTCCCCCGCTTCGTTGGTGAGGTGTCCGGCTCTGACCTAGAGTGGGTCCTGGGGGGGGGGGGGGGGGGGGGGGGGGGGGGGGGGGCGGGGGGGGGGGGGGGGGGGCGGGGGGGGGGGGGGGGGGGGGGGGGGGGGGGGGGGGGGGGGGCGGGGGGGGGGGGGGGGGGGGGGGGGGGG
>NZ_JBNVZV010000007.1:0-190441 GCF_050496545.1 Phycicoccus avicenniae | reverse complement strand
GTCCAGCCCGGCGCAGGCATCGACGACCTTCTGCGCCGTGATCGTGCCCACCGCGCCCTCGACCAACAGGTCACGCGTGCGAGGGAACCGCTCCCCGAGCGCAGCACCCAGAACGACCTTCCGCCCCGCGACCCCTTCGGTCAGGCCCGCCTCCAGGCAGAACATCACCGCCGACATCCCGTCCACGAACCCCAGCGGGTGCACCCGCTCCGCCGGACCATCACCCGAGAGCCGCGTCTCGAACCGCGCACCCCACGCCGCCGACACCGCCACCAGGGCATCAGCACTGTTGGCCAGCCCCTGCGCCTCCCCCGCGAGCTCGAAGGCATCCCCCGACGACAACCCCTGACCGGACTCCACGAGCTCACGACCCAGCCGCGCGCACTCCTCGCGCAGTGCCGCGATGCGGCTGCTGATCGTCCCCCTGTCCATGCCTCATCGTACCGAACACTTGTACGGTCGACAAGAGTTTCCACGGCCCAATCCTGCTGCCCGACAAGAATTTTGGCCCGGATACCGGAGCACATGGACGTCCCCGGGCGACTCCTCAACGACCCGCACCGGCACCCACCGGGGCGGAGATCAGTACGTCCGCACCACGAGGTCCGCCCGCTCACGGGTGGCGGCCACGAGCGCGGCGTTCGGCTCGTCGACCGCGGCGACCCACGACCGGGCGGCCTCGGGCTCCTTGCCGAACGTGACGTGCCGACCGATGAGCGCGGCCGTCCGCCGTTGGGGGTCGGCCTCGCAGAACCACACCTCGTCCACGAGCTCGCGCACGTGGGACCACGGCGGCGCGTCGAGCAGAAGGTAGTTGCCCTCCGACACGACGAGCCGTGCCGATGCCGGTACCTCGATCGCGCCCGCGAGCGGCTGCTCGAGGTCACGGTCGAAGCCGGGCGCGAAGACCGGGTGGGCCGGGCACGTGCGCAGCAGCCGCAGCAGCTCGACGTAGCCCCAGCCGTCGAAGGTCTCGGCGGCCCCCTTGCGCGCTCGGGTGCCGTGCGCCTCCAGGACGCTGTCCGCCAGGTGGTAGCCGTCCATCGGGACGTGCACGGCCTGCCCCGGAGTCTCCGCGTTCAGGGCCGCGACCAGCTCCTCCGCGAGGGTGGTCTTGCCGGCCCCCGGGACCCCGGTGATGCCGAGCAGGGCGCGGGGCGCGTCACCGAGCAGCGCGCGGGCCCGCCGCAGCAGGTCGGGCGGGACGTCGCTCAGGCCCACGGCGGCCGGGCGAAGGACCCGATGTCCTCCTCGTCGAGGTACGCGCGGGGGCGCTGGCGACCGTGCGCGACGAGCCGCGCCAGCGCGCCGGCCGCCCGCGCCCCTTCGGCGAGGACCCGCTCGAGCTCGAGGGCCGCGGCCTCGCGGCCCACCGGATCGTCGACGGCGGCCACCTCGGCGAGGAGCTGGTGCACGAGCACCGGCGCGGGCGGGAGGACCTGGGGGGCGAGGGCTGGGTCTGTGCTCACGGCGTGTCCCGACCGAGGCGTCGAACGCCTCCGGTGACGGCAGGGCCGGACGGGGTGCCTGCTGCCCCCGCACATCTCGACCCTACGCAAACAGACTACTCCCGCAGGCTCTTCGACGACAGACGCGAGGGGTGTCCGCCGCGTCACCGGTCGTGTCCCGGCGGACCTCACTCCCCACAGGCGGTGATGCGCCAGAGGTCCGCGCTCCCCGACGAGTCCACCCGCACGAACCCGGGGTGGCCCGCGACCGAGAGGCCGTCGTAGAGCTGCCGGCGCCGGTCGCCGGCCCAGAATCCGTGGCCGGACGTCAGCACGTGGGTGACTCCCAACCGCCGCACCGCCGCGCAGACGTCGGGCCGGGTGGCCGCCCGGTCCAGGTCGCCCGCGAGGAGCCGCCGGTCCGCGTCCCAGCGTCCGTTGAGGTGCGGGAACAGCGCGTCGCGGCCCCCGATGGGACCGGTGAGCGCGGCACCGTCCCACGGGCTGCCCGCGACGACGGCGCCCACGGGCACGTGCTCGGGCAGCCGGGCGACCAGCTGCTCCTCGGCCGTGCCCAACAGTGCGCGCGGTCGGTACCACTGCCCGGTGACCTTGGCCGTGGCGTCCGGGTACAGCCCGCCGGTGACCAGGACGAGCAGGGTGAGGACGGCCACCGGCCAGCCCAGCCGGAGCGGTGCCGCACGCACCGTGCGAGGCGACCCGGGCCCGCGTCGGACCCACGACGCCGACCACCGGACCGCCTGCTCGACACCGACGGCCGCGAGGGGCACCGCGGTGACGCCGGCGAGGGCCGCCAGGCGGAACGCGTCGTCGTACCAGGGGCCTCCGAGCCGCCGCGCGATCGCTCCGTCGCTCCCGGCGACGAGCACGAACAGCATCCCGGCGACGACGTGCGCCGCGACCAGCCAGCGACGGGCGCGGTCCCGGCCGACCCAGAGCACGACCGCCCCGAGGACCGTCAGCACAGCCACGGTGGCGGGAAGCGGGACGCGTTGGACCGAGAGCGTCAGCCACTCCCCCGCCGCCTGCCCCGGGCTCTCACGGGCCGGCCACGAGGTGCGGCGCGTCCCGTCGAAGGCCGGGCACCATCCGAGGAACCAGACGGTGGCCGGGACGAGGGCGAGACCCGCGACCCGCAGGCGCCCACCCGCACGCCACGCCGCGACGACCGCGGCGACGACCCCCAGGACCACGAGGGAGACGACGGCGTTGGGGTGGGCCAGGCCCAGCCCGGCCAGCGCGGGTCCGACGAGGACCAGCGCCGTCGCCCTCGGCGCCCCGCCGGCCCGCACGGGGCGCCCGAGCACCCCGACCACGAGCGCGAGGGCGGCCGGGAGCACGGCGGTCCCCAGGGCGTTGGGCCAGAGCGTGCCGTACGAGGAGACGAGCACCGGCGAGGCCGTGACGGCGGCCGCGAGCAGACCCGTCGCCGCGAGCAGCAGCGGCCGCGGACCGAGCGCCACGCGCACGAGCGCCACGAGGGAGATCGGCCAGGCCACCGCCACGACCACGAGCGCGGTCACGTTCGCCGCCACGACGACCGGCACGTCCGTGACGCCGGCGACGAGGGCCGCGAGGTCGTGCCATGCACCCGGGTAGAACCCCCGGGAGGCTCCCGGGACCGCGACCGTGCCGAGGGTCAAGGACGAGCCGTCGCCGGTCGTCAGGACGTGCCGGGCGGCCGAGAGGTGGAACACCGCGTCGAAGGTCTGCGGCCAGGTGGTGACCCCACCGGCGCCGCGCGCGAAGCCGAGCGCCAGCGATGCCCCACCCCCGAGCACGCCCAGGCCGCTCGCCCACCACAGGAGCGGACGGTCACCCGCCCGGGGACGCGGGGTCGCGCGCCCGACGTACCGCGGGACGGCGACGACCGCCACGGCCGCCGCCGTGGAGAGCAGAACGGCGGGCAGCCCCCACCGCAGGCCGACGCCCTGCGTGACCACCGCTCCGACCCCGAGGACCCCGGTCGACAGCACGGGGGCCAGCGCGACGGTCAGCACCCCCCGCACACCGGCGGCCCACGCCGTCAGGGCTCCCGGGACGACGAGGAGCAGGGCCCCGACGAGCACGGCGGGGACGGCCGACCACCACGTCACAAGACGGCCCGCAGCCGGCCGACCGCCTCCTCCACCGGGCCGTCGTGCACGACGCGCCCGGCATCGAGGACGATGCCGCGGTCGCAGAGCCGCTCGACGAGCGGGAGGTCGTGGCTGACCACGACGAGCGTGCGGCCCTCGGCGGACAGCTGCTCGATGCGGGTGAGGCACTTGTCGCGGAAGGCCTCGTCGCCGACCGCGAGCACCTCGTCGACGAGGAAGACGTCCGGCTCGGTGTGCACCGCGACGGCGAAGGCGAGCCGCAGGAACATCCCCGAGGAGTAGAAGCGGACCTGGGTGTCGAGGAACGGACCGATGTCGGCGAACGCGACGATGTCGTCGAAGCGCGCGCGGACGGCGGCCGGATCCATGCCGAGGATGGCCGCGTTGAGGTGGACGTTCTCTCGGCCGGTGAGGTCGGGGTGGAAGCCGGCGCCGACCTCGAGCAGCCCGGCCAGCCGGCCGCGCACCCGCACCCGGCCGGTGTCCGGGGCCATCACACCGGCGACCAGCTTGAGCAGCGTCGACTTGCCCGACCCGTTGCGCCCGAGCAGCGCGACGGTCTCGCCCTCGTGCACGGTGAGGTCGAGCGGGGCGAGGGCGTGGAAGTCGTCGTGGCGTGCCCGTCCCTGCACCGCCCAGACGAGGCTCTCCTTGAGGGAGTGCGTGTGCCGCAGCCGGAAGTGCTTGGAGGCGCCCTCGACCGACACCGCGACGCGCGCCCCCATCAGAGCTCCTGCGCGAACCGGCCGGAGAGCCGGTGGAAGACCGCCTGCCCGAGCGCGACGAGCAGCAGGGCGGTGCCGAGGGCGATGACTGTGCGGGAGACCAGGTCGGACGGGACGAGCGCGACGTTCCCCGGGGAGGCTCCCGCCCAGGTCGCCCGGTGCACGAGGTCGACCGCCACGGTCAGCGGGTTGTGCTGGTACAGGGTGAACCCCCACGACCCCGCCCCGAGCAGCCGCTCGACGAGGTGCGTCGGGTAGAGCACCGGCGAGGTCCAGACGAGCACCGTGAGGACCAGGTCGACGACGTTCTCGACGTCGCGGAAGAGGACGTCGACGGCCGAGAGCAGCAGCCCCAGACCCGTGGCGAGCAGCCCCGTGAGCAGCACGCAGGCGGCCAGGGCCAGCATCCCGCCGGGGTCGGGCCGCCAGCCGGCGACGAGCGCACCGGTGAGGAGGACGACGAGCTGCGGCAGCAGGTGCACCCCCGCCACGCAGACGCTGGCCACGGGGAACAGCTCGCGCGGCAGGAAGATCTTGCGGACCAGCTCGCCGTTGGCGACGACCGAGCGGGTGGCGTTGCCGAGGGCCTCGGAGAAGGCGCTGACGACGACGAGCCCGCCGAAGAGGTACACCGCGTAGTCGGGGATGCTGGTCTGGCGCAGGACGAGCCCGAGCCCCACGAAGTAGACGGCGAAGGTGACCGCCGGCTTGACGTAGGACCAGCCCAGCCCGAGCAGCGAGGCGCGGTAGCGCACCCGCAGCTCCTTGCGGACGAGCAGGCCCAGCAGGTGCCGGCGGCGCAGCACCTCCGTCAGCCCCCCGCCGACGCCCTGGACGGCGAGGTCGCTCACGACGCGTCCAGCCCGAGGGTCCGGCGCCAGGCGTACTCCCCGGTGAGCTCGGGCAGCGCCCCGCGGTACCGCGAGGACAGCTCAGGCCAGCGCGCCAGCAGCTCGCGGTGCACGTCGACCGCCTCGGCGAGAGCGCGGCCCGCGTCCCCGCGCGAGCGGCGCAGCCACGCCAGCCCGCCGCCGTCGGCGGTCGCGACCAGGGCGGAGTCGAGCCGGGCCAGGGACCACCAGCCGGCGTCGGCCGCCGCGACCTCGACCTCCGGGGCGTCGTGGGCGCCCGGGGGCACCGGCAGCACCTGGTGGAGCAGCCCCGCGGCGCCCGCGGCCAGGGTCGCCACCCGGCCGGTCGGGCGGGTCGGGTCGGGGTCGCGCTTCCGGCGCCGGCGGGGCGTCACCCGCGCGAAGTCCTCGGCGTCCGGGCGCACGTGCGCATCCGGGTGTCGGGCGCGCAGAGCCCGGACCTCGCCGAGGGCGCTGCCGAGCTCGGCGTGCAGCACGTCGGGGCCGCGCAGCACGTCGCGCAGGGCGCGGGTGCGCAGGGCCGCCGCGCCGTACTGCATGGCGAGGACGTGCTTGACCGAGATGAGCAGGCTCTCGCGCACCAGCCGGCCGCCGCGGTCGTAGCGCGAGTGCAGCAGCGCCGCGACGATGCGGTTGCGGGCGTGGAAGTAGGCCTGCCAGTCGGTGCTGTCGTCCTTGTCGGTCCACGGCACGTGCCACACGGCGGCGCCCGGGAGCGAGACCGTCGGATGGCCGGCCGCCCCGGCGCGCAGCCCGAACTCCGCGTCGTCCCACTTGATGAAGAACGGCAGCGAGAGCCCGACGTCACGCAGGACCGCGGTCGGCACGAGGCACATCCACCACCCGGTGTAGTCGGCCGGCAGGCGCCGGTGCAGCCAGGGGGTGGCGCGCAGCGTGCGGCGGGCCAGGTCGTGGTCGTGCTCCGACGGGCCGGACGGCGCCCAGCGGAACTGCCAGGGGCGCACGACCTCGGCGACGGCGTGCAGCACCGAGCGCTCGTACATCGAGAACATGTGGCCGCCGACCACCGTCGGACGGCGGCAGTGCCGAGCGAAGGCCACGGCCCGGGCGATGCCCTCCGGCTCGCACACGACGTCGTCGTCGAGGAGCAGCACGTGCTCGGACCGGCCGGCGTCGAGCGTCTCGAGCATCGCGCGCGAGAACCCGCCCGAGCCACCGAGGTTGGCCTGTCGGATGACGCGGAGCCGGTCGCCGAGGAGTCGCTCGGCCTCCGGGAACCCCGGGTCCTCCTCCACCCGGCGGCTGCCCTGGTCGACGACGACCACCGCGTCGAGGACGTCGTCGAGCTCGGACGCCGAGCCCAGCTGGGCCAGGAGCGCGGCGCAGTACCCGGGCCGGTCGAAGGTCGTGATGCCGACCGTCGTCCCGCCCGGCGTGGGCGCCGGGGCGTCGCCCACGGGCACGCTCCAGTCGGCCTCGTTCAGCACGAGCCCACCGGCCCCGGCGACGAGGTCGAACCAGTACCAGCCGCCGTCGGCGAAGGTGTCGAGCGGCAGCCGCACCTCGTGGTCGGCGGACCCGTCGAGCGAGCGGCTGGTCACCCGCGCGCTGGCACCCCGGGCCGAGGACCGGTACACCATGAGCACGCCCTCGCCGGTGGTACGGACCCGCAGCACCACCTCGGTGGCGGTCGTCCACCGGCGCCAGTACGAGGCGGGAAAGGCGTTGAGCCAGGTCGCGAACGATGCACCCACGCCCTCTCCGAGGCGGTAGGAGCGGCGGCCCAGGACCTGGTCCGGGTGCTGGTCGGACGGCAGGGACAGCACGGGCTGGTTCTCGTCGACCGGCGGCTCCTGGACGTGCCGGCCGTCGACGTAGAGCGGGAGCACGTCGAGGTCCCCGTCGAGCGGGAGGACGACCCGGGCGACGACGTCGAGGTCGGTCACCGTGCACCCACCGGGCGGCCGGCGAGCAGGTCGTCCAGCTCGTTGTCGACGAAGGTCAGCGCCGAGGCGATGGCCATGTGCATGTCGAGGTACTTGTAGGTGCCCAGCCGTCCGCCGAAGTGGACACCGAGGCCGCGCTCGAGGTTCGCCAGCTCGCGGTAGGCGGCCACCCGCTCGCGGTCCGCGGGAGCGGCCACCGGGTAGTACGGCTCGTCGCCCGGCCCGGCGAACCGGGAGTGCTCGCGGACGACGACCGTCCGGTCGCTCGGGTAGTGGGTCCGCTCCGGGTGGAAGTGCCGGAACTCGAGCGTCCGGGTCCACGGGACGGACTCGTCGGCCTCGTTGAGGACCGCGGTGCCCTGGTGGTCCCCCACCGGGAGGACCTCCTGGTCGAAGTCGAGCGTGCGCCAGCCGAGCCGGCCGTGCGCCTCGCCGAACCACCGGTCCACGGGTGCGGTGACGACGACGGGCACCTGCCCGACGAACCGGTCCCGGTGCAGGTGGTGGTCGCCCTCGAGCACGTCGGTGCCCAGTCGGACCTCGATGCGCGCGTGGTTGGCCATCCGGGTCAGCCACGCGGCGTAGCCGTCGACCGGCAGGCCCTCCCACGTGTCGGAGAAGTAGCGGTTGTCGTACGAGAACCGCACGGGCAGACGGGAGATGATCTCCGCCGGCAGCTCGGTGGGGTCGGTCTGCCACTGCTTGGCGGTGTACCCGCGCACGAACGCCTCGTAGAGCGGCCGCCCGATGAGGCTGATGGCCTTCTCCTCGAGGTTGCGCGGGTCGCCGGCGAGCTCGGCGGCCTGCTCGGCCACCAGGGCGCGCGCGGCCTCCGGGCTGTGGGCGCTGCGGAAGAACTGATTGAGCGTGCCGAGGTTGATCGGCATCGGGAAGACCTCGCCGCGGTGCACGGTCCACACGCGGTGGACGTAGTCGGTGAAGGCCGTGAACCGGTTGACGTACTCCCACACCCGCGCGTTGCTCGTGTGGAACAGGTGGGCGCCGTACCGGTGCACCTCGATGCCGGTCTCGGGCTCCACCTCGCTCCAGGCGTTGCCGCCGATGTGGTCCCGCTTCTCGAGGACGAGGACGTCCAGGCCGCGCTCCGCGGCGCGCTCGGCGACGGTCAGGCCGTACAGGCCGGACCCGACGACGACGAGGTCGACGCCGCTCATGCCTCGTCCTCCGTCCCGGTGCGCACGGCCGGCGGGGCGACCCACCGCCCGGCGGACGGGTGCCGGTGCCACGGCGGCGCCACGGGCAGGGGGAGCTCGGTGGCGGTCGCGGGGTCGCTCGTGAAGGTGTGCCGGTAGGCACGCCGGCGGAGCGCCGTCGGGACGAGGCGGTACCCGCCCCGGACGGCGGAGTTGCGCACCATCTGGCCGGTGCTCGTGAAGCCCTCGGACCGCAGGCGGCGCTGGAGCCGCAGCTCCGAGCGCAGCTGTCGCACACCGCCCTTGCGCTCGTACGCGCCGGTGTCGACCCGGTACCGCACGAGTGGCTCCGCGATGTTGACGACCCGCGCCCCGTTGGCGATCATCCGGGTGAAGACCCAGTAGTCCTCCATGAACGGCAGCTCGCGGTAGCCCCCGGCGGCGAGCACCGCGCTGCGCCGGTAGACGACGGTCGGGTGGTTGAACGGGTTGCGCCAGCGGGCGGTCGCGGCGATGTCGTAGGCCTCCACCGGCGGGACGCGCAGGACTCCCCCGCCGGCGCGCACGTCGTCGCCCTCCACCTCCAGCACCGCCGCACCGACGAGGTCGGCGCCGTCCTCGACGACCGGGAGCTGCACGAGGAAGCGGTGCGGCAGCGAGATGTCGTCGGCGTCCATCCGGGCCACGACGTCGTGCCGGCAGGCCGCGAGGCCACACTGGAGGGCTTGGGCCAGACCGACGTTGTGCGAGAGGCGGAGCCGTCGCACGGGGACGGGCGACCCGGACTCGAGCTTCTCGAGGGCCGAGGCGAGCTCCGGGCCGATGTGGCCGTCCTGGACGACGACCACCTCGTCGGGGCGGCGCAGCTGCTCGTGCACGGTGCTGCGGAACGCCGAGACGAGGTGCTGTGGCCGGTCACCGCGGTAGACGGGCAGGAGCAGGGAGAAGGGTTCGCTCACGCCGACGACGCTAGGGACGGACGGGGTACGGACGGTGAACTCGCCACGGCCGCAGGGTGACCGGTGCCGGGCGGGGAGCCGTCATGCGCCGGCAGGGGCCATCGCGGCGACGCCTGCAGTTCACCTCGAGGACGGGAGCCGCTCGTCCGCGCGCCCTATCGTCGGGGACGTGAACCGCACCGCCGGGCGCGTCGTCGCCGTCGTCGTCACACACCGCCGTCCCGGGCTGCTCGCCCGGGGGCTGGCGGCGCTCGCCGCACAGGACCGCCGCCCCGACCACCTCGTGGTCGTCGACAACGCGGACGATCCCCACACACGAGACGTCGTCGAGGGCTGCGACCTCCCGCTGACCTACCTGCCGTCGGCCACGAACCTCGGGGGCGCGGGCGGGTTCGCCTACGGCCTCCTCACCGCACGCGCGCTCGGGGCGGACTGGGTGTGGATGGCCGACGACGACGGGCGTCCGGCGACGACGGGCACCCTCACCGCCCTCCTCGCCGCCGCCGACCGCGAGTCCCTCGAGGTCGTGGCCCCCCTCGTCCTCGACGTCGACGACCCCTCGCGGCTGGCCTTCGGGCTGCGCAGCGGCACCCGCCGGGCGACCGTCCGGACGGACCTGCCGGCCACCGGGGTGCTGCGCGACGTCGTCAACCCCTTCAACGGGATGCTCCTCGCTGCCCGAGCGCTCGACGCCGTCGGCGTGCCCGACCCCCGGCTCGTCGTGCGGGGCGACGAGGTCGAGATCCACCGGCGGCTCGTGCGCAGCGGCCTGCCCTTCGGCACCTGCCTCGACGCGTCGTGGCTGCACCCCTCCGGCGCCCGTGACGTCGTGCCGCTGCTCGGCGGCACCCTGCCGGTGTACGTCCCGGCGGACCCGGCGCGCGCCGAGGTCGCCTACCGCAACCTCGGCTGGCTCACGAGCCAGCCGGGCATGCGCTGGCGGCGCTGGCCGGACGAGGCGCGCTACGCGTGGTACCACCTCGTGCTGCGCCGGGACCCCGGGTGGTGGCGCGTCTGGCGGGAGCGGTCGGCCGCGGGGCGGCGGGAGCACTTCGTCTCCTGAGCCGGCCCGGACCCTCAGCTGTCGAACCCGATGCCGACGGCGTCCATCCCGCGCAGCCACAGGTTGCGCCGGCCGGTGCGGTCCTCGGCGGCCAGCGAGGCCCGCGTGGCCTTGACCCCGATCGCCCGGAACGGCTCGGGCGGGAAGGGTAGCGGCTTGCGGCGCACCATCCCCAGCCGGGTGACCTCGGTGTCGCGGCCGTGCACGAGGTCCAGGGCGACCCGCGCGCCGAAGCGGGTGGAGGCCACCCCGAGGCCGGTGTAGCCCACCGCGTACGCGAGCCGACCGCCGAACGCCGTCCCGAACACTGGCGTGAACCGCGACGTGGTGTCGATGACGCCGGCCCAGCGGTGGGTGAAGCGCACGCCCTCGAGCTGGGGGAAGATCTCGAGGAAGTGGCGCGCCAGCAGGTCGTGGGACGCCGACTGCTCGTACCGAGGGTCGATCCGCCCGGGAAAGTGGTAGTTCGCGTCGTAGCCGCCGAAGAGCACGCGGTCGTCCAGCGTCCGCCGGTAGTAGTGGAACTGGTTGCCGGCGTCGGTGAGCCCTTCGCGCCCCTCCCAGCCGACGGCGGCCAGCTGCGCGGGCGTCAGCGGCTCGGTCATCAGCACGTGGTCGTAGACCGGCAGCGTGTACCAGGCCAGCCGGCGCAGGACCCCCCGGAAGGCGCCGGTGCCCACGACGACCCGCCGGCCGCGGATGCTCCCCCACTCGGTGCCGACGAGCAGCCCGTCGCCGTCCGCGTCGAACCGGGCGACGGCGGTGTCCTCGTGGACCCGCACCCCGAGCCGCTCGGCGGCCGCCGCCAGCCCCCAGACCAGCCGCGCGGGGTCGACGAGCCCGACCGTCGGGTCGTGCATCCCCCCGAGGTAGCGCGGGGAGTCCACGCGGGCCCGGGCCGCCGATGCATCGAGCAGCTCGACGGGCACGCCGTGCTCGCGGTGCAGGGCGTGGGCCTCCCGGACCGTGGCGAGCTGACGCTCGTCGAGGGCGAGGGTCAGCTCACCGGGCACATGGAGGTCGCAGTCGATGCCGTACCGCTCGACCGCGTCGGCGAGGCCGGCCATGTTCTCGGCGCCCAGGCGTTCCAGCGCGGGCACCTCGTCCGGCCAGCAGGCCACGCCCTGGGCCAGCCCGTGGGTGAGCGACGGCGAGACGAACCCGCCGTTGCGCCCCGACGCCGCGATCCCGAGCCGCCCCCGCTCGAGGACGACGACATCGAGGGAGGGGTCGTCCTCCTTGGCCTGGAGCGCGGCCCAGAGCCCGGTGAAGCCCCCGCCGACCACGACCAGGTCGGCGTGGTGCCCGGAGCCGGTCAGCGCCGGGCGCGGGTCGGGGCGCAGCGCGGGGCGGTCGGTCCAGAAGACGTCCGGCACCGCGTCGGCGAGCGAGGCGCGGACCACGGACGGCGAGACGGGCATGCCGAGCATCATGCCCCAGCGCGGTCCCGTCGCGCGCGCCCGTGTCCACGGATCACGGACCTCCCACGGCCGGCTGCCTCGGAAACCGACGGCTCGAGGGTCTGCTGGCTTCTCGATCGGTGGCGTGACACCATCCGGTCATGTCCGACCGCCTCCTCGCCGACGCCCACAGCCTCGCCCTCCCCCACCACCCGCTGCCGACCGCCGACGTCGTGGCCGGCAGCCCGACCGCGGCGGTCCGTACGCTCGCGGCGCTGGGCGACGTCGAGGTGGGCGTCTGGGAGATGACCGCCGGGACCGCCCGGGACACCGAGACCGACGAGGTGTTCGTCGTCCTGTCCGGCGCGGGGACGGTGGAGTTCGAGGACGGCGAGACCATCGACCTCGGGCCCGGGACGGCCGTCCGTCTGCGGGCCGGCGAGCGCACGACCTGGACGGTCACGGCCACGCTGCGGAAGGTCTGGGTGGCCTGATCCGACACCTCCCGGCGCGCCGCCGTCCCGAGGTCTCGGATCGGTCACGATGCCCGATCGGGTGGCTGGCATTTCCCTGAGAGGCCCGGTCTTGACTAGGTTGCAGCAGCATGAGCGAAGCCCTGGTCGTCATGAAGGACGTCAACAAGCACTTCGGTGACCTCCACGTGCTCAAGGACATCGACCTCACCGTCGGCACGGGCGAGGTGGTCATCCTCATCGGCCCCTCGGGCTCCGGGAAGTCCACGCTCTGCCGCACCATCAACCGCCTCGAGACCATCGAGTCCGGGTCGATCACCATCGACGGCAAGCACCTCCCCGAGGAGGGCAAGGAGCTCGCGGCCCTGCGCGCGGACGTCGGGATGGTGTTCCAGTCCTTCAACCTCTTCGCCCACAAGACGATCCTCGAGAACGTCACGCTCGGGCCGGTCAAGGTCCGCGGGATGAAGAAGGCCGACGCGGACAAGCGCGCGATGGAGCTCCTCGAACGGGTCGGCGTCGCCCACCAGGCCGAGAAGTACCCCGCCCAGCTCTCCGGCGGGCAGCAGCAGCGTGTGGCCATCGCCCGCTCGCTCGCGATGGACCCCAAGGTCATGCTCTTCGACGAGCCGACCTCCGCGCTGGACCCCGAGATGATCACCGAGGTCCTCGACGTCATGGTCGAGCTGGCGAGGAGCGGCATGACGATGATCGTCGTCACCCACGAGATGGGCTTCGCCCGCAAGGCGGCCAACCGGGTCGTCTTCCTCTCCGACGGCCAGATCGTCGAGGAGGGCACGCCCGAGGAGTTCTTCACGAACCCGCAGAGCGAGCGGGCCAAGGACTTCCTCGGGAAGATCCTCACCCACTGACCCACGAGGGACTGCACATCGCCGCGCCCCGACCACCCGGGGCACGGCACGACAGGGAGGAACAGCACATGACGACACGACGATGGGGTGCGGTCGCGGCCACCGCGGCACTCGCCCTCGGCCTGGCGGCCTGCGGCTCCGACGCAGGGAACACCGGGAGCGGCGGCGGCGAGTCCGGCGACTCCGGCGGCGGCCTGAAGATCGGCATCAAGTTCGACCAGCCGGGCATGGGCCTGAAGAAGGGCACCGAGTACTCGGGCATGGACGTCGACGTCGCGACGTACATCGCCAAGGAGCTCGGCACCGACGCGGCCGACATCACCTGGGTGCAGGCCCCCAGCGCGCAGCGCGAGACCCTCATCTCCACGGGTCAGGTCGACATGGTCCTCGCGACCTACTCGATCACCGACGCCCGCAAGGAGAAGGTCTCCTTCGCCGGGCCGTACTTCGTCGCCGGCCAGGACCTGCTCGTGCGCGCGGACGACTCCTCGGTCACCGGCCCGGACGCCCTCGAGGGCAAGAAGCTCTGCTCGGTCACCGGCTCGACCTCGGCCCAGAAGGTCAAGGACCAGTACCCGGGCGTCCAGCTCCAGGAGTTCGCCACCTACTCCGAGTGCCTCCCGGCACTGGCCAACAAGGGCGTCGACGCCCTGACCACCGACGACACGATCCTCGCCGGCTTCGCCGCGCAGGACGAGTACAAGGGCAAGTTCAAGGTCGTCGGCAAGACCTTCTCCGAGGAGCGCTACGGCGTCGGCCTCAAGAAGGGCGACACCGCCCTCTGCGAGAAGGTGAACGCGGCCATCACCAAGATGGTCAACGACGGCGCCTGGCAGAAGGCGATCGACGACAACCTCGGGCCGGCCGGCTACAAGCCGGGCGCGGGCAACCCGCCCACGCCGGACGCCTGCTCCTGACGCACGACGACGTCGGGGGACGCCGACCGCCCACCCGGGCGGGCGGCGTCCCCCGTCACCGCTGACCGGAAGGGGACCCGCCCGTGCGGGAGATCTTCGAGAACTACGACGTCCTCGCGGCGTTCGGGATGACCGTCTACCTCACCGTCTTCGCGGCGATCGGCTCGCTGCTGCTCGGCACGGTCCTCGCCGTCATGCGGGTCTCGCCCGTCGGCGTGCTGCGGAACCTCGGGGCGTTCTACGTGAACACCGTCCGCAACACCCCGCTCACCCTCATCCTCCTGTTCTGCATCCTCGGGGCGTTCTACATCCTCAAGCTCGAGTTCGCCCCGGCGAGCTCGCCGACGTGGGTGCGCGACAACGGGATCCGCTGGGCGATCGTGGGCCTGGCGGTGTACCACGCGGCGTTCGTCTGCGAGGCCCTGCGCTCCGGGGTCAACACCGTGCCGGCCGGGCAGGCCGAGGCCGCCCGCTCCATCGGCCTGACGTTCGCCCAGTCGATGCGCGAGGTGATCCTGCCGCAGGCCTTCCGAGGCGCCATCGCACCGCTCGGCTCGGTGCTCATCGCGCTGACCAAGAACACCACCGTCGCCTCGATCATCGGCGTCGCCGAGGCCTCGGGCCTGATGAAGGTGATCATCGAGAACGAGACCGCCAGCGTGACCGTCTTCCTCGTCTTCGCGATCGGCTTCGTCATCCTCACCCTGCCGGTGGGCGTCCTGTTCACCGCCCTCTCCCGACGTCTGGCGGTCAAGCGATGAGCGCGCCCTCGGTCCTCTTCGACGCCCCCGGCCCCCGTGCCCGGGCCCGCCACCGGGTGCTCACGGTCTTCGGCGTGCTGCTCGGCGCGGCCGGGCTCGGTGTGGTGCTGTGGAAGTTCCAGCAGGCCGGTCAGCTCGACGCCGACCTGTGGAGCCGCTACGTGCTCTCGGCCGACGTGTGGACCGAGTACCTGGTCCCCGGCATTCTCAAGACCCTGCAGGCCGCCGCGGTCTCGATCGTCCTGGCGATGGTGTTCGGGCTCGTCTTCGGCATGGGGCGGCTCTCGCAGCTGGCCCCGGTGCGCTGGTTCTGCGGTGTCGTCGTCGAGTTCTTCCGCGCCGTCCCCGTGCTGCTGATGATGTACTTCGCGTTCGGCGTCTACGCGGTCAACAACGTCTTCGGGGTCGACTTCAACGCCTTCTACGCCGTGGTCACCGGGCTCACGCTGTACAACGGGTCGGTCATCGCCGAGCTGGTCCGCTCGGGCGTGCACCAGCTGCCCCGCGGGCAGGCCGAGGCCGGCCTGTCGATCGGGCTCTCCCCCGGCCAGGTGCTGCGCTCCATCGAGCTCCCGCAGGCCCTGACCGCGATGCTGCCCGCCCTCGTCGGCCAGCTGGTCGTCATCCTCAAGGACAGTGCCCTGGGCACGGCCATCACCTACCCGGAGCTGCTGCAGGTGGCCCGCGACGCCGGCACGGCGTACGCGGCCCCCATCCCGGCGTTCGTCGTCGCGGCGGTCCTCTTCATCCTGCTCAACTACGGTCTGACCCTCGTCGCCGGACGGGTCGAGCGCCGGATCAACCGGCGCGGCCGGGCCGCCGGCGGCACCACGACGAACGCGATGCCGGGCGCCCCGGGCGGCACCGGGGCGATGCCGAGCACCGGCCTCGGCGGCGAGAACGTCCAGAACCTCGACCCGACGAGCACCGCCCGATAGGTCAGGACCGCTGGTTGTTCCGCGGATGCGTTCTCATCGCGACTGCGCGCGCGCGGATCTGGCCGCACCGGGTGGTTTTTCCCGCACGTGCGGCTAGGGTACCCGTGTGCACCTGTTCCGGATCCGTGAGGCCGCCGACCTGCTCGGCATCAGCGACGACACCATGCGCCGCTGGGCCGACGCCGGACGGATCGCGACCACGACCGATGCGGCGGGCCGGCGTGCCGTCGAGGGTCCCGTCCTGGCGCGGTTCGCCGAGGAGCTCGCCGCCGAGGCGGCCCAGCTCCATGCCGACGACCTCGCGCCCGCCTCGCTGCGGAACCGGTTCACCGGGCTCGTGACGCGGGTCGTCAAGGACGGCGTCATGGCGCAGGTCGAGGTCCAGTGCGGGCCGCACCGCCTCGTGTCCCTCCTGAGCCGCGAGGCCGCCGACGAGCTGGGGCTGGAACCCGGGATGCTCGCCGTCGCCGCGGTCAAGGCCACCAACGTCTCGGTCGAGATCCCCCGACCGCGATGACCCGCACGCCCTCCCCCGAGAAGCCAGGAGCGCCCATGCGCCGCGTCGTCATCACCACCCTCGTCGCCGGACTCGCCGGTCTCGGGCTGGCCGGCTGCGGCAGCGACACGAGCGCGAGCGGCGCGGGCGCCGGCTCGACCCCGGCCTCGTCGGCGTCGTCGGTGAGCGGGGAGATCACCGTGCTGGCCGCTGCCTCCCTCACCGAGTCGTTCACCACCCTGGCCCGGCAGTTCGAGGCCGCGCACCCGGGCGTTGAGGTCACCCTCAGCTTCGGGGCCAGCTCGGCCCTGGCGACGCAGGTCACCTCGGGCGCCCCGGCGGACGTCTTCGCCTCGGCCAGTGCGAAGAACATGGACACGGTCGTGGCCGCCGAGGCGGCGAGCGACCCGAAGACCTTCGCGAAGAACGTCATGGAGATCGCGGTGCCGCCGGCCAACCCCGGCAAGGTCACCGGTGTGGCCTCGCTCGCCGACGCGGACGTCAAGACGGCCCTGTGCCAGAGCCAGGTCCCGTGCGGGTCGACCGCCGAGAAGGTCTTCGCCAACGCGAAGCTCACCGTCGAGCCCGTCACCCTGGAGCCGGACGTCAAGTCGGTGCTGAGCAAGGTCACCCTGGGCGAGGTCGACGCCGGCGTGGTCTACGTGACCGACGTCCGGGCCGCCGGCGACACGGTCAGGGGCATCGAGATCCCGGCGGACGTCAACGCCTCGACGAGCTACCCCATCGCGGCACTCACGCAGAGCGGAAACCCCGCGACGGCGGCCGCCTTCGTCGACTACGTCCTCTCCGCCGAGGGCGCCACGGTCCTCACCGCGGCCGGCTTCCAGCGGCCGTGACCCTGTCGGTCGCCGAGCGACGGCGCCGCGCGAGGACCGGTGCAGGGTCCCGCTCGGCGCCGGCTCCGCTGCTCGTCCCGGCCGTCGTGGCGGTCCTCTTCCTCGTCGTGCCGCTGTCGGGGCTGCTCATCCGTGCCCCCTGGGGTGACGCGTGGACGATCCTGCGCGGCTCGCAGGCCGCCGAGGCGTTGAAGCTGTCGCTGTGGACCTCGTCGCTGGCCACCGTCATCGCCCTCGTCGTGGGGGTCCCGCTGGCCTGGCTGCTGGCCCGGGCCTCCTTCCCGGGGCTGCGCGTGGTGCGGGCCCTGGTCACCCTGCCGCTGGTCCTGCCGCCGGTGGTCGGTGGTGTCGCCCTGCTGCTCGCCTTCGGGCGCAACGGGTTCCTCGGCCGGTACCTCGACCAGTGGTTCGGGATCACCATCCCGTTCAGCTCGACCGCCGTGGTCATGGCCGAGACCTTCGTCGCGATGCCCTTCCTCGTCGTCACCGTCGAGGGCGCGCTGCGGGCCGCCGACCGTGGGTACGAGGAGGCCGCGGCCACCCTGGGCGCCGGGCGGATGACGGTCTTCCGCCGGGTCACGCTGCCGATGATCGCGCCGTCCCTCGCCGCCGGCGCCGTCCTGTGCTGGGCGCGCGCGCTCGGGGAGTTCGGCGCCACCATCACCTTCGCGGGCAGCTTCCCGGGGCGGACCCAGACGATGCCCATCGCCGTGTACTACGCGCTGGAGACCGACCCCGACGCGGCGATCCTGCTCAGCCTGGTCCTCCTCCTCGTCTCGGTCGCCATCCTGGTCACGCTGCGCGACAGGTGGCTGCGCGGAGGCACGAACGCGTGACCGCGAACCCTCCCGGACTGTCGGTGCAGGCCCGCGTCGAGCGCGGCGCCTTCACCCTCGATGCCTCCCTGCGCGCGGCACCCGGTGAGGTGCTCGCCGTGCTCGGGCCGAACGGGTCGGGCAAGTCCACCCTGCTGGGGGCTCTGGCGGGGCTGGTCCCGCTCACGGCCGGCCGGATCGTCCTCGACGGCACCGTCCTCGACGACGCGAGCACGGGGGCCTTCGTCGAGGCCTCGCACCGACCCGTGGGCTTCGTGTTCCAGGACTACCGGCTCTTCCCCCACCTCTCGGTGCTCGACAACGTCGCGTTCTCGCCGTCCGTGCGGGGCCGGTCGCGCGCCGAGGCCCGCGCCGTGGCGCAGGCGTGGCTCGACCGGCTCGGGCTCGCCGAGCACGCGCGCCGGCGCCCGGCCGGGCTCTCGGGAGGGCAGGCCCAGCGCGTGGCCCTCGCCCGCGCGCTGGCCGGCGCGCCCGGCCTGCTCCTCCTCGACGAGCCGCTCTCGGCCCTCGATGCCCGCACCCGCCTCGACGTGCAGACCGAGCTGCGCCGGCACCTGGCCGACTTCGACGGGCCGTGCCTGCTCGTCACCCACGACCCCCTCGAGGCCCTCGTGCTGGCCGACCGGCTCGTCGTGCTCGAGGAGGGCCGGGTCGTGCAGGAGGGCACACCCTCCGAGGTGGCCCGCCGCCCCTCGACCGAGTACGTCGCCCGGCTGGTCGGCCTCAACCTCTACTCCGGGGTCGCCGACGGTCCGGTGGTCGCCCTCGAGGGGGGCGGCTCCTTCGTCGTCCCCGACCACGACGACCGCGGGGAGGTCCTCGTGGCGCTGCGACCCTCCGCGGTCACGGTGTCCGACGCACCCCCGGGGCGCTCGAGCGCCCGCAACACCTGGCCGGCGACGATCACCGGGCTGACCCTCCTCACCGACCGCGTCCGGCTCGACCTGGACGGGAGTCCGTCGGCCCTCGTCGACGTCACCCCGGCCGCCGTGGCCGACCTCGCCCTGGAGCCGGGGCAGGAGGTCTGGCTCTCGGCCAAGGCCGTCGACGTGGAGGTGTACCGGCGCACCCCGGCCGTCGAGGACTGAGCACACCGGTGCGCGAAGGGCCCGGACCGTGGTGGTCCGGGCCCCTTCTCGTGCTCCCCCGGTTGGACTCGAACGAACGATTGGTTCTGTTGGACTCGAGTGGACATACACAGTCACAGACGCCCCCTGACCTGCAGATATGCCCCATCCTTACGCTGGTCCAACTGTCCATCCGAGGGTCGAAAAGGGACAAAAATGGCCCTACGATTCGATGCATGAACGATGCAAAACGAGCGCGTCACCGGTTCGGGCAGGTGTCCCAGATGCGCTCGGGGCGATGGCAGGCGCGCTATAGCGTCCCTGCCAACCACCCCTCGGGCCGCGGAGGGCAGCTCATCGCCGCCCCCCACACGTTCGAACCGACCACGTACGGACACGAGGCGGCGCGGGACTGGCTACGCGACGAGGAGCGTCGCTTGATTGCCGAGGGAGCCCAATGGACCACCCTCGCGGAACGAGCAGAGGTGGAGAGGCGCCAGGCCGAACGAGAGGCCGTCGTCACCTTTGCGGAGTACTCCGCCACATGGTTGCGGACACGCCGAACCCGCAATGGCCCCCTCCAGGAGTCCACGCGTCGCTCGTACGGTCTTTGGCTCAGGAAGTACCTCCTGCCCGCTCTGGGCCCACTCCCTCTTGACGAGATCACGGTGACAGTCGTCCTTCGCTGGTACGAGCAGCACCTCCCCCACGACAAGCCCAAAACCTCTCGGGAGTGCTACGCGTTGGGTTCCGCCATCATGCGCAGTGCAACCGCTGCCGATGGCGTGCTTCCCGGGGCGATCAACCCCTTCAAGATCGATGGCGCCGGCTCCATCGGCAGCCGCTCCGAGGCGCGAACCGAAGTCATCGACGACGACG
The DNA here is from genome assembly GCF_050496545.1 of Phycicoccus avicenniae. Classification (GTDB taxonomy): domain Bacteria; phylum Actinomycetota; class Actinomycetes; order Actinomycetales; family Dermatophilaceae; genus Phycicoccus; species Phycicoccus avicenniae_A. Next base: position 170,697 of record NZ_JBNVZV010000007.1, on the reverse strand, counting down.
ACCTGCGCCTCATCGTCGCCACCATCCGCCCGGAGTGGCAAGCCATGGTCGCCCTCGCTCTCGGCTGCGGCCTCCGCTTCGGGGAGATCATCGCGTTGCGCCGTTCCGACATCGACCTGAGCGCCAAGGTTCCCGTCGTCCGAGTGACGCGCGCCATCGGTACCGGACCGAACGGGCGCCGCTACGAGAAAGGGCCCAAGAGCCAAGCGGGCAGGCGCGACCAGCGGATCCCCGCACCCGTCCTGGCCGCGCTGACACACCACATGGACACCTACGTCGTCGGGCGCAACGGACTACTGTTCCCCGCCGATGACGGATGGTGGCTGTCCGAGACCAGTTTCCGCAAGGGCAGAGGCGGCTGGGCCGCTGTACGCACCGCCGTCGGAAGGCCGATCAACTTCCATGACCTGCGCGCGACCGGAGCGACACGCATGGCCCAGCGGGGAGCGCATGTGGCCGAGGTCAAACTGTTTCTGGGTGACAGCTCGACTCAAGCGGCCGAACGATACGTCCGTGCCACCCAAAGCCGCATGGATGAACTCACCGCTACCGCCTTCTCCGGCATCAGTTTCGGCAACATGCCGATCGAATAGGTGTTTCCCGCCAACAGGCCTCTCCCGTCCCGCGGCGTGCCGAACTCGACGACCAGGGATCCTTCAGTTGCGTCAGCAGGCCGACGACGGCGAACAGCAGATGGACGACCGTATGCAGCGTCGAGTCCAGAAATATGCAGAGCGGCACTTCGTGCGACTAGTGACCAGGGACCGCCACCAAGTCGTCGTCGAACATGACGCCGGGGACGAACCGAACCGAACCGTAAGCTCAGCACCGTGACTGATTGAACGAGGCCCCACCATCGCGGTGGAGTTCCGTTCGCGCGTGAAGGGTCAGCCGAGCAGGTCCTTCATGGTGGCGATCTCCTGCTGCTGGGCCTTGATGATGGCGTCGGCGAGGGTGCGCACGTCAGCGTCCTGGGTGCTGCTGAGGACGTCCTGGGCCATGGTGATGGCGCCTTTGTGGTGGGCGATCATCATGGTGAGCCACTGGCGGTCGAAGTCGGTGCCGGTGGCGTCCTTGAGGGATGTCATGTCGGTCGCGCTCATCATGCCGGGCATGCCGTGGTCCATGCCGGCCCCGGCGGGGGCACCCCAGGAGGTGAGCCAGCCTTGCATCTTCTGGATCTCGGGGTCTTGGGCGGCCTTGATGTTGGTGGCGAGGGCGCGCACCTGCTCGGAGGCGCCGGCCTTGGCGTCGAGGGCGAGGTCGGCCATCTCGACGGCCTGCTGGTGGTGCGGGATCATCATCTGCGCGAACATCACGTCGCCCGGCGCGCCCCGCGCCGCCGTCCCGCCGGCGGATGCGGACGCGCTCAAGCTCGACATCCCGGACATCCCCGGCATGCCGGAGTGGTCGGTGTCGGAGCCGCAGGCGGCGAGCAGGGTCGCGGCGGTGAGGGCGACGGCGCCGAGTGTGAGGCGACGGGTGGAACGGCTGGTGGAGGGCACGGGTGTCCTTCGGTGATGGAGAGCGGGAACGTCCACACCTTCGCGCGGGCGTGCGGTTCTACCCCGAAGGCTCCATGAAGGTTCGATGAAGAAGCTCGATGGCAGCCCGGTCAGGTGACGTAGCCGAGCGTCGTCATCATGCCGGTCTCGGCGTGGTAGGCGTTGTGGCAGTGAGCGGCCCACTGTCCAGGGTTGTCGGCGTCGAGGTCCAGCACGAGGCGCTGCATCGGCCGCAGCAGGACGGTGTCCTTGCGGACCCCGCTGCCGCGTACCGAGAAGGTGTGCCCGTGCAGGTGGAAGGGGTGGACCATCATCGACATATTGCTGACGGCCAGCGAGACCCGCTCGCTCGAGCGCACCTCGAGGGGGTCGGTGTCGGGGAAACTGCGGCCGTTGATGGCCCAGCGGTAGGGGTTCATCGACCCGGAGAGCACCAGGTCGTGCGTGCGGTCCGTGCTGCGCTCGCCGAGAGTGGTGCCCGCCAGAGGACGCAGGCTCTCCAACGACAGGACGGTCCCGGACGTCGCGGCCGCCGTTGCTGGGATCCCGGGCGCGCCGCTCGCAGTCCGCAGGAGGGCCAGGGCTTGCCCGTCCTTGCCCTCGGGGATCGCCGTGAGCGGGAAGGCGCCGTCGCCGAGGGTGGCGAGCAGGTCGTAGCGCTCCCCCATCGCGATGAGGAGCGCGTCGCCCTCGACCGGCTCCACGGGCCAGCCGTCGCTGTGGGTGACCGTCAGGCGGTGTCCGGCGAGGGAGAGCCGGAAGACGGTGTCCGAGGCGGCGTTGACGACGCGCAGGCGGATGCGGTCGCCGGGTCGGGCGTGCAGGACGTCCGGGTCGGACGGCACGCGTCCGTTGACGAGGTAATGCGGGTAGACGACGTCCCCGCCGCCCGACATCCCGCCCATCCCGCCGGAAGCCATGCCGCCCATGCCGCTCGTCGAGCCACCCATCATCCCGCCCATGCCATGGCCTCCGGACGAGCCACCGTCGGACGCGCTCGAGCCGGCGGTCAGCCCGGCCAGCACGTCGTCCGGGGTGCGCCCGGTGCCGTCGACCCAGTCGTCGAGGACGAGGACCCACTCGTCGTCGTAGCGACTCGGCTCGTGCGGGTCCTCGACGACGAGGACGCCGTACAGGCCGCGGTCGAGCTGCACGCCGACGTGAGGGTGGAAGAAGTAGGTGCCGGGGTTCGGTGCGGTGAACTCGTACCGGAAGGCCCCGCCCGGGCGGATCGCGTCCTGCGTCATCATCGGCACGCCGTCCATGTCGTTGCGCAGCCGGATGCCGTGCCAGTGCACCGAGGTGTCGGTGGGCAGGTCGTTGCGCACGTCGACACGCAGCACCTGGCCGGCCCCGACGCGCAGGGTCGGCCCTGGGATGGCGGTGCCGAAGGCCCAGGTGTCGACGACCACACCGCCGAGGTCGACGGTGGTGGGGGCCGCCCGCATCGAGGTGCTCACCTGACCCCGGGCGTGACGGGAGGCCTCCGTGGAGGCCACGACGGCCGAGCGCGGCCCCACTGCTCGGGAGCCGCCCCCGCACGCGGTCAACGCACCGAGTCCCGCCAGGCCCAGCGCACCGGTGAGGAGGGTGCGGCGCGCGGCGGTCATCGACGCGCCGCCCGGTCCTGCGGCGCCCTCGCGTCCTGCGCCGGCCGAGCGACAGGACGGACCAGCGCCACGACGGCGAGGACCACCAGCGCCCACAGCGCGGTGACCACGCCACCCATGACCAGCCACATGACCCAGCCGGTGCCCACGAACCCGGTCATCATCGGGACCATCTCCTTCGCCTCCTCCCCGAGGGTGCGCGCCGAGCCCGACGGTCCCGTCGAGGTGGCGTAAAGGTTCGATGAAGATGCCCGCGGGGGTACCCGCACGCGCGCACACGGACCCTGGCCTCGTGACACGATCGGCCCCATGCAGAGCGTCCCGACCTCCCCGACCACCCCGGGGGTCCGCGCGCTCGTCATCGAGGACGAGGTCCACATGGCGCGCCTCATCGGCAGCTACCTGGAGCGCGCCGGCATGGAGGCGCACGTCGTCCACGACGGGCCCGCCGGCGTGGCGGCCGCCCGCGAGGTCGACCCCGACGTCGTCGTGCTCGACCTCGGCCTGCCGGGCCTCGACGGCATCGAGGTCTGCCGGCAGCTGCGCACGTTCTCCGACGCCTACGTCGTCATGGTCACCGCCCGCGACGACGAGGTCGACACCCTCATCGGCCTGTCCGTCGGGGCGGACGACTACCTGACCAAGCCCTTCAGCCCGCGCGAGCTCGTCGCCCGCATCTATGCGATGTTCCGACGCCCCCGCCGACCCACCCACCCCGAACCCACCGACCACGCCCTCACCGTCGGCCGGCTCGCCGTCGACCCCGTCGGCCGCGAGGTGTGGCTCGACCAGGACCCGATCCACCTGACCCGCACCGAGTTCGACGTCCTCGCGGCCCTCGCGGGCAACCCTCGGATGGCCTTCTCGCGGCGCCGGCTCATCGACGCCGTGTGGGGGCCCGAGTGGGTCGGCGACGAGCACCTCGTGGACGTCCACGTCGGGCACCTGCGGCGCAAGCTCGGTGACGACGCCACCGACCCGGTCTTCGTGCGCACCGTGCGCGGGGTCGGCTACCGGATGGGTCCCGGAGCGTGAGCCACCCCCGTCCCCGGGCGGCGCGCGGCTTCGGCGCGCGGCTGCTCCTCGCGCAGGCCCTGCTGCTCGTCGCGGGCGCCGTCACCGCCTACCTCGTCGCCTCCCTCGTGGGCCCGGGGCTCTTCCACCAGCACCTGCTCGAGGCCGGCACCGACCCCAGCAGCTCGGAGACCTACCACCTCGAGATGGCCTTCCGCGACGCGCTCCTCGTGGCGATGGGGGTCGCACTGCTCGTCTCCGTCGGCGCCGCGCTCGCCATCAGCGCGTGGTTCACCCGCCGGGTCCAGCGCTCCACCCGCCGCGTCGTCGACGCCGCCGCCGACGTCGCCGCCGGGCGCTACGACGTGCGCGTCCCCGCCTCCGGCCTCGGAGTCGAGCTGGACCGGATGTCGAGCACCATCAATGAGCTCGGAGCGCGCCTCGAGCAGGTCGAGGGCACCCGCCGCCGGATGCTCAGCGACCTCGGCCACGAGCTGCGCACCCCGCTGGCCACCGTCGAGGCCTACCTCGAGGCCCTCGAGGACGGCGTCATCGCCCCCGACGCCGCGACCTTCGCGTTGCTGCGCTCGAGCACCCACCGCCTGCGCCGCCTCGCCGACGACCTCGGGAACGTCAGCCGCGCCCAGGAAGGCCGCCTCGATCTGCACCCCGTTCGGGTCGACCTCGGCGCGCTCGTCGACGACGTCCTGGCCACCGAGGCGAACGCCTTCGAGGCCCGCGGGGTCACCCTGCGCACCGACGTCGCCCCGGCACCCCTGCTCGTCGACGCCGACCCCGAGCGCATCGGTCAGGTCCTGACCAACCTCCTGCGCAACGCCCTGCGGCACACACCAGCAGGGGGCACCGTCACCGTGCGCACCGCGCAGGAGTCAACCCATGCGGTCCTGCACGTGGTGGACGACGGCGAGGGCATCACCGCCGAGCACCTGCCCCACGTCTTCGAGCGCTTCTACCGCGCCGACTCCTCCCGCACCGCCGCGGACGGCGGCGGCTCGGGCATCGGCCTGACGATCAGCCGCGCCATCGCCGAGGCCCACGGCGGCACCCTGACCGCCCGCAGCCACGGCGCAGGCACCGGCGCCACGTTCGCGCTCCGGCTGCCGCGCGCCTGACCGGGGTCAGCCGGTCGCAACGGGCCGGAAGACCTCCCGCACGACCGGACGGCGGCGCAGCCATCCCGTGAGCGCGGTCAGGGGGCGACGCAGCAGCAGCCAACCGGCCTCCGCCACGAGCCCGCCGAGCAGCAGCCCGGCGAGCACGTCCTGCGGGTAGTGGGCCCCCACGTACACACGCGTGAACGCCATCGCGACCGCGGCCACGACGGCCCAGCGACCCAGACGTGGCGCCGCGACCAGCAGACCGACGGCGATCGCGCCGGCCATCGTCGCGTGGTCCGACGGGAACGACACGTCGGTCGTGCGCTGGACGAGCAGGAGCGCGCCGGGGTGCGTCGCATAGGGGCGCGCCTCGCCGAACAGGGCGGCAACCGGCTGGTTCACGGTCACGGCCACGAGCGTCCCGAGAGCCACCCACCCGGCGGCGGCGAGGTCACGGTCGCCCGCACGCCGGGCCCGCAGCAGCGCCCAGAAGGCCAGCCCCGCGAAAAGGACGACCCCGTAGGTCGCGAAGAGCACGGCCGGTCCGTGCAGCCACGGGGTGGATCGGGCGAAGGACTGGACCGCGGCGAACAGTCGCTCGTCGAGCGAGGACGTGGGCATGCAGGTGCGGCCTTTCTCGGAAGGGACACCGCAGTGTGCCGCTCCCACCTGTGCCGAACCTGTGGGACACCAGCCCCTTGCGGAATACCCCCCAGGGGCATACGTTACAACGTACATGTACCCGGTAGGGGTATCCCCACGAGAGGTTGACACCATGCGCAACACCGAGTTCCGAGTCATCGGCATGACCTGCGGGCACTGCGAGATGTCGGTCCGCGAAGAGATCAGCGAGCTCCCGGGCGTTCAGGTCCTCGAGGTCGACGCCGCGTCCGGGCGGCTCGTGGTCGGTGGAGACCAGGTCGACGAGGCGCAGGTGCTGGCCGCGGTCGAGGAAGCCGGGTACACCGCCGAGCCCGTCCGATGAGCGCCGCCACCCGGCTGGCGCTCTTCGGGGCTGCCCTGGCCCTGGTCTTCGTCGCCTCCTTCACCGCTGCCGGCGCCCTCGTGCCGCAGGCCGTGGTGACCCGCTGGGAGCACCAGGACCAGACCCCGCACGCACCCGCCTCCACCACACCGCACCCGCACGGAGGATCCGAGCGATGAGCACCACCACACCCGGAACGAGCCAGTCCGTCGAGCTGCAGATCGGCGGCATGACGTGCGCCTCCTGCGCCAACCGCATAGAACGCACGCTGAACAAGCTCGACGGCGTCCAGGCCAGCGTCAACTACGCCACCGAGAAGGCCACGGTCCTCACGCCCGCGGGCTACGCCCCCTCCGCACTGGTCGCCGAGATCGAGAAGACCGGCTACACGGCGGCCCTGCCGACGCCGACTGTCGCCGCGGGCCCGCCGAACGAGGACGCACCCGACCCCGAGCTGACCGGCCTGCGGCAGAGGCTGATCGGCGCGACAGCCCTGTCGGTCCCGGTCATCGCGATGTCGATGGTCCCCGCGCTGCAGTTCACGTATTGGTAGTGGGCCAGCCTCGCCCTGGCGGCGCCGGTCATCCTGTGGGCCGCGTGGCCGTTCCACCGCGCGGCCTGGGCGAACCTCCGCCATGGCAGCGCCACCATGGACACCCTCATCTCGATGGGAACCCTCGCCGCGTTCATGTGGTCCCTCTACGCCCTCTTCCTCGGCACGGCCGGCACACCGGGCATGACCCACCCGTTCGAGCTGACCATCGCCCCCTCGGAGGGCGCCGCCAACATCTACCTCGAGGTCGGCGCCGGCGTGACCCTGTTCATCCTCGCCGGGCGCTACTTCGAGAAGCGCTCCAAGCGCCAGGCCGGCGCCGCCCTGCGCGCCCTGCTGGAGATGGGCGCCAAGGAGGTCTCTCTCCTGCGTGACGGCGTCGAGACCAAGGTCCCGGTCGAGCAGCTCACGACCGACCAGGAGTTCGTCGTGCGGCCCGGCGAGAAGATCGCCACCGACGGCGTCGTCGTCGCCGGGACCTCCGCCGTCGACGCCTCAATGCTCACCGGTGAGTCGGTGCCGGTCGAGGTCACCGTCGGCGACGCCGTCGCCGGCGCCACCGTCAACGCCGGCGGCCGCCTGGTCGTGCGCGCCACCCGGGTCGGTGCCGACACCCAGCTGGCCCAGATGGCCCGGCTGGTCGAGGAGGCACAGACCGGCAAGGCCGCCGTGCAGCGCCTGGCCGACCGCATCTCGGGCGTCTTCGTGCCCATCGTCATCGCCCTCGCCGTCGCGACCCTCGGCGCCTGGCTCGGAGCGGGGTTCCCCGTCTCCGCGGCCTTCACCGCCGCCGTCGCGGTCCTGGTCATCGCCTGCCCGTGCGCCCTCGGCCTGGCCACCCCCACCGCGCTGCTCGTCGGGACCGGCCGCGGAGCCCAGCTCGGCATCCTGATCAAGGGCCCCGAGGTCCTGGAGTCGACCCGCACCGTCGACACCGTGGTGCTGGACAAGACCGGCACCGTCACCATTGGCCGGATGACTCTCACAGACGTCGTCACCGAGCCCGGCGAGGACCGTGCTCAGGTGCTGCGGCTCGCCGGAGCGCTCGAAGCCGCCTCCGAGCACCCCATCGCCCAGGCCGTCGCCCGCGCCGCCGCCGAGCAGACCGGGCCCCTGCCGGCGCCCGAGGACTTCACCAACCTCGAAGGTCGTGGCGTCCAGGGCGTCATCGACGGCCACGCCGTCGTCGTCGGGCGCCCCTCCCTGCTCGCCGACTGGTCCCAGCACCTCTCCCCCGCACTACTGCAGGCCAGGACGCGCGCCGAGTCCGAGGGCAAGACCGTCGTCGCCGTCGGCTGGGACGGGCAGCCGCGCGGCCTGCTCGTCGTCGCGGACACCGTCAAACCCACCAGCGCCCTGGCGGTCCGCGAGCTGAGCGCGATGGGCCTGACCCCGGTCCTGCTCACCGGTGACAACGAGGCCGTCGCCCGGCACATCGCCGCCCAGGTCGGCATCGAGCAGGTCATCGCCGGAGTGATGCCCCAGGACAAGGCCCAGGTCGTCTCCCGCCTCCAGGCCGAGGGCCGGACGGTCGCCATGGTCGGCGACGGCGTCAACGACGCCCCCGCCCTCGCCCGGGCCGACCTCGGCCTGGCCATGGGCACCGGCACCGACGTCGCCATCGAGGCCTCCGACATCACCCTCGTGCGCGGAGACCTGCGCTCCGCCGTGGATGCCATCCGCCTCTCCCGCGCCACCCTGCGCACCATCAAGACCAACTTGTTCTGGGCGTTCGCCTACAACGTCGCCGCCCTCCCCCTGGCCGCGCTCGGCCTGCTCAACCCCATGCTCGCCGGCGCCGCCATGGCCTTCTCCAGCGTCTTCGTCGTCGGCAACAGCCTGCGCCTGCGCGCCTTCACCGGCACCACCACCCAGCCCACCGACACACCCGAGGACCCCCATGCCTGAACCCACCAGCCCCGAGCACCACCACGGCTACATCAGCGAGAAGGACGGCTACCTCAACCGGATGCGCCGCATCGAGGGCCAGGCCCGAGGCATCGCCCGGATGATCGAGCAGGAGCAGTACTGCATCGACATCCTCACCCAGATCAGCGCTCTCAACCGGGCCCTTGAAGGCGTCGCCCTCGGCCTCATGGACGACCACCTCGCCCACTGCGTCCTGGACGCCGCACGCGCCGGCGAGGACGAAGGCGCCGCCAAGCTCAAGGAAGCCTCCGACGCCATCCGGCGCCTCGTGCGCTCCTGACCACGCCCCGCCCCCCGCGTGCCGACGCACCGCGGGTACGTCCCCACCACTCATCCCCGGGAGGACCCATGGCCGGCCACGCCGAGCACGCCCCCACCCACGCCGACCACGACCAGCACGGCGGTCACGCCACCGGCGGCATCGCCCGCATGGCCGTCAGCGCGACCCTGCACTGCCTGACCGGCTGCGCCATCGGTGAGATCGCCGGCCTCATCATCGGCACCGCCGCCGGGCTCGGCAACGCGAGCACCATCGCCATCTCCATCGCCCTGGCCTTCTTCTTCGGCTACACGCTCTCCACCCTCCCCCTGCTCAAGGCCGGGCTCGCCGTCGGCACCGCTCTGCGCGTGGTACTGGCCGCCGACACCGTCTCCATCGCGACGATGGAGGTCACCGACAACGTCGTCATGGCCCTCATCCCCGGCGCCATGAACGCCGGCCTGGTCAACATCGTCTTCTGGGTCGGCATGGCGATCTCGCTCACCGTCGCCTTCTTCGCCGCCTACCCCGTCAACGCCTACCTGCTCAAGCGCGGCAAGGGCCACGCCCTCACCCACGCGTACCACGACGCCGCACCCGCCCAAGGAGCACGACGCCTCATCCCCACCTTCGGCACCGGCGCCCTCATCGCCACTCTGACCGCGTTCATGCTCGGAGGCCTCGTGGTCTCCATCGCCGACAGCCTCGCCTGACGCCCACCAGCTGAGGTGGTCACGCTGACCGAGTTGACCTCAGGACCCCTGGGGGCCGGCTGCTCGACCCCCAGGGCTCTTCGTCCACCCCACGGCTTGGCCGACAACCGCCTCGACCGTGCGGCCGATGAAGCGGCACCCAGTCCTGTCACCCGGCAACCGGGCTGGCGCGGCTGCGCGCCACGACCACTCCGGCCAAAACCGCTAGCCTTTGCGCATGCACGCAAACATCGAACCGCCGGTCTGGGGCGAGGACGTGGTGACCCTCGCCGTCGAGGTCCTACGGATGCTGGCCGACCCCACCCGCCTGCAGCTGGTCGGGCTGCTGCTCGACGAGGAGCGCTCGGTCACCGAGCTGGCCGAGGTCCTCGAGCGGCCGGTCCCCGCGGTCTCCCAGCACCTTGCCAAGTTGCGCATGGCGCGAATGGTCGCCTCCCGCCGCCAGGGCCAGACCGTGCTGTACCGGGTCGAGAACGGCCACGTGCGCCAGCTCGTCCTCGACACCGTCGGGCACGTCGAGCACCTCCTCGAGAACGTCCCCGCCCACCATCGCAGCAAGGCACGCGCGCGATGAGCCACGCCAGCCGGGCCGCCGCAAGTCAGCACGATGACCACCACGACCACGACCACGACCTCGGTGGCACCCTGCTCGCCCGGCTGAGGCATGCGGCGTCCGGTCTGCTCGGCGGGCACTCGCACGACGCCGCCGACCGCATCGACGACGCCGTTGAGGGCACCACCGCCGGCCGCAAGGCCTTGTGGGTCAGCCTCGCCGGTCTCCTCGTGACCGCGACGCTGCAGGGCGTGGTTGTCGCATGGTCGGGGTCGGTGGCGCTCCTCGGCGACACCCTGCACAACCTCGTCGACGCGGGCACCGCCATCCCGTTGCTCTTCGCATTCGCTCTCGCTGCCCGTGGCCGCTCCGATCGGATGACTCACGGCTGGGGTCGCGCCGAGGACGTCGCCGGCCTCGTCCTCATCCTGATGATCGCCCTGTCCGGCGTCCTCGTCGGCGCCGAGAGCATCGCCCGACTGCTGGACCCCCGTCCCGTCGACTACCTCTGGGCCATCGCCGTCGCATCCGTCGTCGGCTTCATCGGCAACGAGGGGGTCGCCCGCTACCGCATCCGCGTCGGCCGAAAGATCGGGTCCGCAGCGCTCGTCGCCGACGGCCTGCACGCCCGCACAGACGGCTTCACCTCCTTGGCGGTCCTCGTCGGCACAGGCGGCGTCGCCGTCGGCTGAGACTGGGCCGACCCGTCGTCGGGCTCCTCATCACCGTTGCCATCCTCGGAGTCCTGCGCGCCGCCGCACGCTCCGCCGGCGCACGCCTGCTCGACGCCGTCGAACCCGACCTCACCCGGCGGGTCCGGACCTCGGCCTCCACCGTCGACGAAGTCCGCACGGTCAACGACGTACGCCTGCGGTGGTCAGGTCACACCCTGCTGGCTGTCGTGGCCGTGTCGGTCGACGCGTCCACCCCGCTCCCCCAGGCAGACGGGGTTGCCGCTCACGTCGAAGAGCACCTACGCGCCGATCTCCCCCACGTCGGCGCGGTCGCGGTCACAGTGCGCGCTGTGGCCTGCGCCGCCCGCTGAGGTCCGCCGTCGTCCACGACACTGGGCGAGGATGCCGGCCTTGCCCCGCCGACAATGCGGCGTGCCCTACTTTGGAGCGCGACCTAGGAGGAGCATCGTGCCCGAGGCCCCCCGCACCGCCGACCGACCCACCGACCTGGTGCCGTTCGGCCAGGCCGTGCGCGCCTGGTTCGCGATCTCGCTGCAGACCTTCGGGGGTCCGGCCGGGCAGATCGCCGTCATGGAGCGCGAGCTGGTCGAGCGACGCCGCTGGATCGGGCACGAGCGCTTCCTCCACGCGCTCTCCTTCTGCACGCTGCTCCCGGGCCCGGAGGCCCAGCAGCTCGCGGTGTACGTCGGGTGGCTCCTCAATGGGGTCCGGGGCGGCCTCGTCGCGGGGACGCTCTTCGTCCTCCCCGGGCTCATGGCCCTCCTCGGGCTCTCAGCGGTCTACGTCGCCTGGGGCGAGAGCGCCATCGTGTCGGGTGTTTTCGCGGCCGTCGCACCGGCGGTCCTCGTCGTCGTCGCCCAAGCGGTCCTACGGGTGGGCCGCAAGGCCCTGACGACCCCCGTCGCCGTGACCATCGCCGTCGCGGCGTTCCTCGCCCTCACTCTGCTGCACACCGTCTTCCCCCTCGTCGTTCTCTTGGCCGGTGTCGTCGGGTTAGTCGCCGGCCGTCGACGTCCGCCCCCGCTGATCGCACCCTCCCCGTCCGGCGACGCCGTCCCGGTCGTTCGCGGCGACGCCGTCCCGATCGTAGGCGACGACGCCCTCCACCACGTCCGCCCGACCCGCGAGTACGCGGCCCGCGTCCTGGGCGTCGGTCTGCTGGCCTGGGCGGTGCCGATGGCCGGCGTCGTGCTGCTTACCGGGCAGGGCAGCGTCTTCACGCAGCAGGGGCTCTTCTTTACGGGGACCGCCCTCGTCACCTTCGGCGGCGCGTACGCCGTGCTCGCTTTCGTCGCCCAACGCGCGGTCGAGGTCTACGGCTGGCTGGCCCCGGGCGAGATGACGCGCGGGCTGGCGCTCGCCGAGTCGACCCCCGGGCCGCTCATCATGGTCGTCCAGTTCGTCGCGTTCCTCGGCGCTTTCCGCGACCCGGGTGCCCTCTCCCCGTGGGCCGCCGGCATCCTCGCGTCGCTGCTCACGACCTGGGTCGTCTTCGTCCCCTCGTTCGTCCTCGTCTTCCTCGGTGCCCCCTTCATCGAGCGCCTGCGCGGCAACCGAAGCCTCGCGGCCGCCCTCTCCGGGGTCACCGCGGCCGTCGTCGGCGTCATCGTCCACCTCGGCGTCTACCTCGCGGTCCACACCGTCGCCGACCGCACCCTCGTCGCCACGCTCGGACCCGTCTCGCTCGAACTCCCGGACCCGCGGGCCCTCGACCCCGTCGCCTTCGCCTACCTCACGCTCGCCGGCGCCCTGCTCCTGTGGCGCGGGTGGTCGGTCCTGCGCACCCTCGGTGCGTGCGCCCTTGTCGGGCTCGTCGTCGCCCTGGCACGCCAGTTGGTCACCTAACCGACGTCGAACGCGTCTTGGTTGCTAGAACGTCTGCCCAAGGTTGCGCACCGAGCATTAGCGGAGCGAATGCGGGCACCACACCTTGGTGTGACAGAAGTTGGACGCTCGAGTGTTGCACTGGCCCGTGGCGCGTGCGACGCCACGACAACGTCACTGCGCGCGGGCTCCCCACACCGCCGACACAAGGAGAGCCCTTGCTGGCCACCACCCGCAAGGCTGCCTCCGCGCGAAGGTGCACATGTCGAGGCCGTGCTCACCGCACGTCCTGATGTCGTTGCGAGAGCCCAGATCCACGCGCCGAACAGTCTTTGCACAGGTGTGCCAACGATGCATATCCGATGCAACGGGAGAAGCAACTGTCCTCCGCCCCGCGTTTCCGCTGGTCAGGGCCCTACGCCTGGATCGCCGGGTTGGACTTGAAACGAACAATCGGTTCTGTTGGACCCGACTGGGCACCCAAGGCCACAGATGGCCTCTGACCTGCACAGGGGCCTCGACTTGATGCCGCTCAAGCTGTCGCGAGGGTCAAATGGCCAGAACTGGTGCTTCGTCCACCCCCCTGGACCACCCGGGGCACGCCGCCGGCGCCGTACCCCCGGTCGCCATGCGCTCGCGCAGCCGGGCCATGGCGAGAGCCACCGATCGTGCGCGCATGCGAGCGGACCCTGCAATACTGCCCGCCGTGCCGTGGTTTGAACGCAGAACTCGCTCATCGAGATGGCCACCGCACCACCGATACGCGGCTTCCTTCCCCACCCAGCGACGGTGGCGATGGGGCCTCACAAGCGAGCAGCAGGAACTCGTCCAGACCGTCTCGCGGATCCTCTTCGTAGCCGATCTCATGGGTGTGGCCTTCGAGGTCAATGTCGACGAGTACACCTACGAAGCGAAAGCGATCGTCGCCGGGCTGCCCACCACCTCGGGGGCGATCGACGTGCGCGCCCTCGTTCATGCAGTCTTCGTCGAGTGGTTCGACGCCTCATCGGCGGATCCGCTCACTCGGTACAGCGACGTGGCTCATGACATCTGGGAGGTTTGGCGCCGACACCACCACCCGACGGCACCCGTCTAGCCCGGCGCCTCATCCCACCGACCGGCTCTCCCTCATTCAGCCGCAAGGTGCACCGGCCACGGGCAGGTAGTCGGCCGATCTCGTGGCGCTCCCAGCAGCATGCGTCCGCAACGCAGGACCCGCTCGAGAGCCTCCGAGGAAGTTCAGCGCGTGGCCCGTAGGCGCCGCTGAGGACCCGTTCAACAACCCGACAAGCTCATCGCCGTCGGTTGGCGTGGGGCAACGGTACTGGGTCGGGCTCCGGCGGTCAGCAGCGGACAGGCGTGCCGACCGCCGGACCCCGTGGGCGCTCGGTGGCAGGGTATTCGGGCGCTGGAAGCAGCGTTTCTCGTCAGCCGGAAACCCGCAACTCGAGTCGGCCAAGCTTTGACCGAACGGCTGAGGGGGAACAGCGACACTCCCGCACGCCCGCGACCCTCGACCAGCGGTTGCTACACGCCCAGTGGTAGGACGATCCGGCCCATCCTCTGCGCCGGGCCTCGATGACTGCACCAGTTGGGCGACACGCGCCGGGTCGCCCTCGCGCTTCTGGTGCACCGCCGCGGGTCGGGAACCCGCAGCACGCGGAGCGCCAGCCCCACGACACGGTCAAGATGCGAGTGTGATGGTGCCGTTGTCCCTGCACGGTCAACGGCACCACCCACCAAAGTAGCCCTCCTCGCCGTGACCGTTACGTGAGTGTGGCGCAACGAACGGCCTGCGCCCCGCATCCCACCCTCAGCGTTGGCAGACCGAGCACCAGAGACGGCGGCCAAACGACCGAGGCGGCGGCCCCCAAGGGCCACCGCCTCGTCCGCAGGTCTAGCGAGGGGTCAGGGGGTCCTGCGCCAGACCCGCAGCTCAGCACAGGCCTTCTGAGGGAAACCTGTGGTCGGACAACCGATCGTGCTGCGAGAGCGATGCGGGAGCATCGGTTCGGCCCGACCCGTTGCTGATGGACGTGCGACACCGAGTCGACGTGCCATCGATCGCTCAGCACGCACGCTGACCCACGTCATGGTCGAACCGCCTCGACAGGGCCGTTCATCGCCGCGGGCTGTCGCGCCCCCCATCTGACGAACGGACTGAGCCGAATGACGTTGCGTCGGGTCCGGCGCGCACCCGACGCCCACGTGTGGCTGACGGGTTACGTCCACAGAGGGGCGCTCACGCGACCTCGTGCCCTGCATCGACGGCTCCGTTCCAGAAATGACCGAGGGTGCGCGGCCTTCGCATACCTGATCCAGCGTGACAGAGCGTTGACATCGATGTCACCATCCTGTCTAGACTTCTCGTCGACTGGTGACTCGTTGAGCGGCGAAGTCACGTCAACGGTTTGATGCGTGACCCCACTCTCCACATCCTTCCGGGAGGCCCAGTGGATGGCACTGTGCCCGCTCAGGCGTGCCCGGGCCGCCACCTTCCCCCGCAGCGAGCCACTTCCCGCCAGTGCAGACTGTCCCTGCCGTGCGCTCGCTCGGCCCAGCCCAGGCGGGTCACCGAACGAGCCCGGCTGTGACGCGGCGACTACGCCGCGACCCCACTCACCGGGACCGCCCCAGCGACGACAGGACCCCCGTGCGCAAGCGCGTGGTGCTCATGGGGGTGGCCCTACTCGCCCTCGCCGGCTGGGCCTTCGCGGAGGGCCTTGACGCCCCCGTACTCACAGAAGACTTCATCTGGTGGGACGCGATCGCTGCTGCGTTCACCCTTGTAGGCGTCGCACTCATCGTGATCGGGCTGCTCAGCCAACAAGCACCTCGAGAATGAGGCAGCTGGTGATGGGTGCGGGCACCTTCCCCGAACCCGATCGACCGGTAGCGTCCATCGACAGCTGACAATCGCACAACCGGCCAGTCGCTGCCGACTCCATGACGCGACGGGATGAACGTCCATACCTGCCCCACGTCACGGTCCACGCGCCGCGGAACGCTCGCTGTCTCGTCGCCCGACGGGCCCGCACCTACCGAGAGCAACCCTCCCGCCGCCGACCCGCGACGGCGCGAGCGCGGTACACGGCTCGACACCGGAGCCACCTCCCGGGATCGTGCGGCTGGTGCCCAGAGTGGATGGCGCCGACAGCGGGTGACGTGGATCATCGGTTGCCCAGAGCGGAGCGGTCATTCCCTCGCTGACGGGGCCTCCAGGCGGGCCGGCCAACCACGGCGACTGGCCGGGAGTCCGCCGTCGACCCACCGCGACGGGCCGGTTCACAGCTCAGGGACACCGCGCTCCCCGCGGTTCTCCGCCGCGCCAGGCTCCGCGTCGCTCCTGGTCCATGGGGTGCAATCGCAGAGTAAGCCGATCCGCAGGTCCCCCACGCTCCACGACCACAGAATGCCCACCACCGTGGCCACATCGGCAGGACCTGGCGTCGCCCATCCGGGCCGGCACCGGCGACTGCGGACGCCGGCATTCTGCCGGGAGCGCTCGCTGACCGACCACGACGCAACCTTCGATCACTGTGGTTTGACTCCTGCGCGGTCGGTTGCCTCCGGCAGTTTCGCTGATGGCGAACGTGGTGGGGTCGTCGACCAGACTGACCTGTCGGGCGCATCCCACCCCGGTGTGTGGACGAAGGAGGGCGTCGCGGGCCTCCCACGCAGGGGCAGACGTGCGAGGCCGATTCGCCCCGGGCAGAACGTCCAGCCCTCGCGTGGGCTGGTGCCCCGGTCCCGATCCCCTATGCTCCGCGCGTGAACCCGCAGGAACTGACACGGCTGTACGGGACGGTGCGCTGGGCCGTGGCCCACTCCGCTCCAGGCCTGCGAATCCACGACTACGGCGAGTTCGGATGTTGCCTCGACCTGCGTGGAATCGACCCGCGCTTCAGCCTGCTCGCAGCGGTCCAGCAGGGCCAGCACGACGTGGTCGTGCACCTGCCATTCCTCGCTCGAGAGCCCGGGCACGCTGACTCCTGGCCAGCACGCCTGCGAGACTGTTGGGATGGCGCCACACGCGTGCGTTTCACCGAGGCGAGGCATGCCGTGATCCAGGACCTCGTGCACGTCCTGGCCGACCTCGACCCTCAGCTGCGAACGGCCATCCAGCAGCCTCGGCTGCACCGTCACCATTCGTGGGACTGAGACGTGTCTTCGGGGCAAGAGCACGCCCATGACGGCCACGGGCTGGCGTGGCCCGTCAGCGCTGGCCTTCGTGAACTCATCGCCGAACTGGCGCAGACCGAGGAGCAATTGCGCGACCAAGCCGACGGCCGTCACCGCCGGGCACTCGTCCGACGCCAGCGCCTCATCACGGCGGAGCTCGCCCGGCGACGGGAGAGCTGACCCGTCGGGGGTCCAGCGCAGCGAGTCCACCGAGAGAGCTCGCGAGATCGGCGCACCCTTCAGTCCCGGGCATCTCGCGCCGCTGCACCCACCAGACCCTCGCCACCAGCCAGGACTTCGGCCGGATGGGGTTTCGATCGTGGCCGTTGACCTCGCGAAGCGCCGACGACCGTCTACGCCAATAGATCCGGGGCGCAGGGCTCCGATGACGTCGCGGGTCCGGCCCCTGTCGGCGCCACGTCCGGATCGGGCAACGGCCGCACGTACGTCGAAGCCGGCCGTGCATCGGCGGGACACCACCACCCCACGCAAGGGCTCGCCACAAGCCCCCGTCCTGCACTTCCCCGAGCGTCCGAGCCAGGTGGCCCCGAACGCACGGCTTCGGCCCTGCCCCGCGAGGAATGCATGAGCCCCGTGCGACGGGTTCGCCGTGACCGGGGTCGGCCACCATCCGACCACGGGTGACAACGATGTCAGTCCGTGGGATGGTACGGCCGACCCTCGACACCTCGAGGGCGACCGGGCGGACAGCGTCCGCAGCAGAAAGGATTCTCGCCATGAAGGGCTTCAAGGACTTCATCATGCGCGGCAACCTCGTCGAGCTCGCCGTCGCCTTCGTCATCGGCGGCGCGTTCGCCACGGTCGTCACGGCCTTCACCGCCATGTTCATGGACATCATCGGCAAGATCGGCGGCAAGCAGGACTTCTCCACCTTCAAGCCCGGAGGCGTGTCGGTCGGCGCCTTCATCACGGCCCTGCTCGCCTTCCTCATCGTCGCCGCCGTCGTCTACTTCGGCGTCGTCAAGCCGTATGCGGCCGCTCAGGCGCGGTTCTTCCCGAAGGAGCCGGAGGCCGAGACCATCGACCCGAACACCGAGCTGCTCAAGGAGATCCGCGACGAGCTGAGGGTGGGGCGCGGCTCGGCCTGATCCCGCGGAAGGCGCATCCGCAGCGTCATGCTGCACGGGATGCGTCGTGTCTCGTGCGGACGCCTGTCCCGCGCACTGTGCTCAGGGAGCACGTCTGCGCCAGGCCACGTGGACAACAACGACGACCCGCGTGTGCGAGCGTCAACGTCGCACTCAGCTCACTCCCTGACCGGAGGGGGCTGAGCAGGGGGCATCCGTCTGAGACCGAGGCTGCCACCGGTGGACAGGTCGACCAGCAGCGGCTCGATGGAGCTATCGCCAACCGCGTCGGGGCCGCGCTACGGTGGGTCCGACCGGATTCGACACCTGAGGGCTTGGGTAGCGCGAGGTCGTCCGGTGCAGTGGCGGCGTCGGCGCCGTGAGCAGAGGGCGGCGCTGACCCGTCGGCAGCCTGAGCCGGCCGACTCCTCCTGGCTGGCGGGGCTGACCGGAAATCGAGATTCGGGATGGGTCGAGCACCGTCGGCCGCCCTGCGTTCGAGCGTGCTGGTCGGTCCCTTCCGGAGGGACATCGGCAAGGACGCGGGTACAACTGCGCTGCCCCCGACGCCCATTGCCGCATCCTCTCGAGGCCGGGACCGACCTGCGTGCTTCCCCTCGGCATCCTCACGACGTGGCCGTGGCCGTCCGGCATCCTCACGACGTGGCCGTGGCCGTCCGGCGAGCGGTCCGCTCGAGCCGGCGTGTCAGCCGGTCGTGGGGGGGCGAATCTCGACGGTCAGTTCACGAAACGCCACGAGGTCGGTCACGGCTCCGCCTACCAAGACCTACTGCCCTCCCACCCGAACCTGGTGAACGAGTTCAGGTCCCGGCCGGCATGACCCCCGCGGCAAACATCGGCGGCCGCCCGCCCAGCTACCACGTGCCCGCGACGCCCACGTCGGACGGCGATCCTTCGAAGACGCCATGGGCCGCTGCGTCCGACACTGCGATCATGAACACCTCTTCCTTGAGGCTGTCAGCCCCTGCCTGGGCTACCCCGACCTGTGTCCGCGCAGAAATTCAGAGAAGCTCCTCAAGCGAGGGACGTCGAGCAGCGGTGCCGGTCGAACCTGGAAGCCCTGCCGTCGCTGCCACCGCAGCTGCTGCACGAACTCGGGGGCCCGACCGGCGGCCATCAGCGCCGGCAGAGGCACCACAGCCCACGCGGGAACACGAATCTCGGCGCGGCGCAACAGGTCGATCATCTGCGCCACGCTGAGTCGGTCACCGACAAGGTCCAGACGGCCACCCAGGTACGGCTCGGGGTCGGCCAAGACGGCCGCCGCAACGGCACCGATGTCGTCGACGGCCAGCGCGGCGACCGGAGCATGCCGGCCCAGAGCTCCCGCCATGACCGGCAGGGTGGCCATCCCGCCGACCGCAGGGTCGAAGAGGTTGTCCATGAACCAGACCGTGCCGAGCAGGACGTGCGGGACGCCCACTCGGAGAAGCTCGGTTTCGACCCGGCGCTTGCTGAGAAAGTGCGGCACGGCGGCCACGTCCTGGCCGGCCGCCATGGTGGACTGCACGACGACCGGAACCCGCTCCCACCGAGCGGCCTGGGCCACCGCGCGACCCTGATCCACCTCGCCCGCCGGCCCGCCCTCGGCACCGTAGAAATCCTGCACCGAGAACAGGGCTCGAACGCCTCTGAAGGCCACCCTCAGGGACGCCTCGTCCACCTGGTTCGCCCCGACCACCTCGGCGCCCTCCCTAGCGAGCCAGCGTGCGGCCGAGCCGTCCGGCGCTCTGCTGACGGCACGCACGGGGATGCCACGACGCAGCAGGTGCCGGACGACTGCGCCGCCTTGCCGACCGGTCGCCCCCAGCACGGCCACCGGGCCAGGTACGGGCGGGCGGGTCATTCGGCGGCCCTCTCCCGAAGCCGCTCCAGCTCGTCGGCTACCGCCTGCGGCGCCTCGAGGGGCAGGAGGTGACCGCACCCCGGCACCTCGACAAGGAGGACGCGCGCCGGCCGGTCGGCCAAGGCCGCTTGCGTGCTCTCCGGCGGATACAGCCGGTCCTGAGCCCCCATGAGCACCGTCACCGGAACCCGAGCGCGCAGCAGCTCATCGACCACCCCCGGAAAGTGCTGCAGGGTGGTGGCGGCGGTGCGCCCCATCGGTCTCCGAGCAAAGCCAACGAATCGCCCGACCATCTGCTCCAGCACCTCGGGCCGGGCGCGCGAAGAGGACGACAACATCGATGCGGCGACGCGACCGCCGTAGAAGCGCGTGGGACCCAGCAGCCGTGCGAGCAGAGGTACCCAGCTCGCGCCACGAGCTGGTTCGACCGGGGTGTTGGCCAGCAACGCCCACGCGATCCGGTCGGCATGGTCGGCGGCGAGGTAGGCACCGATCTGGCCGCCCCAAGAGGTGCCGAGCCACCCGGCTCGCCCCAGCTCCAAGGCGTCGAGCACCTCCCGTGCGGCGGCGGCGTACTGGTCCGGCTGGACGCGCGGCAGGGGTGGGTCGCTCGCACCGAAGCCCGGGCCGTCGACGAGGACGGGCGACCACGAGGCGTCCAGCGCGGCCACCAGCGGCTCGTACAAGGTGTGGTCGGTGAAGAGCGAGGGCCACAGCAGCAACGGCGTCCCGGCGCCCGGCCGGTGCCAGACCGCCAGTTGTCCGACCCGGGTGTTGATCCGGACGGATTCGAGGACGGGGTGCTCCATGACCATGCCTCACGACGAACTCAGAAAATGAACAGTGTTCAGATTGCCTTCTGCGATCCCGCGTGTCAAGGTCGTCGCGTGACGACGCGGACTCGGGAGACCTTCCACCACGGGGACCTAAGGGCCGCCCTCGTCTCCGCAGCGCGGGCCGAGCTGACCCGAGTCGGAGTCTCCGAGTTCAGCCTGCGTGCCGTCGTCCGTGCGGTCGGGGTGGCCCCGAGCGCCGTCTACCACCACTTCTCCGATCGGGACGCATTGCTGGGCGAGGTCGCCACGGATGGTTTCCGCGACCTGGCCAAGGACATGGAGGCTGCGGTGGAGAGGGCCCCGGGCCCCCTCGAGCGGGTGGAGGCCACCGGCCGCGCCTACCTCGTGTTCGCCGCGGAGCACCCGGCGCTCTTCGACCTGATGTTCGCCGCGCGCGACCGGGAGGCCCGCCCGACTTTCGAGGACGGCCGACCCGGTCCGGCGCAGGTGCTGGCGCGTGAGCTCGACCGGTGTGTCGAGGTCGGCGTAGTGCGGCAGCAGGTCCGCGCGACAGCCGAGGACCTGCTGTGGCCTGCGGTGCACGGCCGAGCGCTCCTCGAGCGCGAGGGGAGGCTCTCGGCCGACGAGGCGTCACGCACCCGTTTCTTCAGCGCCGTCCGTGCGTCGCTCGGAGCGGCCTGAGCAGATGGCGCCCTTTCGAGCCGAGGGGGCTGCCATCAATGCTCCGGTCGACGGACGCGAACCGATGGAGCCGACGCCACCCGAGACGGCCCGCTCCCCTGGGTGAGACCAGAGTCGGCACTGGAAGGCTTGGGTTGCACAGAGTCGTCCGGAGCGGTGGCGGCGTCGGCGCCACGGTCAGGGGGACCGGTCCTCGTGGCACCCCGCCCACTCATTGCTGGGTCCACGAGCTAGCACCGAGCGCGGCATGGGCGCCCCGGATCGAGATCGGTCGTGGCGGACCTGCCGCGAGGGACGCGTCGCACGCGGCGGTGCCACGCACGGCTCAACCTTTCGGCTGACCCGTGCGTAGTAGGGGGTGAGACGCTTGACGAAGGGGCCGCGGTGGGAACTGGCAAGAAGGCCGAACGTGATGCAGCGTTCGCGGAGTTCGTCACCGCCTCGACCGCGTCGCTGATGCGCACGGCGCGCCTGCTCAGCGGCTCCCCCGATGCGGCGCACGAGCTCGTGCAGGCCACCCTCGTCAGGACCTATCTCGCCTGGGACCGGGTCCGCGAGGAGGACGCCCTGCCCTACGCCCGACGCATCCTGGTCAACCTTCGCACCGATGGATGGCGCAGGAGGCGGGGCGAGGTCGTCGTGGCCCAACCTCCCGACCGTCGTCATGAGGACGGGACGGGCCCGGAGGACCGTGACGAGATCGTCCGGCTCCTGGCCGCGCTGCCCGAGCGTCAACGGCGGGTGGTCGTCCTCCGGTACTACCACGACCTGAGCGAGCAGGCCGTCGCGCAGATCCTCGGCGTCTCCGTCGGCACGGTGAAGAGCTCGGCGTCCCGCGGGCTGGCCGCGCTGCGCGCCGCCCGTTCCGGTATCGACCCCAAGGAGGGCAGCCTGCGATGAGCACCCACTTCGAAGACGTCCTGCGGTCCGAGCTGCACGCAGCCGTCGCGGACGCTACGACCGAGGACTGGTTTGACCCGGGCGCGGTCATCGCGGCCGGCGAACGGGCCGCGGTGCACCGGCGCTGGCGGCGCACCGCCGCCGCGGCGCTCTGCGGTGTCGCCATGGCCGCGCTCGGCCTTGGTGCCGCCGACCTCGGGCAGCCGAGAGCAGCCACCGTCCAGGCCGCCCGTACGCCGACGAGCGGCCCCTCGGCCGCACCACGTGCGGCCACACCGAGTGTCAACCCCGGGACCTTCGGTGAGGTGTCACGCTTGCGGCCGTCCGGGTCGGAGTCTGAGTACCAGGTCCGTGGGGTCACCTCCGCCGGGCGGCGGCTGGCAGCCCTTTCGACCAGCGAGGGACGGGCCGTGTCCGCCGTGGTCACCGACGTCGACGAGCCTCCCGTCGACATCGTCGACGGGATCCGGCCGATGGCCGTTCTCGTGACCCACGAGCCGCTGTCCACCGTCCGGCTGGGCGATCGAGGACCGGTCCTGACCCAGGTGACGTCCGCACCCGTGCCCGGAAGCCCGTGGTGGCTGAGCACCGCCGAACTGCCCAGCACGTGGCTACAGGCGTGGCCAGAGATGCACTGGACCACCCGTGCCGGCGGGCTCGGCATCACTCCCGCTCCCCCCTCGGTGATCACCGAGGTCCCGGGCTTGGAGGGCGACCAGGGCTGGCAACCCATCACCGTCCGCTTCACGTCCCGACCGTCGCTCGGCGGACCACTCGTGAACGTCGAGCACGCGGCCGGGTCCGACATGCGCTCCGCACCGATGCTGGCACTCCTGCCACCATCCCCCGGTACCTTCGTGCGCGGGGACGGCGGCGACTACGCCTCCGTTTACGGACTCACCACGTCGGAGCCGATGTCGATCACTCCCGTCGGTGACCGTCCGAGCCGCTTCACGCGAGGATGGCGATCCACCAGCGTCGAGCTGCGGGACGGCCTGTGGGCGACCGCGATCCAGCTCACCGGGATGGACGACAGCAGTGTCGACCCGCTGCGGAGCATCGCGTGGACCGACGCCTCAGGCGCGCGACACTCGACGAAGATCGCCCGCTGACCGCGTCCGGACCACCCCTGTCGGCCACGATCTCGAGGCCCGTCCGCGCTCACTGAGCCGTGGCGTCCGCTGGTCTCCCCGGGCCGGGTGTCGTCGGGAGGCGCAGCCTGAAGGCCGACCCCTGGTCGCCGACGAGCTCGAGCAGACCGTCGTGGCGCTCCGCAACCGCCGCGGCGATAGCCAGCCCGAGTCCATAGTGCGGATGCGCCGGATCCCGGACCCGGGTCGGGTCGCCCCGGGTGAACCGGTCGAAGATCTGGGCGCGCAGCGCGGACGGCACGCCGGGACCGTCGTCGGACACCTCGAGCACCGCGGAGCCCCCCTCGAGGTGGAGCCGGACCGCCACCCGTCCTGACGCGTGCCGCACCGCGTTGTCGAGGAGGTTGCGCACCAGCCGGCGCAGGTCCCTGGCATCACCGAGCACCGGCGCCGCGGATACCGCCCGGGTGTCGATCGTCACGCGGTTGCCCGCCGAGCAGCGAGACGCCTCCTCGAGCACGAGGGCGTCCAGGTCGAGCGGCTCCCGACGCACCGGGGTCATGCGCTCGCCGCGGGCCAGCTCGACGAGTGCGCCGACCAGCGACTCCATCTCGCCGACGCTCCCGAGGACGTCCTCCGCCAGCTCGGTCGTCCCGACCGCAGCGGGGTGCGCGAGGGCCACCTCGAGCCGGGCGCGCAGGGCCGTCACCGGACTCTGCAGATCGTGTGACGCGTCGGCGACGAAGGCTCGCTGACGTGCCGAGGAGTCGTCGAGCCGGGCCAGCATGGTGTTCATGGTCCGGGCCAGCCGGCCGACCTCGTCCTCGACGCCCGACTCCGGCACCCGGCGCCCCGCTCCCACCTCCGTCACGGCGTCGACCGCCCGAGTGACGGCGTCGACGCGGCGCAGCGCCCGGCCCGCGACGAACCAGGTGGCCGCCGCGAGCAGGGCCAGGGCGACCGGGAGGGTGACCACCAGGGTGTCGCGCAGGGTGGCGCCGGCCTCCCGGACCGACTCGGTGCTTCGCCCGACCACCACCGTGACGGGGCCGTCGGGGGTGTCGCGCGCACCCACCCAGAGGCGGTAGTTCTCGGTCTCACGGTCATCGGGGCCGTCGACGGTGCGCACGGCGAGCGGGGCCGCGGCGGACAGCGGCGCGACCAGGCCAGGCCGTCCGGCGATGTTGTCGGAGGAGGAGAGCACGATCCCGTGCCGGTCGAGCACCTGGGAGACCGACTCGTCGTCCGGCTGGTCGAGCACGCGGGGCACACCCCCTGCCGCGACGGCCTCGAGGAGCTCGCGCGCCCGGAGCCGTGATACCGAGTCACCGCCCTCGGTCAGCCGTGCCTCGAGGGTGGCGAGGAGGAGGACCGCGAGCGCGGCGAGCACGACCGCCGAGACCGCGGTGGCGAGCAGCGTGGTCCGCGCGCGCAGCGTGCGCACCTCAGCCGCCGTTCGGGTCGAGGCGATAGCCGACGAGGCGCACCGTCTCGATGCTCCGCCGCCCGAACGGCTCGTCGATGCGCATCCGCAGCTGGCGCACGTAGACCTCGACGATGTTTGGGTCGCCCTCGTAGGCGAAGTCCCAGAGGTGCTCGATGATCGTCGCCTTCGACACGACCTGGCCGGCGCGTCGCATGAGGAACTCCAGGAGCGCGAACTGGCGCGGGGTGAGCTCGACGGGTACCGGGCCACGGTGCACCCGGCGCGAGGCCGGGTCGAGCCGCAGGTCGCCCGCTGTCAGCACGGCCGGGCGCTCCGGGGTCCCGCGCCGGACGAGCGCCCGAACCCGGGCCAGGAGCACGACGTAGGAGAAGGGCTTGGCGAGGAAGTCGTCGGCGCCGGCGTCCAGGGCGCGCACCTCCTCCTCGGGCGCCGAGCGGGCGGTGAGCATGAGGATGGGTGTCCAGTTCCCTGCGGCGCGCAGATCGGCGCACAGCCGGTCGCCGGTGACGAGGGGCAGCATCACGTCGAGGACGAGCACGTCGTAGCTGTTCTCCGTCGCCAGCCAGCGGCCCTCGACCCCGTCGCCGGCCACGTCGACGGCGTACCCCTCCGCCTCCAGGCCGCGCCGCACGGCGGACGCGACCCGGACGTCGTCGTCCACGACGAGGATCCGCATGCCCCAGCGTCCCACGGGCCGGCTGAAGGCCCGCTGAAGCCGCGCTTCAGGGCCGCCTCAGCGCGTCCGGTCCATCGTGGAGCTCCCCGACCCGCGTCACACCGGCGCTCTTCGAAAGGATCAAGCCGATGTCGTTCTCCAGCAGCCCGACCCACCGTGCAGGCACTCTCCTGGTCGCAACGGCCCTGGTGGCCGGCGTCGCGGCCGCCGCTCCCGCATCGGCAGCCCTTGGCTCCCACGGCAAGCACCACGGCCAGTCCTGCCGTCAGCCCGGTGGCCACCGGCTGCCGCAGGGCAGCCGCCCCGTGCACCTCGACCCGGCGGACTTCACGACCCGGATCGACAACCCCTACTGGCCGATGCGCCCGGGCACGACCTGGCGGTACACCGAGACCTCAGGTGGCGAGACCGCCCGGGTCACCATCACCGTGACGAACCGCACGCGGGTGATCCAAGGGGTCACCGCGCGGGTGGTCCACGACAGCGTCCGCTCCGGCGGCGAGCTCGTCGAGGACACCTACGACTGGTACGCCCAAGACAAGGGGGGCAGCATCTGGTACCTGGGCGAGGCGACGAAGACCTTCGAGAACGGTCAGGTCGTCAGCACCGAGGGGTCATGGGAGCACGGGAAGGACGGCGCCCAGGCCGGGGTGGCGGTGCCCGCCCGTCCGGTGCCCGACTGCGGGTATCGCGAGGAGTACCGCGCCGGCGTCGCCGAGGACCAGGCGCGCGTGCTGTCGACGCGCGAGCCGCTGCGGGTCGGCACGACGCTTTACCGGAACGTCCTGCACACGGCCAACACCACACCCCTGCACGCGGACCTGCTCGAGAACAAGTTCTACGCCCGGGGTCTCGGACCGGTCATGGAGGTCGACCTCTCCCCCGAGATCGGAACGGTCGTCCTCACCGGGGTGACCCACCCCTGAGAGCCGACCCGGCACGCGCGGCCCTACCGGTGTCGCGCGTGCTGCGGGCGCGGGACCCCGAGGGCGTCGTAGTCCCATCCCTCCGACGTCGCCCGGGCCCGCCCGGCGGCCACCTGGAACTGCGAGATCCCACCGTCCTGCCACGGCCCCCGGCTCCCCCGGGCCACCGCCGACGCGGCCTTCGGCGGCACCCCGAGCTCGCGGCGAACCACCTCGAGGGGTCGATCAGCGACCTCGAACCAGTCGAGGGCGAGGAAGTCGTGGCTGCCCTCGGTCAGGGCACCCCGGCGCATGGCGTCGCCCAGCCGTTCGGGCATCCCCCGTGCGGCGAGATGCCCGGGATCGGCGACGAAGAGACCCAGGCCGGTCTCGACGAACCCGGTCTCGAAGAGGGAGACGACCATCGCGAGCAGGCTGAAGGCGCGGGGGTCGTCGTTGGCCCGGGCGATGTAGCCGAAGACCTCGACCTCGTTGTCCACGGTCGTGCCGTAGTCGGCCAGGACGTGAACCCAGTCGTGCTGCGCGAGCAGCGGCGGCGCGGATCCCGCCGCGCCGGGGAAGGAGAACCCCCGGGACCGGTAGAAGTCGTGCACCCCCTCCCGATCGTCCCGGCCGGGAGGTCACCCAGGGACCGCCAGCGAGCGACGAGCCGCGCGTCGGCCTCGCTCGGTACCCACGCCGAGGTGGGTGGAGCGTCGGTGAGCAGCGAGCCGGGGTCGGCGGCCCCGAGGTGCCCGAGCCGGTCGAAGTCGCGCACCGCCAGGTCCCACCCGCCGTCGGAGAACGAGGCGACGACGTCGAGGAGCTTCCCGTCGAGCGAGAGCTCCTCGACGAAGCGCGCGACGCGGGACATGGCCTGCGGGTCAGGCGGTCGCCGGACGAGGGCGCCGAGGAGCATCACCTGCCCCACGCGCTCCCGGAAGGCCCGGTTGCGACGGGCCATCGCCATGGCGAAGCCGTTCGGCGACAACGGTTCCGGGGTTGGTAGGTCGTCGACGCCGGTCATCGACGACGTGACCGCTCGCAGCAGCACGTCCTGCAATGGCGAGAGGCCGGCCGCCGTGCCACCGACGGCCGCCACGAGGCCCCGCCAGATCATCCCCACCTCCGCGGGGTCGGGCGGGGTGAGCAACGTGTCCGCCGGGGTGGGCAGGGGAACCGGCACATGACCACCCCATCCCGCGGCCGGTCGCGTGTCAAGACCGACCGGTTGGGGCCTGCCCCGTCAGGAGGGCCGCTCGGTCATCCCAGCGGCACCCGGCGCCCCCGACCCGCGGGTGGTGTATCCGAGCGCGAGCCCGAGTCCGGCCGGCCCGAGGACGAGGAGCAGGTCGAACCAGCCGAGGACGAGCAGGTCCTCCACGTAGACCGTGAGCTCGGGACCGGGGCCCCCCTGTGGCAGGAAGGGGAGCCCGAGCGCGACCACGACACCGACGAGCCCCCAGAGCGCGGCGGCCGAGCGCAGCGGCGGCCGGTACCGGCCGTCGACGAGCCCTCCGAAGCCGGCGGCGAGCGCGAGCGCGCCGAAAGCCGCGAGACCGGCCCCGATGTTCGCGCCGATGACCGGGCCGGAGGTGGCGTCGACGAGCTCGAGCACCCCCCAGGCGATGCCCAGGAGGGCGAGCGAGCGCAGGACGAGGGCGATGAGGAAGGTCATGCCCGAGGGTCCCGCGTGGTGCCGACTGACGCCTGAGTACTGCTACCCGTCCGCGACGACTCCTCGGGCGCGCATCTCAGACGTCCCGACGGAGCAGGCCGGCCAGCGCGCCGCCGACGGCGAGGGCGAGCCAGGTCCCGAACACGAGGGCCCCGGGGCCCGGGTCCAGCCGGTCGGCGGATTCGGTGATCGAGGTGAAGGCCGCGCCGGCGTTGGACGGGAGGTAGCGCAGCGCGTCTTGCCAGTCGTCCGGGAGGAGCAGGGCACCGAACCCCGGGACGACCAGGACCAGACCGACAAGCCATCCGATGCCCTGCCCGATGCTGCGGGTGAGCATCCCGAGGCATACCCCGAGTGCGCCGATCCCGGTGAGGTACAGCGCGGTCCCGATGACGGCCCGCGGCACACCCGGGTCGGACCAGGCGGCCACGTCCGCGTCTCCTGCCGTGAGCACCGCGGTTCCGAGAGCCCAGGCCGCGAGCGTGGCGACCATGACGACGGGCAGGACAACGGTCAGGAACGCCCCGATCCGTGCCAGGAGAACACCGATCCGCCGAGGTGCTGCGGCCATCGTCGTCCGGATCATGCCGCTGCCGTACTCCCGTGCCCCGACGAGGACCCCGAGGATGCCGACGACGAGGACCCCGGGCGTCTGCCCTGCGAGGACCGTCGTCAGCGGGTCTCCGCCCGCGAACCCCGGTCCCGGACCACCGCCGGGTGCGACCGACTCCACCTGGCCGGTTGCCGTCGCCGAGGCCACGAGCCCGATGACGACCATGAGCGCGGCCAGCGCCCCGAGCGTCAGCAGGTTGGAGCGGACGGTGACGAACCGCAGCAGCTCGGACCTCAGCAGGCGTGTGCCGGTGAGCCTGAGCCCTGCGGCGGCCGTCGTAGGGGTGGTGGCCGGTGGTGCGGCCGCGTTCGGCGTGCTCATGCGGCACTCTCCTTTGTGCCGCCGCGGTACTCGACGGCGTCGCGGGTCAGGGTCATGAAGGCCTCCTCGAGGGAG
Organism: Phycicoccus avicenniae; assembly: GCF_050496545.1. GTDB lineage: Bacteria > Actinomycetota > Actinomycetes > Actinomycetales > Dermatophilaceae > Phycicoccus > Phycicoccus avicenniae_A. The sequence continues at coordinate 141,618 of NZ_JBNVZV010000007.1, read as the reverse complement.
ACCCGCCGGGTGGTCAGCTGGTGCAGCGGTAGGCCGTGCTCGGCCGCGAGGTCGCCGATGTCAGCCGCCGCGATCCCCCGGACCTCGAGGCCTCCCCCGCCGACTGCGGTCACCTCGACCCCGGGACGAGCCAGCCGGCGGGCCAGCTCGGCGTCCCGCGGGCTGCTGACCTCGACCAGCTCACCGGACGTGCCGGCGATGAAGTCGCGCATGGACGTGTCGGCGAGCACCTTGCCGTGGCCGACGACGACGAGGTGGTCGGCCGTGAGCTCCATCTCGCTCATGAGGTGTGAAGAGATCAGGACGGTGCGACCTTCGTCGGCGAGCGTGCGAGCCAACCTGCGGATCCACGTGATGCCGTCCGGGTCCAGACCGTTGACGGGTTCGTCGAGCATGACGACCGGTGGATCGGCAAGCAGGGCGGTGGCGATCCCGAGACGCTGGCCCATCCCGAGGGAGAACGCACCAGCGGACCGGCTCGCCACCGAGGTCAGACCGGCCAGCTCAAGCACCTCATCGACGCGGCGCGCGCCCACGCCGATGGCCGCACCGACAACGCGCAGGTGGTTGCGAGCCGAACGGCTACGGTCGAACGCCTTGCCGTCGAGGAGGGCGCCGACGTGAGCCATCGGGGCCGGGGACTCGCGGTAGTCGCGTCCGTCGACCGTGGCGCGCCCCGACGTGGGGCGGTCGAGACCGAGGACGAGGCGCATCGTCGTCGACTTGCCGGCCCCGTTCGGGCCCAGGAAACCGGTGACCCGTCCGGGGTGCACGGTGAAGCTCATGCCGTCGAGGGCGGTGGTGTCGCCGTAGCGCTTGACGAGGGAGTCAACGACGATCATCGCAGGCGCCCGGGGAGTGAGGAGACCATTGACTGATCCTGCGACCGGAGCGCGGTCGTCGTCGTCAGCCCGGTGGGGTGTCCTCGACGTACCGCAGGCGCGGTACCGCTCAGCCCTCGCCGACGCGGACCAGACCGGTCTGGTAGGCCAGGACCACGAGCTGGGCGCGGTCGCGTGCGCCGACCTTGGCCATCGCCCGGTTGACGTGCGTCTTGACGGTTGCCGGCGACAGGACCAGCCGCTGGGCGATCTGGTCGTTACTCAGCCCGTGCCCGACGAGGCCGACCACCTCGCGCTCGCGGTCGGTGAGCGCTGCGAGCGCGGTGTCGGTGACGTCGCGGCTGGCCGCCATCGGGGTCGCGAGGTAGCGCGCGATGAGACTGCGGGTGGCCTTCGGTGAGAGCAGCGAGTCCCCGGCGGCGACCGTGCGCAGGGCGTCGAGCAGCGCGGCCGGGCCGACGTCCTTGCCGAGGAAGCCCGCGGCCCCGGCGCGCAGGGCGGCCAGGACGTGGTCGTCGGCCTCGAAGGTCGTCAGCACGAGGACGTGCACGCCGTCGAGGTCGGGGTCACCACTGATCTGTTCGGTGGCGCGCAGGCCGTCCAGGCCGGGCATGCGGACGTCCATGAGGACCACGTCAGGACGGAGGGACCGCGCGGCGGCGACGGCCTCGTGCCCGTTCGCGGCCTCGGCGACGACCACGAGGTCGGGAGTGGACCCGATGAGCGCCGCGAAACCGGCCCGGATGAGCGCCTGGTCGTCGGCGAGGACAACACTGACGCGCCCCGGGTCCTTCGTCGCCCCACGCGATGCTTCGCCGCTCACCCCCGCTCCCCCACGGGCAGCACGGCCCGGATCCTGAACCGTCCATCGACAACCCCGGCCTCGAGAACGCCGCCCACCAAAGCCACCCGCTCCCGCATCCCCACCAACCCGTGCCCTCCAGCAGGTTCGGCCGGCACATCCTCCGGCACGCTGGTCGGGCCGGGCGGGGTCACGTCGTTCACGACCTCGAGCACGACGCGGTCCGTTGCCTGCCGCGTGCTGATGACCGCCCGCCCAGCGCCGTGGCGGGCTGCGTTGGTCAGGGCCTCCTGGACCAGCCGGTACAGGTGGAGATCATCGCCGGGGGTGCCGCCGAGCGGTGGCCCCTCGTGGGTCCAGGTGACCTCGAGCCCACCGGAACGCGCGGCCTCGACGAGGGCGCCGAGGTCGTCCACCCGCGGCGCCGGAGAGGTCGGAGCCGGCTCGGCCGGCTCCGCTGGACTGCGCAGCAGTCCGACGAGCGCACCCATCTCGCGCAGCGCCCGGGCACTCGCGGCGCGCACCTGGGCCAGCGCCGCTGTTGCCGCCGAGGGGTCACTCGCCGCGAGATGCTCGGCGACGCCGGCTTGGACGTTGACGACCGCGAGGTGGTGCGCGACGACGTCGTGCAGCTCGCGCGAGATGCGCAGCCGCTCCGCGGCAACGCGCCGATCCGCCTCCTGCTCCCGGCTCTCCTCCGCCTGACGGGCCCGATCGAGGGCGGCGCGCAGGACCTCGCGGTTGCTCCGGGCGGCGTCACCGAGGGCAGCCGCCAGGCCGCACCACGCGATCACGGCGTAGGACACCGGATCGCGAGCCGCGAGAAACCCTCCGCGGTCAAGGAGCACGAGCGTGAGCCCCATTGTCGCGAGGGTGCAGGCCAGCGCGGCACGCCGGCCACCGTGCGCGGCCACCGCGTAGAGCGCGGCCACGGCCGCCGGCAGGCCGCGCCCCACCGCGACGGACGGGATGGGGACGACGGCCGCCGTCAGCGCGATGACCCACGCGAGCACCGGGCGGATGCGCCGCAGCAGCAGAGCAGCACAGCCGACCGCCAGCAGGGCCACGACCGTCGGCGTGGCCGGCGGCAGGGTGACCGCCACCGTGTCGGGCGTCGCGGGCACGGCCAGGAGGGACAAGACGAAGACGGCGGTGGCGATCCCCGCGTCGACCGCCCGCGGGTGCCCTGCCATCCACCCGCGCAGTCCCGAGGTCATGGTGGCAGCGTAGGCCGCCACCGGCGAGACTCCCCCGACCCACGGCGCTCCGCAGGCGGTGACAGGCCGCGCGGCGCTCCGCCCGTGAGCGCCACGCCATGGCGTGGGCGGTCGGGCGGGCCTATCGTGGCGGCATGCGCATCGGCATCCTCGGCAGCGGCGAGGTCGGTCGGAGCCTGGCCCGCGGACTGGCCCGGCACGGTCACGACGTCCGGATCGGCACGCGGCAGGAGCGGGTCGAGGACCTGCCGGTGGGCGCGCCGGCCGAGGTCGTCACCGGCGCAGACCTGGTTTTCCTGTCGGTCCTCGGCACGGCCGCCGTTGACGTCGTCACCTCCCTGCGCGAGCCGCTCGCGGGTCAGGTCGTGGTCGACACCACCAACCCCCTTGACTTCTCCGCCGGGCGGCCCGAGCTGTTCGTCGGGCACACCGACTCGCTCGGGGAGCAGGTGCAGCGGGCCATCCCCGACAGCTTCGTGGTCAAGGCCTACAACACGGTCGGGAACGCCCTCATGGTCGACCCCGACCTTCCCGCCGGCCCACCGTCGATGTTCATCGGCGGGGACGACGACGCGGCCAAGACGGTGGTCAGCGACCTCCTCGGGGCCACAGGATGGGACGTCGCTGACCTCGGAGGGATCGAGGTCAGCCGCTACCTCGAACCCATGTGTCTCGCCTGGGTCCTGTACGGCGCGCGCTACGGCACCTGGGATCACGCCTTCCGACTCCTGAGGCGCTGACGAGGCGACGGCCGGCTCATCCCGCAGTGCGCGGCAGCGTCCATGCCTTGCGTGTCCGGCCGGAGCGGAACATGCTCAAGGCAGGTGGTGGCCTCGACGACGGGATGGGCACAGATGGACCCGAGCTGGCCTGCGAACCTGACGCCTCGGCTCGAGGAGCTCTACCGTGACCTGCACCGGCACCCGGAGCTGTCTTTCCAGGAGCGTCGCACCGCCGAGATCGTGACGGCCTGGGTCCGGGGCCTCGGCTACGAGGTGCATGAGCGAATCGGCGGGACCGGCGTCGCCGCCGTGCTCGCCAACGGCGACGGCCCGGTGATCGCCCTGCGAGCAGACATGGACGCCCTCCCGGTGCTCGAGGCCACCGGCCTCGAGTACGCGAGCACCGCGCGCGCCACCGACGCCGCCGGCGCCGAGGTACCGGTGATGCACGCGTGCGGGCACGACATGCACGTCACCTGCCTGCTCGGTGCGGCAGCCACCCTGGCCTCGACCCGCGCCCAGTGGGCCGGCACCCTCGTGCTGCTCTTCCAACCCGCGGAGGAGACCGCGCAGGGCGCCCAGGCCATGCTCGACGACCGGCTCTACGACCGCGTCCCCCGCCCGCACGTCGTCCTCGGCCAGCACGTCGCCCCCCTTCCGGCCGGATACCTCGGCCTTCGACCCGGGCCATCCTGGGCGGCCTCGGACAGCCTGCGCATCACCCTGCACGGCGCCGGCGGGCACGGCTCGCGTCCCGAGACCACGGTCGACCCGGTACTGCTGGCCGCGAGCACCGTCCAACGCCTGCACACCATCGTTTCCCGCGAGGTCCCCGCCGCCGACACCGCCGTCCTGACCGTCGGGGCCTCCCGGTCCGGCACGAAGGCCAACATCATCCCGGACAGCGCCGAGCTCCTCGTCAACATCCGCAGCTACACCCCGGAGGTCCGCAATCGGGTACTCACCGCCTTGCAGCGGGTCGTCGCCGGCGAGGCGGCCGCCGCGGGCACGCCTCGACCGCCCGAGATCGAGCATCTCGAGAGCGCGCCCACCCTGACCAACGACCCCGCCGCGACCGAACGCACCGTCGCCGCCCTGGAGCAGGTTGTCGGCCCCGGACACGTCGTCGACCACGGACCCCTGCCGAGCAGCGAGGACGTCCCCCACCTCGCCGACGCCGTCGACGCCCCCCTGACCTTCTGGCTCCTCGGCGGCGCTGACCCCGCACTGTTCGCCACCGCCCGCTCCGCCGAGGACGTCCGAGCCATCACCGCTATACAGCCCTCCAACCACTCCCCCTCCTACGCCCCTGTCCTTCAACCCACCATCACGATCGGTGTCCGGGCACTGACCGCGGCAGCCCGGGCCTGGCTCGCCGGGCCTGCATGACGTCCTCTGCGTCGACGGTCGGGGGAACGGTTGTCACAGGCGCCGAGGAGGCCTCGTCCGGATGCGGTCGCGTTCGGACTCACCGGGCCGGACACCGACGGACGCGTGGGGTGTTCGGCGTTGCCGTCGCCTCGCGGGGCGGTCGCGAACTCTGAGGACGCATCAGACGCTGTCACCAGCGACCGTCGGCTCGCCACGGGCGCGGACGGTCCACCCAACCGCCGTCGTGCGGCCACGGATCTGCGCTGTCCTCATCGTTCTCGTCCGCTCTGGGCTCCAGCAGACGGGCCTTCGACAGGAACGTTCGCTTGTTCCCGTCGACGCTCCGATACACGTAGCGCACCGTCGCGGGACGTTCCCACGCGAACCTCCTTGGAACGTTGAGGTCCGCGCTCGCGGACTGACCAGGAAGCAGAGATCCGAGGTACACACCCGGAGGCTCAGGCGCCGACACAACGGCTCCGTCGTCGTTCAGGAGGCAGCAGGAGACGTCGGTCAGCGGCTGCGAACCGGCATTGGTGACCTCTACGCGGAACCACCGTGACGAACCGGCAACCCTCACCAGCGGACTCGTCACCAACACTCCGCCTTGCCCGGTCTGGCCTCGCGTCCGCACCGACCGTCTTGCCGATCGCGGCGGCCGACGGTGTCGCCGCCAGGAGCCAGCGATGACCCCCCAGTAGATCGCCAGAGCAACCGCGAGAACACCCAGATAGAACACTCCCTGCTCCCACCACATCACGCCACCTGACCGACCGCTCCGACCAGCACACCACCTCGCGGACACCGTTCTCCGTGCGGCGGCTGTGCGCGCAGGCCGATGGTGTCGAACCGACGAAGCCGGTGCCACCTCCGCTCGCCTGCGGAGCGGAACAGCCGGTTCGTCGGACGTCGCAGAGCCGACCGGTACAACCCCCACGTCGCGCTGTTCTTGCGCACCGTCCAGTGCGACGTCGGCAACGCCGCGAACACCAACGCATGCCGCGTGCGGCCCGATGTCCCGAGGATGGGCCCAGGCAGAGCCCTGCCTCTTCCTGAGCTGCCCCAACCGCTCGAGGGCCGGACGGCCCCTCGTTCGAGGACGAGCAACCGCGCGTCTCCCGGCATCCCCGGGCTGTGACCCATGAGCAACAGGGTGGCGCGCACTCCCCGTAACGTCAATGGCTCACCGAAGGGGCCTAATACAACGTCCACCCCGGGCTCGGTCCTCGAGCAGGTGCGAGCTCCCGAGGAGGCACAGAGGGAGCGGGGCCACGGCGTCCTCGGAGGGATCCACCACCATCTGCAGCCTCGAGCAGAGCCGACCCGGCCGGTCGGTGTCGCACCACCGCCTCAACCCTGCTATATCGGGCCCCTGATGCTTCAGTCGAGTGTTCGAGGGGCAGTTCGGGCTGGATCCGCGGTCGACCCCTTCGCGACCCGCAGGCTCAAGAGCGCACCTGCCGCGTTACGACGAACGCCGCAACCACCGCGTGTTCGTCGGGTGCCAGGAGAAGTAGGCACCAGGGCAGACCTGAACGCGCGGCAATCGTGATCAGCCGAACGTTCTCGTGGGGTGTGGCGGCCAGCTGAGTGGCAGCGTCTTCCAGCCCGATCGTGGTCAGCCCGACGGCTTCGGCTTGCTGCGAGCGCCTGCGAAGTGTGGCCAGCAGGTGCGCGCTGTCGACGTGATGGTCCAGAAGGATGCCGGCGCCCAGGTCCGTGTCCGGCGCGGCCAGTGCGGCGAGGCACGTCGCGATTGCGGGCCCGGACGACGCCACCAGCAGCGCGCGAACCTCATCACGAGTCACGACGACAGTTTGGGCCATGCCGGCTCCCTTGAGAATCCCTGAGAAGTGCGCGTCGCCCGTCCGGATCGCCAGCGAGCCCGCTTCGACGCACCACGGACCGGTGCTGCCAGGTCCCCCGTAGACCGGGAGATCGGCGGCTGGGCTCGGTCCCCTCTGCGGCCGCACTTCGTGCACGCACACGGAGCTCGACCGCCGTCGACGACGTCGGGCCCCGCATGACCCGAATGGCGAGAGCGGCAGCGGATCTGAAGTACGCGGGATGCGAGCATGCCAGAGCCTGGCCTGCGGCGTCGTGGTCACGTCGACGGCCGGCGCGAGGGCTCGTGGCTAGGCCACACAGCCGCCCAGCGGCCAGCCGCCGGCCTCACATGGCGAATTACCCTCGCACAGAGTCGATCCCGAAGAGGCCTAGAAGTCCGGTGTTGCGGCTGACGCGACGAGCCGGACGGTGCATCGTCCTTCAACCAACGAAATGGCGGCCACGTCGCAAAGGTAGTGGGCCATCCACAGCCCACGTCCGTCAGTGGCCTCGAGATCCGGAGACAGCAGCCCCGCGAACGGGTCTGTGGGCCCAGGACCCTCGTCGGTGACAGTCACGACCACCCTCCCCGGAGAGCCCCAGGCCCGGACCGTCACCGGGGGGCGACCGTGACGTTGCGCGTTCGCCACAACCTCACTCACCGCCAGCACCAACCCGCTCTCCGGGACACCGAAACGGGTTGCCAGGCGAGCCACCGCTTGCCGCGCCGCACCAAGCACGGGATCCGTCAGAACCAGAGCGGGGGCGGTGACCTCCAGTCGGTCTGTCGTTCGTCCCGTCCATTCCTCGAGGAACGCCACCGGGGGCACGTACTCGCTGGCGGAGACCTGTCGACCGTCGGATGCAGTGTGGAACGGGTGCACGCGGGCCGCGTCCGACAGCACGATCGGCGTCGAGGTCCGAGTGTCGTACGTGCACAGAGCAAGCGCCGGAAGGTCGGCCAAGAAGTGGTTGCACGAGGCCTCGTACCGCGCCCACCCATCCCACGCTTGAATGTTGTGGCTCGGTAGGTCGCCCACCAGCCGGACCCGCGCTGACCCTGCCTGGATGTAGTCGCTCACCAACGTGCGATAGCCGCTCAATGCGCTCAACGGGTCGCGGTAGTAGTTCGCCCCCAGCTTCCGCGCATCCAATCCAACACCCGCCGAGGTCAGCAGCGCCTCCTGCTCCATCGACAGCGCGAGGACAACAGGCTCGCCGCGGGCGATCCCGTCCCCGATGAAGACGCCCATCTGATCCACGAACTGCTCGTCCGAGGAATAGATCGCCGCGCCGTGGTGGTAACCGTCCCCCTCCGACCAGCCGGCAGCGACCGGGTGGCCCGTCATCGGCGTCGTCCGCTCCAGCAAGGGCGCACACGCATGATGCGTTCTGCGCGACCACGGCGAGGCGTCCACCACTCCAGCGCCGCCATCCCGACGCACGACCCCGGCACCCCGGACTCGACGGGACGACGACACGGCAGATAAGGCCTCGCCGTCGGTGAGCCCATCGGACCTCCTCCCGAGGTTCGCGCACCACGATAGAGCCACGCCGGAGCGCTGTGGGCAACGCCGGCCGCTTCGTCGAACCCCACGCGAACGTCTCCGGCTGCCGTGACCCTGACGGCGCTCTCGGTCTCCCTCGCTCACGCAGGCACCCGTCGCGCCCGCTCTTCGGTTCCGGCGGGCGGCCCCTAGCTGGTCTCACGTCGCGGCACCGCGGTGCTCGTCGCAGTCACGGGGGGCCGCGCCACGACCGGACTTCGGGCCTCTCCGACGCGGCGGAGAGGCCCCACCTCCACGAGACGCATCGTCGACCACCGTCTGCGGTCCGTCCACGCTCGCCTCTGCCTTGACGCACCCCTGGCGGTTGCCAGGCGTTGCCTGTGACTGACACACCGAAAACCCAGCGGCGCCCTAGCCACGGGTCCGTCGTAGGGTCTCGCGTCCCGGAGGGCTGACAAGCCCTCCCTGCACCCCCTAGGCTCCGCGCGTGGATGCGGAGAAGCTCACCGTGCTGTACCGCACCGTGCGGCGAGTCGCCTCGCAGTCCGCTCCAAACGCCGTCATCAACGACTATGGCGAGCTCGGATGCTGCGTCGACCTGGACGGTGTGGACCCGCGCATCCGACTGCTGGCTGCGGTCCAGCAGGGCCGCCATGACATCGTCGTGCACCTGCCCGTCCTGGCTCGAGAGCCAGGTCACGTCAGTTCGTGGTCACCCGAGCTGCGAGCGTGCCGGGAAGGAGCGACGCGCCTACGACTCATCGAGATGGATGACGGGCTACTGCAGGATCTCGCACGGACCCTTGCCAGCCTGGCCCACCTGGTCCGAGGAGCAGCTGTCGACGAGCCGGCAGCTCACCAAGGCCGTCACCGCGCGCCGTGAGCCTTTCTCACAGAGAGCGCCCACCGCGCCAGCAGCACCCACACGGGCGAGCCCGCTCAAGACGATTCCCCACCCTCGCCAGACGACGCGGGCCGGGTGCTCACCCCGCTGGTCGTTCGCGCCGAGCGTGGTCCGGTCCGCTCTGATGTCTTGACGGCGTACCGCCAGCGGCGGGTGAGGTCGGACTGCCTCTGCTCTGGGCCCCCACCTCCCCGGTCGTCCTGATCACCACCGCTCGAGCGCCCCCACCTCTCCTCGTCCTACGCCTCGGGCGTCAACCCTCCCGCACCATCGGCGCCCCACCCCAAGACCGCGACGGCCCCCGGGGCGTGGTGTGGCCCCCAGCCTGACGCGCGCCCGCCTCCGCGTGGTGCCAGCCGTCCCGCACGACGGGTGCGGCGGGCTGGGGGCATACTCGGGTCGTGGCTGCACTCCTCGGCTCGGACACTGACGGACGCGCGGCCCGTCGTGCGTTCCTCCTCAACGCCCTCGTCGCCTGGGTGGGGGTCGCGCTCACTGTCGCCATCTCCGCCGCGAACGGATACGTCGCGTCGGCGCCGGTTGCGGGGATGTACGGGGTCCATCCGGCCGGCGCTCCCGGGGTGCTCTCACGAGTTGCGGACACCCTGAGCTACTTCACGATCTGGTCCAACATCGTCGTCGCCATCTCCGCCTCCCTCGTTGCTCGAGGAGCGCGCGGGACAACACCGGAGCGGGTGCTTCGGCTGGATGCGGTCCTGATGATCACCATCACGGCGATCGTCTACCAGGTGCTGCTCGCGCCCACGACGACGGTCGTGGGCTGGTCCCGTCTGACAGACCCGATCCTCCACGTGCTCACTCCGCTGCTGACCGTCCTCGTCTGGCTCGCCTACGGGCCCCGAGGCTGGATCGGTGCGCGCACCGTCGTCCTGTCGCTCGCGCTGCCCCTGGGGTGGATCGCGTGGATGCTCGCGCGTGGTGCCGTCGTCGGCGCCTATCCCTATGACTTCGCCAACGTGACCGTCCACGGGTACGGCGCCGTCACCTTCACCCTCGCACTCATCCTCGTGTTCGGCGTCGTCGTGGCCGGGGTGTACTGGGGCATCGATGTCGTGCTGCGGCGCCGTTCGTCGGCCGCTGCCAAGAACGCGGTTGCGTAGCGCATCTGAGCCACGAGCCCCAGAAGGTTGCCGCCTGGAAAGCCGCGTCCGGCGTGTCGAGCGCCGGACCGACCGACCGAGCGTGCCGGAGTCGGTCCGCGGTTGTCGATGATGATAACCGGCCTGCGGCCTGGGTCGACGCTCTCCGTTTGGACGGGGCCGCGAGCTCGTTCGGCGGGGCGTGACGGCCACGGCAGCCACCGGGCTGACGCCAGAGGCCACCGTGCCTAGTCATGTCGTGACCGGCGACGGTCTCGGAATGGGGCGTCACCGGTCCTGACGACGCCGTCGGGAACCCAAGACGAGCACGGTACCGATGCCGAGCAGCACCAGTCCCAGCTGTGCCTGCAGCGTCATCATCGCTCCGGTCCTCGCGAGCGGGGGCGCTGACGGGCCGCCGGACGGTGGGGGCGCGCTGGCCGAGACGACCACCGTTGCTTCATCCTCGTTGTTGGACGAGACCTGGTCGCCGGTCGCGGACGTCACCGTCGCGACGTTCTTCAGGTCGCGACCGACCTCACCGGGCCCGACCCGGACGCGCAGGACGATGACCGCCCGCTGCTCCGGCCCGAGGGTGCCCAGGCGACAGGTGACGACCTGAGCGGCACTCGCGCAGCTCCCCGTGTCTGTCCGGGGTTCGCCGGCGAGGGTCAGTCCGTTGGGGAGGCGGTCGGTCACCACGACGCCGGCGGCGCTTGACGGTCCGCTGTTGGCCACCGTGATCGTGTAGGTGACGACGTCGCCGACCTCGGCGTCGTCGGTCGACGCGTCCTTGGTGATGCTGAGGTCGGTGTCGGCGACGACCCGCACGACGGCACTGCTCTCGCGGTCGTCGGTGTCGGGGTCGGCCGTCGGGGAGTCGACGGTCGCCGTGTTCGTCAGGTCACTGGTCGCGTCGGCCGCGACCGTCGCGGAGACGGTGACCGTGACGACGGCCCCGGGCGCCAGGTCGCCAAGGTCGCACTCGAGCAGGCCGTCGGTGCCGATCGCGGCGCAGGTGCCCACGTCGGTCGTCGCGGTGGCGTCGGCGAGGACGTCCGGCAGCGGGTCGCTGAGGGTGACGTCGGTCGCGGTCGAGGGACCGTTGTTGCGCAGGGTGATCGTGTAGCCGACCTCTCCGCCGGCGACCGCGGTCGCGCCGTCGGCCTCCTTGACGACCGACAGGTCGGCCGCGGGGGCGGCGTCGCCCGTGACGGTGTCGGAGTCGTTGGACGGGTCCGGGTCGTCGGTCGCCGACGAGACCGTCGCGGTGTTGAACAGCGTGCCCGTGAACTCCGCGTCGAGGATCGCCGTGACGACGACGGTCGCCTCGTCCCCGACGGGCAGGGAGCCGAGGTCACAGGTGAGCACACGGTCGTCGTCCACCGGCGCGCACGTGCCGTCGAGCGTCGCGGCGTCGATGCCGGAGAGGCCCTCGGGGAGGGTATCGGTGACGGTCACACCGGTGGCGGCCGACGGCCCGGCGTTCTCGATCGTGATCGTGTAGGTCACCTCGCCGCCGGGCACGGGGTCGGTCGGCGATATCGTCTTGGTCAGCGAGAGGTCGGCGCTCGGCTCCAGCTCGGCGGTGACGGTGTCGGAGTCGTTGTCGGACACCGGGTCCGGCGTGGTCGAGTGGATGGTCGCGGTGTTGGCCAGGGTGCCCGTCGCGTCGGCCGCGACGAGGGCCGACACCGTGACGACGACCGGCTGGCCGTCGGGCTGGAGGTCGCCCAGGTCGCACTCGAGCACCCCGCCGTTGACCTCGCAGGTGCCCTCGGTGGTCGAGACGTCGACGTCGGACACCACGGCGTCGAGCGGGTCGGAGAGCGTGACGTCCTCCGCCGTCGACGGTCCGGTGCTCGTGACCGTGAGGGTGAACGTCACCCGCTCGCCCGGGACCGGGGCGGTCGGCGACACGGCCTTGTCGACGGCGACGTCGGCCGACGGGGCGGCATCACCCGTGACGGTGTCGACGTCGTTCGTGGGGTCGGGGTCGTCGGTCGCCGACGAGACGCTGGCGGTATTCGACAGGGTGCCGGTGAAGTCCGGCGCGAGGGTCGCGGTGACGGTGACGGTCACGACGTCGTCGGACGGTGCGAGGTCGCCCAGCTCGCAGGTCAGCACGCCGTCGCCGTCGACGGTGCAGGTGCTCCCGTCGTCGGCGGTCGCCGTGACGTCGCCGAGCGCCCCGTCGAGCGGGTCGGTGAGGACGACGTCGGTGGCGGTCGAGGGCCCGAGGTTGTCGACGGTGATCGTGAACGTCACGGCACTGCCCGGGATGGGGGCCGCCGGGCTGATCGTCTTGTCGACCGCGAGGTCCGCGCTGGGTGCGGTGGTCCCGGAGACCGTGGCGCTGTCGTCGGTGGGGTCGGGGTCGTCGGTCGGCGAGGACACGGTGGCGGTGTTCGACAGGGTGCCCGTGGCGTCGGCGTCGAGGACGGCCGTGACGGTCACGACGACCACGGCTCCGGGTGCCAGGTCGCCGAGGTCGCAGGCGAGGAGGTCGTCGGCGTCGACCGCGCAAGTGCCGACGGTCGTCGTCACGGTCGGGTCGGCCAGCGAGGCCGCCAGCTGGTCCTCCAGCTTGACGTCGACCGCCGTCGAGGGTCCGTCGTTGCGGGCGGTGAGCGTGAAGGTGACCTCCTGGCCGGGGACCGGCGCGGCGGGGCTCATCGTCTTCCGCACCGACAGGTCGGCGCTCGGAGCCGCGTCACCGCTCACCGTGTCGGTGTTGTCGGTGGCGTTCGGGTCGGGGGTCGGGCTCGACACGGTCGCCGTGTTCGACAGTGTCCCGGTGAAGGCCGGGTCGAGGGTGGCCGTCACGGTGACGGACGCGTCGGCATCCGGCGCCAGCGTGCCGAGCGAGCAGGAGAGCACGTTGCCGGAGCCGACCGTGCACGAGCCCACCGAGGTCCGGGCCACGACGCCCACGAGGGCCTCGTCGAGCCGGTCGGCAACCATCACCGACGCCGCGGACGACGCGCCGTCGTTGCGGACGTCGAGCGTGTAGGTGACCGTCTCTCCCGGTACCGGTGCGGCGGGCGTCATCCGCTTGGTGATCGACAGGTCGGCGCTCGGGGTGGCGTCGCCGTCGACCGTGGCGCGGTTGTTCGAGGTGTCGGGGTCGGGCGTCGAGGAGGTCGCGGCGGCCGTGTTCGACAGCGGTCCGGTGAAGTCGGGCGAGAGGGTGCCGCGCACCGTGACGGTCACGGTGGCCTCGGGCTCCACGGTGCCGTCCGCGCAGGTGAGGGCGTTGCCGTCGGAGACCGCGCAGCTGCCCGCCGTGGTCGTGGCCGTCACTCCGGTGAGGGCGGGGCTGACCTGGTCGGTGACCGTCACCGCGGCGGCGGCCGACGGGCCGGTGTTGTCAACGGTGATCGTGTAGGTGACCGGCTGTCCGGGGACCGGGCTCGTCGGGGCGAGGCTCTTGGCGACGGTGACGTCGGCCGAGGGGGCGGCGACCCCCTGGACCGTGTCGCTGTTGTTCGACGGGTCGCTGTCGGGGGTCGTCGCGCCGACGGTGCCGGTGTTCGTCAGCTGGCCGGTGAAGCCGGTCGCAAGGGTGCCGGTGACGGTCACCGTGACCTCGGTCGCGGGCTCCAGGGTGCCGACGGGACAGCTGAGCTCGCCGCCGTCGACGGTGCACACCGTGCCGTCGTCGGCGGTCGCCGTGACGGCGCCGATGGCCGGGTCGAGGCGGTCGGTGACGACGACGCCGACCGCGGTCGACGGGCCCTCGTTGCGGGCCGTGAGGGTGAACGTCACGGCCGACCCCGGGATCGGGGCGGTCGGGCTCATCGCCTTGGTCAACGTCAGGTCGGCGGTGGCGCTGCTGCCCGCGGTGGCGGTGGCGGAGTTGTTCGCCGGGACGGGGTCGGGGGTCGTCGCGGTGACCGATCCCGTGTTCTCGAGGGTCCCGGTGAAGTCAGGGTCGAGGTCGGCGGTGACGGTGATGACGACCGGCGTGCCCGGCGTCGGCGGCAGGGTCCCGAGGTCGCAGGCGAGCGTGGCGCCGTCGACGGCGCAGGAGCCGGTCGTCGAGGTGGCGACCGCGCCGCTCAGGGCGGGGTCTAGCTCGTCGGTGACGCGGACGCCCGTCGCGGTCGACGGGCCGGCGTTGCGCACCGTCAGGGTGAAGGTCACCGGCTCGCCGGCGACCGGCGTGACCGGTGCCATCGTCTTGGTGATCGACACGTCGGCGGAGGGCGCGGCGTCACCGGAGGCGGTGGCCGAGTTGTTGTTCGTGTCGGGGTCGGGCGTCGGGCTCGCGACGGTCGCGGTGTTCGACAGCGTGCCGGTGAAGGCCGGGTCGAGGGTCCCCACGACCGTGACGGTGACGGTGCCACCGGGCGCGACGGCGCCGACCGAGCAGCCGATGAGGTTGTCGGTTCCCACCGTGCAGGTCCCGGCGGTCGTCCGAGCGGTCACGCCGGTGAGCGCGGCGGCGACCTGGTCGGAGAGAGTGACCGCGGCGGCCTCCGACGGACCGGTGTTGCGGACGGTGAGCGTGAAGGTCACCTGTTGGCCCGGCACCGGGCGGGTCGGCGACACCGTCTTGGTGACGGCGACGTCGGCGGAGGGCGCGGCCGTGCCCGAGGCGGTGGCCGTGTTGTTGGCGGTGCTGGGGTCGGGGGTGTCGGACGACGCGGTGGCCGTGTTCGACAGGGTGCTGGTGAAGTCCGGCGCGAGGTTCGCCGTGATCGTCACCGTCGCCGTGGCGCCGGGGGCGAGCGAGCCGAGGGCACAGGCGACGGCGTTGGTGCCGCTGATCGTGCAGGTGCCGGCGGTCGTGCGCGCGGTGGCACCGGTCAGGGACGCCCCGAGCTGGTCGGACAGGGTCACCCCGACGGCCGTCGACGGGCCGGCGTTGCGGACCTGGACGGTGTACGTGACCGGCTGCCCGGGAACCGGCGCCGTCGGGCTCAGCGACTTGGTCGTCACGAGGTCGGCGGAGGGGGCGGACGTCCCCGTGACGGTCGAGGTGTTGTCGGCCGGGTCGGGGTCGGGCGTCGGACTCGACACGGTCGCGGTGTTCGACAGCGTCCCGGTGAAGTCGGCCGCGAGCGTGCCCGTGACGCTGACCGTGACGGTCGCCCCGGGGGCGAGGGTGCCGACCGGGCAGGTCAGCTGGTCGCCCGCGCCGAGCGTGCACGACGTCCCGTTGTCGACGGTCGCCGTGACCGCCGAGATGGCGGAGCTGAGGCGGTCGGCGACGACGACGGAGGAGGCCGACGACGGGCCGTCGTTCGTCACGACGAGCGAGTAGGAGATCGCCGAGCCGGGGATGGGGGCGGTCGGCGACATCGACTTGGCGATGGACACATCGGCCGACGGGGCGGCGACCCCAGAGACGGTCGCCGAGTTGTCCGAGGTGTCGGGCTCGGTCGTAGTGGTGCTCGTGGACGCCGTGTTCGCCAGGGTGCCGGTGAACCCGGGGGCGAGCGTCCCGGTGATGGTCACCGTGGCGGTGGCGTTCGGGGCGAGCGCGCCGAGGGAGCAGCCGACGACGTTGTCGGTCCCCACCGTGCACGTGCCGGTGGCGCTCGTGGCCGTGGCCCCGGTGATCGCCCCGTTGAGGGCGTCGGACACGGTGACACCCTGCGCGGTCGACGGGCCCTCGTTGCGGACCGTCACTGTGAACGAGACCTGCTGTCCCGGAACGGGGTTGGTCGGCGACATCGTCTTGCCGACGACGAGGTCGACCGTCGGCGCGGTCTGCCCGGTCACGGTCGCGGAGTTGTTGACGGTGTTGGGATCCCCGGTCGGCGACGACACGGTGGACGTATTGGACAGCGGCCCGGTGTAGGCGGGGCCGAGGGTCCCGGAGGCCGTCACCGTGACGCTACCGCCGGGCAGGACTGTCCCGACGGCGCAGGACAAGGCGTTGCCGGTGGACACGGTGCACGTCCCGGCCGTCGTCGTCGTGGCGACCGCGGTGAGGGCGGTGTTCAGCTGGTCGGCCACGGTGACTCCCGTGGCCGCCGACGGACCCGCGTTGGTCACGGTGAGGGTGAAGGTGACCCGCTGGCCGGGGACCGGAGCATTGGGTGACATCGTCTTCGTGATGGCGAGGTCGGCCGAGGGGGCGCCGTCGCCGGTCACGGTGGAGGTGTTGTTCGCCGGCACGGGGTCGGGCGTCGGGGAGGCCACGGTCGTGGTGTTCGACAGGGTGCCCGTGAACATCGGCGAGAGGGTCGCCCGAACGGTGACCGTCGCGGTGCCACCGGGCGTCAGGGAGCCGATCGAGCAGGCGAGGGCGTTGTCGGTGCCGACGGTGCACGTGCCCGCGGTCGTCGACGCGGTGGCGCCGGTGAGGGCCGGGTTGAGCTGGTCGGCGAGGGTGACGCCGGTGGCCGTCGAGGGGCCGGCGTTCGCGACCGCCAGGGTGAAGGTCACCTGGCGGCCGGGCACCGGGATGGTCGGCGACATCGACTTCGTCACCGAGACGTCGGCGGAGGGCCGTGCCGTGCCGCTCACCGTCGCGGAGTTGTTCGTCGTGTCGGGGTCGGCCGTGACCGAGCTCGCGCTCGCGGTGTTCGAGAGCGTCCCCGTGAAGCCGGCCGCGAGGGTGCCGGTGATCGAGACCGTCACGGTGGCACCCGGGGCGAGGCCGCCGAGGGAGCAGGTCATGAGGTTCGACGCATTGACCGAGCAGGTCGACCCGTTGTCGGCCGTCGCGGTGACGGCCGAGATGGCGGCGTTCAGCTGGTCGGTGACGACCAGCCCGCCGGCGGTCGACGGTCCGTTGTTGCGGACGACGACCGTGTAGCCGACGGCGCTGCCGGGGATGGGCGCGGCCGGGCTCATCGTCTTCGTCACCGCGACGTCGGCCGAGGGGCCCGAGCCGCCGCTCACCGACGAGGTGTTGTTGGCCGGCGTCGGATCGAGGGTGGACGACGAGACGGTGGCCGTGTTCGAGAGGGTGCCGGTGAAGGACGGAGCGAGGGTGCCGGTGACCAATACGGTCGCGGTGCCGTTCGGGGCGAGGGCGCCGAGCTGGCAGGAGAGCGCGTTGCTGCCGTTGACCGCGCAGGTCCCGGCCGTGGTCGTCGCGCTCGCGCCGCCGATCGCCCGGTCGAGGTCGTCGGTCACCGACACGGCGGTCGCCGTGCTGGGTCCGTTGTTGCGGACGGCCAGCGTGAACGAGATCGGTTGTCCCGGAACGAGGTTGATGGGTGACATCGTCTTGACGATCGACACGTCGGCGCTCGGGGCCGCGGTCCCGGTCGCGGTCGCGCTGTTGTTCGTCGTGTCGGGGTCGGCCGTCGACGACGACACGGAAGCCGTGTTCGACAGGGTCCCGGTGAAGTCCGGACGCAAGGTGCCGGTGACCGTCACGGTGGCGGTGGCACTCGGGGCGAGGGTGCCCAGGGCGCAGCTCGCCGCGTTCCCCGTCGCCACGGTGCAGCTACCCACGGTGCTCGTGGCGGTGACCCCGGTGAGGGCGGCCGGCGGGGAGTCGGCGACGGTCACCCCGGTCGCGGACGACGGACCGGCGTTGCGGACGGTCAGGGTGTAAGTGACCGGCTGGCCCGGCACCGGGACGGTCGGGCTCATCGTCTTGGTGATCGACAGGTCGGCCGACTGGCGCACGGTGCCCGAGACGGTCGACTCGTTGTTCGACGCGACCGGGTCGATGGTGTCGGAGGACGTCCGGCCCGTGTTGCTGAGGACGCCGGTGAAGCCCGGCGAGACGGTGGCCGTGATGGTGCCGCTGACCGTGAATCCGGCGCGGAAGATCGGGCCCGAGCAGACCACGGTCGGGGCGTTCGGGTTGTCGGCCCTCCCCGGGTCGACCGGCGGGATGACGTCACAGCCCGTCGCGCCCGGGGGCGGGACGACCGACACGTCGGTCAGGCCGGCCGGCAGCTGGTCGATGAACTGCGGGTTCAGCGCGGCGGAGGGGCCGTTGTTGGTCGCCGTGAGGGTGAACACGACCTGCTGGCCGGCGACGGGGTTGGCCGGCGCCATCGTCTTGATGAGAGCGAGGTCGGCCTGGCCGACGACCCGGGAGGTCGCGGTCGCGGTCGTGTCGTCCGCGTCGGGGTCGTCGGTCGTGCTGGTAACCCGCGCCGTGTTCGAGATCGAGGCGCCCGAGAACTGGCTGGCCAGCGTCCCGGTGATCGTGACGGTGACCTGGCCGACCGGGAGGGTGCCGATGTCGCACGCAACGTCCTGGCCGGTGACGGCGCACGGGGTCGCCGACGGGCCCCACGAGGCAGTGACGCCCTCGACGCCGTTGGGCACCGCGTCGGTGACCGTGACAGTGCGCGCCGTCGACGGGCCGCTGTTCGTGACGGTCACGGAGTAGGACAACGGGGTTCCGGGCACCAATGTCTCGGACGAGGCGGTCTTCGTCATCGACAGGTCCGCGCTCGCGACGACGTCGACTGCGATCGACGCGGAGTTGTTGCCCGACGTCGGGTCGGTCGTCGTGGAGGCCGCGCCGGCGGTGTTCGTGATGGTCCCGGGCGCCGCGCCGGCACCGACGCGGGCGCTCACCGCGATGGTCACCGCAGTGCCGGGGGCGACGTCTCCCAGTGCGCAGGAGAACAGCTGCCCGGAGGTCGAGCAGGAGCCGGCGGAGGTCGTCGACGATATGTACGTGAGGCCCGCAGGGAGGGTGTCGGTGACGGCGGCCCCCGTCGCCGTGCTCGGCCCGTTGTTGACGACGGTGATCGTGTAGGTCAGTCCGCTGCCCGCGACGACGCTCTGCTGGTCGGCGGTCTTGATGACCTGGAGGTCGGCGGCGCGCTCCACGGGGCTGGCCACCTGTGCGGTGTTGTTGCCCGGGGTGGGGTCGGTTGAGGTGGTCCCGACGGACGCGGTGTTCGTCACCGAGCCGGTCAGGTCCGCGCCCACCGTGACCTGGACGAGCACCTCGGCCGAGGCGCCGCTGGCGAGCGAGGGTCTCGTGCAGGTGACGACCTGGCCGGCCACGGCGCAGGTCCCCCCGGCGAAGGTGGCGGACCGGATGGTCAGACCGGCCGGGACCGTGTCGGTCACCGTGAGGCCCTGGGCGGTCGACGGCCCCCCGTTCGTCGCCACCACCGAGTAGGTGGCCGGGGCTCCGGCGGTCAGCGGGTCGGGGGCGGCGGTCTTGGTCAGGGACACGTCGGCCGAGGTCGCGACGGTGGTCGTATGGGTGTCCGTGTTGTTGCCCGGGGTCGGGTCGGTCGTCGCTGAGGAGACCGTGGCGGAGTTGGTCAGGGTGGCGCCGGAGGCGACGTCCGCGTCGACTCGGCCCACGAGGGTGATCGTGCGGGTCGCACCGCTCGCGAGCGTGCCCACGTCGCAGAGGACGCCGCCCCCGCCGGCCTGCTCGTCGCAGGTGGTACCGGTGCCGGTGCCGCTCACGAAGGTCACGCCCGCCGGGAGAGTGTCCTGGACGACGACGGTGTCGGCCACGGAGGGGCCGTCGTTGCGCACCGTCATGGTCCACGTGATGCCGGTACCGGCTGTGACGGTCGCCGGTCCGGTCTTGTCGATGGACAGGTCGGCCCGGGTCTGGACGCGGGTCGTGGACGTGGCCGTGTTGTCGGACAGCGTCGGGTCACCCGGGGTCTGCGCGCCCGCGGTGGCGGTGTTGACGAGGGTGGACGCGGGCGTGCCCGAAGCGACGGTGCCGACGACGGTCGCGACGAGGCTGGAGCCGCTGGCGAGCGTGGGTGCCGTACAGGTGACGTCCTGACCCGCGATCGAGCACGAGGCGCCCGGGGTGGTCGTCGTCGCGGACACGGGGGCGACGCTGCTCGGCAGGGGGTCGGTGATCGTGACGACCGACGCCGTCGACGGCCCGTCGTTGCGGGCCGTCAACGTGAAGGTGATCTGTGCGCCGGCCGTGACCGGCTGCGGCGCAGCGGTCTTGGACAGGACGATGTTGGCCGAGGCCCCGGTCGTGAGGGCGTAGCTCGCCGAGTTGTTCCCGGACACGGGGTCGGTCGTCGGCGAGGTGACCGTCGCGGTGTTGACCACCCCCTCGGCGCCACCGCCCCCTGGCACCGCCGCGACGACGGTGATGGTCGCCGCCGCGCCGAGGGCGAGGTCGCCGATGGCGCACGTGACCGTGCCGCCGGCCTGGCTGCAGGTCCCCTGGGTGGAGCTGGACGAGACGTAGCCGAGCGGTGCCGGCACGGGGTCACTGAGGACCACGCTGCGCGAGACCGAGGGCCCGATGTTGCGGACCGTCATCGTGTAGGTGACGTTCTGCCCGTTGATGACCGGGTTGGGCGCCGCGGTCTTCGAGACGTCGAGGTCGGCGCGGGTCGTCACCGCGTCGCTGGTCGTGCCCGAGTTGTTGCCCGGGTTCGGGTCGACGGTCGTCGAGGTCGCCGACGCGGAGTTCGTCAGGGTGCCGGTCGTCGTGCTCCGGACCGTCGCGTTGACGGTGATCGTAGCGGTCGCCCCGCTCGCCAGAGGGTCAATCGTGCACGTCACCGTCGTGCCGGTGACGGTGCAAGACCCCAGCGACGAGGTGGCGGTCACGAGGGCCAGGGCGGCCGGCCCGGCGTCGGTCACCGTGACGTCGCGCGCCACGGACGGGCCGACGTTCGTCACCGCGATGCGGTACTGAACGGGTGCGCCGGCGACGACGGGCGAGGTGACCGTCGACTTGCTCACCTGGACGTCGGCCGAGGCGGTGCCCGGTGTGACGGTGACCGCAGCCGTGTTGTTGCCCGGGGTGGAGTCGGGGGTGTCGGACTGCACCTGGGCCCGGTTCGTCAGCGCCCCGGCGATGATGGCCGAGTCGAGCGTGGCGGTGATGCGGACCGTCGCGCCCGCCCCGGGGTCGAGGGCGCCGACGGCGCACGAGACCCCGTTGCCAGTCACGGTGCACGTGCCCGCCGTCGTCGTCGCGGACAACCCCGAGAAGGCCGTTGGCAACGAGTCCGTCACGACGACGCCCGTGGCCGCCGAGGGTCCGTTGTTCGTCGCGGTCACCGTGTAGGTCACCCGGCTGCCCGGAACCGGGGTCGCCGTGCTCGCTTCCTTGGTGATGGCCACATCGGCTGAGCGGGTGACCAGGGTCGTCACCGTCGCGCGGTTATTGGTGGTGGAGGGGTCGGAGGTGGAGCTCGTCACCTCGGCCACGTTCGTCACCCCCGTGGCACTCGTGCCCGCCGGCACGCGCACGACGACAGCGACGGTGGCGTCAGCCCCGTTAGCAACAGTTCCGAGGGCGCAGGTCAGGACCTGCCCGGCGGCCGAGCACGAGCCCTGCGACGGCGTGTTCGACACGAGGGTCGTCCCGGTGGGAAGCGTGTCGGTGACGACGACGTCGCCAGCGGCCGTCGGACCGGCGTTGGCCGCTCGCAGCGCGTAGGTGATCGTGTTGCCGGCGTTCACTGACGAGGGTGACGCGGACTTCGTCAGGGAGAGGTCCGCCAGCGCGGCCACCGGGGTGCTCACGTCAGCCGTCTGGTAGGTGTAGCGCGTGCCAAGGGTGGCGGCCGTGTAGAGCAAGTTCGCCGAGTTGGTGACCGTGGTCCCGGCCGCAGCCGTGTCGACGGTGACCCTGAACCGCACGCCGGATGTTCCGCCCTTGGCGAGAGTTCCGCCCGTCGTGGCGTTCGCGCCGGTGCCGACGCGGTACCGGACCAGCCGACTCGCCGAGACGTACTCTGCCTGGTCGTCGCCCGCGCCGTCGGTCTTGGACCCCACGTTGGCGCCGGCGGCAATCGTGAGGGACCCCGGGACGAACGTCGTGTTCGCCGGGAGCGCGTCCTCGACAACAGCGTTCGTCGCGTTGTCGTCTCCGGAGTTCGTGAACGCCACCGTGTACTCGAGCGTGTCACCGACCTTCGCGGGCGAGTTGCCGTTGAGGTTGGTCACCGACTTCGATCCGGAGATGGTCGGGGCGAAGAGGTCGATCTGAGTCGTGAGGACGGCCGGGTAGTAGAAGTCCCCCGCCGTGGAAAAGGTGACGTTCGTGGAGGTCGACCCGTTGGCGACCACTCCGGGGGCGTCGACGACCTTGGCGTCGACCCCGAGGTTGTTCACGCTGGCCGGGTTGCGGTTGCCCAGGTTGGCCCCGCCCGCCGTGATCCGGCTGCCGAAGAAGTTCGCCGACGGGCTCTCGGCATCAGCGAGACGCGTGGACCCGACGGTCATGTAGTCACCGCTGATGCCCGCGTCGCCCTCGTAGACGACGGTGCCGAACTTCGCGTTCACCGTCCCGGTCGCGGGGGTGAGGAAGCCAGAGATGTTCGTCGTGACCGTCTCGGTGTTCGTGAGCGTGGCGTACCCGTTGAAGACTGAGAGATCGCGCAGCGGCGCGGTGGGATCGCCGATCGCGACCACCAGGCTCCAGGCGCCGTACCGATCGGCGCCGGTGGCGGCCGAGATGTCAGCGCCCCAGTACGTCCCGGCGCCGGCGCCCTGGACGATCGAGGTAACGTTCTTGTAGGCCGAGTAGTCGTTGGTGGCCAGGCCCGAACTGTCGATCGTGTCTGCGGTCAGGGTCGTGTACGCGGCCTCGCCGGGCGCTCGGAGCTTGATCTGGTTCGCGGTCCCTGCTGCGGCCGAGCCGCCGGTCCCGGCGGTGCGGGCGGCACCCCAGAACAGGCCCGCGTACAGGACGCGAGCACCGCTCGGGATCGCGACGTTCGCCGACGATGAGTCGGCCGTCCCGGCGATGCCGTCGAGGTCGAGCTGGGTCATCGTGAAGTTGTTGTTGCTCGAGGCCGTCGTCCCTGCGAGAGCATCGGTGCAAGCTGTCGAGGCCGGACAGGTCAGCACCCTGTTGCCGGTGATGACGATCGACCCGTTGGTCTGCTGCGAGAACAGCTTGCCGAAGCTGCGCACGGTGGCGGCGAGCGCAACCTGAGAGTCGGCAGGGAACGCGAGCGAGCCGCCGACAGTCAGCAGCAACACCAGGACAGACCGGAGGAGGCGCGCGCCCCGCCGACGCGTATCACCGTTCCGTTCCATCGCCCACCTCGGACAGAGAACCGGGAGACCGCCCGTCGCACTGACGGGACACGGTCATCGTAGGGTCGAGAGCGCTAGCCGTCACCTCGAGCGCGCCAGGGTTAAACCCCCATAGACCCTGCGGTTGCCGCGTGACCGCCCCTGCTTTGCCATCCCTGGCCGCCCCGCATGCCAGTGCCCGGGATGCATCAACGCGGGACTAGACAGCGACGTGCTCTACGCCGCTCGTGTGCGGCCAGCGCACGTCGCTACCTGTCCGGCGTCGCGGGAAGTCCTCCTAACGGGAGGCCGCACTCGACGACCAGCGTGTCGGGGGGCCACGCACAGAACGCGGGCCCCTCACCAACAGAATGCATTCGGGCGATCGCAACGTCATGGCTGGCCACCCGGCCCTCACCGTCTGCGTCAGATGAACCCGCCGCACGACGTGAGGACCAGCCCGGCTCTGACCCGAGAGGTCACCACCTCACCCTCGGCGCCTCGCCGGGATCGGGGGCCCCGCACGCACACCCCAACCCGATGCGCCCCGGCCACCTCTGGACGCCACCCCACCACCGAGGGTACGACCCGGATCGTCAAAGGGGAGCGGCCATGGTCCGCAAGATCGCCGTCAGTCTGTCCGCCATCGCGCTTGTGGTCCTCACTGCGCCCACCGCCAGCGCGGCCCCGCCATCCCGCGCGACCTGCTCGCCGAATGACAACTACGTCAAGGCCTGCCTCGACCCGTACAACGACCAGGTGTGGGTGTACGACGCCGAACCCGACGGTGCGTCCGCCGCGATGCGGTGGACGACGGCCGCCGGAGGCGGCCCAGGATGGTGCGTCAAATCCAATGGTGCGGGCACGTGGAAGGTGTGCGACTACGACTTCGTCGAGCGATACACCGCCGGCGATCGCACCTGCCCCAACGTCCTGTACTGGGGCAACTGGACGATCGACCGCTCGAGGACCCCGGACGACTACGACTACATCTCCGGCACATACTCGGCCTACATCGAATACCCGGCCCGCAACTGCACCATCCGAGTCTGAACATCGCCGGTAGACCGGCGTCTCAGCCCCACCCCTGTCCCTCCGCTCACTATGGTCCACGACCGGTGGGCGGGTGGGCGCCCGCCGACCCACCGCGCACCCGCACTCGTCGCCCAATTCGCCTCGGCCGGTGCCTTCCTCACGCCGCATGGCGAGATCAGTGGCGCCACGCCCTGCCACCGACGAAGGGGGCGCGACGCCTCTACGGTCGACGTCGCTCGGCGCCTGTCGCCGTCCGATGACGCGGAGGCGCCGTCGGACCGGCGGACCGTCAGCGCCGCCCAGCGCGTGCGGTGCGGGACGTCCCCCTCCCGGCCTCTGAGTACCGCCACGGCGTGACCGGTCGCGCTCGCCGCCGGCAGATCCCCGAGCGACATGGCAACGCACGAACAAGCCGAGCTTGGGATGTCTCTCCTTCGCGAGCCGACCTCGCCCGAGATGGCGGGCACGCATCGAGTCACGACTCACCGAGAGAGTCCTCCAGCAACCAGCCTGTCCGGCTCTCGGTGGTGCAGCGTTTGACCATCCCGGACATGCCGCTGGGGCGTCTCGCCGACCGGCCTATGGACGAACGGAATCGAACTCACGAATGCAGCGACTCTTCGGACGTGGGCAGCGCGGTGGATCAACGCGTCCCGGATCTCCGGGGGCAAGGGTACGGTCCGGTCGGCTGCGAGATCCTGGGGAGTGACCATGGCCTGCAGGGCTGTCCCGAGCGCGTCGACCTCAAAGCGACGAGCGAACTGGCGTGCCGTGCGGGCGGTCACGCCCAACGGTTCGCCGGCGAGGATGTCGACCACCACCGTGGCAAGGTCGACCTGCGACGTGAGGCTACCGAGTAGAGCAGCAGCCGTGTCCTCGCCGGTCGCCCGACGGATCATCCTTATGCTCGCGTTCTCGGTCCCAGTCGTGAGCACCTCCGAGAAGGCTGCGACGAGCTCTGCCCCGGCCGCAGCAAGCTCCAGACGGGTGACCCGGTCCGCCAGGTGCGTCACGTCACGCACATCTGCGTGAAGGCTTTGCCATGCCCCTGCGGCAGAGGCCAGTGGCTCGTCAACGACCGACGCAGGGGACGTCCGGTCATCCTCATCGCCGGTGCAGAGGGCGACCAGGACCGCCCGGGTCATCGCAACCGACGCCGCCTGCACCCGACTGACCTCCATCAGCGTGCCCAAGTGGGGCTCCCGGGCCATGGCGCGATGGGCCTCGAGCTCCCAGAGCCCGAGGGCGGCCGCCAGCCGATCGGGATGGGGCTTTTCGGTGTGCTGCCCGGTCAGGGCCGACGGGAAGACCCGGTAGACGGGAACAGCCAGCATCCGCTCCGCAGTCTCGAGCCGTCCGTCGCAATATCGCATCGCTGCGAGCCGGCGGGTCTGGACCCGGGTAAGCCCGCGGGGTCGGAGTCGAGCCTCCGTCGACTCCTGGCGTACCGCGAGCAGCACCGCGTGCGTGGCGATGTACAGCGTGTGCATCACCCGTGCTCGCAGTGCTGCGGCATCTGCAGCGACGTCTATTCGCCCGGCCTGCGCGCGGCGCCAGCGACGCTCCACCCTGTCGTGCACTCCAACGAAGACGTCGCTGAGGGCCACCATCCGCGGATCACCAGGACCCGGACCCGGCCAGCCACGACGCTCCAGCTGGGCATGCAGACCGTCCCCGATCAGCCGGATTCGCTCCGCCACCTCGTCCGCCCGCTCCAGGATCGTAGACCCCGAGGCCGACGATACGCGGGTCGCGGCCAGCAGCTCCTGCCCTGCCTGGACCAGCTCCGGCCAGGACCGCAGCAGCTCGGCTGCCGCCAAGTGCTCAGGCTCGAGCAGCATCTGGCGGGCGCTGAGGTCACAGGCGGTGAGCAGTTCGCCAACGCTGCGCGACTCCTCACCCATCACGGACTCACCGCCTGCGCAAGAGCGACCAGTCTCTCTGCCTCCGAAGTGAATCGCACGTCCCGATGTGGTCGCGGCATCTGCGCCAGGACGCCATGAACCTCGCGTGCGATCTCGTCGATGCTCCGCCCCGGGAGCGACGGGTAATCCTCGAGAGCGGGCCAGCCGCAGCGCAGCGCGACAGACATCGCCAAGTAGTGCGCCTGACAGCTGACGAGGTGCAGACGAACGTCCGAAGGAGCCACGACACGTGAGGCCTCGTCCCCGAGCTCCTCCAGCAAACGCACCAAGCGGTGCCCCACTCCTGCCCCCACCGGCGGCCCACCATGCAGCACGTGGAGAGGTGCGGTCGAGAGGGATCGTCGCGTCATGACTCCCAAGGGATGACCAAACGACCGGGTGGACGCGCTTACCCAACCACCCCGTGCTCACAACAGCGGTGGACAACGTCGGCCGACAGTGACAGTGCCCGAGAGGACCGTGAACCACTATCAGGCCCTCTGACCCTCGGAGGACCACGAGCAGTTGCAGGAAGCCATGACATCGATCATCAAGCGCTCGATCCGAGAAGGAGTGCCGCTGATTGCCGGCGGAGCGATCTGGCTCTGTCTCGGACCGTCGCTGCTCATCGGCGCCGGCGTCTATGCACCGCTGCTGCTCATCCCCGTCGTCCTCTGGGTCTGCGCGGCGCGCAACGACTACCTTCGGGCCCGTCTCGCGGGCGCCCGGGCCCCGACTGCCCACGAGCATGTCGTCATGGCACCGGCCCTGACCATCATGTGCCGCGCGCAGCACGGCCCACCCCTCGTCACGCTTGTCGTCCGGGGCGCCGACCGACAACTCGTCGCGACAGCGATCGGACACCGAACCGTCATGGCGCCCTCAGGCCTCATCGACGCTTTGGCGCACGGAGCGATCGGCCCGGTTGAGGCGGCCGCCACGCTGATCCACGCGGCGGCCACCGTCCGCTCTGGTCGCACACGACCGCGCCCGCTCCGCGCGCTCCTGCGCGCCCCGTGGCTCCTGCCCTCCCGCATGTGTGCCGCGGTCGCGCGCGTGTGGCCGCCCGCCCATGTCATCGTCACCGCATGGCGGGGCAGAGCCATCCCTGGTGTAGTCGCCAGCACGAACTTCGTTCTCTCCGGGCACACCGTCATGGCCGCCCTCACGACCCTCATCATCGGGCTCTCGTACGGCTGATCGTGGGCACGCAAAGACTCCCTGCCGCCTGAGCCCGCTCCCGGCGACGAAGCCATGGCGACACTTGGCCTCACGACCCACCACCAGACGCTCCTCGCCGTCGACCAGACCATCGCTTGCCAATGGCCTGCCCACGCCGCGTCCGTCACTGGCCACCCGATGATGGCGGCGAGGCGCCAGCCGCACCACCACCGCCGCCATCGACCGTCGACCCCCGCATCAGGCGGCGCAGCCGTGCCGCCTCCTGCCCACTGAGCAGCCCGCCGCACCACCGCAGCGCCTCCGCCACCGAAAGCCCTTCGCCATCCGTCAGCGCCGAGAAGGCCACCGCCGCCCGTTCCTCGCACGCCGCCACCCACCCGTCCCGCTCCCTCAAGGCGACCGCCACCTCCACCCCCAACCGGCTACACCGGGCGTCCTTCGCCGCGCGCTCAGCCCGCCACGCGCCCTGCGCCTCCAACGCCACCCGCCGTGCCCGCTGCTCATCATCTCGACGACTCATCACCACACCTCCACAACCCCAAAGCACCGCCCCACCCGTTCGTGGACACCTCTTCGCCCCGCTCTTGACCGGCCCGCGAACCCCTAGCCACCGCCCACCCAACAGACCCGACAGCTCGAAATCCGGAACCTCGTCCACTGCACACCTCATGCATCTCGGGTCGGTGCCGTCGTACCGGGGCGTCCACCCGCCGAGAGCGGGGGCCCTTGGGCGGGTGTGACGATGAGCCTGCACAAACTTACCGCGGGCACCGGGTACACGTACCTGACCCGACAGGTCGCCGCGCACGACCGCAGCCCCGCTGCGCGGGCCTCGCTGGCGTCCTACTACACCGAGCAGGGCGAGACCCCCGGCCGCTGGCTCGGCACCGGGCTGGTCGGGATCGACGGCCTCGCGCCCGGCGACGAGGTCACCGAGGACCAGATGCGCTCACTCTTCGGCGCCGGGCTGCACCCGCTCGCCACGCAACGCAGCGCCCGCCTCGAGGGCCCGAACCTGACCCAAAAGGACCTGCGTGCCGCGACCCGGCTCGGCACCCCATACAAGGTCTACACGCACGACAGCCCCCACTTCCTCGTCGAGGTCGCCCGCCGGATCGAGGACCACGCCGCAGCACTCGGGCACCCGCGCCACTACCCCGTCGACCACGACACCAAGGCCGCCATCCGCTCCGCCGTCGCCACGGAGATGTTCACGGCCGAGCACAGCCGCGCGCCCTCGGGCGCCCGCGAGCTCGCCGCCGCGGTCGCGCGCTACTCCCGCCCCCGGACCCGGGCCGTCGGCGGCTACGACCTGACCTTCTCCCCCGTGAAGTCCGTCTCCGCCCTGTGGGCCCTCGCCCCTCCCGAGGTCGCCGCCCAGGTCGAGCGGGCGCACCACGATGCCGTCCGCGACGCCCTCACCTACCTCGAGACCCACGCCCTATTCACCCGCGAAGGCACCGACGGAGTCCGCCAGGTCGAGACCACCGGCCTCATCGCCGCCGCCTTCACCCACCGCGACTCCCGCGCCGGCGACCCCGACCTCCACACCCACGTCGCCGTCGCCAACAAGGTTCAGGCGCGCGGCTCAGGGTCATGGCTGGCCATCGACGGCCGGCTCCTCTACAAGGCGCACGTCTCGGCCTCCGAGACCTACAACACCGCCCTCGAAGCGCACCTCCGACGCCGGCTCGGAGTCCAGTTCGCCCCACGCCCCAGCACGAGCCGGGACGCGCGACCAGTCCGCGAGATCACCGGCATCGCCCCCGCCCTACTCGCACGATGGTCCACCCGGCGACGCGCCATCGACACCCGCCGCGGCGAGCTCGCGCACACCTTCCAAGGTGAGCACGGTCGCCCACCGACGAGCGCCGAAGCCATCCACCTGGCCCAGCAGGCCACCCTCGAGACCCGAGGAGCCAAGCACCCGCCCCGCCGCTTCAGCGAGCAGCGGACCGCGTGGCGCCGGGAGGCGGAAGAAGCCCTCGGTGACGCCGCCGCCGTCGACGCCATGCTCCGCGCGGTCACCGCAGTGGCCCGACACGACACACCACGGCGTCCGGACCCAGCGTGGCTGCGCGAGACCGCACGAGAGGTCCTCACACGCGTGCAGTCCGAACGCTCGACCTGGCAGGTGTGGCACATCCGCGCCGAGGCGCTGCGCCAGGTGCGCGGCGCCGACATCGCGTCCGTGGACCTCGAGGCGACCGTGCGCGCGGTCACCCACACCGCCCTGGCCGCGTCCGTGCGACTCGCCGCCACCGACGACGGCATCACCGAGCCGCCACCGCTGCGCCGCAGCGACGGGTCCAGCGTCTACGACGTGGCCGGCGCGACCCTCTACACCAGCGCCGCCATCCTCGCTGCCGAGCAGCGCATCGTCACCGCCGCCGGCATCGCGGACCGGCCCACCTGCGCCGAGGACGCCGTGTCCCTGACCCTGCTCGAGCACGCCGCGAACGGGGCGCCACTCAACCCCGGACAGCGAGCCCTCGTCCGCGGCATGGCCACCTCCGGCGCCCGGGCGCAGCTCGCACTCGCCCCCGCCGGTGCCGGCAAGACCACCGCCATGCAGGCCCTGACCTCCGCCTGGATCGAGGGCGGCGGCACCGTCATCGGCCTCGCACCCTCGGCCGCCGCCGCATCCGTCCTGCGCGAGAGCACCGGGACCGCCACCGACACCCTCGCCAAGCTCACCTGGTCCCTCACCCGGCCCGAGGCCGACCGACCGGACTGGGTGCGCGACATCGGCTCTCGCACGCTGGTGATCCTCGACGAAGCCGCCATGGCCGACACTCTCTCCCTCGACGCCGCCATCTCGTACGTGGTGGCCCGCGGCGGCCAGGTCCGGCTTATCGGGGACACGCACCAGCTCGGCGCGATCGGGGCCGGCGGAGTGCTCCGGGACATCGCCGACACCCACGGTGCGCTCCACCTCAGCGAGCTGATGCGCTTTACCGATCCCGCAGAAGGCCTGGCCTCCCTCGCGCTACGCGAGGGACGCCCCGAGGCCCTCGGGTACTACCTCGACAACCAGCGGGTCCACGTCGGCGACCTGACCACGACCACCGAGCAGGCGTTCACCGCGTGGGCACGAGACCGCGACGCCGGTCGCGACACCCTCCTGCTCGCCCCCACCCGAGACCTCGTCGCCGGCCTCAACCAGCGCGCGCAAGCCCACCACCTCGGCGCGGCGGCAGCCGGCCACGGCGCACTGCTCGCCGACGGGGCACAGGGCCACGTCGGGGACATCGTCATCACCCGACGCAACGACCGACGCCTGCCCCTGTCGAGCACCGACTGGGTCAAGAACGGCGACCGCTGGACCATCGAGACCATCGCACCCGACGGGTCACTTGGGGTCTGCCACAGCCGTACCCGACAGCGCACCACCCTCCCGGCCGGCTACGTGCGCGACAGTGTCGAGCTCGGCTACGCCACCACGGTGCACGCCGCCCAGGGCATCTCGGTCGACACCGTGCACGGCCTGGCCACCGGCACCGAGAACCGCCAGCTGCTCTACACCCTGCTCACCCGCGGCGCCGACGCCAACCACCTCTACCTCCAGCTCGCCGCGGACGGTGACCCCCACAGCGTCATCCGACCCGAGGCGACCCACCCCGCCACCGCGACCGACGTCCTCGAAGCCGCCCTGTCCCGCGACGAGGCTCCCCGCTCCGCCACCACCCTCGAACGTGAGGCCGCCGCCCCTGCCACCCTGCTCCACGCGGCCGTCTCGCGCTACGCCGACGCCCTTCACCTGGCCGCAACCCGCCACCTCGGACCCGACGCCCTCACAGACCTGGACCGGGCGGCAGACACGCACGTGCCGGGCATCGGCGACGACCCCGCGTGGCCGACCCTGCGTTCGCATCTCACCCTGTTGGCCGCCATGGGGCGCGATCCCGTGGACGCTCTCAGAACCGCCGTCGGGGTGCGCGATCTGAACTCGGCGGCGGACCAGTCCGCCGTGCTCACGTGGCGACTGGACGACGCTGCTCTCCACTACATCGGCCCGGGACCGCTTCCGTGGCTCCCCGCGATCCCCACCCTGCTGGAGCACGACGAGGAGTGCAGCGCCTACCTGCACGCCCGCTGCGACCTCGTCACCAAGCTAGCCCGGCAGGTTCGGCTCGAGGCCCAGAACGCGGGCGCCCCGCCGTGGTGGCCTACAGGCGTCCGGCCGGACAAGGAGCTCCTCGCCGACGTCCTGATCTGGCGCGCCGCACACGGCGTTCCCGACAGCGACCACCGCCCCACCGGACTTCGCGAGCGCACCAAAGCACCAGCGCTCTGGCAGCGCGCCCTCGACGCGCGGCTCGGCACCCACTCCCCCGCCCTCGCCGAATGGGGCGACCTGCTGCACCGACTGTTCCCCGGGACACGCGACGACGACTTCACCCCACATCTCGCGCAACGGCTCGCCGCCGTCCACCGCGCGGGACTCGACGCTCGCGCGCTCGTCCAGTCCGTGGTGCACGTGCCGCTACCTGACGACCACGCCGCAGCCGCCCTCTGGTGGCGGATCAGCCGCCACCTCTCCCCCGCCGTCGCACACCACATAGAGCGGGGGAACCATCTCGGCAGCGACTGGGTCGAAAAGCTCACCGACGGTCTGAGCCCCGAGGTGGTGGCGACGCTCCGTGGCAGTCCTTGGTGGCCGGCCCTCGTCGCCAGCCTCGAGCACGCCATCGCCCGTGGGACCCCACCTCATGACCTCAAGGCGCTGCTGTCGGCCTCGACAGGCATCGAGGCCGACCTCGACCTGTGCCAGGCCCTCACATGGCGTCTCAGCCTCCTCACCGACCCGCCTGTCGAGGAGACCGTCCCCCGGCCCGAGGACTACGCAGACACCACGCCCGAGTGGCAACCGCCCCCGGAGTCGCCCGCAACCGATGTTCACTCGGGACCACCCCGGACGAGGCTTGTCGAAGACGTCCAAAGCCGCCTGACCGCCGCCGCGCTCGTCCGCAGCGCCATGGGCGTCCTCCCCCCGAGCGACGCCGAAATTGAGCAGATGGTGGCCCGCGCCGCCGCCTGGGACGACGCACCCTTCACCCCCGAGCGGGCAGCCCACCTCAACGCGCTCGCCCGCGGCTACTACGCCAGCCTGCTCGATACCGCGTGGGCCGGGGACTACCTCCGCACTCGCCTACGCGTCACCTCCTTGCCCGACGGCATCGGGTATGCGCCACCCGGATGGACCCACCTGACGAACCGTCTGCGATCGCTCGGAGCAAGCGGAGAGGAGCTCCTCGCCGTCGGACTCAGCAGCCGCACCCAGAGAGGGACTCTCATCGACCGCTTCCGCGATCGCCTCGTCCTCCCCATCGTGGAGGGCGACAACGTGGTCGGCTTCGTGGGTCGCCGATCTCCGGAAGCCGACCACACGCACGGACCGAAATACTTGAACACCCCGACCACGGCGCTGTTCCACAAGGGAGACGTGCTGTACGGGGTGGATCAGGCGGCGATCGTCGGCGGTGCGACTCCAGTCCTGGTCGAAGGTCCGATCGACGCGCTCGCCATCACTCTGGCGAGCGCGGGAAGCCACATCGGCCTCTCGCCGCTCGGGACCGCCGTCACGCCAGCGCAAGCACGGCAGATCGCTGGACTGCACGACGCTCCTATCGTCGCCTTCGATGCCGATTCCGCAGGGACCGCCGCCAGCGTTGCCGCCTATTGGGCGTTGGCTCAGCACTCAGTCACACCGCGCTCGGTGACACTCCCCGCGGGCTCCGATCCAGCGGACCTCATTGCGCAAAAAGGCCATCTAGCTCTCCGGAGGGTGCTTGCGAGCACTCAACCGCTGGCCGCCGCGATTCCGCTCATGGGCGATGCGGAGCACGACCTCGGTGTCCTCGCCGCAAGTGAACCCGCCGCTTGGCTGTCCCTCGTCGGCAAGTTCGCCAGCAACCACAACATTGACCTTGACCGCGCGGCCGCATCTGCCGTCGACACCATCGAGAGGTGGAATAGGGCGCCGTCTGCGGCCGCCGAAGTGTGGCGACGACCACTGCGGGCAGGCCACCCATCAGCACCTCGATGAGCTCCGAATGTGAGAGCCAACACTGGCCTGGCTTGCCACCCATTCGCCTCAAGACGCCTACGGAACCTCGAGCCACTTACCGCGAGGCCCGCGTGGTCCCCGGGGAGCCGCCCTCGGCCTACCAAGCACACATCGCCCGCTCGTGCCGATGAGCGCAAGAACCCAGCAGTACCCCACATTCCGGAGCTCACGTGGGGCTACCCGCGCCCTCTCGGTAAAACTCCTCTTCCCTATGTGCGATGGCGGCGACACATTTCGCGTGCGCTGACGCCTACGGTTGTCTGCGCACACGCATGCGCCCTTGACCACCGCCGCCAGCTCCTCAGTAGTGACGACAGGGATGCATCGGCGTTGCATGTTCAGCAGGGGCTAGCCAGGCGCGTGAGTGCTGGACCGCCACGGCGGGACCCAGACGCGGGTGTGGATGGGTGGTCCGCGTCGACACCCGGCGCCGTCTGAGCCGTCGCGTCTCCATAACGGAGTCGCCGACTTCTCACAGGCAGCCCTCAATCCCCGTGGTTTCACGGATCCGCAGCCCTTCCCCGTGCTCCTACCGTGGCTGGCGGGTGAAGGGAGATGACCGGTGGCAACTGCGACCTCGAGGGCGGCCTGGCGGCGACGCCTGGCCGCTGGAGTCGTGGCGCTGTCGGTCGCCTTCCCCCTGACTGGGTGCGGGCTCGATGACACGGTCAACCGGGCCGTCTCGGCGATCGACCAGGCGATCGACGACATCACGGTGCAGTCCCAGGACTGGCAGGTCACGCTCAACCACATGACCGACGACCTGCCCAGGGAGGCTCGCGAGCTGATCCGGAATGACCTGGTCCAGCTCGCCGAGAAGGCGGTCGGGGCCGCCACCACCGGGGTGCAGTGCATCGTCGACATGCTCGGGAAGCGCGTGGTGGAGGGGTTGCGCGCGCTCCGGGCCCAGCTGCTCGACGAGACGTACGACGCTCCCCCGCCGAGCGTGTGCCTGTTCACCCCGTCCGAGGTCAACCTCGGTGCTGCGGCCGAGGTCTGGCAGACGATCAGCATCTACGGCTACGACATGGACTCCCCCAAGACGTTGCACGCCAGCGTGCGGACCAAGTCCGGCACCACCACCGACATCAGCGGCAAGCTGCGCCAGCAGACGAAGTACCTGTCGGTCCTGGACCTGCAGGACGTGCAGTTCCCCTCGGACGCAGACCTGCTCACCATCTCCGGAGCCAACGACGGGCTGGGGCAGCTGCCCGTCCTCCAACCGGTCCCGCCGAAGTGCAGGACCGAGGAACGTCACGCAGCGCCGGTGGACCGTCAGGTCTCGGCCTCGCTGGTGCGCGGCGACGCCGAGTTCTTCGGCAACGGGCCGCTGACCACCGTCTCGTTCGCCGTGACCAACACCGGTGCCGCACTGCAGGCGACGCTCAGCATCTCGGCACAGGAGCAGGTGCCAGCCCTGTACGCCCCACCCGGGACGTGGTGGAACGGTGACACGTACGCAGAGGGTTCGAGCACGTGGCCGCTGTGGGAGGCACCCGACGGGTGGCAGATCATCTCGTACACCCCTGCCGCCCCAGTAGAGTCCTACGTCGCTCGCGACACCAGTACCGGCATCGACTTCCGGCCGGCATCCGGGGGGTCGATCGTCAAGGCGTGGGCTGTCGTGGGTGACACCCCGGGCGTGGACGTCGGCGTGGCCGGCGGTACGTCGGTGACCGCGTCGCTCACGACCCTCAACGTCGTCATCGCGCAGGTCCCGGGGGTGTCCGGATGCGCCGCGTAGCAGCCCGCCGCCGTGACGGTGCTGACCGGCCGGGTCGCGCCCTGGCGGGCCGGCACGTCCTCGCGGGAGGTGTTGTCGCTGTCGCGGTGCTCACGTCAGCGTCCGCGTGTCCGTGGGGCGGGTCACCGCCGTCGTCGCCGCCGCCGGCCGGCGACCGTTCGGTGGCGGTCGACGCCTCCTGGGTGATGGCCTCCCAGGCGCCCGTGTGCACGGTGACCGTGTCGTGGGTTCTCGAACCGGTGGCGCTCACGGGAACGGTCGGCACCGACACCACCGTGTCGGGCCGCGAGAACCTGACCGCTCAGGCGGCAGCCGGTACCTGCACCTTCCACTGGGGACCCCGCGGTGGGGTCCGTCAGGGCCAGTGGCGGATGCGAACCGACTACCTGGGCACCTGCACGGTGGTGTTGCGGGACACGGTGACGTACGTGCACATGAATGACTGCACGCAGAACCCGCCAGCCGGTTAGCGCCGGGTGGGCGGCGCGTCCCGCGCCCCGCCCACGGGGTCGGGGTCGTCCGAGGTCAGGACGTACCGGGCGAGCTGGGTGCGCGAGCGGAGCCCGACCTTCCGCAATGCGTTGGAGACGTGGTACTCGACCGTGCGGGGGCTCAGGACCAGCTCGCCGGCGATCTCCCGGTTGGTGCGCCCGTGGGCGACCATGCGCGCGATCACCTGCTCCTGGCTGGTCCAGGGCGAGGGGGGTGGGTCGCCCCCCTCGGCGGGGCCCGACCGTCGCCTGGCCCGGTTCACGTACGGCGCCGCGGCCAGCCGCTCGAAGATGCGCGCGGCCGCGGCCAGCTGGCCCTGGCCGCCCTGACCGGCACGGATCAGGTGCTCGCCGTGGAGCAGGTGCGCCATGGCCTCCTCAAAGACCAGCCCCGCCTCCTGAGCGCGGTCCGCCGACTCCGCGAAGGCCTGCGTCGCCAGGGCCGGGCGGCCCTCGCACGCGGCGAGCATCGCGGTGACCCGCGCGAGGCCGACCTGCGTCGCCGGGGCCGGCGAGGGCTGGTCGAGCAGTACACGACGATGCGCGCGCAGCGCGGACCGGTCATCGCGGCGCGCGGCCTCCTCGGCGGCCAGGGCGCGCCAGATGACGGCCCCTGGGGCGTCCAGTCCGTCGCGGTGCTCCCGGGCCGTCAGTTGGTCGGCCGCCAGGCGCACCGAGGGCCAGTCGCCCTCGGCGTGCGCCAGCTGGACCTGGGCGACGAGGGCGAACACGCGGGCAGTGCTACCGCTGGCCCGGCTTGCGGCCAGGGCTACCTCCACGTGCTTCCTGGCGCGCTCGAAGTCGCCTCTACGTGCCGGGATGCTCGAGGCGATGGCTTCGGTCGGGGACGCGGCCCATGCTTCGTCGAAGGCGTCCGTGCTGGCGACCATGCGGGCTGCCCACACCTCCGCCTGGTCCCAGTTGCCCCGGCGGTGCTCCAGCTCGCTGAGGTAGGACTGCGGCACCTGCGCCAAGGCGTAGTGACCCAGCCGTGCCGCGGCCGTTGCGCACCGGCTCAGCACCAGTTGTGCGCCGGCGTGGTCCCCGGCCCACAGGAGCAGGTAGCCGCGCACCGCTTCGGGCAGCAGGTCTACCGGCCCGGGGTGGGTCACCTCGGGCCCAAGCACCGACAGGGCCTGCCTGCACCGCCCTCGAACGGCCAGGGAGCTCGCGAGCATGGCGGTGATCAGGTGCGACTCGACAGGGTGGTCGGCGTTGTGCCGGAGGCGGGCGCGCCGGGCCCACTCCAGTGCCGCTGCCCCGTCCCCGTCGAACATGCGCATCGTCCCGAGCAGCCACGCACCGCCGACGGCGCCGCTGCCTCCACCAGCCCACGCTGCCTGTGCGTGCTCGACCGCACGGGGCAGGTCGTTGTCGACCCACGCCACCCAAGCCGTGAGGTAGTCACGTTGGCTGGAGAGGGTGTGCGGTTCGATGCTCAGCAGTGAGCGTGCGGCGGAACGGTACCCGGACGCCAAGCACACGTGCGCCCCTTCGAGGCGTCGTGCCTCGGCCGTGGCCTGGTCCGGGGAGTGGCGGGCAGCCAGCTCGAGGAGCTCGGCGGCTTCCAGGGGTGCGCTGTCGCGGGCTCGTTCGTGCGCGGTGAGGGCGGCCTCGGCGGCCAGCTCCGCGTTGGGCGGGTCGGTGCCCAGCAGCCGGTGCCGCAGGCTGCGCGCCGGGTCTGGCTCGTGGCCCGCCGCGCGAAGGTGCAAGGCGCGCAGGAGCGCGGGCGGGTAGGTCGCGCCGACCTCCCCCGCGACGCTCGGGTGGGTGAAGTCGACGGGGTCGTCGCCAGCGGCGGCCAGCAGCAGGCCGGCGCTGACCGCCTCAGCCACTGCCCCTTGGACGGTGGTGCCCACGTCGTCCGCGCAGACTCGGGCCAGCTCCCACACCCGCCGCGGCGGGGTGAGGACTGCCAGTGCGGCCAGCAGCTCACGCGCCGCCGGGCCAGTGGTGGCCCACCGGCGAGCGAAGTCCTCGTGCAGGGACTGCGGCACGGGCAGCTCGACCCCGGCGTGCAGACTTTCACGCGTCGTCTCCCTTAGCGCTGCACTGACCCAGAGCGGGTTGCCCTGAGTCAGCTCCACCAGATGCGCGAGTGCGTGCGGCTGCAGGTCGCGTCCCATGACGGCTCGGACCAAAACGGCGACCTCGTCGTGCTCGAGACCGGAGACCTCCAGGACGCGCCCGTGCGGGGGCTGAGCCGCCCGCACGATTGCGCCCAGGTATCCGCGCGGCGCTGGGGCCGCCGGTGCCCGAACCGCTCCCAGGAGAACCGCCCGCTCTGCGACGAGCCGGCGCGCGACGAACGCCAGCACGGCTAGGGAGGCTGGGTCCGCGCACTGCAGGTCGTCGGCGAACACCGCGGTCACAGACCCCGCGCCGCCGCTGGCCGTCACCTCCAGCAGGGCCGATCCGATCTCGACGACGTCCGAGACGGCGGTGGGTGGGGCGCCGGCGGCGGCCAGCAGCTTGCGGGCCAGGCTGAAGTCGGTACCGGACTCGCTCGGCTCCGCCCGGGCGCTGACTGTCCTCGCGGCGGCGGCATGCAGGGCCTCAGTGACCAGGCGGGTCTTTCCCGAGCCACCGGGCCCGTGGACGAGCACGACGCACGGCTGCTCGTTGACGGCGCGGGTGAACGCGTCGCTCAGCTCCTGCAGGTGCCGGCGGCGGCCGACAAACTCGTGCCCGGGCCCGCGCACCAGCGCATCCTCCCAGATGTGGTGGCATAGGGCGCGGCGGGAACGAGGGTTGCCACTCTCACGCGCTGCCCATCGAGATTGGGACGGCCGCCCGACATGCGCGAGAGCGCCCACAGCAGTCGCCCGCTCGCGCCGAAGACAGAGCCGATTGGCTCCTAAGTCGGCAGGTCGCCGCCGGCATGGTCGAGGCAGCCGTCACCGTCGTACTCGACCACCCGTACCGTTGATGCCAACTCGTTGACAGCTCGGCATCCGCAGCGCGCGGCATCGCCGGTCAGCCGGCAGTCGACGCCCGCACATGCCGCATTGGGCACGTCCTCAGCCAGGCGTCGGCGCCGCCTGACATGGTGGGAGCCATGTCAGCAACGCTTCTTCTTGCTGTTGCCCAGCCTGAGGTTCGGAAGGACCCTCGGGAGAACGGGGTGACGGTGCGGCGGCTGATGCGTGCCGCGGCAGAGGGCGGGGCGCGGATGGTGTTGTTCCCCGAGGGCATGGTGTCGGGGTACGCGAAGGCACAGGTCCAGAGCTGGGATGATGTGGACTTCGAGGTCGTGCGCGAGGAACTCGAGGCGGTCGCCGCGCTGGCTGTCGAGTTGTCGATCTGGGTGATTCTTGGCTCTGCACACACACTGACCGCGCCGCACCGACCGCACAACAGTGTGTACGTCGTCGCCGACGACGGTCGCGTGATGGATCGCTACGACAAGCGGGTGTTGTCCAACACCGAGGTCACCCGCTTCTACACCCCTGGGTTCGAGCCGGTGGTCTTCGAGGTCGACGAGTACCGGTTCGGGATCGTGGTGTGCGTGGAGATCAACTTCCCGGACCTGTTCATCGAGTACGAGCAGCTGGGCGTGGACTGCGTGTTGCTGCCCGCCTACCCCGTCGACTCGATCTTCGCGACCAAAGCGCGCGGCTACGCGGCGATCCACAACTATTGGGTGGCCATGTCCATCCCGGCCCAGAGCAGCGAGCTCTTCCTCTCTGCCCTGATCGGTCCCGACGGACAGGTCCTGGCCGAGGTCGACCCGGCGAACGAGCTGCAGGTGGTCGAGCTCGATCCGCACGACCCCGTCAACCACCACGCCCTGACCGTCAAACGGCCCTGGCGTGCGCAGGCCCGCGCTGGCCAGATCTACCGCGACCACCAAGTCGCCGACCCCCGCAGCGACACACGCACGACGTTCTAGCCCTCGGTCCGAAGGACCGCGATCAACACACTCATATGCCGCGTTGTGAGGAGTCGAGGTTGCTCGTGACGCGGAGTCATGGCGGTTGATGCCGTCGGCTTCGCAGTGCCGCTGCACGATTGGGTGGAACAGTGCGGTCATGCTCGCCCGCGATGCCCTGCGCCAAGCCGTCAAGACCACGCTCGCGCCGGCACTGCGCGCCCAGGGCTTTCGTGGCACCTATCCGACGTGGCGCCTGCAGCGCGAGGGCGACGTCGTGCTCGTCAATCTCTTCGGCAACAAGTTCAACGAGGGCCCGTACGGCGACTTCGCGCTGAGCATCGGCGTTGTGCCCGCGGCCTGGTGGGCTTGGAGCCACGAGTGCGCGCAGGGCGACATCCTGTTCGAGAGCGAGAGCCGCCCGGGTAAGGAGCAGCCGTGGGACTGCCTCTACTCGACGGCCGTACGTCCGCGGGGCCGCCGCGAGCAGTGGCCGGTCGACGCCAACCAGGACGTGACTGGCGTCGGGGAGGCGATGACCGCCGCTGCACTGCGCGCGCTACCTGCTGTGCTCGAGCTCACCGGTCCCGGCCAGCTGGCAGCCGCGATCCAAGCGGGCAAGGCGGCACTGACCGGGGCGTCGTCCGCAATCTCGGGCGGGCCAGAGATGTCCCTCGCGGTCCTCCTCAGCGACATCGGGGGTGCGGAGCTCGTCGCTGCCTGCACGACGCTGGAGTCGGTCGCCGAGCACAGCACATCCCCGATGCCGCGGCGAACGCTGCCGTGGGTCCGGCGGCGGGCGGGGCTCGACGACGCGTCGTGATTGCGCGCCGCCTTCCCGAGGCGGCGCACAAGGCTGTCTCGCGGCGCCAGCAGGCACGTGCACTTCACGCCGAGCTCGTACGCTCAGACGTAGTCTCCTGCAGTTTCCCTACCCTCGGGGCCCTTCTACGGCGGAGCCAAGCTTCGGTGACGATCACACCCGACATCACGCCAAGATGGAACAGGATCCCCGACAGTTTCACACTCGCACTAGGCCACATAACGAGCCCCACGACGCTGAAGACACCGAAAACCGCGGCGAGCCAGGTC
The DNA here is from genome assembly GCF_050496545.1 of Phycicoccus avicenniae. Lineage (GTDB taxonomy): Bacteria > Actinomycetota > Actinomycetes > Actinomycetales > Dermatophilaceae > Phycicoccus > Phycicoccus avicenniae_A. The sequence goes on along the minus strand of NZ_JBNVZV010000007.1, from coordinate 101,024 downwards.
AGCCGACCCACAACGTCCTTGCGATTGAAGCGCTGCCATATGACGCCCATGAGGAAGCCCCCCGCCGATGCGGACGCCAAGGGCAAAGTCACGGGCGAATCGCCGCCAAGGTCGCTTGCGATCACCAAGCCGACGAACACCAGTCCGTACAAGCCGTCGCGCCACTTGCCCATCGGCGAAGCATGGCACCTTCAAACGTCGAAGGAGTGGGCTTTCGCTTACCGTGCCCGTTCAACCAGCAAAGACTTTCGGTCCCACCGCGCCTCGGGCCACTGGTCGACACCTAGGCGGTGCCAGACCTCGGAGAGCAAACGCCGGCGTCGTTGATCTCTAGCTCTCCTAGACCGCGTCCATCGTCACAGATTCCGGGCGAGACGTTCGCTCATGCCGCTGTTGGGCAAAGGGTGGTTACGCAGTGCCCGCGGGTCCTTCTAGCCTGAGGGGCATGCGAGTACTGCTGGCGGCGCCACGGCGATGGGAGGTCACTCTCACGGATGGCACTCTCATCGAGGTCTGGGCTGACGCCGTCGCCGGGCTATCGAGACCGGAGGAGGATCACGAAGTGCGGTTCGGAGTTCTAATGGACATCGACCCACAACAGCAGCACGAGTTCGAAGTCTCAGCCACAAGCCCCGCAGTTCCGACCCGAGTCGAGGTCGTCGTGGCTCGCTTCCCACGCCAAGCCATCCTTGACGTTCAGAGCAGGTAGGCACGGCTGATTCGTGACGGCGTGATGTCGGCACAAAGAGTTCGAAGAGTCCTGCGAACTCTCCGCTGATGCTGCCGAGGGTTCCGTCCACCCTCACCGGGCGGCAGACTCACGAAGCCCTCGGTCCAGTGGTCCTGGTCGACGGTTCACGTGCCGAAGTAGAAGCACTCGGTCTTACCGCGGAAGCCCACGCAGCCTGGCCCTCGCGATCGCTGACTCGGCGGATTGCTCGCTGCTGTACATGCCGACCGACTTGACATCGCCCTTGCCCGTCGAATGCCGATTGCAATTGCCTGCGCCACCCCTGCACTGCGGGGTGAACCGACCTAAACTGCCTGTCCCAGCACCGATGCGCGCCACCGCGACTCGGCACTGGTGAAGGCTAGCCAGGTTCTATCCGCCGGTCAGCCACCATTGGAGGAACGCGCCTAGCGCTGCCGACAGAGGGCCTGCGAGGAGCGTCGTCCATACGGCGACTCTCCTGTTGGCCCGCCGGTCCGCTCGCAACCGGTGTAGCTCGGCGTGTGACTGCAGACTGAGCCAATCCCGGGCAATGAGGCGCTCATACCGAGGCTCGAAGTTTCCCGGCCCCTGTTTCGCCAAGAGCCAGGCAATCGCTGACGCCAAGCCAGTCAGCACCCAGTCTCTCGTGACCAGGAACACCGTCCCGACGATGACCGCGAGGAGGGCTATGCGGAACCGTCGAAAGAGCCTCCACGCAACGACCTGGTGGGGCGGTAGTCGAGGAGCAGATTCCACGACGCGGCAGATGGCCCGATGCGCGGTCGTGGCCTCGGCCCTTGTCTGCGGGTCGAAGACCGTGACTAGCCGAATCTCGGCAGCCGAGACCTGGATGGACGATTCGCCTAGAGTGCCTCCCGGGTTGACCCAAGAGGTGTTCAGCCGCATTCGCTGCAGCTCCACCGGGTGTCGAACTAGTACGGCTTCTAGGTTCGTTTCGTCTTGAGGGTGCCAGCCGCCGTCCGACACCCCATAGGACTTCGAGGCCGCTCTCACTGCCTCGGCACTCAACGGCTCCATGATCTGAGCAATGACTCGCAAGTCATCTACGTTCAGCCGCAAACCGACGAACGAGTCCGCCCAGAGGTGGTCGTCCCGCTGCTGGCCGAGGCTCTTGGATCCGAGCAAGACTGACGCAACGTCCATGATTCGCCCACCTTCAATTCCGTCGGTTCTGGATGGAGAGGGGCGACCCAAGGGATGACCCCCACCAACCGCCCACTACCCCACGGCGGGGTTATAGCACGCGGTGGGCCGCGAGGTTCTGCGTTCGATCATCTGCGGGCTCCTCGCTTACCGACCCCTGGGGTGAGCGCTTGTGGGGCCCGCCGGCGCATGCTTCGGGTCCGCCTATTGGCACGATCCGACGAACACGGCCGGGCTCGCATGCAGCGCAGCATTCGCGATGTTGTGTGCCCAACGGGCCGATGACCGCCGGTGTCGACGAAGCGGGATCGACGGGCAGCGTCCGCACATGCCACAGTGTGCCTACCTCAAGAGGTGCATGCAGACGCGTGGAACTCGTCCAGCGATCCTGTGGCGTGGACGTCCCGTTCAGTCTTCTCGTCGTAGCCGGCGTTGAACATGACCTGACCTGGCGCCAAGCCGCGGCGCTGGGCTTCGGTGAAGGTCACGGACCCCGTCGAACTGCTGTTGTCGTCAGTCCAGCCGAAGAGCGAGTACTCGCGGCCCGGTTGCAGTTCGGAGAGCGGCAGGGTTGCCATCCATCCCTCCCGAGGTTCGAACAGCGACCAAGAGGACGACGACGTGATGGGGGTGGCTGGATGTCCAGCGGCCGGCGTCGACGCTGCTGTCTTCGGGTTGAGCGGAAGCGTCGTCGTAGTAGAGGGCGGCTCCGTCGATGTGCTCGTCGCAGACCGCCAGATACCCGATCGGACGTCCCCCCTGGTCGACCCCGATCCCAGCAGAGCCCACCACCGGAACGGTGCAGCCAGACAGCACGGCCACCGCGCACAGAGTCAGGAGCAGCCGCTTCACGACTGTGAATGTAGGGCGAGCCCAGTTTGTGCATCAGGGGGCGGCGAGATCGTTGCGGAACCGTGCTCATCGGCCGGGTGGCGAGTATCGGACGGCTCCTCGTCGTTGATGGCAGCATGCCCTCATGGCGAAGAAGGGGCCGCGAGCAAAGACGTTCGCGGAGCTGGCGGGCGAACCCACGTGGTCAGAAACAGCAGCTGTCCGGACTGGCCAGCACGCCGTCCGCCTGGGCGGAACCAATGTCGCTGGGGAGTTCTTCGATCCCAGCGGCAACCGGCTGGCGCTCGAGGCAGCAGACGTGTCGACTGATGCGGCCCAGGAGGCCCTCGATGCGGGGGCCCTCGTAGTAGCCGAAAGCTGCGGGTGTGGTGGCGACTTTGGCGGCTGCACGCCGGTCTGGCTCAGCAATCAGCAATTGCGTTCTCTCCGGGGCGGACCGCCACCGGTCTTCACAGGCAGCCACCGAGCCCCGACGTGGCTGGAGCTGTGGGGAAACACCGAGGGGAGAGTCATCTACGCCCATGGCGACGTGTCCTGGGGAGGGATGGCCCTCGGCTAGACGGCGGCTTCCGCTCATGGCACCCCTTTAGGTCAAGACATTGCGGGGATCGGGGTTCTAGGCTTGGTGGTGGCGGGTCCGGGAAGAGGCTTGTCCGAAGTGCCGGTGTGAGGTTGGGAGCCGGTCGCGCTGGAGTCAGAGTCGCTACCTCGTTGCCCTCTCGGGCCCGTCGCCATGTCGTGTTCGCGGCGCTGCTGGTCGGCGACCATGCGGGCGTACACGACGTTGGACAGGCGCCGTTTGAGCGAACGCATGGCCATCATCGACGGTGTCCCGCCGGCTCTCTTGGCCCGATAGAACTCCCGCCCCGGGGTGGGGTTGCGCAGCTGGACCACGGCCATGATGTGCAGGGTCCGGTTGATCCGGCGGTTCCCGGCGCGGGAGAGCCGATGCCGTTGCTGGGCACCGGAAGAGGCATCCAGGGGTGCGGTGCCGTTCCAGGATGCGAAGCGGTCCTTATCGCGGAAGCGGTGGACATCGCCGACGTCGGCCAGGAGCCGCGCGGCGCCGGTGGGCCCGATCCCGGTCAGCTCCATCAAGGTCGAGCCGCGTTCGGTGACCAGCGCGGTCAGGTCCTTCTCGGCGGTCTTGATCTTGCGGTCGATGGCCTCGAGCTCGCCGATCAGCTCGACCACGATCCGCCGCCGGGTCTTGCCGGGCAGGTCGCGCGGTTTGGTGGTCACGACCAGCGCCCGGGCCTGGGCTGCGGACAGGTACCTTTTGGCACCGCCGGGGAAGAGCTCGAGCAGCAGCCGGTGCAACCGGTTCAGAATTTGGGTGCGGGCCCGGCCCAGCTCGTCGCGCCGGTCCACCAGCAGCCCGATGACGACCAGGTCGTCATCGACCAGCACCTGGTGCAGGCCCGGCTCGGGCGGGGCGTACAGCGCTGCGAGGGCGACCGAGTGCGCGTCGACCGGGTCGGTCTTGCGGCCGTTGCCGGTGGCGAAGGTCCGCACCTGAGCTGACAGCTTCGCCGGCACGTCCAGGACGGTCTCGCCGTCGTGGACCAGCCGGTGCGCGATGTGCCGACCAATACCGTTGCAGCCCTCCACCGCCCACACCCGCTCCCGGTGTGCCCGCTCCGCGGCGAGCATGTCGGCGTAGCCGGCCTTGTCCGTACCGAACCGGCCGACCGTCAACCGTCGCCCGGCGGGGTCGATCACCTCGATCGTGGCCGACCGCTTGTGCGGGTCCATCCCGATGATCACGCCCATCGTCGCGTCCTCCTTCACCGTTGCTGACGAACAGCGGGGAGGGCATTGCTACTTCGAGCGGAACAAACCCCTTTCGAGCCTCTCCTCGCACGGTGCCCGACGAGAACGCATGCCATGAGAGAGCCACACCAATGACACCGGTGGGCAGCCGCGATACGAGCGTCTCGCCGAGCACCTAGACCGAGTCTGGCCAGACACCGATCCTGCGACCAGTCTCTAAGTAGCCGCGGAGCGTGCGTAGCAGGCGGGCGTTGGCATTGGCGTTGGCGTTGGCGTTGGCGTTGGCGTTGGCGTTGGCGTTGGCGTTGGCGTTGATGACGTTGACTCGGTGACGACGAAGATCAGTCGACAACCTCTCCAGTTTCCAAGCTGATGAGATCTTTGCCTACCAGGTGCAGGCTTAGTCCGCCCAGAGCCGGTTCGCCGCCGTGCGGGGCAGTTACGACGTCCTCTCGCATAGCGGCCAGGCGGCGGCGATGGTGGGGGTCTCTGCTGTGGCGCACGTGCCGTCCTACGGACGGCCACGGTTGGTGCCCGTCCTGACAGTGGCTACGGAGCCGATCCCTCATCCGGTCGTGGAAGGACGGGAGGGCGTAGCGGTGCCAGTCCTCCAGGGCGTCTGACGTGTTCGCCATGCCTGCACGGCGCCGTTGGTCCGCCAGTACCGCAACGTCGTGGACGAGGTGTGGGTGCTCCACCCAACAGTCGGGGATGAAAGGTGCGGGGTCCCAGGTGTAGTCCTCGTTGAGCCAGGTGACGACGTCGTCGAGCCAAAGCCAGAGCTCGAGACGAAGATCCGGGTGGGTACAGGTCGGTGGGTCCCACGGACGCGGAAGTCGTCGTAGGTCACCGAGGGCTCGCACCTGGTCCGGGGTGCCGTTGGCGGCGATCTGGAGCTCCCAGTACGCGTGCTCGACAAGGCGACCTGGTCGAGGGAAGGCACGCACCAGCGGTCGGCCCTCGACGTCCGGCGCGGCGTCCTCAGTCATGACCACTGCCCGGTTGTTCTCGTTGACTCTCGAGACCGAGTGCTCTGGCTCGCGAGACCGCAGCCATGGTGCGTGCCGCGATCGACACCTCTGCGGCGTCGCGATCGGTCAGACCGGTGCGCGCCAGTCTCGCCGCTGCCGTCAACGCCCTCCCTCTCCTGCCGTCCGTGCATCGCGCAAGTCGGGCCACGAGGGGTCGGCCGTGCTCGGCGACGACGAGTGCGTGCCGGGGCGCGAGCTGGCGGATCTCCGGACCGGTGAGGATCGGGATGTCCTCGCCGCTGATCGAGCGCTGGTTGGTGGTCGAGGTCCACGTCGTGCGGGAGATGCGCACGCGCCCGAGCAGGTCCGAGGTCTCCTGGTTGAAGGCCGCGTCCTTCGAGCCGCCGAAGAGGACCAAGACGTTGGTCAGCCCCAGCACCGACCGGGCAGCATGCTCGCCGAAGACCTGACTGAGCTGGGCCCGGGTCTGGGCCGCCCAGATGAACGAGACCCCAAGCGCGCGTTCGTTGGCCATGCGGGTCTGCAGGGTGGGCAGCGGTGTCGTCGAGGGCAGCTCGTCCAGGCAGGCCAGCATCGGCGGGCACAAGCGACCCCACGGTGAGCGGTGAGCGAGCTCGAGCGCGGTGTCTAGGACGTGTTCAGCGACGGCCGTCATCAGCGGTGACGCGGAGTCGTAGGGGCTATCCCGACCGAGCAGGTAGATGGTCCCGCCGCGGGTGATCAGGTCGGCGACGTCCGTGGCCGGCCGTCCCTCCCCCGGGGTGCATCGCCGCCTGGTCCCCTCCTGGAAGAAGAGCGAGAGCGCCTGCTGGACCGTGGTCGTGGTGTTGCCCGCGGTCCGCTCGTCCCCCCGTAGGGCCCCATGGAGCAGTCCACGCCAGAACGGGGCCGCGTCCGGGTGGCCACCGAGGATCTCGAGCGGCTCGGTCGCCGCGGCCGGGTGGGCCACCCAGCGCAGGACGTCGTCGAGGTCTCGCCCGGTCAGGGCCGCCGCATGCAGGTAGGCCTGGATGACCTTGGCCGCCTCGCCCGCATAGAAGCGGGCGGCGTCGTCGCCGTGACCGCGCTGCCCGGCGGCACCGACAGTGCCGGCGGTGAACGCCTTTGCGCGCCGCTCGGCGATGACCGGGTCGACACACCCGGCGACCGGGTCCCACACCAGCTCCGGAAGTCCGGGAACCAGACCGAAGGGGTCCAGCACCGCGCACGGCCGGCCATCGGCCCCTCGAGAGGTGATCGTCAGAAGCAGGTCCTCGGGCTTGGTCAAGGTGACCAGGGCGGCCCCGGGCGCTCCGAGCAGGGCCGGGGTGAGCAGGTCCAGCGTCTTGCCAGACCCCTGCGGCCCGATGACCCCGGCGGTGCGGTCCCACGGAACCCACAGGTCACCACCCCGGGGCTGCCAGGCACGCCCCAGACGCCATCCGACCTGCGCGGGGTCCACGGTGCTCATCGCCGGTCCCTCCCGCGGTACAGGTCGGGGCGCACGAGCGGTGCGACCGACCGCAGGCGTCGCACGCCGAGCAGCTCCTCGGCCTCGGCGCGGCTGGCCATCCCTCGAACGCGTCCCGGGCCCCAGCGGCGCACGGCGGTCACCGTGATGGCACCCAGGCCGGCTACGGTCGCGCTCTCGCAGAGGGCGATCCACACGTACAAGGCGGTCGCTGTAGCGACGGGCCCCGGAGGGAGGCCGGCCCTCGCGTCGCCGGCCAGCAGTCGCGGCAGCACGGTGAACAGTTGGTCCCGCGACGTGAAGGACCAGACTCCCGCCGTGGTGCCGTTGGCCAGCAACCGGGCGGCGTGGACGGCCACGGTGAGCAGCAGGAGGACGCTCGTCGTGGCCGCGAGCGGGATCTCCCAGGTCCACGGGTAGGGCGTGCTGCGGCGGCTGGACTGCATGGCTCCTCCTTCAGTTCGGGTCGCGACGCTGCGGGTGGGCGGACGTGGCGGAGGCGACGTCTTCCCTGCGGGCCAGGTCCTGGCTCGTGAGGAGGCGGTTCGAGGTGCCGAGGTCGGGGCGACGAACGGGCTCGGTCAGCGCGTCGAGGTGGCCGCCAGCGTGCGCGTGTCGGCGGATCAGGAGGTGGTGGGCGTGCTCGGTCAGTTCCTCATCGACGTCCACAGGACTCGGCCGGCATCCCCAGTGCTCGGCCAGTCGCTCCAGGAGGTCCGGTCGGCGCTGCGCGAGGAGCTGGACGCGGTGGCGCAGCGGACCGAGCTCGTACTCGAGGCGTTGCGCGGCGACGAACGGCGAGAGGGTGTGAGCCCCCGCGTGCCGGACCGCCTCTCCCAGGTCCCGGTTCACGCCGGCGATGATGCTGGGCTCGCTGCTGTCGGTCGAACTCATCTGCGGCTCCCTCCGCGTTCGGGTTTTGCTGTGGGACAGGGATTTGTCGACACGCTCGAGCTGGTGTCGTAGGCGTGGGCGTAGGACAGGACGTCGGCGACGTACCAGTCGGCGTGGTTGTAGGCGAAGAGCGCACGACCGATCCCGGCCGGCCCCTCGCGTGCGCCGGAGGCGGCGAGGTAGTGCGCGGCGGCGTAGATGCTGTCGGCGTCGTCGGTGATGCGGGCGTGGCCGTCGCCATCACCGTCGACGCCGTACCTGGCCCACGTGGCAGGCAGGAACTGCATGAGGCCGCTGGCTCCCGCGCTCGAGATGCCGGTCACCATCCCGTGCCGGGTCTCCTCCATGCCGACCCCGGCCAGCAGTGTCCACGGCACGCCGTAGCTCTCCCCCGCCGCTACGTACAGGGACCTGATCCGGGCCGGGATGGGGGCTGCCGGCGTCGTGACGGACTGCAGGCGGGGGCCGGTCACGGGAGGCAACGAGCTCTGCGTTGCGGCCCCTCTGCGGGGGGCGCGCTGACTGGGTTCGGTCGGGGCGTGACCGGTCAGCGGGGCGCCGCGAGCGGCCATGAAGGGTTCGGGGTCGACGGGGACACCCTGCTGTTGGATCTCAAAGTGGAGGTGGTCGCCGGTCGAGGTTCCGGTGGAGCCCTCGATGCCGAGCTGCTGACCGGCTGCCACTGCGGCACCGCGGTGGACACCCGGGGCGAGGCTGGCCAGGTGGGCGTAGCGGCTCATGACACCGTCGGGGTGGGCCAGGTCGACGCTCAGCCCGATGCCGGGGCGCGACTCGGCGACCGTGACGGTGCCCGTGTGCGCGGCCACGACCGGTCCCGGACCGGGCAGGCTGGCCAGGTCCACGCCGGAGTGCAGGCGCCACACGTGCTCGATCGGGTGCAGGCGCATCCCGAATCCGCTCGTGCGAACGTAGCTCTGCGCGAATGGAGCCCGCCAGCGACCGTCTCCGGTAGCAGCCCTGGCGCAATCGACGGTCGCGGCGGCCACGGGTGCGGCGACGGCTGTGATGAGGAAGGCCGCACCCACCGTGAGCAGGGCGACGGCGGCGAACAGCAGCCCCACGACCGCCGTGAGGGTCCGGCTGGAAGATGGCGTGGGCATCGACGGTTCCTCGCACTCAGGCCGCGCCGGTGATGGCGTCGTTGGTGAAGGTCAGCCGAGCCTCGAGCGGGTGCAGGACGGTCTGGACCTTATAGTGCCGGTCTCCGACCCGCCAGAGGGCGCGGCCCTTGCCCTGCATGGCCCACCGGGTCACGACATCGCGGGCCATCGGCGGAAGCCCGAGCAGGGTCTCGAGCTCGTCGGCGACGCCGGCGTCCTGTCCGTGCAGGATCGTGGTGTCGGCCAGGTGCAGCAGGTCCTTCGCGATCGTCACGGCCTGCGAGCCGGCGGCTCCGACCGAGAGCAGGTCGGCCGGCTTGTGGGCGTTGGCCCACTGGATGTCGCCACTGCTGCGCGAGAGGCGCAGGTCGGCGTCGAAGGACTTCACCGCCTCCGGACCGAGGCGCATCTGCTTCCACACCTCGTCGCGGACCGTGATCCGCAGCTCCCCCGGGCGGGCCTGCTCGCGCAGGCCGCGACCCCATGAGGACAGGCAGGTCAGGGCGATCCCGACCGCCTCGTCCCCCAGCGGCAGCAGGCGCGAGAGGGACAGCGAGGCCAGGGGCGCTTCCCAGTCCAGCGCCACCGTGGTGGTGGCGTCGAACAGCCCGGCGAGCGCGCCGTCCACGAGCTGGCCCAAGGCGTCGCGCAGCACTCTCGTCTCGTCGAGGAGCTGGCGGGGGCTGGCGTAGCGGCAGTCGGTCACGAGGGTGTCGGTGGGGTTGGCCAGTAGGTGCCACAGCGCCGGGATCGTGGTCTCGCGCAGACGGGTCGCGCCGTGGGCGTGTCCGGTCAGCTCGCGCAGGGCGGCTTTGAGGACCTGCTCCTCGACCGGTCCGCAGGGGACGGGGTGGGCGCCGACGCGCTGGGAGCCGACGAGCCCGCGCAGTAGCGTGAGCCAGCGTCCGAAAACGAGTCCGGCCCGCAGGCCCGCCTCCTCGCGCGAGAGCCGGTCCCACCCGGCGGCCAGGGGCCCGAAGTCGAGGGGGTTGACGCGGGCGGGCAGGCCGGGCCCCACCGCGATCGGGCTGACCCCCAGCAGGCGCGCGAGGGGTTCGTACTCGTCCTTGGGGTCCCCCAGGATCAGGGCTCGGTACCCGAAGTCGAGCATGCGCAGCAGGAACGCCTTAGTGGTGGCGGACTTGCCGCGGCCGGGCTTGCCGAAGCAGATGACGTTGGGGTTGGTCACGCCGATGTCATCGCGCAGCACCCACCCCAGCGGGTCGGCGTAGAAGGCGCCTCCGGACAGGACGTCGATGCCGATCTGTGCACCGGTCGGTGGCAGGCCGGGCGTGGCGATGAAGGGCCACAGAACCGGCGCCTGGTCCGAGGTCATCCGCCAGCTCGAGACCGGCGGGTGCGGAGAACCGGCCCAGCCGCGTCCCGCTGCGCGGCGGCCGCCCGGCGACGCGCCGTGGAAGAGCCGCCCCGGCGGAGCCACCGAGGGTGGGAGCTCAGCCACTGAGTGTTCGTGCCCGAAGTCGCTGAGCAGCTGGGGAACCGGCCGGCCCGGGGCGGGGCGAGTCCGCCGCATCGTCACCACCACCCCGGCGTGCCGACATCGTCACCGGAGGCGCCGCGGCCGCGACGCAGCGGGGTGGTGTTCGCGCGTCGGGCGGCGGCCTCGAGGTCGCCGGCTTCGGCAGGATGTCCTTCGCGGCGCAGCACGGTGGCGCTGGCGCGACAGGCCGTGGCCCAGCGCTCGACGGCGGAGGGGTCGTCGCCGCGTCTCGGGGGGTACGTGGTCATCTCAGGCCCTCCCCCGGGTCAGAGAGACTCCGAGCGGGATGGTGGCTGCCGCGAACGCCGCGTCCTGGGACAGGTCCATCCGCAACGGGGCGAACCCTGCGGCGCGGATCGCGGCGTCCAGGCGGCGGCCGTGCTCGGAGATCCGGGCCGTCTTCGGTGCGGTGACCGAGGCCAGGGCGTACGCGCGCACCAAGGCGTGACCGCGGGCCAGCTTGTGGTCCAGGTCCCTGACCCGGGCGGTCTCGTGCGCCGAGCGCGCGGACTGGCGCATCCGCGCCCGCGAGCGCAGCCCCTCGGCCATGTCGGCGGTCCACTCGCTCGAGGCGGTCTGTCGGCTGGCGGCCCGTTCGGCGGTGATCGGGTAGGCCACGAGGATCGAGCGGCGCTCCCCCACCCCGGGCACCAGGACCGGTGCGAGCGAGCCGAGGAGGGCGCCGCGCACCGGCAGGACGACCGTGGCGGTCACCGAGTTCCAGGCGTCGTGGCTGTAGTGGCGGGCCGCGACGTCCGCGCCGGACGGGCCGGCCACGGCCCAGGGCACGTCCACGGATCCCTCGCGGGTCAGCGCGTCGATGATCCCCGCGCGGTCCCCCGGGGCGAACCCGGTCCGGCAGGCCACCGCCAGCTCCGGGGAGGTCAGCCACGTCACCTGCGTCATCCCCAGACCGGAGCGCAGGTGCCCCTCGACCTCGGTGAGGACACCGTGCAGCACCTGGGCCCGCCCCTCGAGCCCGCCGCCGGCCTCCCGGGCGGCCTTGGCCAGGCGCCCCTCGGGGACCAGCACGCTCACGAAGCTCTCCGTGCGCACCGACGCCGAGGTCAGCGCGCGCTGCAGCTCGTCGTTGACCGCTCGCGCCGCTGGTGGGGCGTCCCGCGGGCGTTGCCGGGTGGTCCAGGCGTCCCGCTCGGCGCCGTCCTCGGGGACCGTGCGCACCATCAGCTGGACCTCGTCGACGAGCTCGGTCGCCCGCGCCGCGTCCAGCAGCTGGGTGAGCCCGGCCCCGTAGAGGTCGCGCTGGGCGGGTTCGCTCAGGCCGATCCCGGGGTGGACCACGGCCGCGGTGACCGCCCACGTCCGGGTGGGGTGGTGCTGGACGAGCGCGACCCGGCGTCCCAGCGGTCCGGCCGGCGGTGCCTCGTGGACGGTCGTGCCGGCCAGGACGCCGGGCAGGTCCGTGGCCCCTGCCGGGTCGGGGTCACCGGCGGCGGCGCGGGCGGTGAACCTCGACCAGCCGGTCGCCGCGCCGCCGGCGTGGGCGGCGGCCGCCAGCAGCCACCCGGCGCTGGAGCGTCCGCGCACCGGCGTCACGACGAGGACGGTCAGCATCACCCACCCGGCCAGCCAGGCCGCCGCGAGCGCCCACGCCCCGAGCGAGACCTCCCACAGGGCGGGCAGGATCCCGGTCGTAACGGCGCCGAGCTGCCACCCGGTCAGGCCAAAGAAGAACCCGATCCGGGAGCGCGAGTAATCGCGGTAGGTGGTGGGGTCCATCGTGGGTCTCCTCGTGGTGTCGGGGCGTCAGGCCGGGACGATCGGGACGGCGGCCGACGCCGCACCGGCCTCGACGGGGGCGCCGGACGCGGCAGCGCTCCCTCCGCCCGCGCCGCCGGACAGATCTGCCAGGGGGTCCGGTGTGGCCGGGCCGGCCCCGTCGGTCCCGGGCAGCAGGTGCACCGGCAGGCGAGCGCTGCCACCGCCCCGGGGACCGGTGTCCGGGACGTAGGTGTTGTGCCCGACCCCCATCTGGTTGGTCGCGTCGGCGCCGATCGCGGCCGTCGTGGCGCCCCACCCAGCCGCGGCACCCAACGCGGTCCCGGCGGCGGTCCCGAGCGCGCCGCCGACCGTGCCGAGGAAGCCCGTCGCGCCCTGGGTGAAGCGGCTGGTCGTGGCAGCCTCGCCGGCGCCCTCTCCGGCCGAGCGTCCGGAGTCGTCCGTGCTCATCGCGCTCGCTGCGCCGGAGGCGACGCTCCCGTCCTCGCCACCCGCCGCGCCCGGGACCAGACCGCTCAGGCCGCCGGCACTGGCGACCCCGGCCCGCAGCGCCGCGCCCGAGCTGGTGCCGGGGTCGACGAACGCGAGCAGCTTGAACAGGGCGAGCGGGGCGAAGGTCGAGACCACCAGCAGCAGCACCCCCGGGACGGCGGAGCCGACCGCAGCCGGCAAGGAGCGGGCGTCCTCGATGACGACCCGACTCGACAGCTGGGCACCGGCCCCGAGGACGAGGGCCATCAGCGGTGGGGTCAGGGCCGCTGCGTGGGTCCACCGGACGGTCTTCCAGAACCAGGTTCGACCGACCTCAGAGACCAGGCCCGCGGCCGCGATGGGCGCGGTCACCGTGAGGACGACCAAGGCGGCGCCCCGGGACAGCAGGACCACGAGGTGCCCGATCGCCGCCAGCAGCACCAGGACGCCCAGGACCCCGAGCACCGTGGCCAGGGTGGCGTCGCTCAGGTCCTCCACCCGCACCGGGCCCCACGGCCGCCAGGCCGACCACGAGTCCACGCCCAAGGTGGCGCGCATGACGGCCGTGGTCAGCCCGGAGCAGGCGACCAGCAGCGCCACGACGTAGGTGACCCAGCAGGCCCACACCATGACGAACTGCCCGGACCCCATCAGCAGCCGCGCGACGGACCGGCCATCGCGGCGCACCGCCGCCACGCCCGTCTGGACCGCGATGAGCAGGACGACCAGCGTGACGGCGATCCACGCCGTCAGCCGGTAGGTCTGCGCGAGAGGGCCGGACTCGCTCAGGTCGGGGGTGAGGAACTCATCCAGCAGGCCGAGGACCAGGCGCAGCAGCCACAAGCCGGCGTTCCAGATGCCGAGCATCGCCACGGTCCAGGCGTCGGCGACCACCTGGCCGGCGGCGTTGCCAAGCGCGGCGAAGGGGTCGGTCAGGTCGCCCCACCCGTCAGTCGGTGCCACGGTGCGTCACCTCTGCGGGTTCGGCCCAGGGTCGCCAGCCGGACCCGACGGCGACGGGCTCCCCCGGCCGGTTCGTGGGGATTGGCGGCGGCGCGGCGCCCGGCGCGATCTGCCAGCGGCCCTCGTGCCACGCCATCCGCTCGCAGTGGCCGTAGAGGATGGACGCGGTAGTGGCCAGGGTGGCCCGGACCCGCAGCAGGACACAGGCGAGGACCCAGTCAGGTCCATCGACGCCCTTGACCTGCGCGGCGATCGGGGTGACCGTCACCGCCGGGTCCGTCCCCGCTGCGGGGCCCGCCGCCGCAGCGGTCAGGAACGCGTCCACGTTCCGAGCGATCATCCAGTCCGTGACCGGCGGCGCCCCCGGCAGCGCCCAGGCGGCGTGGACCTGCCCGGCGCGCTGGACCGCCATCGTCGTCAGGACAGTCGCGTCGATCGCGGCCAGCTGCCCCACGGCCCCTGCGGGCGTACGCGGGTACCCCGTCGGCACTCCCGCCGGCCCGAGACGGGTCGGCGCCGGGACGGTCATCGCGGCCGGTCCCGGACTGCCGAGCCCAGCGAGACCCGTCGCGGCCCCCTCGGACGGGAGGGGCGCGGCCGCGATCTCGTCCCGCACCCGCGGCCCAACGGGCCTGTCGTCCACCGTGATCGTGGTGCTCGGGACCGAGGTGGACGGGTCGGTCGTGGCGTCCCACCACGCGTAGCCCAGTCCCCCGCAGAGCAGGACGGCCATGGCGGTGACGCCGGCCAGGACCGCGACGACCCGGCGGCGGCTCCAGGCGGGCGCATCGGGCATCAGACGCACCCCGACCCGGTCATGGCCCGGACGATGCCGGGCAGGACGAGGTAGCCGATGACGGCGACGAAGACGACGACGATGCCGACGACGCTGGCCTTCGAGGCGTGCGGCATCCCGAAGACCCGCCCGGCCACCGCCCCGCCGATGCCGACGACCACGCCGAGGACGAAGAGCATCCCCACCGCCCAGAGCACGTAGCCCATCAGCTGGTCCGCGTACTGCTGCGCACCCGGCGGAGCCTTCGGGCAGATCCGTGCCGGCAGGTCGGCCGGCACGACGAGCCGGCGGGTCATCACGCCGCACCCCTGGCCTGTCGGGTCGCGCCGACGATCGCCTGCGCGGCTCGCACCAGGGCCGGCGGAAGGGGGCGGGAGTCGACGCCTCGTTCGGCGAGTCGGCTGTCCTGGGCGACGTTGACGATGTTTGCGGCAGCCACCTCGTGCCCGCGCAGGGTGGTCTCGAGGAGGGTCCGCACCGCGGGTGCGGGGCGGCGCGAACCGACCAGCGCGACCGTGACGGCGGCGTGGTCCAGCACGCGCAGGACCGCATCGAGCCGGCGCGCCCCGGGCACCGTGGCGGGAGCGACGACCACCACCACACCGGGCCGGGCCAGGACGTCGGTCAGCCAGCAGTCACCGGCCACGACGGCGCTGACGTCCCAGCCGACATCGAGCACGCACAGCCCGTCGGCCACGACGTCGGGCGGCACCTGCACCTCGGACAGGGTGTGCACGGGAGTGGCCGGGCGGAGCAGGGTGACGGGGCCACGGGCGCCCCGGGCCCACTCCCCCTCACGCCCGAGCTCCTCGGTCGCGGCTGCCGTCAGTCGCGAGGTAGTGGGGCTGGAGCACTCGACCAGCCAGGCCCGCCCCGCGGCGGTGGCCACCGCGAGGGCGAGGGTCGAGGCGCCGGTCCCGGCGCAGGCACCAATGACAGGCAGCACAGGCGCGGCCGACGTCCAGATCGCACGCTCGGCCCCGGGTGCTGGTGTGCGGTAGTGGCCGGAGAGCACGCCGCGGTAGGCGCGCTGGAGCTCGGCGACGCTGACCGGCCGGCGGGCGGCCACGGCGCTCATGCCGGCACCCGCTGCGTCACGCCGCCGGCGAGGGCATCGAGGGCACGTGCCGCGCGGCGCCGCACCTGCCGGTCGGACAGGTGCAGCTGCCCGGCCACGGCCTGGCCGGCCCGCCGGCTCACGAGGCCGCCCCGTGCCCGGGTGCAGTCACCGGGCCGGGTCTCGTCCGCGAGTCGCAGCAGCAGTCCCCGGTCGCGGTCGCTGATGACCTCGCGCGCGACGGCGCCGTCCAGCACGGCTCGCAGCTCCCGCTCCGGCGTCGGTTCCGGCGCCGGCTCGGTGACGGCGCTCCACGCCGGGTCGAAGGGGTCCAAGACCGTCGAGCGGGACCACGCCGCGTCGCTCGGCGGCGCGAGCCCGAGGTCGCGGCGGACGGCGACCCGCACCCGCGCGAGGATGTTCGCCGCGACCTTGTGGGTCGCCGTGACGGGCAGCGTGCGCACCTCGAGCCACAGCTGCGCCGCCACCAGCTCGTCGATCCTCGGGGAGGCGTAGTGCAGCCGTCGGGCGACGTTGACCGCGCCCGGCACCAGCGCCCACGCGAGCACTGCTGCTGCCGGGACCTCGTCCGCGCCCGCGCAACTACCCAACCGGCCCAGGGCGCACACGACGTCGTTGCGCGGGCCGAAGTCCAGGGTGCGCATCCACGCGTGGAGCTCGCCCGGCGGTGGCGCCGAACCCAGGACCGGATGGGCGAGCGCCCATTCGCTCCACCGCTCTTCTGCGGCCCGCAGCAGGTCCGCGTCGGGACTGACCAGCCCCAGCTGTCCGGCGACGCTCATCGCATGCTCCTTCCACCGTCATCGACGGCAGAACGGTGGCGTCCCCACGTCCCCGAACTCGTACCCGGACCGGTCGTACCCCCCTCGGTGGCGGGGTCGACGACAGGAGGTACATGCCTCTGACCTGCAGCGATGCGTCGTACCCAGGAAAGTCACTCGTACGAAGGTCGGCGGTCTCGGCTCACCATGGGGGCAGGCTCTGGGGCTGGTCTGTACGCGCGCCGGGAGCTGGCCGCGGTCCGCCGGCCCGCCCGCGTGATCGCCGGTGCGTCGATGGGCGCCAACCGGGGCGGTGCCGAAGCAGGGCTCGCGGCGGTGGCAGCGAGCCCACCACTCGCGCCCCGTGGGCGGTCCACGGCGCGGTGCTCGAGCACGGCCTCACTAGGGTGACGCCTAGCACTTCACCTTCCCCACCCCGAGGAGAAGCACCATGGCTCGCCGCACCGTGACGATCCTGTCCGACGACCTGGACGGCAAGGAGAGCCGGGACATCCAGACGGTCTCCTTCGGCTACGCCGGAGCGATCTACGAGATCGACCTGTCGAAGAAGAACCGTGCGGCGTTCGAGAAGGTCCTCGCGCCCTACCTGGACGCGGCCCGCAAGACCACCACGCGCAGCCCCCGTCGGAGCGCATCGACCCGGACCGGAGTCACCGCGGACGACCGCGCCTGGCTGCGCGCCAACGGCTTCCCCGACGTCAAGGACCGGGGCCGACTGCCCGCGGCGGCGACCGCGGCCCTCGCCGCCCGCTGACCCGAGACCAGCACCGAGCTCTCAGCTGGCGGCGCTGGCTCCGCCGGTCCACCCACGGCGCCGGAGGATCTCCTCGGTGCGCGGCGGCAGGTCCTCCGGCACCGGCTCCTCATCGTCGGCCCCAAGCACGGACGTCAGCGCGGACTCCCTCGCCCGGTGGTCACCGCGCGCGTCCGCGACCGCGGCGAGGTCGAGCAGAGGGATGTGCTCGCTCGGAGCGGCACGGTGGGCAGTCTCTGCGGCGAGTGCTGCGGTCTCCAGGTCCCCGTCGCGCAGCGCCCGGGTCGCGACCAGGTGCGCGACGTCGACGACCGCGCACGTGAGGTGCTGGTCGAGCCGGTCCCCGTCGTAGAGCCACGTCCATGCCCCGGGCCGCAGCTGGGCGAAGGGCTCGCCATCGACGAGGTCCAGGGCGCGGGTCAGGTCCTCCATCCCGTCGGCCCCTCGAGCCTGGCCACGAGCGCGCAGCCGGCGGAAGAGGTCGGCGTCGACGAGGACGTCCTGCACCTGGTAGACGGGCACCCCCCGGGTGAGTGCCGCGGGGGCGAGCCGCGCGTCGGGCAGGTGAGGCTGCCCGGTCCGCGGGTTGGTCCCCAGCCACTCCCGGACCACCCCGGCGTAGACGCGGGCCTTGGTCGCGGACACCCCGAACGCCTCGGCCAGCTCGTCGGGGGTCACCCCGTGCGGGCGGGTGGCCAGGTAGGCCAGCACGGAGGTCATGTAGGCCTTGCGCTCCGCCAAAGCCCGCCCGCGCGTTCTGGCTCTCACCGGTCCCAGCAGGGTCAGCCTCGGCAGCGGGCACTGCTCGTCGAACCAAGCGTCGAGGTCGGAGTCCAGGTCGGGGTCGGCCGATGCGACCCGATCACGGGCCGCGGGTGTGACGTGCGGGGCGAGGACGGCGAGGTCCTCGCTGCGGGTGGCGGCCGCCTCCAGGTAGTCCTCGTCCGGGTCCGGGAGCAGAGACGCGAGGGCGTCGTCTCCCTCCGGTTCGGTGCGACGAGCCACCAGGTCCGGGCGTAGCGCGCCCCCGTCGTCAGTGACGCCCCGCCAGCCCTCGGTCTCGTTCTCCTGGAGGGGAACCGGCTCGTCCGATAGACCGGCGCCCGCCGCGACGAGGGCGGCGCAGCCCTGTGCCTCGTCCGGGGTCAGCCCGACCGCCACGAGGTCGAGCCCAGCGTGCGGGATACGGGCCCGGCCGCCCGCCGTCAGCTCGATCGTCACCATCCCCGCCCCGGGGGGCGCGCCGAGCAGGACAAGCGCCGAGCTGGTCGATCCCGTGTGCTGGGTGATCAGGTCGCTCAGCACCCCCACCTCGGCCGGTGTGTCCTCGGACGCGGCCATCAGCACGAGCCGCGCCGTCCACACGTCCGGGCCGGTGTCGAGCGCTCTGGCCGCGACGGGATCGAGGCCGGCAGCGGCTGTCCTCTGCGTGCTGGCGAGGGCGTGGGCGGTGCTCTCCCCCAGCGCCTCCCGGTCACCAGCGGGTCGGGCCCGCAGCCGATCCGGGTTCATCGGGACCAGCTCGGTGGCGACGCCGACACAGTCCAGCCGCACGGTGTCCGACCACGGGTTGCACGCGATCTCGGCGGCGAGGTAGCGGGCGTAGTCGGCCGCGTAGAGGGGGTTGCCAGCGAGGGCGACGGTGAGGTCCTCGAGGTTGTAGAGCCAGGTCGCTGTGGCCTCGGTGGTGCCGACCGTGACGAGCAGCGGGTAGGGCGCCGGCTGGTCGGCGCGCAGCGGGCCGATGTCGGTGGGATCGGCGCCGTGCGGGAGCAGCCACTGCCGTCCATCTCGCTCGTCCTGCCACGGCGCAGCGAGGTCCGCGGTGCGCTCCAGGTGCAGGCGGGTCCCCGCGGCACCCAGCTCGACGGCAGCGAGGACCGGCATCGGCCTCTGACGGGCGGCCTGCGCGCCGGCCAGGTGGCGCAGGACGAGGTCGAGGTGCTCGACGTCGACGTGGCGTGTGGGTCCGAGGGTGGCGACGCTCTTCTCGACGGGGGCCAGGGCCGGCGGCGGGGACGCGAGGGTGTGGCCGGGGCGGCGGTGGCGGGACTGGGCGGCGCGGCGCCGGCGCAGCAGCAGCCACAGGGACCCAGCCAGCAGGCCCCCGCCGCTCAGCCCTGCGAGCAGCCACGCAGCAGTCGGCGCCTCGGGCTCCACCGGTGCGGGCACCGCGGGTGCCGCCGTCAGTCCGGAGTGGGCGGATCCGCGAGGCGCGGCGCCGCCGGGCTGCGAGGTGCCCTCGGAGGCAGCCGGCGGACCCGGGGGGCGACGCTCGTCGTGAGCGGGCAGCGGTGGTCGCGGTCGGGCACCCGTCTCGCGCTGCCCGGGTTCGTGCGGGGATGGCAGCGTCGGGCTGACCGGGCCGGCGGTGCGGGTCGGCACGTTCAGCGTCCACCCGGGACGGATCAGGTCCGGGTCGCGCAGGCGCGTGCCGTCGGGCTGGACGGCGACGGTGGACGCGGCGTAGATCTCCGGCCAGCGGCCCGGGTCCGCGAGCCGCTCGGCCGCGATGCTGGACAGGGTGTCCCCCGGGTGCACCTCGTACTCGGTGTCGGCACTGTCCGCGGTGCGGGCGGTCGGCAGGTGCAGGACGGTGCCGGAGAACAGGATGTGCTCGGGCCCGTGGCTGTCTCCCGGGTTGAGGTCGGCGATCTCTCTCCACCGGGTGCCGTCGTCGAACTCGTCAGCGGCGATCGACCACAGCGACTCCCCGCGGGTCACGGTGTGCGTCGGGGACTCGGGCGCCACATCGGGCTCAATCACTCTCAGTGAGAGAGGTTTCGGGGCGGCCTGCGGTCCCAGGTCCACTGTCGGTCGCGATCCGTGCCCGCCGGTAGCGACGGCCAGCGCGCTCGCCGTCGAGGGGGCGATGGCGTGGGGTCCGGCGGCGACGAGCAGGACGGCGGCTCCGATCAGGCTGTGCGCCAGCGCCTGCGGCACGGCCAGACCCGGCAGTTGAGGCGTGCGCCTGCGGCGCACGCGCGCGGTGACCTCGAGCAGCAGGCTGGTGGTCAGGACGGCCCACGCACCCCACGCTGCGATGGTCAGCGCGAGGAGGGCCAATGCCCCCGTGTCCGGTGCGCTCAGGTAGGGGATCAGGTGGCCGGGATCGGGAGGGGGCAGCTCCGCCGGCCCCGTTCCGACCGCGAGCAGGGCGGCCGGGAGTCCCGCGACCAGGGCCAGGATGCCGAAGACGGCGACCAGCCCGGTCAACCGCTGCCGCCCGGACGGCTGGTGGTGGGTGCTCATCGTTCGACTCCTTCGACGGAGCGGGTGACCCGAGCCGTGGCGTGGCCCGACACCTGCAGCTGGTTGAGGCCGATGACGCCGAGGAAGAGGGTGCGGTAGGTGTCGCTCACGTCGACGGTGACCGTCGTCCCGGCCGTCACCCGCACCGTTCCGGCCACCCCCGACTCGGCGAGCAGGGCGCGTGCGGCGCGGGCGGCCCGGGCCGTGTCGGGGCGGACCGCCTCGCCGCGCACGGCCGACGCGGCATCGAGCTGCTCGCCGCCCGCCCGTGCCGCCTGAGCGGCCACCGCACGGGCCTGCTGCTGGGCCCGCACCTGGCCACCGAGGTCGACGGCCAGGCCGACGAGGACGATCATCGCGACGCTCATGGTCACCAGCCAGATGCTCACCGAGCCGTTCTCCGGCCGGCACCGCGCACTCCTCATCGCCGCTCCCGGTAGGTGTCGATCGGTGACCGGGCGCTCGCACTGACCGTTCGTGAGCCCGGCAGGCCGGGCACGGCGAGGTCAGCCAGCGGCACCTGACAGGTGACCGTCACGCTGGCGCTCGCCGGGACCCCGGGGCGGGAGCGGAAGCCCGAGACGTCCACCGTTACCCGGGCGGCTCCGCACGTCAGGTGCTGGTCGGCGACCGAGGACCTGGCGCTCTCGACCGCCGCCCGGTCCGCGTCGGTCTCGGTGCGCGCGATCGACGCGGCCCGCGCGGCGTCGGCCGCTGCGGCCTCGACGGCCTGGTGCGCGACGGCCATGCGCCCCCCGGTCAGGACGAGCCCGACGAACAGCAGGAACGCGGGAACGCCGATCGCAGCCTCGAGGGCCGCCGACCCCCGCTCGTCACCCGGCGTGGACCGGCGGGTCATGAGGTGATCCGTTCGACCGGCACCGAGGCCGACTGGTCGACCCGTGGGTGCCATCCGGGGATGACGCTCAGCGCCCGACCGGACACGGTCACCGTCGAGGTCGTCGCGGTCCGCCGGCCGTGGACGACGGACCCGCCGAGAGCGTCACCGGCAGTGTCGGCGAGGAAGCCGCGGGCTGCGCTCTCGCCGGTCGCTGCCGTGCCGCGTTCAGCACCTGCCATCCGCGCGCCTTCCTGCGCCGCAGCCAGGGCCAGGGTGCGGGCGTGGTAGACCAGCGCCGCCTGCAGCCCGAGGAACATCACGGCGAAGAGGACCGGCATGAGCACGACCATCTGGAGCGAGGTCGAGCCCCGCTCCGCGCGGTGTGCGCGGTACTGGTCGGTGGGAAGGGCAGACACGGCGTGCTACTTGATCTTGGCGGCCTCGGTGGTCACGTAGCTCTTGATGGCCACGACGACGATCCCGACGATGGCGATGAGCGCGACGGCCCACAGCACCTGCTCGATGGTGACCGAGCCGCGCTCCGGATCGGTGGAGCGGGCACGCAGGGACTCGAGGGCGCGAACGCCCAGGACGTGCACAGTGGCGAGGAATCGCATGGGACTTCCTTTCGGGGACAGGGAGGTTGGCTGGCAGGCGCGGACGCGGGGCGGGATCAGGTGGGGCCTCCCATCACGCGCAGCAGGGCCGGGGCGACGAGGATGGCCAGGAAGATGACCCCCAGCAGACTCATCGGGATGGTCATCCGTTCGGCGACCTCGTTGGCCCGAGCCTTCTCGGACGTCAGCAGGGCCGTCCGCAGGCCCGCCGCGCGGGCCCGCAGGCTCGCGTAGACCTGCGAGCCCTCCTCGCCGGACAGGCGCATGATGTCGGCGAGGTCGTCCAGCTCGGGCACGCCGAGCTCTGCGGCCAGGGCGTGCAGTGCCTCCCACGGGGTCAGCCCCGACCAGCGCGTCCGGGCCAGCTCCTCCCCGAGCCGGACGAAGACCCACGAGTCCCCCACTGCTGCAGCCGACTCCATCGCTTGACGCGGTCCGGCGCCGGCGAGCCGCTCGAGGGCGACGAGGTCGATGTAGGCGCTCAGCGCCCGGGTGAACTCCGCCCGTGCGCGGCGCGCGTCGTCGCGCACGTTGTAGTTGGGCAGCCAGAACATCGCCGCCGCCAGCGCCACGCTCGCGGCAGCCGGGACGTAGAACGCGAGCCCGGCCCCGATGCTGTTGAAGAGCACCGTCAGCGTTGGGGGGATCACGAGGCCGAGCAGCGCGAAGGCCACCTTCTCCCCGTAGAAGCGGGAGACCGGGCGGCGCAGGAGCGCCAGGTCGCGGGCAGGCAGCGGCCCCCACGCGGCGCCGGGCAGGGCCGTGGCCCCCCACCGCCCGAGGCGGTCGACCAGGTCTCCGGCGGCGTCCGGGGGGGCTGTCGGTGGGGTGCGCAGGTGCTGATGCGGGGTCAGCCGATCCAAGGCGTCGCGCAAGTCAGGGTGCGACGGCGCGGAGGACCAGAGCAGGCCGGCCAGGCCGAGCCCGACGAGAGCGCCGGCCAGGGCGACCAGCTGCAGGGTGGAGGGCGTCATCGCACGCCGCCTTCCGTGGGTCGGCCGATGAAGCGTGCGGGCGGGGTGCCGGTGGCCATCCGGCGCATCCACAGCAACGTCGCCACGTAGAGGGCGAGGAGCGCGATGAGGAGCAGCTGTCCCGGGCCGCTGGCGTAGGGGGCGACGTACTCGCCCGTCACGGCCAGGACCGTCAGGACGCCGACGGTGATGAGGGTGACCCAGCGGGCCGTCGCGCGCGGCTTGGCACGGTCGGCCTCGACCTCGCGGCGGGCGCGGACGTCGGCGGCGACCGACTCCGCCAGGCCCTCGAGCACGCTGGCCAGCCCGGCTCCGCGCCGTCGCGTGGCCAGCAGCAGGTTGGCGGCGATGACATCGCCGGTGGCGTCGTCGAGGTCCTCGGCGAGCGCGCGGATCGCGTCCTCGGTCGACCAGCGGGCCCGCAGCCGGGCGGCGAGACGGGTTACCTCGGGACGGATCGGTTCCGGGGCCGACCGCAGGGTCGCCACGAGCGCCTGCTCGAGCCCGGCGCCGGCGGTCAGGACCCCGGACAGGGACCGGGTCCACTCCTCCATCGCCTCCAGGCGCGCGATGCTCGTCCCCGCGGTGGGAGCGGAGAGCAGCACCGGGAGGCCGGCGGTGGCGGCGGGCACGACGATCAGTGCCACCCACCAGCCGGTCAGCGCCGCCACCGCGGCCCCGACGACCGCGCCGCCGGCGGCCAGCAGCCAGGTCCGGCGGTCCAGCCGAGGAGCTCTCCGGCGGCGTGGTCGCGGCGTCGGCGCGGGCGGGCGGGGTCCCACCTTGCGGAGGCCGGCGACGGTCCCGAGCAGGCCGGCCACGACCAAGGCTCCGGCCAGCGCCGGGACGATCGGGGTCACGACGGCACCGTCCCGGCGCGGTAGTACTCCTCGAGGTCGAAGCCGTACGCCGCCAGTGCCCGGTAGTCGTCGTCGAGGACGTGCGGTGCGGCTTCGCGTCCCCCGGGCGGGGTGCGGAAGGCGTGCTGGATCGCGTAGCCGGTGCCCTGCTCCCCCGGTGTCAGGGTGGCGACCTCGGCGACCCACCGGCGTCGCTGCCACGTCCCGTCCGGGCTCGGCGTGGTCTCCATGTGGACGTAGACGATGACGTCGATCGCCGCCGCGATGGCGCGTACGGCGTACTCGTGCGTCACGTGCGGTCCGGCCTCCATGGCGCAGGTAACCAGCTTGGCGATCGCCGCCTCGGCCGAGCGGGCGTGGGTCGTGGAGATGGACCCGGCGCCGGACTCCATCGCCTTGAGCATCGCCAGGATCTCGTGCCCTCGGACCTCGCCGACGATCTGGCGGGAGAGGTTGAACCGGAACGAGTCGAACAGCGCCTCGGCGAGCGTGAACTCGCCCGCCGCTCGCCCGTCCGCGCCCCGCTCCCCCGAGCCCGGGCGGGCCTCCCACGCCACGACGATCGGGTGCAGCTCCGGCAGCTCGTGCAGGTGCAGCTCGTACTCGGTCTCGAACGTGCCGATCGCCTCGTGCGGAGGGATCTCGGCGCACAGCGCACGGACCAAGGTCGTCTTGCCCGCGCCCTGGGCGCCGGCGACCACGATCGATCGCCGCGACCTCACCGCTGCCGACAGGAAGGAGGCGGTGACCTCCGACATCGCCCCGAGCGCGACCAGGTCGGACAGGCTCACCTGCCGCAGCCGGTGCCGGCGGATGACCACCGACGGCCGCGGTGTCACCCACGCCACCGCGGCCAGCCGCGCGCCACCGTCCAGGCGCAGGTGCAGCCGCGGCTGGGCCTCGGAGAACGGGCGGGCGTTGGCTTCGCTGCGCGAGGCCAGGAAGACGAGGAAGTCGACCAGCTCGGCGTCGGAGTCGGCGACCGGTGGGCCAGGGACGAGCCGCCCGTCGGTCAGCTCGAGGGTCACCCGGTCGTGACCGGTGATGATGATGTTCTCCACGGCGTCGTCATCGACCAGGGGCTGCAGCCTCCCCAGGCCGAACAGGGCGTTCTCGGCGGCAACAGCCATCGCTGACTGCTCGGAAGCCGACCAGGCCGGAATGCCCGCAGTGATCCGGTCGGCAGTCTCGGCCTCGAGCAGGTCCACGATGATGGCGCGGCCAGCCGCACGCTGTGCAGCGACGTCGAGGCGACCATGCTCGTGCCCGAGAGTCCCCGCGAGCCGGTCGGACGCCTGCTGCCGCAAGGTGGCGACCTGCCCCCAGTCCAGGTCCCCGCGGTACGGCAGCGGCGCCGGCCGTGACGTCACCAGCGACACCGGCGGAGAAGCCGCAGGCCGCGCTCCCGGCGTGGTCAGGGAGAACGAGCCGCGAACACGACCCGCGCGGGGCAGGGCCTCGGCATCGGCGGCGAACAGGGGTAACGCGCTCGGGTCTGCGGCCGCCGGGTCTCGCGGCTCCGCGCTCATGCCAACCCCTCCACCCTGGGGAGCGCGTCAGGCATCGCCACTGGCTGACGGTCACCGTCCAATCCCCCGCGTGCGGCGTGCGCACGCTCGCGCAGGGTCTCACCCAGCCGGCCCAACGACCGTACGTAAGCGGACGTTGCAAGGCGACGCGGGCGGGGCTCTCCCCGAGCGAACACCGCTGCAGCGACCTCGTCCCACGCCACACTCGCCACAACGGGCAACCCGAGCACCTTGGCGATCTCCCGAGACGAGTAGGGACGCCCCTCCCCCACCGTCACCACGAACAGGCCCTGCCCGTGACCGACGGACTCGAATCCCTCGCTCAACGTCTCCGCCCAGGACCGGGCCGCAGCCAACGCCACGAGGTCGGTGCGCAACACCAGCAGGCACACGTCCGCTCCGTACAACAACCGCTCGGGCGACCCGCTCAGGCCGAGACGACCCACGTCGAGGATCACGTCCTGACCGAAGTCGTTCAGACGCGCCAGCGCAGCGGATAGGGGCTCCCACAGCCCCGCGAGCGCGCGAGCCTGCCCGTGCGACCGAGTCCCGGTCAGGAGCGAGACGCCGGACCCGGGGATCGTCATCGCCACCGCCGGGATGGCATCGACCAGCTCCTCCGACCTATGGGCCATCGCCAGGTCGACGAGCGAACCGGCTGGGTGGACCTGCCCACGAAAATGACCTGCCATCACGGCCGAGCCGCCGGTCGGGTCGGCCTCCACCAGCAGCACCGGCCGCGCCCACGTCATCGCCAACCCCAACGCCGTGCTCGTCACCCCGGGAGACCCCGCCGCCGAGCACAACGCGATGGTGACCATCAGCGCTGCCTCGAATCGAGCACCAACGCAACGTTTCCCGTCGACACCCGCGCCGCCAGGACCGCCGCGTCACCCTGCGGCACCGAGACCGTCACGACCCGCATCCCCGTCACCTCGTCCGATGACACCGACACCACCGTGGCCGACGTGACCGCCGGCACGACGTCGCCCAGCTCCCCCTGCTCACCGGGCGTGGCCACCACCCGCACCGGGTCGCCGGGCCGCAACGGCTCCCCCGGCATGGCAGCGGCAGGCAACCCGATCCCCACCAGGGAACTGCCCTCGGCGGGGACCAGGTTCTCGGCCACCTGGCTGCGCGTGATGAGCGTGCCCGCAGCGATGTCGGAACTGGCGCGCCGGCCGACGATGTCGTTCGCGTCCCCCGCTTTCACCGGGCGCAGGGCCGGGTCCGCGTTGACGCTCACCGTCATGAGGTCGCCCTCGGTGATGAGGGCACCGCGCTCCACCGTTGCTCTCGCGGCGAGCACGCTGACCGTCGAGCTCGTGGCTGACCACGCCCACGCCGCCAGCAGGCCGCCCAGGCAGACCAGCGCCAGAGAGGCCACTACCAGGAGCGGTCGCCTGCGACGTCTGGTCGCTGCCACGACGGGGATCGGTGGCACGTCGATGGGCGGAGCTGATGGCGAGGTGTCGGCCCGCTTCGGGTCGGCAGTCGTGGTCATGACGACCCCTTTGCCTGGGTGCTGAGTCCTACTGGGTGAGGACCTGGACTTCGCCGACCGTGATGACGGCCGTGTCGGAGAACTGCAACGGGATCGAGCCGCTCTGGCCGAGCCCCGCCCAGTCCACGCGCCAGTACGAGGTGGCACGCACCGTGTACCGGCCCTGACGGTCGTAGCGATAACCGCACGTCGGGCTCTCGCTGCTGCCGAACGAATCGCGGTAGACCGTGCCCGGATTGCGACAGAGGACGACGTGACCGTCTCCCATCGACCAGACGACCTTGTCGACCGACGCTGTTGCCGTCACCGAGTAGCCACCGGCGGAGGCGGTCTTCGTCACCGGACCCCAGGTCTCGGCCGCACTACTCGCGTTCCACATCCACACCGGCATCCCGACCAACCCGATCGCCTCGGGCCGGCTCTCCGGGACGATGCCGATCGCGACAGCTCGAAGATTCATGGTGCGCGCGGCCCGAGCTGCGAGCATCGCCGGGTCTGGCGGTGCACCGTCCGGTGGAGCAGGCAGCCACACGAGGTACACGACCCCCACCAAGCGCGGATCGAGCACACGTGTGCACTCATAGACCTGTCCGCCCGTCCGCCCTTCCCAAACGGGGTCGCCCTTCGGCGGTTGGGGGGCCGCCGCCTTGCAGTACGCCTGCTCGGATTGCGACCACCAACCCGCCCTACTCGAGCACGGCACCTTCCGCCCTTTTCCCCCCAGCGAGCTGGTGCACGCTTTGACACCCCCGGAGCCGGTGCCACCCCCGCTACCGCCAGGGTCGCTCGGTCGTCCGGGCCCCTCGACGATGATGACGCAGCGACCGGCCAGCGGGTCGGGCGCAGAGCCGGGAGGGCAGGTGATGGGTTCCGCGTTCGCCTGAGCGAATCCCGTCGTGACAAACCCGAGGGCGACCACCGCCGCCAACCGCCTCAACACGGCGTGCCCCTGAAGGTGTCCACGACGACGACAAATGCAGCGGCTCGCTCTTCCACTTGGTACGAGTATCGCTGCGCGTCAGGCCGATTTGTGCTGACTGCCGACTTGCCCGCCGCGTCAACGAAATCGACCTTACTGACGTCGACACAGGCCGAAACTGTGAACGGACTCGCGTCACCTGAAGTGCGAATTGCGCTCACGGTCGGATTGCCTGTCTGAGTCCAGCCCCGCGCGCGGTACGTGTAGACGGCAACACGCTGTTGGGCGAGGGCTTGGTCAGCCGCCACTGCGTCGAGTTTGGAGATGTCCGTACTTGGATGTGCTGCCACCTCGCTGACGACCTCCCAGTACCGCACGACGGCCTGGCCTGCGAGCCGGTGTCTCCGTTCGAGTTGAGTCTCGGAGGACGCACTTGGCATCGGCTCGGCACTCGAAGGTGCTACAGCGCTGCTAGCGGATGTCGGCGAGGGCGCCGTCGAATCGTTGGTTGGCTGGCAGGCCGTGACCATCACCGCCGCGGTAAGGGCGCAACCGACATGGGCGCCTCGAACGCTCGCTGACCACTTCGCCATCGGCCCCTCCGATGTGCTACCGCCTCACTTCTGGGGTGGTATCAACAAGATGGCACGGATCTTGCTCGGCGTCACTGGGTGCTTGAACCTGTGGATAACTCACTGGAAGCCACCCGAGCCATGCGCCTGTGAGGTGCCCGTCGTCAGCTGACAGAGCGCCGCAATCCCTCAGCGACCCGCGTCATACCGGCTCCCTTCTGTTGTCAACCAGTGGCTGCGAGGGGGCTCTTCACAGTGGTGGCGGCCGGGCGTAGCGTCGCGGGTGCGGGTCCGGGAAGTGGCTGATCCAAAGTGCTGGTGTGCGGGTGTAAGCCGGCCGCGCTGGATACATGAGACGCCCCGCGGTGCCCTCCCGGACCCGCTTCCGTGTCGTGTTCGGCTGCTGCTTCTGCGTCGCTGACGAGCTGTCGGAAGATCGCGTCGGAGATTCGGCGTTTGAGGCAGCGCAGCGCCTCGAGCGGTCTCTTGCCCTCGGCGCGCTTGCGCCGGTAGTAGGTCTGTCCGTCGGTGTGGATGCGTAGCTGGCTGATCGCGACGATGTGGATGACGTGGTTGACCCGGCGGTCCCCGGCGCGGGAGAGCCGGTGGCGTGACTGTTCCCCGGAGGAGGCGTCCAGGGGTGCGGTGCCGGTCCAGGACGCGAAGCGGTTGCGGTCGGCGAACCGGGCGACGTCGCCGACGTCAGCCAGGATCCTGGCGGCGACGACGGGACCGACGCCGTGCAGGTCCATCAGGTGCGAGCCGCGGGCGAGGACCATCTGCTTCAGCTCGGCGGTGGCCTTCTTCATCTTCGCCTCGACCGAGATCAGTTCAGCCAGCTCCTCGGCGGCGATCCGTCGTCGGGTCTTGCCGGCGATGTCGCGGGGACGGACCGAGGCAAGCATGCGCTTGGCTTGACCGGTGGTGATGTCCTTCTTGGACTGTCCCGGAAGCAGTTCCGCGAGCAGCGCCTGGAGGCGGTCGACCGTCTGTACCCGTCGACGGGTCAGCGAGTCACGACGCTCGACCAGCAGCCGCAGCGCCTCCAGCTCTCCATCAACGGTGAGCACCCGAAGACCGGAGGTGCGCACGGCGACCATTGCGATCGAGTGAGCGTCGTGGGCGTCGGTCTTGCGGCCGGCTGGTGTCGAACAGCCGGACCCGGGCTGCGAGCTTCGCGGGGACGTCCACCATGTGCTCGCCGGCCTCGAGCAGTCGCTGCGCCAGCGGCCGGCCGACCCCGTTGGCTCCTTCAACCGCCCACACCCGCTCCGGCCACGCCTTGGCGTAGGTGCGCATTGCGGCGAACCCGCCCTTGTCGGTGGTGAACCGACCCGCTCCGAGTTTGCGCTCGTGCTCGTCCACGACTTCGATCGTCGCCGACAGCTTGTGGGGATCGACCCCGATGATGACCTTCTCCATGCGTTGGCTCCCGCCTCGCTCGAACCGATGTGATCGGCGAGGTGGGCAGTGCTACTAGGAGCAGGGCAGTCCCTTCTTGAGCCACGCCTCGTCACGGCACCCGGCGGGCAGCAGTCCGATAGTGAGCCACACCCGCAGCGGGGGGGCAGCCCAATAGAGAGCGTCCCGCCGAGTGCCTGGACCGAGTCTGGCCAGACGCCGGCCCTGCCGGAAGTCTCTAGTAGCCCACTAAGGGCGTCCCCCTCAGCCCACTGTGGGCTCACGACCAGGCGCGGTGCCTCAGTCGCCTAGCGATGGACTTTCGTCGCAGGGTGTAGCAATTGAGTCTGCACCGCGCAGAGTTCACCGCGTGATTGGTACACCTTCAGGCGTTCCATGTACCAAGTTGGGCTCCTTTGAGGGCCCGCGGACGAGTCGAGAGTCCACTCGTGAATCGGTTTACCGCCCGAGGCCGCCGCCGAGCTTCGGCACGAGTGCGCTCGACTGGGTCGCGCCACGGCTTGAGTCGTCGGCCGCTGGGCGGCTCTTCGCACGTACGTTAGTGAGAGTGGAACGGCAAGCTGGCGCTGACTTGTTCATGAAGGGGCAGAGAGTTGACTGACACCGACTTGACTGGCCGGCTTGGCGTGAATCTCGTGGAGGGGATCGTGCTCCGTGAGCTCGGCTGGATCTTTCGCGAGCAACCGATTTCGGACGAGGGAATTGATGCGCAGGTTGAGGAGAAGCTCGGCGGTCGTTCGACGGGACGGCTCATAGCCCTACAGATCAAGAGCGGGCCGAGCTACTTTCGCGAGTCAACGGAAGGGGGATGGATCCTTCGATTTGGGGAGCGGCAGGTTGGGCTCTGGACTGGATACGCGCTCCCGGTTGTGCTCGTCGTGGTGAATCCAGAGACGGAGGAGGTGTATTGGGAGCAACTCTCTGACGCCTCGCTCAGCAAGACCCGGAAGGGTTACAAGGTCCAGGTTCCAATCGGAAACACACTTCGAGGAGCGAAGGGCCGCTGGGCTCGTATCGCCGGTGGAATAGAGGCGCGAGCGACGGCTCGGTACGAGATGGCCCTCTCGACCCTGCCCCCGTCCACGCAGGAGGCGATTGAACGAGTGAAGTCGCTGGATCCCACAGCAGCCGCCGTATTGGCAATGCACCTCTCTGACGGCCGCCGTAGCCCTCACAGCACGGTCGAGTCGATTCTCCTTGCTTCGCCATGGTGGGTCGACTCACCGGACGGAAACGGTTACCGCGCCCTTGCGTCGTACTCCGCGAGCCACGACGACTTGCTCCAGAGCGCTGTGGCTTTCGAGGTGGCCGCCGAACGGGATGACAGCCGTCGGGGTCCCCTGTTAGCAGCGGCGGGCCTGAACGCCATGGGGGACGACAGGGCTTGGTCTCGCGAGTTGCTGGACCGCGCGGCCGCCTCCCCGGAGGCCGACGTGCTTGTCCGCATAGGTTATGCCCTCTTAAACCATCCCGAGGGGGATGCCGGTCCGAGAGTTGCGGCGCCACCTCTCGATCCATTGGACCCGGCCGTGCAGCGGTCTGCCGCAGCACAGGCGTTTCTGGGGGACCAGGCTCTGCGCGCGGGACACTTCGATGTGAGCGTCGATCACGCTCGAGCAGCTTTGAGGTTGGAGCCTGGCAACTCCGCCTACATGAGTGACTTAGCGGGGGCGTTGGGTAGACGCGCCATGGCCAGTTCGGGGGGACGCGATGACCTCACTGAGGCGTGCCAACTGTTGATGGCGGCAGTGGACCAGATCCATGCGTGGGACGGCCCCACCGGCGAGCCCCTGCGGGAGCTCTTGCGACTACTCGCCCTCAGCGGCGACAACGAGGGCACGCTTGCCTACTCATTGACGTCACCACGCGGGACCGCGACCCCGGAGGAGGCCCTACGACAAGAGGTTGTTCGCTACGCCCTGATCGCGGCCTACCAGCTTGGACTAGACGAAGATCTGGCGAAACTTGGGACGATGCTGAACGACTCTGACCAAAGCCGACTTGATCGGGCACGGGTCGATCTGATCTCCCTTTCGGAGGATGACGAGCGATCTCTTTGGGGAATGATCGCTGATGACGCGGCAGCCTCCGACGACTCTCAGAAACTCGTGACGGCCGTCTTGCACCTGGGATCTCTGGGTGTCGATCAATCGCAGCGGCTCGGTCCACTCGTCTCGCGGAGGATAGTTCCTGAGGCGGCCATGCGGCTTGCCGGGGTGGCCGCGCGTGCGACAAGTGACCTTGAAGAGGCGTTGCCTGAGTTGCGCGCTCTGGCCCGCACGGACATTGCCTCGGCAGAGCACCTGATGTTGGTCCTAGCTCGTTCAGGTAGGCGGGTTGAGGCATCTGAAGCCGCCGAGGATGCCTTCGCGACGTTCCATCAGACGCACTTCCTCGTCGCGTCAGCGCAGTTCTTGATTGACGCGAAAGAGTGGCAACGAGCCGAAGCCGCTGCTCAGCGCGCCGTCGCTGGTACGGGGTTTCCTCGGGACCGTTCTCGACTCTTGACCTTCTTGGCGTCACGACACGCGGAGCGGAACGAATGGGAGGAGGCCGTCGAATTGTTGACACAGGTTCTGGCGCTTCATTCCGAAGTACGTGACTCGGACGTGTGGCAACTCGTGCGAGCGCAGGTGCACCTGGCGGATTCACGTAGTGCGGCGGCGACGGTCACACGCTATAGGCCACGAGTGTCCACTCAGGAAGACGCCGAAACGTGGTTGCGCGCCATGATCGTCCAGCCTTGGGATCAAGAGACAGCGTCAGAAGCGCTTGCGCTTGCGCTCCGCTTCGAGAATGAGCCCAGCGTGTCGCTGCCGCTGCTGTGGCACTTAACCACCAAGACAACCTCCGCTGAGGAGGCGGAAGATTCAGAGCTTCCTACGCTGGACCCGGACCATCGCCCCGTGGTGACAGCGGACATTCGGCGGGATGCATTTGCGGCCATTGATCGGCATGCTCGCCGGGAGGACGGAAGTCCCTCAGTCCAACGGATCGAGGGATCAGACGAACATCTCGTCGAGGAACTGTCCCGCGTGCTTGAGGAGAAGAGTCGCAACCAAGAAGCCTTGGTCAAGCTACTTCGCGAGGTACAGCGTGGAAAGGTCCCAGTCGGCCTTCTCGCGGGGGCGACCAGGCGAAGCTACGCAGCAACCCTGGTCCAGGAGCTGGCAGGGCCAATCATCGCCGCTGCGGCAGATGACGACGAGCATGATCGCGATGTCGAAGATGCGAAACAGGCTCTGGGACAGGCGATCGCCGTTGACTCGTCGGCCTTACTGGTGACGGGGCTGGTCGAGGACGGCGCAGCCTTGCGTGGACGGTTCGCGCGTCTCAGATTCCCAACTGATGCTCGCCGCGACATCCTCCGAGCGACAGTCGAAATCCAAGGTCTTGCCGCGAGCCCAGGAACCCTCGCTTGGGACTCAGCAGCGCGGCGCCCAGTTCTCCATGAGCTTTCGTCGACGGACTACTTGCAGTACGTAAGACGAGTCGAGGCCATGGAAGGCGCAGCAGCCGAAACAAGGTCTCAGGTCGTGACCCAGATCCCCCTGCTGGGAACCTTGGCCGACAGGCCTGGCAACGAATGTTGGATGGCAGCAATCCAACTGGCCCACGACGAGAAATGCTCTCTGTGGACTGACGAAATCGGTCAACGCCGACTCGCCCGCGCGCTAGGCGTGGCGTGCTTTGGCACTCCCGCTCTGCTCGAGGCCTTAAGCGACACCCAAATCGAGGCGCTCCCAGCGGGAGCTGCCGACGACGAAGTGGCGAAACTCGTCTCGGTTCGTCATACGTGGGTGAGGCGCCTCCTGCGCGAGGGCGTTGTAGACCTGCCCGCCACACTGGACGACGTACTGCAGTTAGCAGGTGACGAAGACTGGCAGCCGCGACGGGCGGCTACGGTTCTCACGAGGCCCGCATGGTGGGCATGGCGATTTAGCGGACTGGCCGATTGGAGCGCAATAGCCAGCTCGGTTGCGACCCATGCGCCAGACCTCGTCCTCCACTGGCAGTACGCGGCGATGCTGGGTGCCGCGCGAGCGTACGTGGACCCTCAGTACGCGGCTGCAATGGTTGCTGCGATCGCAATCGAGGGAGTTGGTTCCGGTCCGAACGTGGAGGACTGCGCGAACGGGCTCAGAACCGGCCGACTCATCGCCGAGTCTGAAAGCATCGCTGATCCGGCGGCACAGTTGCCCTTGATCGTCACGGTTTACGAACAAGAAGGCCGGTTGCTTGGCGCCGACGATTTCACGTCCACCGTGCTCGCACGCGTGGGAGGTTGACAGCCGGGGAGCCTTTCCCAAGTGACCTGATGGCAGCCAAGGCGTCGCGTGGGAAGAAAGCCCGGGCATGTCGCAAGTGATCGCCCCGATGTCGCGCACCCGTGCGCGGCAGGCCCGCGCTACCTGCGAAGTTCCCCCACGTGGGTGTTAAGGGTGCGTATCGCACGATCAATGTGAGCGAGCATGTCTTGGCTGGTTGGCTTGGGCCCTTCAAACGGCGCGGGAAACGCGGCTGGTCCGAGCGCCTCCCCAACGAGCAACGTTTCGCGGTATGGCTTCGTCCTCCAGCGTCTTGCTGCGAGCCGCTCATCGACGTAGGTCACCGTGACGTGGCGCGGTTCGAGGACTCCTGCCTTCACTCCTCCGGAGTCGTACCCCCACATCACTCTGCGTCGCGCACCTGG
The DNA here is from genome assembly GCF_050496545.1 of Phycicoccus avicenniae. Classification (GTDB taxonomy): domain Bacteria; phylum Actinomycetota; class Actinomycetes; order Actinomycetales; family Dermatophilaceae; genus Phycicoccus; species Phycicoccus avicenniae_A. Next base: position 66,798 of record NZ_JBNVZV010000007.1, on the reverse strand, counting down.
AACCAAGCTCTTTGGAGTCTCTAGGTAGTCGCCCACAACCGGTGAGATGTGGTCGTCCCGGTCCAGAGGGTGGATCACTCCTGGATCGACGACAACCTGCAAGGCGGTTGAAGCGCCGCGGTTCTCAATCACCAAGTCCCAACTACCAGGGCCTTGGAGGCCCGGGACCACGTCGAGCTGAACATACGGCCGAGTTCTGTCATGAGAATCGCGACGGATGAGGACCAACTGACGGATCGCAGCTAGCACCCCCAGGGCGCCGACGGCCACGCCGGCCAGCGTCGCCCAAGCGACCACAACGTCCACGTTGTCCTTCGTAATCCATACGCTCACCCCGCGACCGTAGGCGATGAGTGCCTCGGGGAATGTCAATGAGGGGCTCAGGACCGGTCGCGGCCTACCGAGAGCTGGACGATCGCAGGCAAGATTGCCAGCATGGAGCCATTCGCCGTCGACGGTCGCGTCGATCTCGAACAACTGCAATCCCTCCTAGCTGCACAGGGCGAATACCCCGCTCTCGACTACAAGGAGTCGTGCGACCCCGGCGACACGGAGGGCGGCGGGCGAGCGGAGTTCGTAAAGGACTGCGCGGCGATGCTCACACGACCGGACGGCGGGTACCTCGTCATCGGGGTGGACGGCCGCGGGACCCCCATCGGGGCCACTCTCGACTCCTCGATGTTCGACTCAGCCAGCCTGCGGAGCATCCTGACCAAGTACTTGGAGGGCGACATACCGGTGGCTAGCCAAGTCCACGCCCTCGACGGTGGTGACGTGGCAGTCATCTTCCTAGGGCGTCGCGACGACCACCTGTTCCCCATCGTCAAGGCCGACGTGACTTTCAAGGACAGCAGGGGAAACACCAAGACTCCACTTCGCGCAGGTGATGTAATTGTGCGCGACGGGACCTCATCGCGCCGCTGGCGCACCACGGATCTCCTGCCACTGCTCAAGCCCCTTATCGACTCTGTACGTCGAGAGGAACAGGCAAGAGTCGGTGACCTTGTCGCCCAACTGGCCCAGCAGCAGCAAGGCACCACCATTGCACGGGGAGCCCTCACCAATATCACTTGGCGTTTGCCCGAAGACGCCTTCACCAACGCCATTACGGAGCTTTCGCGTATTGAAGACACTCGCGGGCTGCGGGTGGTCATGATGACCATGGCGTCCGAAGGCCGGCGACTGGCTAACACCGTGGATGTCGAATCCGACGACTTCGCAGATCTGCTGACGGTGCTGGATCGGCTTATCACGTGCGTTGGTGTTGGCCTTCTCACGGGGGACTTCGACCTCATCAACCATGGCGTCGGCGCTCTGCACGCTGTGTACGTCTCCGTTGGATTCGACGGGACCCCACCTAATAACAACGCGGTACCACTGCTCTGGTTCGAGATTGCAACCCGTGTGCTTGCGGCGATGGCACTCGCCGTCCGACTCGACGAGTGGCCGGCCGTCAGAACTCTTGCTTTGCGCCCTGTCGGGCAGAACTACGTTTACAGGTCCTGGCTCCGTCATGCCGATGTTTGGGCCGGGCGCACTGGGCAGGCTGCTCGATACGTTGATGGGGATCACCCCGGCGTTCTTGGCCTCCTCGTTGCTGTTGCTCGACAGAAGGTCGCGTCAGTGGCCGCCCTTCGCCCTGACGTCCCCGGCGCCGATGCGCCGCCACCAGTCGGCACTCCGCCGGCCGACCAGGACGTGCTGTTGGACTCTGTGTGCCAGGCAGACTTCCTATGGTGTGTCGTCGCCGCAGCTGGCGGCCGCGGGCCCTCCGAGCAGTACCCCAGCTTCGCAGCGCTCTACGACCATCGAACGATGCCGGTCGTCGACCGATTAAAGGATGACGAGCAGATGCAGAATGCACTGCTGCCTGGATGTCCGAGGGAGGAGGTCCACGCGGTCGTCCAACTCGTGCTTCAGTCTGCGGCGAATCAGGGTCATTTCTGGTTTTGAGGAGCTCTCGGCATGAGGAGTGCCGCCTGCCTCGCGACTCGTGAACCACGTGTCTCTTGAGATGAAGGCGTCAAACCGCCGCCGGTCACGCGCCTGGATCACGGGTTTCGTCGACGCGCGCTTGAGCATCAGCAGCCGGCTGGAAGTCGTCGAGCGATAGGTGCAGGTGACTGGCAGCGCTAGCGAGTGCCGTGCTTGTCGAGCCAATCGCCCACGTGCATCACCTTGACCGTGGGCTTGCCAACCGTCTCGCGGACCGGCATCCAGGTCTTGACTGGGACGTCCTCGGCAAACCAGTCGAAGCGCTCCAGTGTTGGGTGGTTACGAATCGCCGTCGGGTCGGCATCAGTGAGCCGCACGGCACGAACCAGGAGCAGTTCCCGAAGACTGGGTGCCTCCAGCAACGGCGCGAGCCCGTCGAGGCCTTTCATGGATCCGAGCTCGACGCGCGTCAATTCGGGCAGGTGTGCGGCCGAGGGCAGCTGCGTCACGCGTGGAAGACCGTAGAGGGAGAGCAGATGCAGCCTTGGTAGAGACGCTATGGCGGAGACGTCGGTGACGCCCCGGATCTGATTCACGACGAGGACGCGTAAGTCGCTGCATCCGCGGACCTGCTCAATGTGGGCTCCGGAGCCCCCGCGCAGATCGAGCAGCTCGAGGTCGGGGAGCTGGGCAAGTAGCCCCGGCGAGAACTGCACAGCCCACGCAGTGAGGCGGCGTACTGGACGGAGCCATTCCAGGTCCGCCTCCGTCAAGGCTGTGTGCTCCAGCCACAGGCTTCCGCCGTCACGCCAGATCGGCACTGGTGGTTCGCGGCGGCCGGGCATGATGGTGATCGTGCCACGGGCCGCGCTGGGCGGGCCTGCGGTTAGGAAGGTCGCGAGGCCCGTCAACGCCCAGTCCGTCCCGCGACGACGTACAGGCACCAAGTCGGTAGAAAGTCAGAGCCTGTTATGGACTGCGACCTGCCCCACTTCGCCGCCTGTCGCCCGCAGCAGATCAGTCCACAGATCCGACGTGGAACTAGCCGACGACTTGCGGACCTCCGGTCACGACGAACACGTCCGCGGGCGAAACCTCGTGGGGTACCTGTAGTCACCGACGGGCCACCCCCGCATCCGCCCGTGAGCGCCAAGCCCCCGGATCGGCAGGACGAAGTACCAGCGATGCAAGCCCTGTCTCCACAGTCAACGGGGGACGAAGCCGTTGGCCGCATAGTCACGTTTGCCACCGGGGACCGGCTGCTCAGTGCGTCGCCCACCCTGATCCTCAGTGAGCCAGACGATGGTCCGTGGAAGTGCCGCTGAGCTCTGCAGTCAGGCCCACTGTGAAGCTCGGGCTCGCCTTGTGATCCGGCGGATGGGCCTCGACTGCAACCTTTCCCATGTCTGGCCTGAGGAATCCTCGATCGTGAGGTTCACATTCAGTCCCGGCTCGCCCTGAGCGTGAGGGTTGTTCGCCACAAGAATCACCGAAGAGTGAGAGTGAGGCTCGACCACTCCCAGCGGCGTCGAGGTGATGTCGTACTCGAGGCGAAGCCCGTAGTCGTAGAGTCTAGGTAGCCAGCGCAGCACCAGTTCGTCACTAGCGTTGTGGAGTTCTACGACTACGCGCACGACACGGGTGGCGGCGACCCAAGTCAGGGCAACGCCACCTCCGCCAGCTGGCGAGACAAGGTTATGAACCGCGCCCGGTTGCGGGACCCCCGTGCCGAGACCCTCCGGTAGCGGAACCATCTGCCCTGGTTCGAACGTGCGGTACGCAGTGATCTTCGCGTACACGAGCCGCGCTTGGGCTTGCCGTCGTTCGCGTGCACTCCGTAGATATGTCAGCGCAGCGATGGAGAAGGCAAAGGACGTGAAGACGGCCGCGAGCCAGTCTGGCCACGACCCCAACGCCACCCCAAGGAACGCCTCGGCGGAACCTGATGTCTTCACGAACGACATCCATGGACGCTAGCGCCTCATCCCTCGGCGCGGGTCACGAAGCGGGTGGCTCCTACGAGGTCAGGGGCATAGCTCTGCGTCGCGGCGGGCACCATCAAACCCTCGTGGGTGTGCGATGTTGCTTGCGTGAACGATCCGAGGTCACCGCGAGAGATCACCGAGTCCATCGAGGTACTTACTGACGGCGTGCCCGGAAGTTTGGCCTGTGAATGTGGCGCGGGACCGCTCGATGTGTCGACTCCCGAAGTTGCTCGGCGCGCGGCCACAGGCGGCACCACGCGATGCCGGAAGGGCCACGAAAAGCCCGCGTGGCTCGCGCTCCGCCGCGTCCTCCAGCGGGTGGTGCACCTTTGGCCACCAATCCTGCTAGCACTCGGAGGCCACGCGACCATTCGGTTGACCGTCCCACTGCATCAGTACTTTGAACTTTCGTTTGAGACTCTGCGGCTCCCGGAGGGAGCCACCGCGCACCGCTGCCTGACGATGTCCCTCGAGGGCGAAAGATGGTGGCGCTCGCCCATGTGACTGGCCAGACGATCGGGCGTCCTGGACTCACTGACCCTCTGGCGTTCTATGCCTATCCCCTTACCCCACCACGCACCGTTGCGGACTGGACCGCCGCTCAGGTCCAGATCCACACAACATGGGCACCGCCGCCGACAGGCCTCGAGGCATCTGACCTCCTAGTCGCGGGCTTACTGGCATACGGCGATGAAGACTTCAATGCAGCCGTGCTCCATCTCCATACCGCCTTGGACGTCCTAGCGGCACACCGCGCCGAGACCATTCTGCCAAGTCTGGGTTTACCCAAGCGGGCTCGATCACTGTTGACGCTGCCTGAGCGACTGGCGTTCATTCAGCTTCATACGGATTCCGTTCTTTCAGAACAGGCTCAGGCCAGTGTCAGTGCACTGAACAGACTGCGAAACGACCGAGTTGCGCACAATGGGCGGCGCCTTACGGTGATGGACGTGGTCGAGCCCATTTGCGGTGCGGTGGCGGTTGTGTGGTGGCTCTACCTCCTGCCGCCGATCACACAATGAGCGCTGCTGCGGCCGTGCGATCAGCCTCGGCTCGGGGCGTGCACTCATCGTCTACATGAGCGGGCGCTTCAACATGCGTCACTTCGCCGCCAGTCGGACGCTTCAAGGATGGTCGATTCGCTTCTCGCCGACCTCGAAGGCGTTCGCTCCTCGCTCGGGACGTAGCCCGGCGTGGGCGTGGGCGATGAGGAGAGCCTCGATGTCGAGGCCGTCAGGTGCGCTGGCGAAGAGCTTGCCCTGGATCTCGGAGATGCGCTCGTAGTCCTGCGGAGTGACCTGGCCGTGGCGGTCCCGGAACGAAGAGACCGTGTGCACGGGGAGCGAGTTGTTCTGTTCGGACAGGGTGCGGGGGTCGATAATGCCCGCTGCCTCTCGGACGAGGTGCGCGTCTGTCGGCAGACCGATCGCCGAGAGTGCGTCGGCGACAAGGTCGAGGTCCTCGTTGGCGCGGTTCTCCAGCCAGCCCAGCAGGCCGTCCATCTGCAGTTGGGTCTCGAGGTCGCAGATGACGAGGATCTCTCGCAGCCACGTCGGAAGGTCGGGGTCGCGTCTGCGGTCGGCTTCGTCGTACTGGTGGAGGAGTACCTGATCGATGACTAGTGCGGCAGTCCACTCCCGAGGCGAATCGGCGATGTCGTCGAGGATGCTCACGAGGCGAGTCTGCCTAACGGGGAAGCGGTCGGTGGCGTGCTCATCAGAAAGCAAGAGCGTATGTCCGCCGCGACGGTGGCAGCTGCTGGCGTCGGTGCTGGGGTATGGAGAAGATTGGCGCGGGTATGCATGCGTCGGAAGGGGGACCCGTGATGGATGGGGCCGAGAACGGGCCGGTCTGGGTCGTCGAGATGTCCGTGGAGGCGGGACGGCTGCTAGGTCTGGTCGAGCCGCTTGTGCTCCCGGCCGCGCTGATAGAGGGTCAGCGTGGAGGTGCTGACTTCCTGTTGTTAGACGGCGCGGCGTTGCCGGCGGGACCGTTTGGACCACTGGAGACCGAGTTCCAAGCCGAGGGCTCGAATGGGCCAGCGATCTTCTCTGCCTACTCGTTCTCGCGGTACATGCCGGGTGCTTGGCCTGTGGGCATGGATGGATCCGGTGGCTTCTACTGCCTTGACCTCAGAGGGGTTGCCACCGGGTCGGGCCCGAACGACGGCACCGCTCCATTGGTGTGGGTTCATGCTGGAAACCTCGGCTGGGAGTCAGATTGTTGGGTCCTCGTCGCCGCAGACTCGGATGCCTTCTTCCGGACGGCGGTTGTCGCCCGGAGTTGCTACCTGCCTTGGAACGCAGTTCATCCAGACTGAAGCGCAACACCGTCAGGGTTGGCTGACAGGGTCGACATGACCCCTTCCGCCGCCTGTGACTACTCGGATCGCGGCCGATCCGGTTGCGGCCCGCAGAAACGACGAGCGGACGGGGCCGAGTCGCTGGGCTGGGTGGCCGTGGAAACTCGCTCTCCCTGCTGCGCACACCGATCCGCGGGAGCGGCCGCCGGTCGGGAGGACGTCAACGGTGGAATTGATGAGTGCGCTGTCTTGGGCTACGAGCGTCCCGCCGAATGACCCAACGTCGTGCGACACGCCCACAGGGCTCTTAGGTCGAGGCATGGGACGCCGGGGTTCGGTCGCATCGGGGTCAAGGGCCGCCTCTTCGCCCGCCCGGATCACGTCATGATCGGGGAAGCAGTGGCTGCGCTGCAGGAGGAACCGCACAACCTCGAAGACATGATCCCGGCGAATCGGCGCTGGATGCATGGCGAAGGTTCACCACCTCAGCCCGATGGAGAGGGTCACCTCGTGAACCTGATGCAGCCACAGGATGATGATGATGATGCCGCCAGAAATTGGGCCTGGTCGGATGGAACCTCGGTTGGGGATGCGTCCGTCACAGATCGCGAGACTGAAGAGCATCGAAACCACCTCCATGTCTACTTCTTCGAGTGAAGACATGGACGCGGTACTACCTGCCCCGGTTCCGTCCTGACTGAGGGCTCTCCCAGACTGGTCGGCGGTCTTCCCGCACTCCTTGAAGGGAGGACCGCCGACCATGTCATCGACAGAGCGTCAGCGGTGCAAGATGAAGCCAATGTCGCTGTAGTGCTGCGCAAGGAGCGCGACCATGATCACGACTGTGCTGAGCCAGTCACGCCGAACAGGCGGCTGCGCAGTCACCACTCGCTGGGTACAGTGATCACACAAGACCTCCACCTCCTTCCTGATGCGACGGGGCATTGCGGGTCTTCTGAAGCCGGGCTTGGTGGCAGCCAAGCCCGGCTTCCTACTGTCCAAACCACTCCGGCAGGCGAAGCGGTCTGAACTCCAACCGAGGGGTCCTTGGTTGGTGCACTAAGTGTCCCGCAACGGGTGCGCTGGTTGGTAGGCCACGGGTGAAACGCGGGCGATGGCGTGTGGCGAAGTTGACCTGTCTTGACCTTCCCGGACACGTGAGCTGAGGCGAAAATCGTCTTGGAGGGGAGTCCGACCAATGCCTGCACCCACCAACTGATGTCGGCTCGCGCTCCCGCCTACCCTTGAGTGTGTGAGCGACGAAGGTGACCGCGGATCGAGCCCACGATCTCCAGCAAGGCGCGTGAAGGTTCTCATGAGTCCAGAGTCGATCGAGATCCTTCGCCGGGCGCAAGAGGCTGAGGGGTCCAGTACTACCGAAATAATCCGTCGAGCAGTCCGGTCACTCTCGTTTGACGATCCCAACCTGATCGTCGAAGAAGACGTCATACTTTTCGCGTCCCGCGAGGCCGAGCGCATGTTAGTCGAACTCGGAGACGCAACGGACGTTTTAGGAAGTAATGACCGTGCTACAGCTCGGCGAGCTTTTCAGTTTGTCCTGACGATAGTGATCTACGCGAAACTCCTCGATTTACAAGTGTCGGAGGACGGGATCTCAGAACTCCTATTGACCGTTCTCGGCACTTGGGGTTTAGTGGGCGCAGGTCTGAACGTGCCGAAGGGCGCGGGTGTGCTTTTCGACAGAGTCTGGCGGGACCCAGAGGGGGATAAGGATCTCGGATGATACCTTTAAAGCCCTGGCACCAAGCAGGCACCGACTTGATCGCGACCGAGTTCGTCGCCGCCACCTTCGGGGTGCGGCGTAGACTATTTGGGGCAGCACCGAAGTAGAGGTGCATTCCACAGACATCAGGTGGTTGTGAGCCGCACGTACGGGATCGAGCGTGCGGGGCGTGGCAAGAGCGGAATCCTCGGGTGCCCACGACAGAACCGCCAGCCCGCCGGCGCCACGGGGCCAATCTGGATGAGCTGTCAAACGAGCTGCAGATCGCCATCAGAGACCATAGCTACGGGCCTTGAGCTCCATGCTTACGGCCAACCCGAATGATGCCGCGATGGAGAGGATCAGCGCGATCGAGCGCAGGAAACCGCGGCCCGCGCATTTGAAATGGGCGAAGCATGGGATGGCCCCTGGAAAGCGCCGCAGCCCAGCCTGCTGGTCGGAGCGGCCCCGCTCGACTCACGGCCAGCGGCATCCTGACACCCGCAGTTCGGCATGAGCGATGGTTCGACGTGCGTTCCTTCGCCGGTCGCAGCACGCATACCCGCCCCGTAGAGCAATGTGCTCTGTCGGCATCACGTCAGCGACGCTAGTCACACCCCGCAAGCCCGACTCGCGTCGGCAGTGTCGTAACCCGCTCCCCTAGTCATGCAAGTGTCGAGCCGCTCCTCGGCGGACGGCCCCTCAGGGCATCCTTGCAAGGGTGGGGATCGGCACGAAGAGCGCGTCGACCGCATCGATCTCGACCCGAATCAGGCGCCCGCTCCGGAACGCCTCGAGCTCTCCCGCCGCGATTCGCCGACGCAGAGTCTTGACACTCACACCCGTGCGGTCGGCCGCCGTTGCCAGGGACTCAAGTCGCCGGTACTCGATGACCGTCATGTCATCACCTCCATGCCCCGAATGGCCACGCACGGGATTGGGTGGACATCACTAACCGCCCGCTGTGGGCCAACGCACCGTAATCGACGTCCTCACGCTGGGAAATGCCGAGCCTTCGGGGAGTCATCCCTGGCCGAGTGGGCGGTGCGGCACGCTGTCGTGAGATGGGTGTCCACGTCGCCCAGTCAGTTGGCGTCGGCGTGGCCAAGACGAACGCATGCGTGAGGCGCGGCTGTGCTCAAGTCCCCTAGCGCGTGCGCGAGCGTTCCATCGACCTCAGGTCTCGCAGACGACTCCGTCATGGTCGCGGTCCTGGTACCAGTCGTACTCGGGGTCTCTGCCGGAGTAGTAGGGCCCGTAGCCGGCGGCGTTGGCTGCCTTGCAAGTGTCGAAGCGTGGGTCGGTTACGCGGGTCGGGGGCGGGGTGGTCTTCTTCGGCTTGGGTGCGGGAGCGGGTGGGGTCACCACCCGCCCGCCACCGAGGGCGACCGCGTTGGAGCTGGGCAGCTTCTGCGTCGGGCAGGTGGTCAGGATCCGCTCGATGGCGTCGTGCTCGGCGGCGGTGACCCAGAGCTTGTATTTCGCCTTAACCGCGATCTGCCGCGCCACGTAGGCGCAGCGGTAGCTCTTGTTCGGAGGCAGCCAGGTGGCGGCGTCGCCGTCGCTCTTGGACTGGTTGGTCGGACCGTGAACAGCGAGCAGGTTCAAGGGGTCGTTGGCGAAGCGCGCTCTGGTGGTTGCATCCATCTTCTGAGCGCCCTTTTGCCACGCGTCGGAGAGGGCGACGACGTGGTCGATCTGGACAGCGGACGATGTGCCTTGGCCGCGCACGAAGCGCATGTCCTTGCCGGTATAGGGCTCGCGCAGGGCGCCGGACAGGACCAGGCAGCCGTTGGTGCCGGCCTTGAGGGTGAAGTTCCGCAGGTCGCGTCGCAGGATGTCGTTGCGGGTGTCGCAACCGTTGCCGTCCACGTCGGCCCACGCCTGCCCGAAGTTCGACCGGTCGTAGCTCGTCTTCGGTGCGCGGCCTTTCACCGAGAGCGCGGCCAGCGCAGCGAGAGCGGTGCCGCGACCCGCGGCGGGCTTCGTCTGGGCCGGCATGGGGCTCGGTGACGGAGAGGGGCTGGTGGCGCTGGGCGTGGGTGTAGGGGTCGGCGTGGCCGTTGCCGTGGGGGTGGGCACCGTGCTGGTCACGGTGGCCGAGGGGGTAGCCGACGGGCCAGCAGCGGAGGGGGTGGGTGGTGACGTGTCGGCGGTGGCGCCACCGACTCCGGCGAGGACGATCGCGCCAGCCAGCGCAGCTCCGGCCTGGGCGCGGCCACGCAGACGTGCCCAGGAGACGTGTCCACGGGCCAGGCCGACGAGCGCGACCAGGACGGCGTAGACGCTGGTCAGGATGAAGAGGCCGCTCAGACCGGAGCTCGCTGCGCCGAGCGCGGCCGTGAACGCGAGCCCGCCCCACCCGGCCCACGCGGCGGGACCCATGCGGCGCGTGGCGCGCTGCGGACGGCGACCCTCAGCCGAACTGGTGGGTCGTGCCGGCGAGACGTAGACCGGCGGAGCCGGCACAACGTGCTCGGTCCATCGCTGGCCATCCCAGTACCGCTGTCCCGCCTCGGTTGGATACCACCCTGCCGGTGCGTTGTTGCCCATGTCCATCCCCCGCTGCCCTGCTCGGTCTCAACCGGAACGGTAGCCGGTCCCGCCGACACGCGCGGACGGTGCCGGTCACCGCGCCCGTCCGGGGCGGCTCACCAACGTGGCCACTGGTCTCCGATGCCCGTTGCCGCCGGCGGCTCACCGAGCCGCGAGCTCCAGCGCTCGAGGAGTTCCTACGACCCAGTGTCTGCGTCGAGGGCGTGCGCATGGGCAGCGTGACGACTCACGGACCAGCACCGCGCTCCGCATCGGTCACACATGTGTGAGGGCCCGTCGTCACTGTCGAACCACCGGTCGATGGTCGTGGGTAGCCAGACGTGCCGGCCCCGAGCGGTCACGAAGTCGGGCGGTGGAAGGCGGCCCGCCTTGTGCCACTGGAGCGCGGTGGGTCCGCTGACCTTCGCTCGACGGGCGATGCTCTCGACCGTCTCCAGACCCGCCGGGGTCTTCGGCCCCTTGGCCGCGTGGAAGGGCCCGTACGGCCTCGTTGCGACGCGCACGACCCCTTCCCTGACCCCGGCCGCCTCCGCAACCTGCGACAGGGTCTGACCCGCCCGACGCGCCTCCACCCAGGCCTCGGTGACCTCGAGGGCGGGAAATGGGCCGTGATCGACGGTCGCAGCACTGACGATCTGGTGGGCCAAGCCCTCGCTCTCGGCAATCTCCGTGACCGTCACCCCGCGGCGACGGGAGTCCACCCACCGCCGCTCGCGCGCACTCAACGCCTCGTCGGAGAGCTGCGTGGGCCCCAGGCGCTGCGTGGGGCGCGGGAACGGCCCGTACGGGCGCGTCGCTCTCCACACATTCTGGACGGGCACACCTGCCCTGTGCGCGATCAGCGCGGCCGACTCGCCTGCTCGCCGCCGAGCCAGCCAGTCCAGCGCCGGGTGCGTGTTCACGCTGCAAGTCTGGCGTGTGATCGCCTCTCCGCCATTCGACGGGCACCCACGGCGTTGCGCTCCGACAGACGTTGCTCGGGCCTTCGGCGATCACCCCTAACGGGACGCCGAGGTTCCACGGAGTGATGCGTGATGCCGTCGTCGAGGCGCTCCGCGTCCAGCCAGTCGGGCCTTTCGCGGTGCATGCCGTCGACGATGGGGGGACCCTGCGACCCGAGACCAGCGGCGCCTCACAGCTGCGCTGCAAGCACTCTGCACAGGCGTGCAAACGATGCATATCCGATGCAACGGGTAAGCGAAAGGGCCTCCGTTCAGCGTTTCCGCTGGTCAGAGGCCCTTTGAGCGCGCTCCCCCGGTTGGACTCGAACCAACAACCTGCCGATTAACAGTCGGCTGCTCTGCCAATTGAGCTACAGGGGAAGGGCTGCCGCGGGATCGCCGCAGCAGCGCGCGCAACGATAGCAACACCGGCCCCGTCGGCAGAAATCGGGGGGCGGCCCCGCCGTGCGCCGTCAGTCCAGGCCGACCTGCTCGCGGACGCGGGCCAGCCCGGCCCGCACGCCCTCGGCGACGCCCGGGTCGTCCGGCTTCGTCCCCCGGCCGAGGACCGCCTGGCTGAGCAGGCCGTTCGTCGCGAGGTCGCGGCGGACGACGACCTTGGCGCTGCGACGCTGCCCGAGGTCGAGGGTCTCGGCGAGCACGACCGAGGCCTGCACCCGTTCGCGCAGGGTCTCGGGCAGCATCCCCGGCTCGGTGAGGACGATCTGCAGCGGTGCCTCGCCGTCGACCCAGACGAGCCGCAGCACGCCGCCCTCGGACCACGTGCCGGAGTCGACGAGGTGCCACGGCCGCGAGCGCTGCAGGACCGGCGTGCCGTCGTCCCCCGGCCCCACGAGGTGGACCCCGTGCCGCCCTGCGACGAGGGTGCGGCCGGTGTCGTCGGTGGCCCACGCCAGCAGCCGCTCCCCGCCATCGGGGGCGATGGCCGCGGCGACGTCGGCGGGGACGGCCGGGCGGCGCAGCCCGGTCCACTTCAGCCTCACGAGCTCGAGGCCTCCTGTCGGAGTCGGACGCGCTCGAGCTCGAGCGCGTGGAGGGTGGTGGTGCGCTCGCGCAGCGCATCGGCGCCGGCGTCGGGGTCGTTCTGCACACGCCGCAGGGTGGCCATCGCGTCGGCGATGCGCCGACCCAGGTGGGAGTCGCGGACACCGACGACGAGGCTGTCGAGGTAGCGCTTCGGGGGGAGGCCGGTGGAGGCGTCGTAGCGCACCGGCAGGGGGGCCACCGACAGCTCGGCGACCAGTCCCTTCACCGTCACCGGCGCCGCCTCCCCCACCGCCGAGACCCAGGCCGCCGTCGACGCGGTCCGCGCGCCGCCGGCCGTCGCGATGCGGATGCCGTCGAGCACGGCCCGGTGCGCCGGCGCGGTCAGGGCCTCCGGGGGGATGGTGTCGAGGACGGCGTCGGGGAACTGCGAGGGGTGCTGGATGACGGCCTGGAGGAGCTGGCGCTCGGCCGCGACGACGGGGTCGCGCAGGTCGGGCGGAGGCATCGCGGGGGCGTCGCCGGGAGCGGGCTCGGGGACCTCGTCGGTGCCCGAGGGCCGGCGGTCGTGCTCCTCGGGCAGCGTGAGCTTCGGCGCGGTGCGCACCGCGTCGGCGAGCTGCTCGACCTCCAGCCCGAGCCACCCCGAGACGGTGCGCGTGTACTCGGGCCGCAGGCTGGTGTCGCGGATCGACCCGATGATCGGCGCGACGGCCTTCATCGCCTGGACCCGCCCCTCGGCGGTCTCGAGGTCGAAGCGACGGATGGTGGTGCGCACGGCGAACTCGAACATTGGCACGGCGTCGTCGACGAGGGCGGCCACCGCGGCGTCGCCCTTGGCCAGCCGGAGCTCGCAGGGGTCCATCCCGTCCGGGGCGACGGCGACGAAGGACTGCGCGACCCAGCGCTGGTCCTGCCCGAAGGCCTTCATCGCGGCGGCCTGCCCGGCCTTGTCGCCGTCGAAGGTGAAGACGACCTTGGCCGGCGCCTGGTCGGCCTCGTCGCGCATGATGCGCCGCAGGATCTTGATGTGGTCGACGCCGAAGGCGGTGCCGCAGGTGGCGACCGCGCCCTCGACGCCGGAGAGGTGGGCGGCCATCACGTCGGTGTAGCCCTCGACCACCACGGCCCGGCGGTCGTCGCGGATCGCCTTCTTGGCGAGGTCGAGCCCGTAGAGGACGGTGGACTTCTTGTAGATGGGGGTCTCGGAGGTGTTGAGGTACTTCGCGGCGATGCGGTCCTCGTCGAAGAGCCGGCGCGCGCCGAAGCCCACGGTGTCGCCGGTGGTGTCGCGGATCGGCCAGACGAGCCGGCCGCGGAAGCGGTCGTAGAGGCCACGGCTGCCACGCCCGGAGAGGCCGCCGGTGACGAGCTCGTCGTCGGTGAAGCCGCGCTGCAGCAGGTGGCGGGTGAGGGCGTCGCCGTCGGCCGGCGCGAAGCCGACCCCGAAACGCTCGACGGCCGTGCCGTCGAAACCCCGCTCGCGCAGGAAGTCCCGGCCGGTGCGGGCATCGGCCCGGGTGCGGTCGAGGAGCAGCCCGGTGTAGTACTCCTCGGCGGTCCGGTGCGCCTCGAGGAGGCGGGAGCGCTTCCCGAGCGAGGTGCCGCCCTCGCGCGGTCCGCCGCCCTCCTCGTAGCGCAGCTCCATCCCGACCTTGGCCGCGAGCCGCTCGACGGACTCGGTGAAGGTGAGGTGCTCGACCTTCTGGACGAAGCTGATGACGTCGCCGCCCTCGCCGCAGCCGAAGCAGTGGTAGCTGCCGACCGCGGGGCGGACCGTGAAGCTCGGGGTCTTCTCGTCGTGGAAGGGGCACAGGCCCTTGAGCGAGCCGACGCCGGCGGGGCGGAGGCTGACGTGGTCGCGCACGACGTCCTCGATGGACGACCGCTCCTTGACCGACGCGACGTCCTCGGCCCTGATCCGACCCGGCACCCGACCTCCCTCTCCGTGGAGCCCGAGTCTAGGTCGTGGGTCCGTCGGCGCGCGGGGCGGTGCTCAGGGCCGGCACCACCGGCGGTGCAGCTCGAGGGCCCGGACGTCGGTGAGCGAGGCGACCTGGTCGACCACGACCCGCAGCGCAGCGCCGTCGTCGGGGGCGGCGTCGTGGTCGGCCCGCAGGTCGCGGTCTAGGCGCGCGGGGTCGGCCTCGTAGGCGGCGACCAGCTCGGCGACCACCTCACGCTGCGCCTCGTAGACGGCGACCCGCTCGGCGGCGAGCATCACGAAGTGGGCGGCGACCGCCTTGAGCACCACCGTCTCGGCGCGCGCCTCCTCCGGGACGACGAGCGATGCCTCGTGCCGGACGAGCACGCCGTCGCCGTGCGCGGCGCGGGTGGCGGACTCGACGGCCACGGCGAACCGGCCGATGAGCCGCGAGGTCATGTCCTTGAGGGCGGCCAGCGCGCGGCGCGAGCCGTCGTGGTCGGCGGGCACGGCACCCGAGGCGAGCACGCGCTCGAGCGCGGCACCGAGGGCGTCGGCACCGAGGCCGGGCTCGTAGACCCGGGCGGCGACCTCGAGGACCGCCTCGACGTCCGCACGGTCGCGCAGCCGCCGGGGGTCGAGCCAGCCCGAGGCGATGGCGTCCTCGACGTCGTGCACCGAGTAGGCGACGTCGTCGGACCAGTCCATCACCTCGGCCTCGAAGGCGCGGCCGGCCTCCGGCGCGCCGTCGCGGACCCAGTCGAAGACAGGCAGGTCGTCCTCGTAGACACCGAACTTCGTCGTCGGGGACGGTGCGGCTCCGCGTCGCCACGGGTACTTCGTCGACGCGTCGAGGCTGGCGCGGGTGAGGTTGAGCCCGGCAGGGCGGCCGTCGGCGTGGGTGCGCTTGGCCTCGAGGCGGGTCAGCAGGCGCAGCGTCTGGGCGTTCCCCTCGAACCCGCCGATGCCGGCCGCGACGGCGTCGAGGGCGGTCTCCCCGTTGTGCCCGAACGGCGGATGACCGAGGTCGTGCGCCAGGCAGGCGGTGTCGACGACGTCGGCGTTGCAGCCGAGGGCCGCCCCGAGCTCGCGGCCGATCTGGGCCACCTCGAGGGAGTGGGTGAGGCGGTTGCGGACGAAGTCGTCCGACGCCGGCGCGACGACCTGCGTCTTCGCGGAGAGCCGACGCAGCGCCGAGGAGTGCAGGACGCGGGCCCGGTCGCGCGCGAAGTCGTCACGGTCGGACCGCTTCTGGGCCGGGTCCTCGGCCACCCAGCGCTCCCGGTCCCGCGCGGCGTACGTCACGCCGTGGAGCCTACGACCCGCGCGCGGCCTCGGCGGCGGCGGCCGCGCGGGCGACCCAGGAGGGCGGTGTGCCGTAGCGCTGGAACTTCACGAGCCGTCCGGCAGCGCAGTCCTCGACGAGCATCGCCAGCCGGCGCTCGCGGGTGGCCTCCTGCTTGGCGTCGTGCAGCCAGTGCGTGACGATCTTGCGGTAGCCGTTGGTGGCGGCGTCCCAGAAGGCGGCGGCCGCGGGATCGGCCCGCAGCACCGCCTCCTGCTCCGCGGTGAGCACGGCCTCCGGCTTCTCGAACGCGTACACACCGGTGCGGTCCTCGCGCCGCTCGGCGAACGCGGCGAGGCCGCTCGGCTGCATGCGGCCCTCGGCGGTGAGCTCCGCGACGGCGGTGACGTTGACCGCGCTCCAGTTGCTGCCCTTCCGGCGCGGGGTCCATCGCTGGCGGCGGGCGTGCTCGTCGATGCGCTCGGCCCGGCTGTCGATCCAGCCCCAGCAGAGCGCCTCGCGGACGGCCTCGGCCCACGTGATGCCGCCGCGACCGGAGTCCTTCTTCCACAGCCCCATCCAGAGCTCGGGTGCCCTGGCGTGGTTCGCCGCGAGCCACCGCCCGAACTCCGCGGCGTCCTCGAAGAAGAGGGCGGGCTGCTCGGGGGTGCCGCCGGGGGTGCCGATCGTCGCGCTCACCCGGGTCATCCTGCCAAGGACCACCGACGCCCGTCAGCGCTCGCGTGGCCCGCGTCGGAGGCCAGCAGGTCGACGACGCCCGCGAAGACGCGCGGAAGCCGCTGCGCCGCGGGGACGACGAGGCGTCGGCTCCACGGTCGCGTGGCCGCCGCGAGCAGGGCCTCGGTGGCCACCCGGTGCCGGCGCCCCACGCGGCGCCAGGCGTGCTCGTAGTCCTGCGGCCGGCCGGAGGCGATGGCGACGACGGCCGCCCGCGCGCCGGCCATCCCCAGCGCCAGGCCCTCGCCGGTCAGCGCATCGACGTAGCCCGAGGCATCGCCGACCAGCAGCACGCGCCCCTGGACCCTGCGGGTCGCACTCTGCCGCAACGGTCCCGCGCCGAGGGTCGCCGACAGCGGCTCGGCGCCGGCCAGCCGGTCGAGGAGCGCGGGGAAGCCGGCGAGTCGCTGCTCGAACGTCCCGCCGCGCCCGCCGAGGACCGCGACCCCGACGCAGTCGTCCCCGACGGGTGTCACGTACGCCTCGGCGGTCTCGGCCCAGTGCACCTCGACGACGTCGCTCCACGGCGCGAGCGCGAAGTGGCGACGCAGCCCGTACCGCTCCGGCCCCCGGCCCGGCGCGTCGAGCCCCAGCAGCCGGCGGGTCGGCGAGTGCAGCCCGTCGGCGGCGAGCAGCCACGCGGCCTCCACTCCCCCGGCGCGCACGCCGTCGGCACCGACCGCCACCTCCTCGGCCCGCCCCCGGACCCGCCGCACCCCGAGCTCCTCGGCCCGGTCGGCGAGCGCCCGGGAGAGCTCGACCCGGCGCACCCCGAGGCCGGGCCCGGTCCCGAAGTCCGCGCGGACGTAGCGGCCCGGCGCCACGTACGCGATGCCCGCGAAGGGGCGGCCGGCCGGCCGCACCCCGAGGCGCTCCAGCGCGGTGACGGCGCCGGGCATCAGCCCCTCGCCACAGGCCTTGTCCACGGGACCCTCCCGGGGCTCCAGGACCGTCGCGGTCAGCCCCGCCAGCCGGGCCTCGACCGCCGCCGCCAGGCCCACCGGGCCGCCCCCGACGACGAGGACGTCGCAGCGACCGCCGGTGCTCACGCCGCGGCCTCGCGCAGGGCCCGCTCCTCGACCGGGATGCGCACCCGCAGCAGGAGCCACGCGTTGGCGAGCGTGAAGAGCAGCGCCGTCACCCAGGCGGTGTGCACCAGCGGGAGGGCGACACCCTCGGCGACCACCGCGACGTAGTTGGGATGGCGCAGCCACCGGTACGGCCCGCGGGTGACGACCTCCATCCCCGGTACGACGACCACCCGGGTCGTCCACGCGGTGCCGAGGCTACGGATGCACCACCAGCGCAGGACGTGGGCGGCCAGCAGGACCGCGAGGGCCGGCCAGCCGAGCCACCCCAGGAACGGCCGGTCCGCCACGAGCACCTCGACGACGCAGCCGACCAGGAGCAGGGTGTGCAGCGCGACCATCACCGGGTAGTGGCCGGCGCCGTGCTCGACCCCGCCGCGCTCCCGGCTCCACGCGAGATGGCGCGCCGCGACGCGCAGCTCGACGAGCCGCGCCACCACGACGAGCAGCACCAGCCCGACGTACGCGAGCTGCGAGGCGGTGGCTCCGGTCACCACCGCAGCAGCACCTGCTCGAGGCAGAAGCCAGGACCCATCGCCAGCATCAGCCCGAGGTCGTCCGGCTCGCCGGCGTGCCGCTCCATCGTCCGCTGGAGGACGTGCAGCACCGAGGCCGAGGACAGGTTGCCGTGCTCGGAGAGCAGGTCCCACGTGACGCCGAGGTCGGCGTCGGGACGCTCGAGCGCGGCGGCCATCGCCTCGAGGACCTTGGGCCCACCGGGGTGGGCGACCAGCCGGGCGACGTCCGCGATCCGCGTGCCGTGGTCGGCGAGGAAGGCGTCGACGTCGGCTCGCAGGTGGCGGCGCACGACGTCGGGGACCTCGGCCGACAGGACGATGGTGAAGCCGCCGCTGCCGATCTCCCAACCCATGACGCGCTCGGTGTCCGGGTACATCCGGCTGCGCGAGTCGAGCACCTGCGGGCCGGTCAGCCCCATCGCCGCGGCCCGCCGCTCGCCGACCATGACCACCGCCGCCGCGCCGTCGCCGAAGAGCCCGCTGGCGACGAGGTTGGCCGTGGAGGTGTCGTCCTTCTGGAGGGTCAGCGAGCAGAGCTCGACCGACACGAGGACGGCGACGTCGTCGGGGTGGCCGAGGAGGTAGTCGTGCACCCGGGCCACGCCCGCGGCACCGGCGACGCACCCGAGCCCGAAGACGGGCACCCGCTTCACGTCCGGCCGCAGCCCGATGAGCGGCACGAGCCGGGCGTCGAGGCTCGGCGCAGCGACCCCGGTGACCGACACCGACGTCACGTGGTCGACGTCGGACGGCTCGAGCCCGGCCTTCGCGAGCGCCCCGAGCACCGCCTCCCGCGCGAGGTCGAGCCCGACGTCGATGAACACGTCGTTGGCCGCGGTGAAGCCCCCGAGGTCCGCGTAGGACTCCAGCGGCAGGGCGAAGTGGCGGGTCGCGACGCGTGACGATGCGTGGACCCGTTCCAGCAGACCGATGTTCACACCCGTCCCGCCGAGCAGGACCTCCCCCACCATCGCCGTGATCTCCGCCTGGGCGGACTGGTGCGCGGGAAGGACCCCGTGGGCGGACGCGATGGTGGACACGTTCGGACGCTACCCGCGAGGGGTGCCGCCCACGCGTGCGGTGAGCGTCCGGGTCGCACCGCCGTCGATGCCGTGGGCGGCCGGTACGGTCGGGTGCGTGCCCACCGCGCGAGCAGCGGCCGCGCTGGTGCGCGCCTGCCACCCCCTCCCGACCGCAGCCGTCACGGCCTTCGCGGTCGCGCTCGGCGCGGGGCGTGCCGACCTCCCGGTGTCAACCTTGATCACCGTCGGGCTCGCGGTGCTCACCGGACAGCTCTCCATCGGGTGGTCCAACGACGCGGTCGACGCCGAGGTCGACCGGGTGGCCGCGCGCCGCGAGAAGCCGGTCGTCGTCGGTGCCGTCTCGCCCCGTGCCCTGTGGGTGGGGGCTGCCCTGGCCGCCGCCGTGTGCATCGTGGCCTCCCTCGCGGTGGGCCTGCTCGCGGGCTCGCTCCACCTCGTCGGGGTCGCGGCCGGATGGGCGTACAACACGCGGCTCAAGCGCACCGTGCTCAGCCCGCTCCCCTACGCCGTCGCCTTCGGGCTGCTGCCCGCCTTCGTCCTCCTCGCCGGCCCGACCCCGACCCGGCCCGGCGTCGACCTCCTCCTCGCCGCCGCGCTGCTCGGCACCGCGGCCCACCTGGCCAACGCCGCCCCGGACGTGGACACCGACCGGGCGGTGGGCATCGACGGGCTCCCCCAACGGCTCGGGGCCCGCCGCTCGCTCCGGCTCGTCCCGGTGCTCGTCGCCGCGGCCGCGCTCGTCCTCGTGGTCGGCCCCTCGCGCCCGGGTGCCGTGGGCGTCGCGCTGCTCGCCGCGGGCGGGCTCGTCGCGCTCGCGACCGGACGGGTGCCGGTGGCGCGGGCCTTCCCGCTGACGGTGGGGGCGGTCGCCCTCGTCCTCACCGGGCTGCTCCTGCCCTGAGCCGACCGCGCGGTGGACACCGGGGTCCGCCGACCGGTGGACCCGGCGCCGACCGCCGCCCGCATAGGGTCGGGGCATGAACCGCCGGTACCTCGCCTTCGTCGCCCTCGCCATCACGATGCTCTTCGGCGTCAGCTTCGCGCTCTTCGACGGCGGCGCCCCCCGCGGGTACGCCGCGATCGGCGGGGTCGTGGTGGCACTCTCGTGGATCGCGGTGGGCGTGTTCGGCCGCGACGACCACCAGCCGCGCGACCGCGCCTGATCCCGGGCGGTCCGGGGGTCAGCCGCCGGAGACGCTGAGCTCGGCCTGGGCCACCTGCGCGCGCTGGGCGTCGTCGAGCTCACGGCCGCGCAGCCAGTTCTCGGGCAGGGCGACCACGCGGGGCGAACCCGCCCGGCCGCGCGGGCCCTCCGACGCCTCGCCCGGCCAGGGGGCGTCGAGGTCCATCGTCGCGACGAGGTCGTCGAGCGCGGCGAGCGAGTCGACGAGCGCCAGCTGGTTGCGCACCGTCGAGCCCGCCGGGAACCCCTTGAGGTACCACGCGATGTGCTTGCGGATGTCGCGGCAGGCGCGCAGCTCGTCGCCGTCGTAGAAGTCGACGAGGTACTCGGCGTGCCGGCGCAGCACCGACGTCACCTCGCGCAGCCCGGGCCGGACCCGGGCGCCGGACCCGGCGAACGCGGCCGCGAGGTCGGTGAAGAGCCACGGCCGCCCGAGGCACCCACGCCCGACGACGACGCCGTCGCAGCCGGTGCGGCGGACCATCTCGAGGGCGTCCTCGGCGGACCAGATGTCGCCGTTGCCGAGCACCGGGATGCTCGTGACGGCCTCCTTGAGGCGCGCGATGGCCTCCCAGTCGGCCTGCCCCGAGTAGGCCTGCGCCGCGGTGCGCCCGTGCAGGGCGACGGCGGCGGCCCCCTCGGCCTCGGCGATCCGGCCGGCGTCGAGGTAGGTGACGTGCTCGGCGTCGATGCCGACGCGCATCTTCACGGTCACGGGGACGTCGTACGGCGCGGCCTCGCGCACGACCGCGCGGACGATGCCGCGGAACAGGTCGGTCTTCCACGGCAGCGCCGCCCCACCGCCCTTGCGGGTGACCTTGGGGACCGGGCACCCGAAGTTGAGGTCGATGTGGTCGGCGCGGTCCTCGGTGACGAGCATCCGGGCGGCGAGGCCGGCCGTGGCGGGGTCGACCGAGTACAGCTGCACCGAGCGCGGCGTCTCCTCGGGGCCGTGCGAGATGAGCCGCATCGTCTCCGGCGTCCGCTCGACGAGGGCGCGGGAGGTGACCATCTCGGCGACGTACAGGCTCGTCGCACCGGATGCCCCGCCAGCCTCGAGGCCGGCCGCGCCGTACTCGCGGCAGAGTCGGCGGAAGGCGCGGTTGGTGATGCCCGCCATCGGCGCGAGGACGACGGGCGACTCGACGACGTGGCGCCCGATGTGCAGCGGCGGCAGCACCGGGGTGGACGTGGTGGCGGTGGTGGTCATGGCGCCGACCATTCTCGCCCGAGAGGTGGCCGGAGCGTGAATCGGCGGGGCGGCTCAGGCCTGGCCGCGGGCGGCGGCCACCAGCTCCCAGAGCGCCGCGACGGTCTCGGCCGGGTGGGTCAGCGGGAAGACGTGCAGCCCGCGCGGCACCGTGACCACGTGCACCCACGGTGCGGATCGGGCGGCCCGCCGGAACCGGCGCGCGTCGACCCGTAGCTGGTCGAGCTGGCCGTTGACGAGCAGCACCGGCGCGGAGACGTCGGAGAGCATCTCGGGCCGGCACTCCCCCATGACACCCGCCCACGCGTCGGGGATGCCGTCGAAGCCGTAGCCGGCCTCCTTGAGCAGGGCCGCGAACGGCGCGGGCAGCAGCGCGTCGAGCTCCCGGTCCAGGGCGCGGGCCATCCGGTCCGGACCCAGCCGCTGCTCCACCCGGGCGAGCGTGCGGTAGAGCGCGGCGCCCGGGCCGGCGGGGACCGCGGAGGCACCGAGCAGCCCCAGGCCGGCGAGGCGCCGCGGGTTCCGGGCGGCCCAGGCCATCACGAGGTAGCCACCGAGACTGTGGCCGGCGAGGACGACCGGGTCGCCACCCTCGCCCACGGCCTCGTCGAGGGTCGCGAGCGCGGCCTCCCAGGTGAAGGGCTCGCCGCGGCGCGCGCCGTGCGCCGGCAGGTCCGGGAGGACGAGGTCGACGTCGGGGCCGAGCAGCGCCGGGTAGCGCGCCCACATCGCGCGGCTCAGCTGCGAACCGTGGACGAGGACGAGGCGGACGCGACGGGGCACGCCCGCCATCCTCGCGCACCGGCCGCGGCGCCGGTCGCCGGTGGTTGGATGGCCGGATGAGCGCCCTGACGACGCCCGACGAGCTCGCCGCCGACCTCGCCCGCGGCGCCGTGCGCGTCCTCGACGTGCAGTACACCCTCCTCGGCCCGCCCGGCGCGCAGCTCTACGCCGCCGGCCACCTGCCCGGCGCGCCGTTCCTCGACCTCGACACCGCGCTCGCCGGCCCGCCGGGTCGCGCCGGGCGGCACCCTCTGCCCGACCCCGCGGTGCTCGAGGAGGCGCTGCGCGCGTGCGGTGTCGGCGAGGACGACGAGGTCGTCGTGTACGACCAGCGCACCTCGCTCGCGGCGGCCCGCGCCTGGTGGGTGCTGCGCTGGGCCGGGCACCCGCAGGTCCGCGTCCTCGACGGCGGCCTCGCGGCGTGGGAGCGGGCCGGCCTGCCGGTGACCGTCGAGGTGCCGTCCCCGGCCCGCGGCGACATCGTCGTCCGGCCCGGGTCGGTCCCGGTGCTCGACGCGGACGGGGCGGTGGCGATGACGCGCAGCGGCGTTCTGCTCGACGTCCGGGCCGCCGAGCGCTACCGCGGTGAGGTCGAGCCGATCGACCGCGTCGCCGGCCACGTGCCGGGGTCGGTCAACCTGCCGATGACCGAGCTGCTCGCCGACGACGGCACCTTCCTGCCGCCGGCGCGGCTGCGCGAGCGCCTGGCCGCGGCCGGGGTGCACCGCGACACCCCCGTCGGCACCAGCTGCGGCAGCGGCGTCACCGCCGCCCAGATGGCGCTGGCGCTGCACACGGTCCGCATCGACGCGATCCCCTACGTCGGCTCGTGGAGCGAGTGGGTCGAGGACCCCGCGCGACCGGTGGCCACGGGCGCCGAGCCGGGCTGAGGCCGGCCCGCCTCACAGCGCCCAGGCGCCGGTGAAGAGGTCGTCCGAGGCGCCGGGCGCGGGGTAGGCCGGGGTGTCGAGCTCGGCGACCTGATACAGGCGGGCCTCGATGACGTCCCAGGCGAGCAGGCGCAGCACCGGACGGCCGACACTGCTCAGGCTGCGCGACTCCAGGAGGACGACGTCGCGTGGGCCCCAGCCGAGCGGCCGGTAGGGGTTGAGGATCGTGCCCTGGCCGCTCGTGGCCGCGAGCACGCGCAGCACGGGACGGTTGTCGCGCTGGGCGGCGGCCAGGCCCTCCACCCGGTTGCCGGTGGCCTCGATCGGGCCGAGGTAGGCCGCGCGGGCGGCCCAGCCCTCGATGTTCGAGATCGACGGGCCGTGCAGGTCGATCTGCGGGCCGTCGAGCGAGGCCACCCCCACGATGGTCCCCCGCCCCGAGTACCCGCGCACCACGGCGCCGTCCCCGGCGACGGCGAGGTCGGCCCAGCCGGCGTTCACGGGGACGACGGTCTGGGCGACCTCGCCGCTCCGGGTGTCGACCAGCCACGACTTCGTGGCGCTGGTGGCGACCACCGTGCGCCCGTCGCCGGCCCAGCCGGCCGTCGCCAGCGCGTCGTCCGGCACCCGGAAGCGCTTCGTGCGGGCGCTGCGGACCTCGAGGAGGACGACCGCGCCCGGCTGGGCGAAGACGAGCCGGTGGCGGTCGACGTCGATGGTGCGCGGCCCGAGGGCGAGCATCCCGTTGCCCGAGGCGTCCGCGGTGGCCCGCAGCGGGGCCATCGCGACGAGCAGGGGCGCCGGGTCGTAGCGGGGCAGGAACACGGCCGGCTGGTAGCGGTCGTCGCCGACCCGGACGAGGTAGACGGCCCGGACCGAGGCCTGCGAGCCGGCCGGCGACAGCAGCGCGAGGGGGTCGGTGCCGGGGCCCATCCGCTCGGGGAGGGCCAGCTGGCGGGCGTCCGGGTAGAGCGGGAGGCGGTTCTCCTCGTCGGGTGTCGGGGCGAGGTGCACGGTCGCCCCCGCGACGACCACCCCCTCGAGGCGGGCGTCCCCGGGGCTCGCGGACGGGCTCGGTGTGGTGCGCTGCGGCGCCGGCTCCTCGCGCCCGGTGAGGGCCACGACGGCGGTGCCCCCGGCGAGCACGGCGGCGGTGCCGAGCAGGGCCCGCCGGCGCACGGTGCGGCGGCGGCCGGCCGCGGCCGCCCAGGCGCGCTCGGCCAGCGGGGTCTCGGGCAGGTCGTCGGTGACGAGCTCGAGGAGCTCGCGGACCTCGTCGTCGGTGGGCGGGTCGTCGTCCTCGTCGGTGTCGATGCCGAGCGCGGGCGCGAGCCGGGCGCGCACCGCATTCACGGCGTCCCGCAGGCCTGCAGCGTCGAGCCTGGTCAGCTGCGCCGTCTCGGCGTCGGGGCGCTCCTCGAGCCAGCGCAGGGCGGCGACCGACCGCTCGCGCGCGGAGAGCCCGGCGAGGGCCGCGAGCGCCGCCACCTTCCGGTCGGTGAGCAGGTCGCCCGGCGCCCACCGGTCCGCCTCGGGCACCGGGCCGGGTCGGTCCTCGGGGGGTGCGGCTGCCGGGGCGGCGGCCACGGCCCGGCGGTGCACCTCGGCGCGCAGCGCGGCGGCCGGCCCCTCCTCGCGGGCGGTGCCCCAGTCGCCCGCCACGGCGGCCAGCGCCTGGAGGACGACGGTCTCGGCGGCCTCGGCGTCCCCGCAGACCAGGGTGGCGACGCGCAGCGCCGGGCCCTCGTGCGCGCCGGCGAACTCGACGAAGTCGGCCTCCGGCCGCGCCGCCGCCCGCTCCACCGACACCATCGGCCACCTCCTCGCGCCATCGTCGCACCGATCTGGTTGAGTCGAGGGCATGAGCGAGGCACCCGAGGTCCGCACCGCCCACCGCGTCCGCGAGGACGGTGGGCCGACCGGCCGGGACGTCGAGGCGCTCGTCCTCGCCGGGGAGGTCGACGCCGCCGTCGCCGCCTTCCGGCAGTGCTGGCCGCGCGTCGCCGACTCCGACGACGCCGCCGAGGAGGTGGCCGCCTGCCTGCGGGCGCTGGTCCGCCTCGGCAACACCGACCGCGCCCTCGACGCGCTGCTGCCCCGGGTCGACCGGGTCGGGACGGTGGGCTCGGTCACCGACCGGATGTGGCTGGCCGCCACCGCGGCCTGGGTCCTGCGGCACGCGCGCCGGCTCGGGATGAGCCCGGAGCGGGTGGGGCACCGGGACGCTGCGGCCGCCGAGGCCGAGCTGAGCGCCCTGGCCGACCGGCTCGCATCCGACGCCGACGCGGTCTCCGGCGGCACGCGGGCCGCCGACGCCCTCGCCGCGGCCCACGACGACGGCTCGGTCCCCCCCGACCCCGTGCTCCCCCCGACCCGGATGCCCGCCCCGCCGCCCGGCAGCGGCTCCCGGCTGCGGCCACCCGCGCACGCCGACGAGGTCGTCGAGATCGCCGAGCGGGCCCGCCGGTGGCGCCGCGACCTCGACCCCGCCCTGGAGCGGCTCCTGCGCGGCTGGCTCGAGACCCGCGAGGCCGCGCTGCCGCTGCTCAGCGCGCCGGAGCACTGGTCGGCCGCCGCCCTCCTCGACCGCAGCTCCGTGCACCTGCTGCGCGACGCCGTCCGCGAGCGCATCCGCCTCGACGAGGCCGTCGCCGAGGCCGAGCGGGCCGACGACGCGGAGGGTGCGGCCCACGCGCGCTGCGACCTCGCCGTGCTCGACGTGCGGGAGGCGGTGGCGGCCTTCGGGGCCGACGCGCCCGAGACGGGGCGCTCGCGCGAGCGGACCCTCGCGGCGGTGGACGCGCTCGACGCCGCGGGGTGGGCCGAGTCCGCCGCCGCGAGCCGGCGCTGGTACGCGCTGACCGTCCGGCCGGCCGACGCCGTCGACCTGCTCGTCCGGGCCGGTCGGGCCTACGGCGAGCTGCACCAGCCCTACCGTCACGCGCTCTGCCTGCTCGATGCCGCCACCCCGGCATTCGCTACGGATCCCGCTGCGGGACACCGGCTCCTCGACGAGGGCGAGCACCTCGCCGACGGGCACCCGGTGCTGATGTCGCAGGCCTTCGACCTGCGGGCCCGCGTCGCTCGCGCCTCCGGCGACCTCGCGGCCGCCGACGCCCTGTACGCGCGGGCCGCCGCGGTGCGCGGCGTCCCGGACGGCACCCGGATGGCGGTGCTCTTCGCGTGGTGCGACCTCGTCGTCGACCGCGCCGCCTGGGCCGAGCTCGAGCCGCGCGCCGCCGACGCCCTCGCCCTCGCCGTCCGGCTGCGCGACCCCGTGGCCCTGGCCGTCGCCCAGCGGCACCTCGGGCTGTCGTGGCTCGAGCAGGGCCGGCCGGTCGAGGCCGCCGAGCTGCTCGCCGCCGCGCTGCCCGTCGTCGCGCGCGAGGTCCCCGCCCTCGTCGGTCCCACCGCCTGGGCCCTCGGGAACGCGGCCCTGGCGCTCGGGGCGTGGGACCGGGCGCGGGAGGCCTTCGACACCGCCGCCGAGGCCTTCGAGGCGGCCGGCCGCGCCGAGGAGGCCGCGCACGCCCGCTACCGGGCCGGTACCGCGGCGTGGGACGGCGAGGACCTCGTCGGCGCCGCCCACGACCTCGACGCCGCCGTCACCCTGGCCCGGCA
This sequence comes from Phycicoccus avicenniae, assembly GCF_050496545.1. Classification (GTDB taxonomy): domain Bacteria; phylum Actinomycetota; class Actinomycetes; order Actinomycetales; family Dermatophilaceae; genus Phycicoccus; species Phycicoccus avicenniae_A. The sequence continues at coordinate 40,068 of NZ_JBNVZV010000007.1, read as the reverse complement.
CAGCGGCACCCTCCCGGTGCTCCTCGAGGCCCTGCGCTCCCGGGCCGCGGTCCGGGCCGCCTCCGGCGACGTCGACGGCGGGCTGGCCGCCCTCGACACCGTCCTCGCGGAGGTGCAGGCGCTCGCCGCGGTGCTGCCCCCGGAGCGGCACGGCGAGGAGCCCTTCGACCCCGAGGTCCTCGAGCCCGACGTGCTCCGCGAGGGCGCGCACGTGCTCGCCGACGTCGGCCGCACCGACGAGGCCCTCGAGCGGCTGGCCCGGGCCGAGGCCCTCGTCGGCGGCGACTTCGAGCTCGTCCTGCGCGCCGAGACCGGGGTCGTCCTGGCCGAGGCCGACCGGCTCGAGCAGGCCGAGCCGGTGCTGCGCCGCGCGCTGCTCGACCTCGGCGCCGCCGGCCTGGCCGACGAGCAGGTGCAGGTGGCGGGCGCGCTGGCCCGGGCCCTCGACCGCGCCGGGCGGGTCCCCGACGCCGAGGCCGTGTGGGCGCAGTACGGCGCCGAGGACTGACCCCGGCGCCGCCGGCTCAGCAGCCGAGCAGGCGCTGGGCCAGGTACCCCTCGACCTGGTCGAGGGCGACACGCTCCTGCGTCATCGCGTCCCGCTCGCGGATGGTGACCGCCTGGTCCTCGAGGGTGTCGAAGTCGACGGTGATGCAGAACGGCGTGCCGATCTCGTCCTGGCGGCGGTAGCGCCGGCCGATGGCGCCGGCGTCGTCGAACTCGATGTTCCAGCTCTGCCGCAGCCGCGCCGCGAGGTCCTTGGCCTTCGGCGACAGGTCGGCGTTGCGCGAGAGCGGGAGCACCGCGGCCTTGACCGGCGCGAGCCGGGGGTCGAGCTTCAGCACGACGCGCTTGTCGACCCCGCCCTTGGTGTTCGGCGCCTCGTCCTCGGTGTAGGCGTCGACGAGGAAGGTCATCAGGCTGCGGGACAGGCCGGCCGCGGGCTCGATGACGTACGGCGTGTACTTCTCGCCGGACGTCTGGTCGAAGTAGACGAGATCGGTGCCCGAGTGCTGCGAGTGCGTCGTGAGGTCGAAGTCGGTGCGGTTGGCGATGCCCTCTAGCTCGCCCCACTCGCTGCCCGCGAACCGGAAGCGGTACTCGATGTCGACGGTGCGCTTCGAGTAGTGCGAGAGCTTCTCCTGCGGGTGCTCGTAGACGCGCAGGTTCTCGGGGTCGATGCCGAGGTCGGTGTACCAGCGCATCCGCTCCTCGATCCAGTACTCGTGCCACTGCTCGTCCTCGCCGGGCTTGACGAAGAACTCCATCTCCATCTGCTCGAACTCGCGGGTGCGGAAGATGAAGTTGCCGGGCGTGATCTCGTTGCGGAAGCTCTTGCCGGTCTGGCCGATGCCGAACGGCGGCTTCTTGCGCGAGGCCTGCATGACGTTGAGGAAGTTGACGAAGATGCCCTGCGCGGTCTCGGGGCGCAGGTAGTGCAGCCCGGACTCGTCCTCGATGACGCCGAGGTGCGTCTTGAGCATCATGTTGAACTCGCGCGGCTCGGTCCACTGGCCGCGGGTGCCGCAGTTCGGGCAGGCGATGCCGGAGAGCGGGATCGAGTCGGGGTCGACCTCCTTACCCTTCTTGGCCTCCCTGTCGGCGATGGCCTCCTGCATGTGGTCGACGCGGAAGCGCTTGTGACAGGACTGGCACTCGGTGAGCGGGTCGGTGAACTCGCCGACGTGGCCGCTGGCGACCCAGGTCTGGCGGGGCAGGATGATCGAGGAGTCCAGGCCGACCACGTCGTCGCGGCCGGTCACCATCGAGCGCCACCACTGGCGCTTGATGTTCTCCTTGAGCTCGACGCCCAGCGGCCCGTAGTCCCACGCCGAGCGCGTACCCCCGTAGATCTCACCGCACGGGAAGACGAAGCCCCTGCGCTTGCAGAGGGAGACGACGGTGTCGACGACGGAGGTGGGGGCTGCCATGGGCGCAAGGCTATCGGCGGCCCACCGCCCGCCTCGACCGGGTTCCCCGCGGGCCCCGTAGGCTGGTCCACCGTGTCGAGCCCTCGCGAGTCCTTCGAGCGCGCCAGCCTGCCCGCCGTCACCTGGCTGAGCGGTCTCCCGCGCTTCGTCCCCTTCCTCGGCGTCCTGGCGCTCGTCGTCGGGGGCGTGCTGCTGCCCGCGCCGGGATGGCTGCTCCTCGTCGTCGTCGTCCTGCTCCTCGGCTGGATCCTCGCGCTCGCGTGGCCCCGGCTCTCGCCGGTCGAGAAGCTCATGCGGCTCGCGGTCATCGGGCTGATGGTCGCCGTCCTCCTCACCCAGGTCTTCCCCCGCACCTGACCGCCGCCACCAGCGGATTTGACAACGATTCTCATCTCGAATGAGAATCGTTTCCATGAAGCGCGCCCTCACCGCCCTGGCCGTCACCCCGCTGCTCGCCCTCGCCGGCTGCGGGAGCGGGTCCGGGTCGAGCGGCACCGGGTCCGACGCCGCCCTCGAGGTCTCGGCCGCCTTCTACCCGCTCCAGTGGGTCTCCCAGCAGGTCGGCGGTGACCTCGTCGACGTCCGGTCCCTCACCAAGCCCGGCGCCGAGCCGCACGACCTCGAGCTGACGCCCAAGGACGTGGGCGAGCTGGCCCAGTCCGACGTCGTCGTCTACCTCAAGGGCTTCCAGCCCGCCGTCGACGACGCCGTCGCGAGCCAGGCGAAGGACGCCGGCTTCGACGTCTCCGCCGACGCCGACCTCGACCTCACCGCCAGCGAGGACGGCCACGACCACGCCGGCGAGAGCGCCGAGGAGCACGACGCGCACGCCGAGGAGGGCGGGCGGGACCCGCACTTCTGGCTCGACCCGGTCCGCTTCGAGAAGGTCGCCACCGCGGTCGGCGAGCGCTTCGCCACCGCCGACCCCGAGCACGCCGCCACCTACCGCGCCAACGCCACGAAGGTGGTCGAGGAGCTGAAGACCCTCGACGGCGAGTTCCGCACGGGTCTCGCACAGTGCACCAGCAAGGAGCTGGTCACCGGGCACGCCGCCTTCGGCTACCTGGCGCAGCGCTACGGGCTCTCGCAGGAGGGCATCGCCGGCATCTCCCCCGACGCCGAGCCCGATGCCGCCACCCTCCGCGACCTCGCCGCGCACGTCGAGGAGCACGGCGTCAAGACCGTCTACGCGGAGACCCTCGTCTCCCCCGCCCTCGCCGAGACCCTCGCCCGGGAGACCGGCGCCACCGTCGAGGTGCTCGACCCGATCGAGGGGATCACGAAGACCTCGAAGGGCACGGACTACCTTGAGGTGATGCGCAGCAACCTCGCGACGCTCGAGAAGGGGCAGCAGTGTCGATGAGCGACGCAGCCCCCCTCATCGACCTGCGGTCGGCGGCCTTCGGGTACGCCGACCGCACGGTCGTCTCCGGCGTCGACCTCGTCGTGCGCCCCGGCGAGGTCGTCGCGCTGCTCGGACCCAACGGCTCCGGCAAGTCGACCCTCGTCCGCGGGCTGCTCGGCCTCAGCGAGCACCAGGGGGGCGAGGTCCGCCTGCTCGGTGTGCCGCGCGCGCAGCTCCACGAGCACACGCGCATCGGCTACGTGCCGCAGCGCCACTCGCTCTCGAGCGCCGTGCGCGCCACCGTCACCGAGATCGTCGCCGTCGGGCGGCTGGCGCACCGGCCGTGGTGGAGGCCGGCCGGTCGCACCGACCGCGAGGTGGTGGCCGCCTCGATCGCCGCCGTCGGGCTCGCCGACCGCGCCGACGAGGAGGTGGCCTCGCTCTCGGGGGGCCAGCAGCGCCGCGTCCTCATCGCGCGGGCCCTGGCCGGCCGGCCGGACCTGCTCGTCATGGACGAGCCGACCGCCGGGGTCGACCGCGCCAGCCAGGCCGCACTCGCCGAGACCCTGCGCCGGCTGGCCGCCGACGGCACCTCGATGCTCGTCGTCACCCACGAGCTCGACGCGCTGCACGACGTCGTCACCCGCATCGTGTGCCTCGACGACGGCCACGTCGACTTCGACGGCACCCCCGTGGCGTACGCGGCCCATCTCGCCGACCACGCCCCGGGCGGCGCCCACCACCACGACGACCACGGCCCGGCCCGGCCCGCGCCGGTCGGCGGCCCCTTCGACGCCCCGCGGGAGGTGCACCCGTGAGCGAGATGCTCGCCCTCGACTTCATGCGGCAGGCCTTCCTCGCCGCGCTGCTCGCCGGTGTCGCGGCACCGCTGGTCGGCACCTTCCTCGTCCAGCGCCGGATGTCCCTGATCGGCGACGGGATGGGGCACGTCGCCCTCGCCGGGGTCGCCGTCGGCATCCTCACCGGCCAGCAGCCGGTGCTCACCGCGCTCGTCGCCGCGGTCGCGGCCGGTGTGGCCATCGAGCTGATCCGCGCGAGCGGCCGCACCAGCGGGGACGTCGCGCTGGCCGTGATGTTCTACGGAGGCATCGCGCTCGGCGTCGTGCTCATCGCCCGGTCCTCGGCGAGCAACCCCTCGAACCTCACCGCCTACCTGTTCGGCGCGATCCTCACCACCAGCGCCGGCGACCTGGTGCTGCTCGCGGCCCTCACCGTGGCCGTCCTCGTCGTGACGACGGTGCTGCGCCCGCGCTTCTTCGCGGTCGCCAACGACGAGGAGTACGCGCGCTCGGCCGGCCTGCCGGTGCTGGCCTACAACCTCGTCCTGGCGGTCCTCACGGCCGTCACGGTGGTCGTCTCGATGCGCATCGTCGGGCTGCTGCTCATCAGCGCCCTGATGATCGTGCCCAACGCCACCGCCCAGCTGCTGGCCCGCAGCTTCGGCGCGACCGTGCGGTGGGCCGTGCTGGTGGGCGTCGTCTCCAGCGTCGGCGGGGTCGCGCTGTCCTACCAGGCCGGCACGCCGTCGGGCGGCACCATCGTCCTCGTCGCCATCGGCCTCTTCCTCGCCGTCACCGTCGCCACGGCGCTGGTGGGCCGGGCCCGACGGGCGGCCCACCGGTACGCCGAGCGGCACGACCACGAGCACGGGACCGGCTGCGGCCACGATGCCGTCGAGCACGGCGACCACGTCGACTACCTCCACGACGGCCACCGCCACGCCGCCCACGAGGGCCACTACGACGAGCACGGACACCACGAGGAGGTGGGGACCCGATGACCGACGAGATGAGCACCGACCGCCGCCCGACCCGCCAGCGCACGGCCATCACGCACGCGCTCTCGGGCAGCGCGGAGTTCCGGTCGGCCCAGGAGATCCACGCCGACCTCGCCGGGCGCGGCACGCGCGTGGGGCTCGCGACGGTCTACCGCAACCTCCAGGCGATGGCCGCCGACGGCGAGCTCGACGTCATCCGCACCGCCGACGGCGAGGCCGTCTACCGCTCGTGCGCCACCGACGACCACCACCACCACGTGGTGTGCCGTTCGTGCGGGCTGGCCGTCGAGGTGACCGGTGACGCCGTCGAGCGGTGGGCCGAGGCGGTCGCCGCCGAGCACGGCTTCACCGCGGTCCGGCACACCGTCGAGATCGACGGCCTGTGCGCCGAGTGCGCCCGGCGGTCCTGAGCCGCGGTCAGGCCGGCGCGGCGCCCGGGGCGTCGACGGCCCCGCCGTAACGGCGCTCGCGGTCGACGTAGGACTCGATCGCGGCCCAGAGGTCGCGGCGGTCGTAGTCGGGCCAGAGCCGGTCCTGGAAGACCATCTCGGCATAGGCGCTCTGCCACAGGAGGAAGTTGCTCGTGCGCTGCTCGCCGGAGGAGCGCACGAAGAGGTCGACGTCGGGCATGTCCGGCTCGGGCAGGTAGCGCGCGACCGTGCGCTCGTCGACGCTCGAGGCCTTGAGCCGGCCGCGCGCGACGTCCTCGGCGATGCGGCGGGTGGCATCGCCGATCTCGGCCCGCCCGCCGTAGTTGACGCAGAAGTAGAGCGTCAGGCCGGTGTTGTCGCGCGTCATCTCCTGCGCGGTCTCGAGCTCCTTGATGACCGAACCCCAGAGCCGCGGGCGCCGGCCGACCCAGCGCATCCGCACACCCCAGGCGTGCAGCTGGTCGCGGCGGCGGCGGATGACGTCGCGGTTGAATCCCATGAGGAAGCGCACCTCGTCGGGGCTGCGCTTCCAGTTCTCGGTGCTGAACGCGTACGCCGACAGGTGGGTGACCCCGACCTCGATGGCGCCGGCGACGACGTCGAGCAGGGCGGCCTCGCCGGCCTCGTGGCCCTTGGTCCGCGGGAGCCCGCGCTGGTTGGCCCACCGGCCGTTGCCGTCCATGACGACGGCGACGTGGGCGGGCATCCGGCGCGGGTCGATGACGGGGGCGAGGGCTCCGCTGGGGTGCGGGAAGGGCAGCTCGTAGCGGGTCGGCGCGCTCACCGCTCCACCATACGGAGGCTGCGGATGCCGCGTTCGAGGTGCCACTGGAGGAAGGCGGCGGTCAGGCCGCTGCCCTCGCGGCGGTTCCGGTCGTCGGAGGCGTCGGCGAGCGCCCAGTCGCCGGCGAGCAGCGCGGCGAGCAGGCGGAGCGTGTCGGGGGCGGGCGCGGCCGAGCCGGGCGGGCGGCAGACCGGGCAGACCACCCCGCCGGCCGCGACGTGGAAGGCGCGATGGGGGCCCGGGGCACCGCACTTCGCGCAGTCGTGGAAGCTCGGGGCGTACCCGCTGACGGCCATGGCCCGCAGCAGGTAGGCGTCGAGGACGAGGGCGGAGTCGTGCTCGCGGTGGGCCAGGCTGCGCATCGCCCCGGCGAGCAGGAGGTAGTGCTGGAGCGCGGGCTCGCGCTCCTCGGTGAGCCGGTCACAGGTCTCGAGCACCGCGGTGGCGGCCGTCCACGCGGGGTAGTCGCGGGCGATCATCTCGCCCCACGGGTCGAGGGTCTCGACCTGGGTCACGGTGTCGAGGTTCCGGCCCTCGTAGCACTGGACGTCGATGTGCATGCCGGGCTCGAGGCGCGCGCCGAAGCGGGACTTGGTGCGCCGCACGCCCTTCCCGACGATGCGCAGCTTGCCGAGGCGCCGCGAGAGCACGGTGACGATGCGGTCGGCCTCACCCAGCTTGTGGGTGCGCAGGACGATCGCCTCGTCGCGGTAGAGGGGCACCCGCCCATTGTCGTGCCTCAGGGTGACATCGCCGCGCTCCCCCGCCGCGCCTCAACCGGTCGGGTCCGGCGGGTCGAGGGCGTGGTGGGTCCAGAGGTGGACCACGGCCAGGCTGCGGTGCGGCGCCCACGCCTCGGCGAGCCGGGCGGCCTCGCGCGCGGTGACACCGCCGAGCGCCTTGCGCAGCACCAGGTCCCCGGGGAGGAAGACGTCGGGGTCGCGCAGGCAGCGCATCGCGACGAGGTCGGCGGTCCACGGACCGACGCCCGGGAGGGCCAGCAGGGCGGCTCGGGTGGCGGCCCGCTCGGAAGGGTCGACCTGCGGGTCGAGGTCGAGCCCGTCGAGGACGGCACGAGCCAGGGCGACGAGGCTGGCCGACCGGGCACCGGTGACGCCGACGCTCGCGCGCAGCACCTCGGGGTCGAGGACCGCGAGCGCCTCGGCGTTCACCGGGTGCGCGGCGGCCAGACGTCCGGCGAAGACCCGGCCGGCCGCGAGCGAGACGTGCTGCCCGAGGACGACGTTGACCGCGGCCTCGAAGGGGTCGGGCGCCCCCGGGACGCGCACCAGCGGGCGCGACGTCACGAGCGGACCGAGCACGGGGTCGTCGGCGAGGGCCGCGACACCCGGCGCGGGGTCGAGGTCGAGGCCCAGCCATCGCCGAGCGACCTCGGCGCCGGAGGCTCCCCCGGTCGAGCGCAGCACCGGAACGCCCACGGCCGGCAGGAGCACCTCGAGGCGCGAGCCGTCCGGCAGCGCCCGGACGTGCCCGCTGCCGCCGTCCGCACCGACCACGACCTCGTCGACCCCGGGCACGGCGTGCGCGACCAGCCAGGCCCGCAGCGCCGGGACGTCGAGGGGCTCGTGGACCTCCTCCTCGACCACCGGCACCCGACCATCCAAGCCCACCGCCCCGACGGCGGGCGCCGTAGGCTCCCGCGCATGGCAGAGCAGCCGTTCTTCGAGCCCTGGCGCGAGCCCGAGTACCTCGACGAGCCGCCCGAGGAGACGGACATCCCGTGGATGCCTCCGGCGCACGTCGTCGGGGTCGTGGTGCCGCTCGGGCTGGACCTCGTCCGCGACGCCGACACCTGCCTGCGTCTCACGTCGGCCACGGTGTTCCGGCGCGGGCTGTCCCTCACCCTCGCCTCGTGGCGCCGCCCCGGGACCACCCGGTCCCGCGAGTGGCCGCACGGACCGAACCCCGACGAGCCACGGGTCGGCCTGCGGCTGCCCGACGGCACCCGCGTGGGGCACCGCTCGCCGTTCGACCACGTGGAGGGACGGGAGCCGTGGACGTGGACCCAGGTCTCCGGGCACGGTGGCGAGCTGACGGCGGAGCGGACCTGGTGGCTGCACCCCTTCCCCGACGGCGAGGAGCTCGAGGTCGTCGTGGCGTGGGAGGGCGCCGGCGTCCCGCAGACCTCGACCCGGCTGGCCCTGGCAGCGCTGCGGAGGGCCGCCGAGGACGAGGTCGTGCTGTGGGACCCGCCGCCCGGACCCGTCGATGGTGACCTGGGGTGGTTCGCGTACGCCCCGATGTCCGGCGAGGCCTTCCCCGCCCCCGGACCGCCCTCCCCTGACACCGATCCGGAGGACGGGGAGGACGACGACCGCCCGTGACACGCGAGGCGCTGGACAGGTGTTCGATTGCCGGGTAGGGTCGCGTCATGGCCGTGCTCCAGGGCTCCCTCCTCGACCTCGCCGACGGCATCGAGGTGCGGCCGCTCGGTCCCACCGTGCGGCGCACCCCGCTGACCCTCGGTGCGTGGGTCGACGAGCGTCCCGCGTGGGTGGGCGGGGCCGACGAGCTCTACGAGGCGCTGCGGCGTGACGTCCCCTGGTTCGCCGAGCGCCGGCAGATGTACGACAGCATCGTCGCCACGCCGCGGCTGCTCAGCTTCTACGGCGAGGGCGACCCGCTCCCCCACCTCGCGCTCGAGGAGGCCCGTGACGCGCTGTCGGCGCACTACGCCGACGAGCTCGGCGAGCCCTTCGTCACCGCCGGGCTGTGCCTCTACCGCGACGGGCAGGACTCCGTCGCCTGGCACGGCGACCGCATCGGCCGCAGCCGTGAGCAGGACACGATGGTCGCCATCCTCTCGGTCGGGTCACCACGCGACCTGATGCTCCGCCCCCGCGACGGCGGCTCCTCGGTCAAGGTCCCCGCCGGCCACGGCGACCTCGTCGTCATGGGCGGCTCCTGCCAGCGCACCTGGGACCACTGCGTGCCGAAGACCGCCAAGCCCGTCGGGCCGCGCATCAGCATCCAGTTCCGGGTCCGCGGCGTGCGCTGAGCCGCTCAGGGGCCGCGCGGGACGCCGAGCATCCGCCCGACCGCGCCCTGGAGAGGTCCCACGAGGACCATGATGAAGAGGGCGGAGTACCCGAGGGACCGGACGGTGACCGCCAGCACGAGGGCGAGCGTGAAGAGGAGCGCCTGGGCGATGTCGACCGCCATCCCCCGCCGCAGCAGCGTCTGGGACGAGTCGTGCAGCTCGGGCTGGCGCGCGAGGTACGCCCGGGTGACCAGGGTCATGAGGCAGATCGCGATCATGCTGCCGATGTACACGGCCTTGACGAGCCCGTCGCCGTCGCTGAAGCGGCCGGACATCGCCGTCGCGACCGGCAGCCACACGATCGTCAGCAGCCACGCCATCGAGATGCACAGCAGCGGGACGGTGACCCGCTGGACGCTGGCGTAGAGCCGGTGGTGGCTGATCCAGAACATCGCGATGAGGACGAAGCTGAGCACGAAGCTCACGAGCTGCTGGTCGTGCTCGCCGAACCACTCACCGGCGCTGGCGCCGCTCTCCGCGACGTCGCCGACGCTCTCCATCAGCGGCAGGATGAGCAAGGTCATGGCGATCGCGACCACGGCGTCGAGGAAGGCCGTCGTGCGCTCGGCGACGAAGGTGGGTGGTCCCGGACCGTCCTCGGGCTCCCCACCCCGTCGCTGCTCCACGCGACCGATGCTAGGCCCCCGACCGCGCCCTGGTGGCTCCCCGCGACCGGCCGGGCCGACGGTCCGTTGCGAGTTCTCGCAAGTCGCGGGCCGACCCGTCACTCCAGGCCGTAGCATCCGCTCGACGTCCTGACCGGAGGGGAATCCTGATGACGACGATCCGACGCTGCCTGGCGGCTGTCCTGCTACCCGTGCTGGGGCTGGTGGTGTGGGCCGCACCGGCCCACGCGGCCGACCTCGCGGTCACCTCACCGGACAGCGGGGAGGACTCCACCCCCGTCGTCGCGGGCGTGGGCGCACCGGGCACCGAGGTGCACGTGCAGCGCGACGGCACCGACGTGTGCGTGTCGCCGGTGGCCGTCGACGAGACCTGGTCCTGCGAGGTCGCCCCGGCGCTCCCACTCAACGAGAGCACCAGCCTCGACGTCGTCGCCCTCGACCCCGTGGGCGGCGCAGAGGTGGGTCGGACCTCCCTCAGCTACTACGTCTGGCCCGCCGTCGCGACGATCACCATCACCGACCCGCAGCCCGGGGACACCCTCGGACGCCAGGTGGCCGGCACGGCCCGGGTCGAGGGCCAGGTCGAGCAGCTCGACGTGTGGATCGACGGCGCCCAGGTCGACGGCTTCGTCGCCCAGGAGGACGGCACCCGGTTCACGTTCTCGGCCGACGTCGACGTCCCCGGCGGACCGCACACCCTCCAGCTGCGCGGCACGGACGGCTTCGGCCGCGACCTCGCCTCGGACACCGTGTCGTTCGTCCTCGACGACGTCGCGCCGGACGCGCCGGTCCTGCTCTCCCCGGCCCCGGGCAGCCGGCTCACGGCGTGGCCGGACACGTTCTCCGGCACCGGGACCCCGGGCGACGTCGTGCACGTCGCCTTCGACGGCTCCGCCGAGCCCGTCACCCGTCCTGTCACCGTGGGTGCCGACGGCCGGTGGTCGACCACCGAGTACGACTGGAACCCCGCCGAGGCCAACCCCCGCACGGTCTTCGCCGGCCAGAACCGCACCTTCCGGTTCCTCGTCTTCGAGTCGGACCCGTACAACAACCGCGCCGTGACGCCGTTCTCGCTGCACATCGACCTGCGCACGGCCGCCGGTGGCGGCGACCCCACGCCGAGCACGCCGCCGGCCGCCCCGGCCGCGCGCCCCGGCTCCCCCGTGGCCGAGCTCGCGAACACCGGCCCGGAGCAGGCCGGCGCCGGTGGGCTGCTCGGGGGCTCGCTCGTCCTCGCCGGCGCCGCGCTGGTCGTGTGGTCCCGCCGTCCGGTCGGGTCCCGATGAGGGCCGTGCGCCGCGGGCTCGTCGCTGCGCTCGTGCCCTTGCTCGGCCTGGTGCTCTGGAGCGCCCCGGCGCACGCCGCCGACTTCCAGGTGACCTCGCCGTCCCAGGGTGAGGACTCCACCCCGGACATCACCGGGCTCGGCGAGGTGGGCACCACGGTGACCATCAGCCGGGACGGCACCGATCTGTGCAGCGCCGAGGTCGCACCCGACGAGTCGTGGACCTGCACCGTCGGGTCACCCCTGCCGCTCGGCGAGCAGGTCGGCCTCGACATCGTCGTGACGGCACCCGGCGGCGAGGTCGTCCTCACCGACTCGACGCTCTGGTACACCTACGACGCCCGTCCGGAGCTGCGGATCACCTCCCCGGTCGACGGCGCGAGCATCGGGCCGGAGCCGAGGATCGAGGGCCTCACGACACCGCTGCAGAACGTCGACGCCCGGCTCTACCTCGACGGCGTCCCCGTGCCGGACTCGGCGATCAGCGACGACGGCGAGGGCGGGTGGGTCATCTCCGAGCACATGGTCCGGCTGGCAGGCCCCTCGCGGCAGGTCGACCTCCAGGTGCGCGGCGAGGACGGGTTCGGCCGGTCCGTGGAGAGCAACGTCGTCCGGGTCACTCTCGACGTCGACGCCCCGACGAAGCCCACCATCACCTCCCCGGTGGAGGGCGGCCGCTACTCGGCCTGGCCGACGTTCTCCGGTCGGGGAGAGCCCGGTTCGCGCATCCTGGTGATCTTCGGCGGCTCGGGCGACCCGGTCACCGAGGAAGTCGTCGTCGGCCCGGACGGGCGATGGACCGCGCCGCTGCGCGCCTTCCGTCCCGACCGCGGTGGCGACCCCCTGCCATACATCCTCGCCCACTCGCCGATCAGGGTGGAGTTCGTGGCCCAGGCGCGGGACGCGGTGGGCAACGAGTCGGCCGCCCTGGTGACCGTCACGTTCGCCCGCGCGGCCGCCACGACGACCCCCGCGGCGCCGGCGACGACCACCCCGCGCCCGACGGCACCCACGGCGGCGGTGGCCGAGCTGGCGAACACCGGCCCGCGCGACGCCGGTCTCGGAGGACTTCTCGGTGGCTCGCTCGTCGCGCTGGGTGTCGTCCTCGTCCTGTGGGCACGACGGTCCGCGGCCGCGGCGCGCCGGCACTGACCGGTCAGCTGCCGCGGACCGCGGCCACCCGGAACTCCACGACGCGGCGCACGAGGTCGATGGGCAGCGGCTCGGTGTGCGGGAGCTGCACCGAGCCCTTGCCCTGCTTGTAGCGGGCGAACTCCTCGGCGAAGGCCTCGTGGCCGTTGGGCGTCGCGTAGAAGCCGACGTGCTTGTCGAACCCGGCGAAGTAGACCAGCGGCTTCTTGTCGAGCTTGTACGCGGGCATCCCGTACGCCATTGACTCCACGGCGTCCGGTGCGGTGGCGAGCACGAGCTCGCGCATCGTCTCGAGCCGGCTGCGGACCTCGCCGTCGAAGCCTGCGAGGTACCCGTCCACGGTGTCGGCCACGATGCTCTCCTGTCGCTCAGTCCATCAGGACGACGCGGTTGCCGTCCGGGTCGGTGAGCCGCAGGATACGCACGCTGGTGGCCTGCTCGACACCCTCGTGCCCGATGCCCGCAGCGGTCAGCCGCGCGGCGGCGGCGTCGAGGTCGGTCACGCTGATCGTGCACCCGGAACGCCCGGCGGCGTCGGGCTCGAGCCAGACCTGGATGCCGGCCGCGTCGCCGAGGTGGTACTCGAGCAGTCCCTCCATCGGCCGGGCATCCGGGCCGTGCCCGACGAGGGCGGTGTACCAGTCCTCGGCCCGGGCGAGGTCGGCCACGCGGTGGTTGCTGAGCAGTCGGATCGTGTCCATGTCAGGGCAGACCTCCAGCGCGGCGCGAACTCATCGGTCCGGCGCCGCCCAGCCGAGCGCCCCGGCGGACCCCACCGACCTCGAGGCGAGCGCCACCGCACCCGCGAGGGCGCCCGGGAGGTCCTCGAGCCCACCCCGCGCGAGCGCGGCGAGCATCGCCCCGTGGAGGACGTCCCCCGCACCGAGGGTGTCGACGACCGGGACCTCCGGCACGTCGACGGTGCCGGTACGGCCCTGCGCCGAGCGCCAGTGCACCGGCCCGGCTCCCGCGGAACGCGCCGCCCAGACCGGCCCGAGGGCCAGGACGTCCTCGAGCGGGCGGTCCGCGGACCCGCCCGGCGTGCGGAAGTCGGCGGAGACCACCGCCACGTCGACGACGGCCAGCAGCGCCTCCAGACCCGGCTTCCACGACCCGCCGTCGAGCAGCACCGGGATGCCCCGCCGGCGCGCGCCCCGCGCGACGCCCACCGCGAGCGGCAGGTGGTGGCCGTCGACGAGCACCGCCCCGACACCGTCGAGCATCGCGTCGACCGTGGAGGTCGACAGCGACTCGTACTCGGCGACGCCGACCGCGTTGCGCGAGACCACCGCCCGCTCCCCCGTCGCCTCCGTCACGAGGACGGTGGACAGCGGCGGCTCGAACGCCGGTGGAGCGAGGTCGGTCACCGCCACGCCGTGGGCCGCGAGGTCGCGCAGCACCACGGCCGAGAGCGGGCCGCTGCCGACCGCCCCGACGAAGCGCGTCGGCACGCCGAGCAGCGCGCACGTCGCCGCCGCGTTGCAGGCCGGACCACCGGCCGAGACCGTGGACGAGCGGGCGACGACCTTCTCGTCGGGCGCCGGGACGGCATCGACGACGTGGAGGACGTCGACCGTCGCCAACCCGCAGGCCAGCGCGGCGCCCGCCACCGGCGTCAGCCCGCGACCGGAGCCCCGCGCTCGGCGCGGTTCACCGCCGAGAGGATGGCCCGCAGCGAGGCCTTGACGATCGATTCGTGCAGCCCGACGCCCCAGAGCACGCGGTCGCCGACCGCGCACTCGACGTAGGCCGCGGCCCGGGCGTTGCCACCGGCGGACAGCGCGTGCTCGTGGTAGTCGAGGACGCGCACGTCGACGTCGAGGGTGGCCAGCGCCGCGGTGAACGCGTCGATGGGGCCGTTGCCGCGCCCGTGCACGTCGGTGTCGACCCCGTCGACGCGGATGACGGCGTCGATGACGTCGGTGCCGTCGTCCGAGCCGGTGATCGTCGAGCGGACGGGGCTGAAGCGGCCCCACCGGGCGTCGGCGGTCTCGGCGTGCAGGTACTCGTCGGCGAACATCTGCCAGATCTGGGCACCGGTCAGCTCGCCGCCCTCCGAGTCGGTGCGGGCCTGGACGACGCCGCTGAACTCGACCTGGAGGCGACGCGGCAGGTCGAGCCCGTGCTCGGCCTTGAGCAGGTAGGACACCCCGCCCTTGCCGGACTGGCTGTTGACCCGGACCACCGCCTCGTAGGAGCGCCCGATGTCGTGCGGGTCGATGGGCAGGTACGGCACGCCCCAGTCGAGGTCGTCGATGCTCGTGCCCCTGGCCTTGGCCCGGGACTCCATGTCCTCGAAGCCCTTCTTGATGGCGTCCTGGTGGGAGCCGGAGAAGGCCGTGTAGACGAGGTCGCCGCCCCACGGGTGGCGCTCGTGGACGGGCAGCTGGTTGCAGTACTCGACGGTGCGGCGGATGCCGGCCATGTCGGAGAAGTCGATCTGGGGGTCGATGCCCTGGCTGAACAGGTTCATCCCGAGGGTCACGAGGCAGACGTTGCCGGTGCGCTCGCCGTTGCCGAACAGGCAGCCCTCGATGCGGTCGGCGCCGGCCAGGTAGCCCAGCTCGGCGGCCGCCACGCCCTCGCCCCGGTCGTTGTGGGGGTGGAGGCTGACGACGACGGACTCGCGCCGGTCGAGGTGGCGCACCATCCACTCGATCGAGTCGGCGTAGACGTTGGGGGTGGCCATCTCGACGGTCGCCGGCAGGTTGATGATCATCTTGTGGTCCGGCGTCGGGTCGATGACGTCGATGACCTCGTTGCAGATGCGGACGGCGAACTCGAGCTCGGTGCCGGTGTAGGACTCCGGCGAGTACTCGTAGTAGACGTCGGTCTCGGGGACGGTCTCCTCGAGCTTGCGGCACAGCCGGGCGGCCTGGAGGGCGATGTCGACGATGCCGTCCTGGCTCATCCCGAACACGACGCGGCGCTGGAGCACCGACGTGGAGTTGTAGAAGTGGACGATGGCCTGCTTGCTGCCGCGGATGGCGTCGAAGGTCCGCTCGATGAGGTGGTCCCGGCTCTGGGTGAGCACCTGGATCGTCACGTCGTCGGGGATGTGCCCGCCCTCGATGAGCTCGCGGCAGAAGTCGAAGTCGGTCTGGCTCGCACTCGGGAAGCCGACCTCGATCTCCTTGTAGCCCATGCGGACGAGGAGCTTGAACATCCGCATCTTGCGCTCGGAGTCCATCGGGTCGATGAGCGCCTGGTTGCCGTCGCGCAGGTCGACGGCGCACCAGCGCGGGGCCTTCGTCATCGCGCGGTCCGGCCACGTGCGGTCGGGCAGGTGGACCTCGATCTGGTCCTGGAACGGTACGTACTTCGCGGTGGGCATCCCGGAGGGCTGCTGGGGGTGGATCACGGTTCTCTCAACGCCTTCGTGTCGTCTGCAGGAGTCGGCCGGGTGCAGCAGGAACTCCGCGACGAGGGGCGACCTGGTTCAGGCCCCGCCGCGGCAGCGAAGGAGGAGGCGCGAGCTACGCACGGCTCCACTGTGCCACGCACGGCGCGGCGCGGCCACCCCTGTCCGGTCCGCGGTCGCCTCACGCGGTGTGCCGGCGCAGGACGGCGACGGTGACGTGCCGCCGCACCGCGAAGCCGCAGCGCCGGTACAGGCGCTCGGCACCCTCGTTGCCCTGCCGGACGTGGAGCACCGGGGTGTCGCCGCGCTCCGCGATGGCCGCGGCCGCCGCGAGGGTGACGACCGCCCCGAGCCCGGCGCCGCGCGCGGACGGGTCGACGCAGACCCCGGAGACCTTGCCGAAGCCGGGTGGGCGCATCCGCTCCCCCGCCATCGCGACCAGGCGCCCCTCCCGCCGGACTCCGAACCAGCGTCCGGTGAGGTGGCTCTCGGGGCCGAACGGTCCGGGCTCGGTCGCCGCGACGAGGCGCTGCATGTCGTCGGAGTCGCCGGCGCCGAGCTCGAGCACCTCGTCGTCGGTGACCGGTGGCTCGGCGAGGTCGGCGGCGACGTACTGCACGGCCGGCTCGCGGACCAGCTCGGCCCACCCGTCGGGGGTCGGCTCGACGTGGGCCCGGAGGAAGACGGCGACTCCGCCGGCTCCGACGAGGTCGGCGAGCGCGGACCATCCACGGTCGTCGAGGCGCTCGACCCCGCAGAACGGCCCGACGGCCGGCCGGTAGCGGTGCGCGAGACCGTCGGCCGAGCCGACGGCGAGGTGCACCTGCGGGCCGGTCAGGGCGTGCAGCGCGACGTCGTCGAGGACGTGCTCGCCGCGGCTCACGGCCAGAGCGAGTGGTAGGCGTTGACCGCCTGCTGGCCACCGAGGTGGGCGTAGAGGACGGTGGAGTCCTTCGGGATGTCGCCGGAGCGCACGAGGTCGACGAGGCCGGCGAGCGACTTCCCCTCGTACACGGGATCGGTGATCATCGCCTCGTACTGTGCGCCGAGCCGGATGGCCTCCATCGTCGAGTCGACGGGGATGCCGTACAGGTCGCCGGCCCAGTCGGGCAGGAGGGTGAACTCGTCGTCGCGCAGGTCGCGCCCGAGCTCGATCACCTCGGCCGTGTTCCGGGCGATCCGCTCGAGCTGGTCGCGCGTCTTCTCGAGGGTGGCGCTCGCGTCGATGCCGATGACCCGGCGACGGACCCCGGTGAGGTCCTCGAGCGCGGCGAAGCCGGCGACCATCCCGGCGTGCGTGGAGCACGTGACGGTGCAGACGACGATCGTGTCGAAGGTGACGCCGAGTGCCTTCTCCTGCTCGGCGACCTCGAAGGCCCAGTTCGCGAAACCGACTCCCCCGAGGGGGTGCTCGCTCGCGCCGGCGGGGATCGCGTACGGCGTGCCGCCGGACTCCTCGACCTCTCGCAGCGCGTCCTTCCACGAGTCTCGGATGCCGATGTCGAAGCCGGCCGGGTCGAGCCGGGAGTCGGCGCCCATCATCCGCGACAGGAGGATGTTGCCGACCTTGTCGTTCACCGGGTCGTCCCAGGGCACCCACTTCTCCTGCACGAGACGGCACTTCAGCCCGAGGTGCGCGGCGACGGCCGCCACCTGCCGGGTGTGGTTGCTCTGGTAGCCACCGATGGAGACGAGCGTGTCGGCGCCGCTGGCCAGCACGTCCGGGACGATGTACTCGAGCTTGCGGACCTTGTTGCCGCCGTACGCAAGCCCGCTGCTGACGTCCTCGCGCTTGGCCCAGACCTGCGCGCCGCCGAGGTGCTCGCTCAGGCGCTTCAGGTGGTGGACCGGGCTGGGACCGAAGGTCAGCGGGTACCGCGGGATCTCGTGCAGGCGCATGCGTGCAGGTCTACCACCGGGGGCGGTGCCGGCGTCAGCCCCGTTCGCGGAGCGTGCGGGCGATCTCGGTGTGCCCGAGCCGCTCGGCGTGCTGGAGCGGGGTGACGCCGTCCCCGTCGGCCAGGTCGGGGTCGGCCCCGGCGTCGAGAAGGATGCGGACGATCTCCTGGTGCCGCTCCCCGCCGTCGCCGAGGATGACGGCCTCGAGCAGGGCGGTCCAGCCGAGCCGGTTGACGTGGTCGACGTCGATGCCGGTGCTGACGACGCGGCGCACGTAGTCGACGTGCCCGCGCTCGCTCGCCGGGATGACCGAGACGCCGCCGAAGCGGTTGACCTCGGTCAGGTCCGGGTCGGCGGGCAGGAGCACCTCGAGCATCGCGACGCTGCCGGTCACGCCGGTGACCAGCCACGGGGTGTCGTGCTGGTCGTCGAGGGCGTCGGGGTCGGCGCCGGCGGCCACGAGGGCCCGAGCCGCCTCGACGTGGTCGGCGGCCGCGGCGAGCAGCAGCGGGGTGCGGCCGGCGTCGTCGCGGGCCTCGGTGCGGGCGCCGGCATCGAGGGCCCGCTGCACCCCGGGGGCGTCCCCGGAGGCCGCGGCGGCGAGGAGGTCGGAGTCGGCGTCGGTCACGACACCCAGTGTGCGCGACGGCGACAGGGTCGGGGCGCCGGGGGCTGCGGGGCCCGGAGCGGGCGAGGAGGTGCACGCGCAGACCACCGCGACCAGCCCCGCGACCGCGACCGCCGGCACCACCCGTCTCCACCGCACGCCCCCATCCTCGTCCGGGGCCGGTCGTGACGAAAGCCGGGTGCGGGGACGGGCGGCCTCGGACATCCTTTGGGCGTGACCGACTCCCCCGCGCTGCCGTCGCCGCCGCTCCCGCCCGGGTGCACCGAGCGGGCCCTCACCGCCGACGACCTCGACGCCGCGTACTTCGTGTACTCCAGCGCCCAGCTCGAGGACAGCGGCGTCATCGCGCTCGAGCGGGCCGACATCGAGGCCGACTGGTCGCGCCCGAGCATGGACCTCGCGGCCGACACCCGGGGCGTCCTGCGTGACGGCCGGCTCGTCGGCGCCGTCGAGGTGGCGCGCCGCGGGACGCGGGCCGAGGGGGCGGTGCACCCGCACGCGCGCGGGCACGGCGTCGGGTCGTGGCTGGCCGCGTGGGCCGAGAGCCGGTCGCTGGCGCTCGGGTCGGGTTCGGTGGGGCAGACCGTGCCGCGCGGGTCGGCGGGCCACCGGCTGCTCGCCGCGAGGGGGTACCGCGACGGCTGGACGTCGTGGGTCCTCGAGCTGCCGCCCGGTGCCACGGTGCCGGACCGGGCGCTGCCCGACGGCTACTCGCTGCGGAACGCGACGTCAGACGCCGACCGGCACGGCGCCCACGAGGTCATCGAGACGGCGTTCGGCGAGTGGTCGGACCGCACCGGCGAGACCTACGACGAGTGGGCCGCCGGCACGGTGCGCCGCCCGGGGTTCGAGGACTGGAACCTGCGGGTGGCCGTGCTCGGGGACGAGGTGGTCGGCGCCTGCTTCACGGTGGTCGACGAGCGTGCGTGCGGCTTCGTCGACCAGGTCGCCGTGGCCCGGGAGCACCGGGGTCGCGGGCTCGCCCAGGCGCTGCTCGCCGACGGGTTCGCGGGCGCAGCAGCCCACGGCGCGGTGCGCAGCGAGCTGTCGACCGACAGCCGGACCGGCGCCCTGGACCTCTACCGCCGGGTGGGGATGCGGGTCGCGGCGACGTGGGTGCACCTCGTCCACGACCACCACGACGAGCCCCTCAGCCGCTGAGCCCCCGCACGGTCTCGACGTACTCGGCCCGGGCGCGCTCGGCGTCGGTGCCCTTCGCCGCGGCCCACGCGTCGTACTTCGCGCGGCCGACGAAGTCCATCATCCCCGGCCGCTTGCCGGCGACGTCCCCCTCGGTGGCCTGCTTGTAGAGCGCGTAGAGCCGCAGCTTGGTGTCGTTGCCGGGGTCCTTCGTCAGCCCGGAGACCGTCTCGACGGCGGCACGGAACTCGTCCTCGGTAGCCATGCCGCGACTGTAGGGGGCCGCGAGCACCCCGGCCACCCTCACGCGGCGGCGAGCAGTGCCTCGAGGCGTCGTTCGAGCGGCGAGGGGTGGGGTGGGTCGGTGCCCCAGCCGAGGAGCGGTGGGGACGTCGAGCTGTGGTGGTGGCCGCTGGGGGTGGTGGTGTCGAGGGTCAGCGGCGACCCTCGGACGACGTGCACACGCCAGCCGGGTGCCTCCTTGACGCCGTTGCACCGTGCGCACTTCCCGTTGCCGCCGGCGAAGGAGGTTGCGCCGCCGGCGCGGACCGGGTGGGTGTGGTCGGCCTGGACGATCGGGGCGTCGCACCAGGGGGTGGTGCAGACGTCGTCGCGGAGCACGAGCATGCGGCGGAGGAGGCCCGAAAAGCGCCGCCGCCGGGAGTCCATCGCCACGAGGTCGCAACCGTCCGGCGAGGTGTACAGGCGGCGCAGCCACACCGAGCCCTCCCCGGCCTCGCGGACCCACGAGCGCGCCACGGGAGAGGGCACCGCACCGTGCCCCGGGATGCGGGCCGGGGCCATCACGTCCGCATCGGGGTCGCCGGTGCCGAGAAGGGCGCGGTCGGTGATGACGAGCTGGACCTCGACCGGCTGGACCTGCCCCGGGGCCAGGCCGGCCATCAGCCGCAGCGCGGTGTCGGCAGTGACCGCCCCGACTCCACGCCCATCCCCCGGCTCGTCGTCGCACTGTCCCCCGACCACGGACCGGGCGCGGGCCTGCAGGGCGGCGTAGGCGCCCACGATGTCGCGCAGCGGGCCGAGGACGGTCAGGTAAGCCATCCCGTCCGGTGCCGGCCGCACCGTGACGCGTCGCGAGGAGACCGCGGCCTCCATCCGGCGGACGACAGAGGCGGCGTCGAGCTCAGCGGCGACCCGGCGTGCGGCCCGTCCCAGGGCCCGCGGCGACAGCGAACCCATGACCGGGCCCAACCGTCGGTCGACCTCGGCCCGGTCCTCGCGGGAGAGCACGGCGGTCTCCCGCGTGATCTCGACCGCGTGCCGCTCGACGACGTCACCGGCCTCGAGCCGGGCCACCGTCTCCGGGAGCTCCTCCAGCAGAGCCCGTGACAGGCCGACGAAGCGGTCGCCCAGCGTGGGTGACTCACACCGAGCCAACGCCACCTCGGAGCCGACCGAACGCAACGCATCCGATGAGCCGCCGGCCTCTCGCGCGACCCGCACCGCGTGCACGGCGCGGGCCTGGGCAGCCGACGCGGCACCCTTGAGGCGCTCGAGCTCGGTCACCAGCCCGAGGCGCTCGTGGTCGCTCATCGACTCGATGTCGATGCGCGACAGGCCTTTTCGAACCGCGGCGAGCCCGACCTCGGCAGCGCTCGGCGACGACTCGACCGGCTCCCGATCGAGTGCTGTGCTGCGCTTCCCCTCCATGCATCGACCATAGACGCGACCACCGACAGGGCCTCGCCGTCGGCCTCGGGCCCCGGCGGGTCACCCGGTCACAGGGTCAGCCGGAGGTCGTCGGCCGTCACCTCGACCTCGGCGATGAGCCCGGCGTCGTCGAAGCGGTACATCGCGAACTCGTCGGTCGAGACGGCGCTGCCGTCCCCCGGGCTGCCGTGGAACGGGCGGTGCCGGGTGCCGTGGTCGCGCAGGTGGACGGCGACCCAGTCACCGTCGACGAGGCACCGGTGCAGCCGCCACCGGTAGTCGGGGAAGACGTCCACCAGCGCCTTCAGGTCCTCCACGTACTCCTCCGGGGTGCGTGCCACCTCGTTGACGAGGACGCGGGGGGCGAGGTGCTCTCGCACGCGGTCCCAGTCGCGCTCGTTGCAGGCACGGAGGTAGCGCGCGTAGGTCTCGCGGAGGAGGGGCGTGTCCGGTCCCGGGGTGGTGCTCACCCTCGGTAGTGGACCACGCGGCGGCGGACCGGGCGGGTCAGCGGCGCTTGGCGAGCTCCTCGGCGACCTGCACCGCGTTGAGCGCCGCCCCCTTGCGGAGGTTGTCGCCGACGACGAAGAGCACGAGCCCGCGGCCCTCGGGGGCGGCCTGGTCGGCACGTACCCGTCCGACGAAGACCTCGTCGCGGCCGGTGGCCTGCAACGGGTTCGGCACGTCGGTGACGACGACACCCGGAGCCCGCCCGAGCAGCTCGAGCGCCTCCTCCGGCGAGATCGCGTCGGAGAACTCGGCGTGGATGGCGAGGCTGTGGCCGCTGAAGACCGGCACGCGCACGCACGTGCCGGAGACCCGCAGGTCGGGGATGTGGAGGATCTTGCGCGACTCGTTGCGCAGCTTCTGCTCCTCGTCGGTCTCGAGCGACCCGTCGTCGACGAGCGAGCCGGCGAGCGGCACCACGTTGAAGCCGACCGGCACGGCGTAGACCTGCGGGTCGGGCAGCGTCAGCGCCGAGCCGTCGAGGGCGAGGTCCTTGGGGTCGCCGGCCGCGTAGCCGCCGCGCAGCTGGCCGTCGAGCTCGGTGAGCCCGACACCGCCGGAGCCGGACACGGCCTGGTAGCTCGAGACGTGCAGCCGCACCAGCCCGGCCTGCCGGTGCAGCGGCGCCAGCACCGGCATCGCGGCCATCGTCGTGCAGTTGGGGTTGGCGACGATGCCCTTCGGGATGTCGTCGAGGTCGTCCGGGTTGACCTCGGACACGACGAGCGGGACCTCCGGGTCCCGGCGCCAGGCGCTGGAGTTGTCGATGACGACCGCCCCGGCCTCGGCGACCCGCGGCGCCCACTCGCGCGAGGTGGACCCGCCGGCGGAGAAGAGCGCGAGGTCGAGCCCGGAGAAGTCCGCGGTGGCGGTGTCCTCGACCGTGATGTCGCGCCCGTCCCACGGCAGCGTCGAGCCCGCGGAGCGCGCGGACGCGAAGTAGCGGATCTCCTCGACCGGGAAGTTCCGCTCGTGGAGGAGGGTGCGCATGACCTTGCCGACCTGACCGGTGGCGCCGAAGACTCCGACTCGCATGGTCCCCAGTCTAGGGAGCGGGCGGCGGGGCGTCCGACGGGCTCACGATGCGGGCCTCTCGGGCTCGCGGCACCGACCGGTGCGGCCCGCCCCTTGCCAAGGCCGGGGCGTGGTGGTGGGCTGTGCCCGACACCGGCCGCCGCGCCGGTGCCGGGCACGACGGACGGTGACCATGGGCGGAGGTCGACGCAGCGGCGCGGCCGTGCGGGCCGTGCTCTCGGCGCTCGTCGTCGCGAGCGCGCTGGTCGGGCCGGTCTACGGCCGCGAGACCCTCTCCTCGGTCGTCCGCGACACCGTCGGGCGCGCCCCCGTGGAGCGGACGGCGCTCACCCTGCGCTCCTCGGTCTCCTCCCCCGACACCCTCGCCGACGTCGTGCCCGACGACGTCCGCCGGTGGTTCGGCCCGCCGGTGCTGCAGTCCCGCGTGGGCGTGGCGGTGTGGCCCGAGGCGCCGGACGCCCCCGTCGGCCACATCACCTGGCGCGACGGGGCGTGCGAGCACGTCGAGCTGCGGGTGGGTCGCTGCCCCGCCGCGGCCGGTGAGGTCCTCGTGGAGGAGTCGCTCGCCGCGAGCCTCGGGTGGGCGACCGGCCGGCGGGTCGAGGTGCGCGAGCTCTCGGGCAGCACCGCCTTCCCCGACCGGCTGCCCGTCGTGGGGCTGCGGGTCGTCGGGACCTACCGCCAGCGCGAGGACCCCGCCTTCTGGTTCGGCACCCGGCTGGAGTCCGCCGCCACGGCGAACCCGCTCGTCGCGACGATGGGCACCCTCCTCACCGACCGCGCGACGATGTCCGCCCGGGGCACGACGACGACCGGGATCCCGGCCACCTGGTCGGAGGTCGACGACAGCGTGGACCTCGCCCTCCGGCCCTCCGCCGTCGGGCTCGACGAGGTGCTCGCCGCCGGGCCGGCCGTGCAGCGCTTCGTCGACGACCCCGCCGCGACGGCCCGCGCCGGGGTGGTGGTCGGCAACAGGCGCTGGCTCAGCGCCCGCTCCGACCTGCCGTCCCTGACCGCCGCCGTCGTGCGCGGCCGGGAGCAGGTCCTCGTCACGGTGCCCCTTCTGGCGGGCGCCCTGACGGCCTTGGTCACCTTCGTGTTCTGGCTCACCGTCCGCGCCGCCGCCGTCGAGCGCCGGCCGTCGGCCGCGGTCGCCCGGCTGCGCGGGCAGGGCCCGGCGGGCGTGCGCCGGCTGCTCCTCGCCGACCTGCTGCCGGGTGTGCTCGCCGGGCTCCCCCTCGGGCTGGCGATGGCCGCGGGCCTCGGCCGGCTCGCCGCCACGCGCTGGTTCGACCCCCCGGCCGAGCTCGTCCTCGACCGGCTCACCGTCACCGTCGGCGCGGCCGTGCTGGTCGTGCCGCCGGCCCTCACCTGGCTCGCCGTGCGTCGGGTCTCGACCGAGCCGGTGCTCCGGCTGCTGCGTTCGGTACCAGCACGGGCCGGGCGCCGCTCCGTCGATGCCGCCGAGTCGGTCCTCGCCGCGCTCGCGCTCGCCGGGTTCGTCGCCGTCGCCACCGGCAGCCTCGTCGGAGGGTCGGCGCTCGCCGCGCCGCTGCTGCTCGCCCTCGCGGGTGGCCTGCTCGCCGCCCGGGCCACGACCGCAGTGTGCGCCCGGTACGGGCCGGGGCGGTTGAACCGTGGCCGCCCGCTCCTCGGGGTCGCCCTGACCCGGGTGGGTCGGCGCGGGACGGCGCGCTGGGTCGTCCCGGTCGTCGCCTGCGCGGCCGCCCTCCTCGTCTTCGCGACGGCCGCGATGACAGGGGCGAGCCGGGCCTATGAGTTGCAGTCCCTCGTCGACGTCGGCGCCCCCACGGTCCTCGATGTCGCGCCCCTCCCTCCGGACGAGCTCGGGGCGGCGGTCGCGGCCGTGGACCCGGCGCACCGGACGGCGGCACCGGCCGTCGTCGCCGCCGCCCCTGACCCCCGCTCGGTGACCACCCTGGCCGTCGACACCGCGCACGTCCGGCTCGTCGCGACCCTTCCGCCCGAGGCGGCCGACGCCCCCTGGGAGCGGCTCGCCCCGGGGCCCGTGCCACCCCGGACCCTGCGTGGCAGCCGGCTCACGCTGGTCGCCGAGTCGACCGGCCTCGTCGCCGACGGGTCCACCCGACCGGTCGACCTGGCCGTGGACTACCTCCGACCCGACGGGGCGCCGGCGAGCACCGCCCTGGCGACCCTCACCGGCCGGCCCCTCCGCGTCCCGGTCTCGGTGCCGATCCCGTGCGCGGACGGCTGCCGCCTCGTGGGGTTCACGGTCGAGTCCGGCTCTGCCACAGCCGGTCCGGAGGGTGAGGTCACCATCCGCGAGGTCACCCTGGACGGCCGCCCGGCGAGCCTCGGGCCGTCCGCGGAGTGGCTGCCGCTGTCCCTGCCCGCCACCAGCGCATCGGCCTCGGCGACGTCGGCCGAGGGCGCCCTGACGTTCTCGGTCGCGTTCGGCGAGGAGAGCCGCATCGCGGTCCACCAGGCGTCGGTGCCCTACGTCATCCCGGGGCTCGCGACCGCCGGCGCCCGGACCGCCACCGGGGTCCGCAGCGGCACGCTGGCGGGCGGTACGGCAAGGGTCGAACCCCTCGCGACCGTCGCGTTCCTCCCCGGCGCCGGGCCCCGCGCGGTGCTCGTGGACCTGAGGACCGTCTCCGGGGCCGGGTGGGCTCCGCGGGCGGGCATCAGCAGCCACGTGCTCGTCGCGACGGCGGACCCGGCGACCGTCCGGACCGTGCGCACGGGACTGGCCGCGCGCGGGGTCACGGTGCTCGCCCAGCGCCACGCCGCCGACGTGGCGGCCGGGTACGCGCGGGGTGCGGCCGGGTGGTCGCTGCGCCTCGGCGCGGTGCTCGCGGTCGTCGCGCTCCTCGCCGCCTCGGCAGCGGTGGTGGCCGTGGTCGGCTCGGCGACCGCCTCGTCGCGCCGCGAGCACGCCGCGCTCCGGCTGGCCGGGGCCACGCGGGGACAGGTCGTGCGGGTGGCCCTCGGCGAGGTGCTGCCGCTCGTGGTCGTCGGTGTCGTCGTCGGCCTGGCCTGCGGGCACCTCGCGGCCGTCCTCACCGTCGCCCGCCTCCCCCTGCACGCCGTGGCGCCGGCGGTCGACGTGGCGCGGGCGACGGCGAGCCTGCCCGTCTCCCTCGCCGTCGGGGCGGCCGCCCTCCTGCCGCTCGCGGCGGTCGGTCTGGTCCTGGCCCTCCGGGCCGCCGGCTCCGCGGCCCCGGACCGGCTCGTGGAACCGTCATGACCGGCGGCGCGGTGGCCGTGCGTACCCGCCGGCTGGTGCACGTCTACCGGTCGGAGGGGCAGGACGTCGCCGCCCTCTCGGGTGTGGACCTCGACGTCGGCGCCGGGGAGCTCGTCGGGCTGCTCGGGCCCTCGGGGGCCGGGAAGTCCACCCTCCTGGGCCTCGTCGCCGGGCTCTTCCCACCGACCGCCGGCCGGATCCTCGTCGGCGAGCACGACGTCGGCGCGCTCGACGCACCCGGGCTCGACCGCTACCACGCCACGGTCGCCGCCCTGCTCCTGCAGGGCGCCGCGCGCAACCTGCTGGCCGGCCGCTCGGTCCTGCAGAACGTCGCGTTCGCGCAGCGGGCGGCCCGCCGGACGGGTCACCCCGTCGACGAGCCGGCCGGGGTCCTCGCCGCCCTCGGTCTCGAGGCGCACGCCCGCACAGCCGTCGAGCGCCTCGACCCCGGCCGCCGCCAGCTCGCCGCGCTCGCCGCGGCCGTGGCTCCCGCGCCCGGGGTGCTGCTCGCCGACGAGGCGACCCACCGGCTCGACGCCGCCGACCGCGACCTCGTCCTGCACGCCCTCGCCGTCGTGGCCGCCGCGGGCACCACGGTGCTCGTCGTCACCCACGACCCCCGGGTCGCCGCGGCCCTCCCGCGCACGGTCACCATCCGCGACGGACGGGTGGGCGGCGAGGGGCGGCGCGGCGAGGAGCTCTCCGTCGTCACGGCCGACCACCACCTGCCGGTGCCACCGCGCCTGCACGAGCGCCTCGCGCCCGGCACGCTGGTCGACTTCGTCGAGGACGCCGACGGGGTGCGGCTCGTCCCGCGCGAGCCCGGCTCCGGGGACCCTCTCGACCCTCCGGAGCCGTCGTGAGCCGCCCCTCCGCCGCGGTGGTCTGCACCGGGCTGGTCCTCCGGGTGGGTCCGGGGTCGGGGCACGACGCCGGGCCACCCCTCGACGCGGCCTTCGCTCCGGGCACGGCGACCTCCTTGCCCGCGACCGCGCGGACCACCCGCCTGCTGTGGACGCTCGCGGGGGTGCTGACGCCGTCGGGCGGACGCATCACGGTCGGTGATGTCGAGGTGCGGGACCCGGAGTCGGCACGGGTGGCCGGCGTGCACCTCGTCCCCGAGGACAACGGTCTGCTGCCCTCACTGACGGCTCGCGAGAACGTCCTGCTGCCCGGGGCGCTGCGGGCCGACCCCGATGCCGTGGCCCGCACCGACCAGGTGCTCGAGACTCTCGGGCTCACCGAGGTGGGCGACCACCTCGTCGAGGAGCTCTCGGGCGGTCAGCAGCAACGCGTGGCCGTCGCCCGCGCGCTGGCCCAGGATCCGGCCGTGCTCCTCGCCCACGAGCCGACGAGTGCCCTGGACGCCACGACGCGGCAGCTCGTGCTGGGGCTGTTGGTGGCGCACGCGCGGCGCGGGCGGGTTGTCGTGCTCACGACGAGCGACCCCGAGGCGCTGGGCCCGTCGGACGAGGGGGACGTGCGGGAAGGGCACTGAGCGACCGGGTGGCGTGGCCGGGGCACCCCCACCCCTGGAACGGTGCACCCGACCACGCCTGCTCTCCGCCCCGGAGGTCCTCACGTGGCGCGACGACCCACCGTGAACGGCGGCCGTCGCCCCATTACTGTGAGGCCTGCACCCCCGCGGGTGCCAGCCGAGTTGCGAGAACTCGCAGTGGTCGAGGGGAGGAGGCCGGTGGTGGACCGGCAGGTGGGTGGCGGCGCGGCCGCGGAGGACGCGGCTGCGTACTTCCGGTGGGTCCACGGTCTGGCGACGTCGCAGGACCGGCGGATGACACCGCTCGGGGCCCTGGCCCCGGCCTTCGACGGCGGCATCGCGGCCCTCGCCGGGTCGATCCGCCGCAGCGTGTGGCACATGACCTTCCGGCCGACCTGGTCCGAGGTCCGGATGGCCCGCCCGCTCGCCGAGGTCTCGCGTCGTCGGGGCATCGACGCCCGCTACGTCGCCGACCGGCTCGCCTCGGCGCGGCTGCCGATGCTGGCCAGCCACCACTCCCCCTACTTCCGGAACCACCCGGTCGTCGCGCCCCTCCTCGTCGTCGACACGCGCACCGTGTTCATCGGCGCTCCCCCGGGCCACGAGCTCGCCGGCGAGGTGTGGACGAGCACCGCGCCGCAGGTCGTCGACGGCGCCGTCCGGGTCTTCGACGCCGTGTGGCGCTCCGCCGTCGCACCGCACGCGGAGGACGAGGCGCCGTTCACCCGCCGGATGGTCGACGTCGCGTTCATGCTCACCGACGGTGCGAGCGACCGCGAGATCGCCCGCTCGATGGGCATCTCCGAGCGCACCGTGTCGGCCGAGGTCGCCGAGATCACCAAGCGGCTGGGGGCACGCAACCGGGCGCACGCCATCGCCCTCATCGGCGACGCAGGTCCCTGACCACCGGCGGAACCCCTCGGTTCGGCCTAGGGTTGGCAGCCCGTCGTCGTCACGAGAGGAGCCTTCCCGGTGCCCGGGCCCGCCGTCGACCTCTTCCTGCGCACGGTGGAGCCGCTGCTCCGGCACGGCGACCCGGTGGTGGCACGACTCGGGGACCGTCGCGAGCTGCCCGAGGTGTTCGCCCGGCTCGAGGCCGGCACCGAGCGCAGCATGTGGAACATGCAGGTCCAGGTCGGCCCGTGGATGGCGCGGCGCACACGGCGGCTCAACGACACGATGCGCGCGCGGTCGGTCGACGAGCGCATGGTCCACGACCTCGTCGGCGCCCGCCGCCATCCCCTCGCGACGACCCTCGACCCGCAGCTGCGCGTGGGCGCGGTCGTCACCCAGCTGATGGTGCTCGACGAGCGGTACGCGGTCCTCCCCGGGCTCCCGGGCGCGGCGGGCGTCGGGGCGACGCACGGCACGGACGACCCCGACCTCGTGGCCCTCGCGGCCGCGGCCTTCCTCGAGACGTGGGACGCCGCGGTGCCCTGGTCGCAGGCCGGTCTACGGCCCCCGCTGCCGCCGCGACGGTTCGAGGTCGCCGCCCTCCTCATGGACGGCCACGCCGACCGCGAGATCGCCGAGGAGCTGGGCGTCAGCGAGCGCACCGTCTCCGCGGACATCCGGGCGGTCGTCGACTGGCTCGGCGCCCGCAACCGCGGCCACGCGGTCGCGATGCTGGTGGGAGCCGCCTGATGGCCACCTCCCCCGCCCTCCCGGAGCTCGAGGCCCTCGTCGCCCACCACCTGCGGGCCGGGAGCCCAGCGGTCGTCATCCACCGACCCGGCCCTGATCTGGACGCCTGCCTCATCCGGCTGGAGGCCGACACCCAGCGCCTGCTGATGAACATGCAGCGCCACTACCCGGTGTCCGCGTTGCGACGGACCAATGCGCTCGACGAACGAAGCCGGCGCCGAGGTGTCGCCGAGCGCACCATCGTCGACCCCCGGACCGCCGCGCAGACCCCGTTGCTGGCCTGCATCGACCCCGGGGTGCGGGTCGGTCCGGTCTCGGCGCCGCTGATGGTGTCGGACGGGTGCCGTGCGCTGCTGCCCATTCCCCGCTTCGTCGACGCAGACGGTGGATGCTGCCGGACCGACGACCCGCAGCTGGTGGCCCTCGCCCTCGAGGCCTTCACCTGGGTGTGGGACCGCTCGGTCCCCTGGCAGCAGGTGGGGGTACGGCCTCCCCTTCCGCCGCGGCGGCTCGAGGTCGCGTTCGGGATGGTCGAGGGCCGCACGGACCGGGAGATCGCCGACGAGCTGGGCATCGGCGCGCGCACCGTGTCGGCCGAGGTCCGCGCGATCGTCGACTGGCTCGGCGCCCGCAACCGCGCCCACGCCGTCGCCATGCTCGTGGGAGCAGCCTGATGCCCGGCTACGCAGGCACTCTGATCGCGACGGTCGAACGGCTCGCTCGGCAGGGTGACCCCGCGCTCACCCTTGCCACGTTCCCCGAAGGAATAGGCGAGATGCTGGCCCGTGTCGAGGAACGGACCCGCGTCAGCGTCTGGAACATGCAGCGGCTGTCACAGGTCTCCCTCACCCGGATAGCGTGGGCCCTCGACCGGCGCAGCCGCGGGCGTGGGGTCGAGGAGCGCACGATCTACCCGCGACCGGCGGCCGTGCTGCACCCGCTCCTGACCACTGTGGAGCCGAGCCTGCGGGTGGCGCCGGTGGCGACCTCGGTCCTGGTGTCGGACGGCACGTTCGCCATGGTCCTGGGGACCGATCCGCACACGGGTCAGACGGCCACCTACGGCAGCGACGACCCCGACGTCGTCGCCCTCGCCTGTGCTGCCTTCCAGGAGGCCTGGGACCGCAGCTCCTCGTGGGAGGAGGCCGGCCTGCGGCCCCCGCTGCAGGAGCGACGGTTCCGCATCGCCGTCCTCCTCATCGACGGGCACTCCGATCGGGAGATCGCCGACGAGCTGGGCATCGGTCTCCGGACGGTGTCGGCCGAGGTGAGGGCCATCGTCGACTGGCTGGGCGCCCGCAACCGCGGCCATGCCGTCGCGATGCTCGTCGGCGCCGGCTGACGGCGCCGGGCGGACCCGTCTCAGAACCCCAGGCGCTGCAGCTGCTTGGGGTCGCGCTGCCAGTCCTTGGCGACCTTGACGTGCAGGTCGAGGTGCACCTTGGTGCCGAGCAGCGCCTCGATGCCGCGCCGGGCATTCGTGCCCACCTCGCGCAGCCGCGAGCCGCCGCGCCCGATGACGATGGCCTTCTGGCTGTCACGCTCGACGAAGACGTGGACACGCACGTCGAGCAGCGGGTCGTCCTTCGGGCGGTCCGCCCGCGGCACCATCTCCTCGACGACGACGGCGAGGCTGTGCGGCAGCTCGTCGCGGACACCCTCGAGCGCGGCCTCGCGCACCAGCTCGGCGACCATCACGGCCTCCGGCTCGTCGGTGAGCTGCCCGTCCGGGTAGAGCGGCCCGGGCGAGGGCGGCAGGTACCCGGAGAGCACCGACGCGACGACGTCGACCTGGTCGCCCCGGGTGGCCGAGCACGGCACGATGGCGTCCCAGTCCCCCAGCTGGTCGACGGCGATGAGGTGCTCCGCCAGCCGTCCGCGGTCGACCGAGTCCGACTTCGTCGCGATGGCCACGACCGGCGTGCGCTTCCCGCGCCGGAGCTCGGCCAGCTCGTTGGCGATGAACTTGTCCCCCGGCCCGATCCGCTGGTCCGCCGGCAGGCAGAAGCCGATGACGTCGACCTCGAGCAGGGTCTCGCGGACGAGGTCGTTGAGCCGCTGGCCGAGCAGCGTGCGCGGCCGGTGCAGCCCGGGGGTGTCGACGAGCACGAGCTGGCTCGCCTCCGTGGTGACGATGCCGCGGATGGTGTGGCGGGTCGTCTGCGGCTTGCTGGAGGTGATGGCGACCTTGTGCCCGACGAGGGCGTTGGTCAGCGTCGACTTGCCGGCGTTGGGTCGGCCGACGAAGCAGGCGAAGCCCGCCGCGTAGCCCTCTGCCGCAGCAGGCTCGATGGTCCCGGTCATGACACGCTCTCCTCGAGCTCGTGGTCGTCGGACGGCTCGGGCGCGACGCGCTCGACGAGGACGGTGGCGACGCGGTGGCGCCGCCCCGACATCCGCTCGGCCGTGAGCCGGAGGCCGGCGACCTCGCAGCTCGAGCCGAGGATCGGCACCAGGCCGGTGGCCTTGCCGATGAGGCCCCCGACCGTGTCGACCTCGTCGTCGTCGAGGTCCACGTCGAGCAGCTCGGCGAGGTCGTCGAC
Source organism: Phycicoccus avicenniae (assembly GCF_050496545.1). Classification (GTDB taxonomy): domain Bacteria; phylum Actinomycetota; class Actinomycetes; order Actinomycetales; family Dermatophilaceae; genus Phycicoccus; species Phycicoccus avicenniae_A. Next base: position 8,497 of record NZ_JBNVZV010000007.1, on the reverse strand, counting down.
GTGCATCGTCGCCGAGACGCGCAGTCGGCCGTCGCCGAGGTCCTCGACCTCCGGGGTCTCGCGGTCGTACTCGTCGGTGATCTCGCCGACGATCTCCTCGAGGATGTCCTCGATGGTGACGATGCCCGCGGTACCGCCGTACTCGTCGACGACGACGGCCAGGTGCGCCTGCTCACGCTGCATCTCCCGCATCAGCGCGTCGACGGGCTTGCTGTCGGGGACGAAGCGCACCGGCCGCATCAGCGAGGTGACCGGCAGCGTCGCCGCCGCGGGGTCGGCGTTCATCCGCTCGACGACGTCCTTGAGGTAGAGCACCCCGACGACGTCGTCGACGCTCTCGCCGACCACCGGGATGCGCGAGTAGCCCGAGCGGATGAACAGCTTCATGGCCTGGCGGCAGACGCGGTCGTCGTCGATGGCGACCATGTCGGTGCGCGGCACCATCACCTCGCGGGTGAAGGTGTCCCCCAGCTCGAAGACGGAGTGGATCATCTCGCGCTCGTCGGCCTCGATGAGCCGGTTGTCGCGGGCGACGTCGACGAGGTCGCGCAGCTCGGACTCGCTCTCGAACGGCCCGTCGCGGAAGCCCTTTCCGGGCGTGACCGCATTGGTGAGCGCGATGAGCAGGCGCGAGAACGGGCCGAGCACACGGCGCAGCCAGATCGTGACGGGCGCCGCGAGCAGCGCCACCCGCGTGCTGTGCTGGCGGCCCAGGGTGCCGGGCGAGACCCCGACGATGGCGAAGCTGATGAGCGCCATCACCCCGATGGCCACGAGGAACGGCTGCCACGTGCCCTCGACGAGCGCGACGGCGGCGAGCGTGACCATCACGGCCGCCGTGGACTCGGCGATGACGCGCAGGAAGGACAGGACCGAGAGGTAGGCCGCGGTGTCGCCGACGACGCGCACGAGGGCCTTGGCGCCGGGACGGCCCTCCTCGGCGAGCTCCTCGGCGCGCACGCGCGACATCCGCTGGAAGGCGGACTCGGCCATCGAGATGAGGAAGGCGACGACGGTGGCGAGCACCGCCGCGACGACGAGCCGGGTCATGGGGTCCTCCGGCTCAGGCGGTCGGTCGGCCGCGGGTGGCGAGGAAGGTGAGGAGGAGCTGGCGCTGCAGCTCGAACATCTCCTTCTCCTCGTCGGGCTCGGCGTGGTCGAAGCCCAGGAGGTGCAGGATGCCGTGCGTCGTGAGGAGCAGCAGCTCCTCCTCGGTCGCGTGCCCGGCGTCGCGGGCCTGCTTCGCGGCCACGGTGGGGCACAGGACGATGTCGCCGAGGACGCCCTCCTCGGGCGGCACGCCGTCACGCCCGGGGCGCAGCTCGTCCATCGGGAAGCTCATGACGTCGGTGGGGCCGGGCAGGTCCATCCACTGCACGTGGAGGGTCTCCATGGCGGCCTCGTCGACGAGGCGCAGGCAGAGGTCGGCCTGGGGGTGCACGCGCATCTGCTCGAGGACGTAGCGCGCGCAGTGGACGAGCTCGAGCTCGTCGACGGCGACCTCGGTCTCGTTGAGGACGTCGATGCTCACGAGCCGGGCCGGTCCTGCTGCTCGGCGCGGCGGGGCGCCGGCCGGGAGGGAGCGCGGCGGGGACCCTTCTGCTGCAGGGCGTCCCACTTGCCGTAGGCATCGACGATGTGGCCGACCAGCCGGTGCCGAACGACGTCGACGGCGGTGAGCTCGGAGAAGTGGACGTCGTCGATGTCCCCGAGGATGTCCCGCACGACGCGCAGCCCGCTCGTGGTGCCGCCGGGCAGGTCGACCTGGGTGACGTCGCCCGTGACCACCATCTTCGAGCCGAAGCCGAGGCGGGTGAGGAACATCTTCATCTGCTCGGCCGAGGTGTTCTGCGCCTCGTCGAGGATGATGAACGCGTCGTTCAGGGTGCGGCCCCTCATATATGCCAGCGGGGCGACCTCGATGGTGCCGGCCGCCATCAGCTTGGGGATGGACTCGGGGTCGACCATGTCGTGCAGCGCGTCGTAGAGCGGGCGAAGGTAGGGGTCGATCTTGTCGTTGAGGGTGCCCGGGAGGAAGCCGAGCCGCTCCCCCGCCTCGACGGCCGGGCGGGTGAGGATGATCCGGTTGACCTGCTTGGCCTGCAGGGCCGCGACGGCCTTGGCCATCGCGAGGTAGGTCTTCCCGGTACCGGCCGGGCCGATGCCGAAGACGATGGTGTTCTCGTCGATGGCCTCGACGTAGCGCTTCTGGTTGAGCGTCTTGGGGCGGATGGTGCGGCCGCGGTTGGAGACGATGTTCATCGTCAGCACGTCGGCGGGGCGCTCGACGGTCTGGGCGCGCAGCATCTGGATCGAGCGCTCGACGGCGTCCCGGTTGAGCGGCTGGCCGCCGTCGATGACGTCGAGGAGCTCGTCGAGGAGCCGCTCGACGAGGGCGACCTCGGCGCTCGGGCCGGCGATGTGGAACTCGTTCCCGCGGACGTGGATCTGCAGCTGCGGGAACTGGCGCTCCATGGTGCGGAGCAGCTCGTCGCGGGGACCGAGCAGCGTGACCATCTGCACGTCGGCGGGGATGGTCACGGTGTGCTGCGGCACGTGCGGGTGCGAGGGGGCGGAGCCGGTGGGCTCGACGGGCTCGTCGGTATGGGCGTCAGACATCGTGCGCCCAGTCTACGGGCCGGGACCGACACCGGTCACGCGAGATCCGGGCCGGTCAGCCGGGGGGCCAGGTGAGCTCACGACCCCCGATGACGTGCAGGTGGGCGTGGAAGACGGTCTGCTGGGCCGCCGCGCCCGTGTTGGCGACGAGCCGGTACCCGGGGAGCCCGTCGCGCTCCGCCACGGCGGCGGCGAGCGCCACGACGTCGGCGAGCTCCTCGGGGGATGCGGCCGCCAGCGACGCGGCATCGGGGACATGCCGCCGCGGGATGACGAGGGCGTGGGTCGGCGCCTGCGGGCTGATGTCGCGGAAGGCCAGCGAGTGCTCGGTCTCGGCGACGACGTCGGCCGGGATCTCCCCCGCGACGATCCGGCAGAAGAGGCAGTCCTGGGTCTCGCTCATCCCCCGACCCTAGGCCCGGGGCGCTCCCGGCGGGCCGCTGTCGGTGCCCTCTGCTGCACTGTGGGCCTCGACGACGAGGGAGACGACGATGACGGTGCGCTGGACGCTGACAATCGACTGCGTGGACGCCCCATGGGTCGCCCGCTTCTGGAGGGAGGCGCTCGGCTACGTCGACGCGCCGCCGCCCACGGGGTTCGCGACGTGGGAGGAGTGGTTCGACGCGTTCGAGGTCCCCGAGGACGAGCGCGACGACGGCGCCTCGCTCGTCGACCCCGACGGCGCCCTGCCGCCGGTCACCTTCCTGGCCGTCCCCGAGCCCAAGGTGGCCAAGAACCGGGTGCACCTCGACCTCCAGGTGAGCGGCGGGCGGCACCGCCCCGCCGACGAGCGCCGGGCGGCCGTCGCCGCCACCGTCGAGCGGCTCGTCGCGGCCGGCGGCACGGTCCTCGCCGAGCACGAGATCGGGGGCGCGCTCGACCACGTCGTCGTCGCCGACCCCGAGGGCAACGAGCTGTGCGTCGTCTGATCCCGCTCAGACGTCCAGGGCGATGCGCAGCGTCACGGTGTCGCCGAGGTGCACGTCCTCGCGCCGGCGCACGGCCACCTTGAGCGGCACGAGGTAGCCGCCGTCCTTCGGGAAGAGCGAGGTCGTGAAGTCGCTCTCGCCGAGCCGCCCCGTCACGGGGATGCACCCCCAGCCGTAGGTCGCGAGCCGGGCGACCTCGTGGATGCGCGCGGCCTCGGCCTCCGGCACGACGACGAAGTGGTGCGGTGCCGGGCCCCGCCACTCGACGACCTCCCCGGAGAACTCCAGCTCCATGCCGCCACCCTAGGGCGACCAGCCGGTCCCGTCAGCGCCAGCGGGACGCCGCGCTCAGCACGGCGAGCGCGGCCGGGCCGGCGCTCGAGGCCCGCAGCACCGTGCTGCCCAGCCGCACGGTCCGGGCCCCGGCCGCCTCGAGCGCGGCGACCTCCTCGGGCGCGATGCCGCCCTCCGGCCCGACGACCACCAGCACGTCGCCGGCCTCCGGCAGGGCCACCGCGGCGAGCGGCTCGGTGGCGTCCTCGTGGAGGACGAGCACGAGCGCCGCGTCGCGGGCCCGCTCGACGAGGTCGGTCGTCGTCGACGTCGGCCCGAGCACCGGACGCCGCGTGCGCCGTGACTGCTTCGTGGCGGCGACGAGCACCGCGTCCCACTTGCGCCGCGCCTTCTCCCCACGCTCGCCCCGCCACTGCACGATGCTGCGCGCCGCCTGCCAGGGGACGACCTCGTCGACACCGCACTCGGTGGCGGCCTCGACCGCCTGGTCGTCACGGTCGCCCTTGGCCAGGGCCTGGACGAGCACGAAGCGCGGGCTCGGCTCGGGATCCTCACGCACGACGTCGACGCGGACGTCGAGGAGGTCCCGCTCCACGTGCACCACCTCCCCCTCGACCGCCCGGCCGGCGCCGTCGGCGAGCACCAGCCGCTCGCCCACCCGGGTCCGGCGGACCACCACGGCGTGCCGCCCCTCGGGGCCGTCGAGCCGCGCCAGCGAACCCACCGTGTGGGCGTCGAGCGCCCCGGCGGCAACGAGGTGGACGGGCAGGGTCATCGAGGCCGCGCCGACCGTCAGCGGGTCTTGAACGCGTCGCGGAGCTTGCCGAAGAGCGATCCCTCGGCGGGGTTGGTGACCCGACCCTCGGGGCGCTCCTCGCCGCGCAGGGTGGCGAGCCGGCGCAGCAGCTCCTCCTGCTCGTGGTCGAGCTTCGTCGGCGTCTGCACCATCGTGTGCACGATGACGTCGCCGCGCCCGCCGCCGCGCAGGTGGGTCACCCCGAGCTGGCGCAGCGTGATGGTGTCGCCGGACTGCGTGCCGCGCCGGATGTCGAGCTCGCGCGGCCCGTCGAAGGTGTCCATCGACAGCGTCGCGCCGAGCGCGGCGGCGGTCATCGGCACCTCGATGGTGGCGTGCAGGTCGTCGCCGCGCCGCTGGAACACCGGGTGCTTGCGCACCGCGACCTCGACGTACAGGTCGCCCGCGGGGCCGGCACCGTGTCCGACCTCGCCCTCGCCGGCCAGCTGGATGCGGGTGCCGGTGTCGACTCCGGCCGGCACCTTGAGGGTGAGGGTGCGGCGGGTCCGGACCCGGCCGTCGCCGCTGCACTCGTAGCAGGGGTCGGTGATGATCTCGCCGAAGCCCTGGCAGGTCATGCACGGGCGGGTGGTCATGACCTGGCCGAGGAAGCTGCGCTGGACCTGGCGGATCTCGCCGCGCCCCTCGCAGACGTCGCAGGTGCGGGTGGACGTGCCGGGCTGCATCCCGCCGCCGTGGCAGGTGCCGCACGCCACGGCGGTGTCGATGGTCAGCTCCTTCTCGCCACCGAACACCGCGTCGCCGAGGTCGATGTCGAGGCGCACGAGGGCGTCCTGGCCGCGGGTGGTCCGCGAGCGCGGGCCCGCGGTGCCGCCGGGTGCCTGGCCGCCGAAGAAGGCGTCCATGATGTCGCTGAACGAGAAGCCCTGGCCGAAGCTGGCGGCACCGTTGGAGTACGGGTCGGCGCCCATGTCGTAGGAGCGGCGCTTCTCGGCGTCGGAGAGCACGTCGTAGGCCTGCGAGACCTTCTTGAACTGCTCCTCGGCCTCCGCACCGGGGTTGACGTCCGGGTGCAGGCGCCGGGCGGCCCGCCGGTAGGCGCGCTTGATGTCCTCGGGGCTCGCGTCGCGGGCGACGCCGAGGTCGGCGTAGTAGTCGTTCACGGGTGGGGGGTCCTCCGTGGTCGGTGGGTGGCTCGCCTCAGTCGGCGAGGATGCGGGAGACGTACGTGGCGACGGCGCGCACGGCGGCCATCGTCGAGGGGTAGTCCATGCGGGTCGGTCCGACGACGCCGAGCCCGGCGACGAGGTCCGAGCCGGCGCCGTAGCCGGTGGTGACCATCGACGTCGACTGCAGCCCGGCGTACGGGTTCTCGTGCCCGATGCGGACCGCGAGGCTGCCGCCCTGCTCGGCGACGGTGCCGAGCAGCCGCAGGAGCACGACGTGCTCCTCGAGCGCCTCGAGCACGGGGCCGATGCTCTGGGTGAAGTCGGCGCCCGCCCGGGCGAGGTTGGCGGTGCCGGCGAGGACGACCCGCTCCTCGCGCTCCTCGACGAGCGAGTCGTCGAGGGCGGTGAGCACGGCTCGGCAGACCTCGCGGACGCCCGGGTCGAGGCGCCCGGGGACGCCGGCCAGCTCGGAGGAGGCGTCGGCCAGGGTGCGGCCGGCGGTCGCGGCGTTGAGCTCGGCGCGCAGCGTGGCGAGCGTCGTCTCGCCGTCCTCGGTGAGCAGGTCGGTGCCGGCGTCGACGACGCGCTGCTCGACCCGCCCGGTGGTGGTGATGAGGACGACGAGCAGCCGCGGGCCGCCGATCGGCACGAGCTCGACGTGGCGCACCGACGAGCGGGACAGCGACGGGTACTGGACGACGGCGACCTGCCGGGTCAGCGAGGCCAGCAGCCGCACCGTGCGGTCGACGACGTCGTCGAGGTCGACGGCGCCCTCGAGCAGGCTGCCGATGGCGCGCTGCTCGGCGGTGCTCATCGGCTTGACCTGGGAGAGCCGGTCGACGAAGACGCGGTACCCGGCGTCGGTGGGGATGCGGCCGGCGCTGGTGTGCGGCGCCGCGATGAGGCCCTCCTCCTCGAGCGCCGCCATGTCGTTGCGCACCGTCGCGGCCGAGACCCCGAGGTGGTGGCGGTCGAGGAGGGCCTTGGAGCCCACCGGCTCGGAGGTCTCGACGTAGTCCTGCACGATGGCCCGCAGCACGCGCAGGCGGCGGTCCTCGCTCATCGGTCCACCTCCGGGCGCTCGTCGGGTCCTCGTCCGTGGGCGGCTGGCACTCTCGCCGCCCGAGTGCCAATCCTACGACGCCGGACCGACGGGCGCGAAAGACGGGACACCCGTGCCGCGCGGCGGTCCCCGCCGGGGTCGCGTCGCCGGGCTAGCCTCGCCGCCGTGGTGGACAGGTACGGCGCGGACGTGCTCTCGGGCGACTGGAGGAAGCCGGCGCGCGGGCGCTCGGTGGAGCTCGCGGCCGAACCGGGCACGGTGGTCGAGGACGTCGAGACCGGATGGGTCGGCGCCGTCGTGCGGGTCGAGAAGGCCGGCGGGATGCACGTCGTGCACCTCGAGGACCGCCGCGGCCGGCTCAAGGCCTTCCGGCTCGGGCCGGGCTTCCTCGTCGACGGCTCCCCCGTCACCCTCGTGGCCCCGAAGGTCGCCGCACAGGCCCGCCTCGACGCCGCCCGCGCCGCCACCGCCCGCACGGCCAGCGGCTCGCGGGCCGTCGCCGGGCAGCGCGCGAAGGTGGCCAGCGGCTCGCGCATCTTCGTCGAGGGCAAGCACGACGCCGAGCTCGTCGAGAAGGTCTGGGGCGACGACCTGCGCGTCGAGGGTGTGGTCGTCGAGATGCTCGACGGCGTCGACGACCTCGCCGGCGCCATCCGCGACTTCGACCCCGGCCCCGGCCGCCGGATGGGCGTGCTCGTCGACCACCTCGTGCCCGGCAGCAAGGAGACGCGCGTCGTCGAGGCGGCCCGGGGGCTGCGGCCGTGGGCGCCGCACGTCCTCGTCGTCGGGCACCCCTACGTCGACGTCTGGCAGTCGGTGAAGCCCGCACGGCTGGGGATGGACGCCTGGCCGGTCATCCCGCGCGGTACGTCGTGGAAGCACGGCATCGCGGCGCACCTCGGTTGGCCGCACGCCACGCAGGCCGACATGGCGCAGGCCTGGCGCCGCATCCTCGCCTCCGTCGGCTCGTGGACCGACCTCGAGCCCGAGCTGCTCGGCCGGGTCGAGGAGCTCATCGACTTCGTGACGGCCCCCTCGTCCTAGCGGGCGGGACCGGCCTCCCGGGCGGCGGCGACCCCGACGTCGAGCCACTCCTGCAGCGCGGCGTCCTCGGCCAGGACGTCGGCGTGCACGTCGACCCAGCCGCGACTGGAGCGCCCGCCCATGACCATCGGCTCGACGCCGTCGCGGGCGACCAGGGCGTCGAAGTCGGCCGCACCGGTGCGCACGAGCAGGCCCCGGGGTCCGACCGAGCAGGCCAGGGCGCCGTCGACCATGAAGCCGACGCCCCCGAACATCCGCTTCTCCTCGGCGGGCGGGAGGCCGGCGCGCACGCGGTCGACGAGGTCCATCGCCCCAGTCTGGCCGCGCACCGGATCACGCGGTAGGGGTCGGCCCTGACCCGACCCCGATCCGGACCCCGACATGCCCCCGGAACCCCTTGGGCGCCGCCCGCGTCGGGTGTTCGATGGGTACAGAACCCCACCGAGGAGGAACCATGAGCGAGAACACCCCGCGCGAGGACGGCCCCCCGGCCGACCGCACCGAGGTCGTGCCCCCGCCGCCCGCCGACCCCACCGCGCCCCCGGCCCCCGCCGAGGCCGCGGCCCCCCCCCCCCGCCGCCGCGCCCGCCCCCCCCCCCCCCCCCCCCCCCCCCCCCCCCCC
>NZ_JBNVZV010000006.1:0-220885 GCF_050496545.1 Phycicoccus avicenniae | reverse complement strand
GCCGGTAGGTTCGCCGGGTGCCCGAGATCGAGACCCTCGCCGCGCTGGACGCCGCGCTCGACGCCGGTGCCCCGCTGCGCGGCCTTCGCCTGCAGGACCTCGACCTCACCGACCACGCAGCGCGCTTGCTCGCGCGGGACGACGTCGACGGCCTCGTGGTCCTCGGCGGCCGGCTGCCGGACGGCCTCGAGCACCACCTGCGCACGCGCGGCGCCCTCGTCTTCCCCACCGACCCGCACGCCCCCGTCGACCCCTACCGGGCCACCCTCTACTCCCCCGACGAGCTCTACGAGGGGCTGGGCGCGGCCGGGTACGAGGCGACCCCCGACGCCCGCGCCTATCACTGGTCCCGCGACGCCGCCCTCGGCCACGACGTCTTCGTCACCCTGCTGCGCGCCATCCACGACGACTCGATGGGCGACGCCCTGAGCGACCTCCTCGACGACCGACCCGTCGTCGGCGTCATGGGCGGTCACGCCCTCGGACGGGACGACGAGCGCTACGCCCGGGCAGCCGCGCTCGGGCACGCCCTCGGGAGAAGCGGACTCGTCGTCGCGACCGGCGGTGGACCCGGGGCGATGGAAGCCGCCAACCTCGGGGCCCTGGCGCCCGACACCGGTTCCCTGGCCGACGCCGTCGAGCAGCTGCGCGCCGTGCCGACCTTCGCCCCGGACGTCGGCGCCTGGGCCACGCTCGCCCTCGAGGTGCGCGCGCCCCTGGTCGCCGGGCGGGCCGGCCGCCCGGTGCGCAGCATCGGCATCCCCACCTGGTTCTACGGGCACGAGCCCCCGAACGTGTTCTGCGACGGCATCGCGAAGTACTTCTCGAACGCCATCCGCGAGGACGGCCTCCTGGCGCGCTGCACCGCCGGCGTCGTCGTCCTCGAGGGGGCGGCCGGCACCGTGCAGGAGGTCTTCCAGGCGGCGACCCCGCTCTACTACGCCGCCGAGGACGCGCCGCTGCCGCACCTCGTGCTCGTCGGGGTCAGGCACTGGACCGAGGTCGTACCGGTGTGGCCGGCCCTGGAGGCGCTGGCCGCCGGTCGCCCGATGGCCGAGCGCGTGCACCTCGTCGACGACGTCACCGACGCCGTCGCCGTGCTCACGACCGACCGGTCTCGGCCGGCACCGGGTCCGGCGAGCGCCCCGGCATCACCATGAGCGTGGCCGTGACGACGAACCCGAACGGCACGAGCAGGAAGAGCTGCCACCACGGGCTCTGACCGGCGTCCCGGAGCCGGCGGGTGCCCGCGGCGAGCAGCGGGACGAGGCAGAGGACGAGCACGAACCCGCCGAGCCGATCGTCGAGGGCCGCCGGCGCACCGACGACGACCGCCGCGGCGAGGACGAGGAACCAGTACTCGGACCGGCTGGCCCGCCCCTCGAAGTCGCCCCACCCGCGCAGCCCGCGCCGCAGCGCCTCGACGAAGGTGACCTCGGCTGCCGGTCGCGCGGGGACGGCCTCGCCCACCGGGTCGGGCAGGAGCATCGTGGGATCGACCCCGAGCGCGGCCGCCAGCGCCTCCGCCGTGGCACGACCGGGCCGTGCGCCGCCCTCGAGGCGCTGGACGGTGCGCACGCCGACGCCGCTCTCGGCGGCCAGCCGTTCCTGGCTCCAGCCGCGCCGGAGCCGTTCGTCCCGAAGTCCCACGTCCCCCAGTCTGGCGGGGAGCGTGCCGTCGGCACCACGCCACGGGCCCGCCATCCACCCTCCCAATCCCGCCGACGTCCCGCCGGGCAGGCGTCAGGGGCGCGTCAGCAGGACGATGCCGAGGCACATCTCGTCGGTCGTGCCCTCGCCCCAGACGACGTAGCGCTCGCGCTGGCCCTGGAAGGCGGGCAGCCGGTCACGCAGCGACTGGTCGTGGCGGCAGGTGACCGTGATGCGGTCGCCCGCGGCGACCGGCACGGGCTTCTCGAGCGGGATGCTCCGCTGGTCGTCGAAGTCCCAGTTGGCGATGTCCAGCACGCGCCGGGCCTTCGCCGACCCCTTGCCGACGTCGACGGTGATGGCCCGGCCGAGCAGGTGCATGTGCCCCGACACCGCCCGGATGGTGCCCGGCTCCCGGACGGTCCGGGTGCAGCTCTGGACCGGCCCGGGCACGACCGGCCCGCAGAGCAGGTGCAGCAGGTCGGCGGTGGCCGGTCGCTCGTCGAAGCGCCGCGACACGTCGGACACCGACACCACACGGCTGCACAGGCCGGCCGACCGGTTCTCACGGCAGGGCAGCTCGACGGGAGCCGGCAGCAGCATCGTCTCGAGGGCCTTCTTGCGGCTGCCCGCGGCCTCCGACAGTCGCAGCCGCACCGTGCTGCGGTCGGTGCCCTTGCCGGCGAGGAGGTTGTAGTGCACCTGGACGACGAGCCGGCTCCCCGCGGCGAGCGGGATGCCGATGTCATCGGCCATGACGCGCTCGCCGCCGCCGGGCGCCCAGGCACCCACCCAGTCGGCGTCGTCGAGGTCCTGCCCGACGCCCTGGAGCCCGCTCCCGCCGAAGCAGGTCCAGCCCTGGCCGGGCGTGGCCGCGTCCTCGCGCTCGGCCCGCGCGACCTGGTCGGGCGTGACCTTCGAGACGATGACGTGGTGCACGACGGCCGCGTTGTCGGGCCGGATGTCGACCCCGCTCACGAGCTGGTCGGTGGCGAGGTGCGGGTCGAGGAGGAAGCAGCGGTAGTCGTCGGTCCCCTTCGGCGTGGGGGCCGACGGGGTGTACGGAGCCGGCAGGCGCACCTGGACGAACCGCTCGCCCGCGCGCAGCGGCACGTCGGGCCGGGACGGGGTCGCCGACGGCGAAGCAGCCGCGGAGGCGTGCGCCTGCTCGTGCGAGCTCTGGGCCCGCAGGTTCGCCGGGAGCTCGTCGGAGGACGCGCAACCGGCCGCCGCCACGACCACGAGGACGGCGGCCGCCCCGAGCAGACGACGTCGCACCACCGGAGCGTAGCGCCGAGGGTGGCCCCGGGTCAGCCGACCGCGGGGTCAGGCGGTCGACGCGGCCAGCTGGCCGCAGGCGCCGTCGATCTCCGAGCCTCGGGTGTCGCGGACCGTCGTGGGGATGCCGTGGGCGCGCAGCCGCTCGACGAACTGCTGCTCGACGCCGCGGCGCGAGGCCGTCCACTTCGAGCCCGGGGTGGGGTTGAGCGGGATCGGGTTGACGTGCACCCACCCCTTCCCGCGGGCGGCCAGCTTGTCGCCGAGCAGGTCGGCCCGCCACGCCTGGTCGTTGATGTCGCGGATCAGCGCGTACTCGATGCTCACCCGGCGGCCCGTGGCCTCGTAGTACCGGTACGCGGCGTCGATGGCCTCGTCGACCTTCCAGCGCGTGTTGATCGGGACCAGCTCGTCCCGCAGCTCGTCGTCCGGCGCGTGCAGCGAGAGCGCCAGCGTCACGGGGATGCCCTCGGCGGCGAGCCGGTCGATGCCCGGCACCAGCCCGACGGTCGACATCGTGATGCCCCGGGCGGAGATGCCGAGGCCGGAGGGCGCCGGCTCGGTGAGGCGGCGGATCGCACCGATCGCGGCCTTGTAGTTGGCCAGCGCCTCCCCCATCCCCATGAAGACGACGTTGCTGACCCGCGTCGGCCCGGTGGGCTCGGTGGCGTCGTCGGCCTCGTCGCCGAGGGCGGCACCCTCGGTGGGTCCGCCGATCTCCGGCAGGCCGCCGTGGCGCAGCATCCGGGCCGCGGCCACGACCTGCTCGACGACCTCGGCCGCCGACATGTTGCGGGTCAGGCCCTCCTGCCCGGTGGCGCAGAAGGGGCAGTTCATCCCGCAGCCGGCCTGGCTCGAGATGCACACGGTGACGCGGTTCGGGTAGCGCATGAGGACGGACTCGACGAGCGCGCCGTCGAAGAGCCGCCAGACCTGCTTGACCGTGGCGCCCTCGTCGGCGGTGATCGAGCGGACCGGGGCGAGCAGCGGCGGCAGCAGGTCGGCGACGAGGTCGTCACGTACGCCCTTCGGGAGGTCGGTCATCTCCTCGGGGTCGTCGACGAGGCGCTCGAAGTAGTGCGTCGAGAGCTGGTTGGCGCGGAAGGCCTTGTGGCCGAGGGCGGTGACCGCCGCGCGGCGCTCCTCGACCGACAGGTCAGCCAGGTGGCGCGGGGGCTTGCCCCGCCGCGGCGCGACCATGGTCAGCTGGCCGGGGACGGGGCGGGTCGTGGGGTCGGGGAGGTCGGGCATGGTCCGCCGATTCTCGCAGGTTCCCGCACGAAGGACCGACGCCCGATGTCCGTTCGGCCGATTCCGCCGATCGGCCACGCGGACGACCTCGCTGCCTTTACCCTTCCTTTAACTTCGCTCCGCAGGGGGAGCGAAGATGCAGGGAAAGGCACGGCCATGGGCCTGTTCGATCGCTGGCGCGCGCCCGCAGGGGGTTCCGCCCAGTCCACCACCACCGCCATCCGTCGTCCGCTCCTCCCGGTGCCGGACGTCGACGGACCCGAGATCGACGAGGCGGTGCGCGCCCACCTCGAGCGGCTCACCGCGGCCGCCGAGACCGACGTCGACTCGCTCACCCCGGAGCAGTTCGACGCCGCGCTCACCTCGCGGCTCGTCGCGCGGGACCGGTTGCAGTCCACCGGGCTCGGCTTCTCCTACGTGGTCCCGTTCACCGACCACATCGACGAGGTCCTCACCCTCGACCTCCCGACGACGGTCGTCACCCTCCCGGACTCGCGGCTGGCCGCGACCCGGCGGTACGTGCCGACCCTCATGGGCATCGGGCGCTCCAACCTCGTGCGCCAGATGGAGGCCGCCGACGTCGAGCACGTGCGGCTCGGCTCCGGCCGGCGCTCGGTCAGCGCGCTCGTCGGCGACTCCCCGTACACGGCGTCCTTCGCCCGCTTCCTCCTCGACGCCGTCGACCGGTGGATGCCGCGCGCCGACCTCCACGGCGGCATCGTCTTCGCCGTCCCGAACCGCCACTCGATCGTGCTCCAGACCTGCGCGACGGCGGCCGAGACCCGCCTGGCGCTCGAGCTCGTGCCCGAGCAGGCCGCGGAGATGTTCGACGACGGCGTCGGCCCGGTCTCGCCGCACGTCTACCACTGGTACCACCGCGAGATCACCTGCCTCACCGAGGACGCCGGCGACGGCTCGCTCCTCGTGCGGCCCACCCCCCTCCTCGAGGGGATGATGGGCCGGGGCGGCCGGCGCGCCGGCTGAGGCCGGCGGGCGGGCTCAGGCCGCGGGGACGAACCAGAGCAGCAGGGCCCAGGCCACCGGCGCGACGACCACGAGGGAGTCGAGCCGGTCCATGAGCCCGCCGTGGCCGGGCAGCAACGTGCCCATGTCCTTGATGCCGAGGTCGCGCTTGATGCTGCTCTCGATGAGGTCGCCCACGGTCGCCGCCCCCGCGGCGACCGCCCCGAGGACCGCGCCCTGCCACCAGGCACCGTGCAGGAGGAGGGGCAGGGAGACCGCACCGACCACGGCGCAGGTACCGACCGAGCCCGCGAAGCCCTCCCAGGACTTCTTCGGGCTGAGCGAGGGCGCCATCGGGTGCTTGCCGAACACCACACCGACCGCGTAGCCGCCGATGTCGGAGAAGACGGTGACGAGGACGAAGGTGATGATGCGCTGGCGCCCGTCCGGGGCGGCGAGCATCAGCGAGGCGAAGCCGCCGAGGAAGACCGGGTAGAAGGCGACGAGCGCGGAGGCGGCGAGGTCGCGGGCCGCGCCGAGCAGGCCGTCGGCGACCCGCCAGACGAGCATGCCGACGACGGTGAGGCCGAAGGTGACGACGAGCGCCTCGGCCCCGCGCAGGTAGGCCGAGGCGATCATCCCGACCGCACCGAGGACCAACGGCACCAACGGCACCCGGATCCCCTTGGTGGCGACGGCCCGCCGGACCTCCCACGCGCCGAGCACCATCGCGGCGATGACGACGACGAGGAAGGCCCGGGCGTCGAGGACGAGGCTGGCGATGACGACCGCGCCGAGGAGCAGCCCGACGCCGATCGCGGCCCGCAGGTCCCGGCCGGCGGACGGGGTGCGGCGCGGCGGGGCCGGCGGGTCGGTCTGGTCGGCCGCTCCGGCCTGCTCGGCGTCGGCGGCGTCCGCGGTCGTCACGGCGCCGGCGCCGGGGTCCTCGGCGTCGGGGGCGGCAGCGGTGGCGTCAGGCATCCTCGGGGTCGGCGTCGGGTCAGACGTCGAGCAGCTCGGCTTCCTTGCCCTTGAGCAGCTCGTCGATCTGGTCGACGTGCCGCTTGGTGACCGACTCGAGCTCCTTCTCGGCGCGGGTGCCCTCGTCCTCACCGACCTCGCCGTCCTTGACGAGCTTCTCGAGGCTGGTCTTGGCGCTGCGGCGGATGTTGCGCACCGAGACGCGGGCCTCCTCGGCCTCGCTGTGCGCCATCTTCACGTACTCGCGGCGGCGCTCCTCGGTGAGCTGCGGCATCGTGCAGCGGATGATGTTGCCGTCGTTGCTGGGGTTGACCCCGAGGTCGGCCTGCTGGATGGCCTTCTCGATGGCGTGCATCGAGCCCTTGTCGAACGGGCTGATGATGATGGTGCGCGCCTCGGGCGTCTGGAACGACGCGAGCTGCTGGAGCGGGGTCGGGGCGCCGTAGTAGTCGACGGTGATCTTCTGGAACATGCCGGGGTGGGCACGGCCGGTGCGGATGCCGGCGAAGCTCTCCTTGGCGACCTCGACGGCCTTCTCCATCTTCTCCTCGGCCTCGAACAAGGTCTCGTCGATCATCGCGGCGCTTCTCCTTCGGTCCAGGCCGCGTTCGCGGCGCTGAGGGTCCAGTGTGTCAGGGGTTCGGGACGTCCGGGCAGGTCACCCGGCCGAGACGAGCGTGCCGATCGGCTCGCCGCGCAGCGCCCGGGTGATGTTGCCGTCGCCCTCCATCCCGAAGACGACCATCGGGAGGCGGTTGTCCATGCAGAGGCTGAAGGCCGCGGCGTCGACGACCTTGAGGCCGGTGCGCAGCGCCTCGGCGAAGGTCACCTCGTCGAGCTTGCGGGCGTCGGGGTTCGTGCGAGGGTCCGCGTCGTAGACGCCGTCGACGCCGTTCTTGCTCATGAGCACGGCGTCGCACTGGCACTCCAGGGCGCGCTGGGCGCTCACGGTGTCGGTGGAGAAGTAGGGCATGCCGGCGCCGGCGCCGAAGATGACGACCCGGCCCTTCTCGAGGTGGCGGATGGCGCGGCGCGGGATGTACGGCTCGGCGACCTGGCCCATCGTGATGGCGGTCTGCACGCGCGTGTCGACGCCCTCCTTCTCGAGGAAGTCCTGCAGCGCCAGGCAGTTCATCACGGTGCCGAGCATCCCGATGTAGTCGGCGCGGGCCCGCTCCATCCCCTTCTGCTGCAGCTCGGCGCCGCGGAAGAAGTTGCCGCCGCCGACGACGATGGCCACCTCGATGCCCTCGCGCACGGCCTCGGCGATCTGGCGGGCGATGCCGCGCACGACGTCGGGGTCGACACCCACCTTGCCGCCGCCGAACACCTCGCCGGAGAGCTTGAGCAGGACGCGCCGGGAGCGACCCGGAGCAGTCGGGGCCGGGGCCTCGGCGGTGGCAGGCGTGGTCACGGGGCCTCCTCGGCGGGTGGTGCGGCGGTCGACCGATCCTGTCACACCCGGGGCACCGCGACCCAACCGGGAAACCGGCGGGTAACACGGGGCTGGCAGGATCGCGGCGTGGCCGACGAGCGCGAGGTGCTGACCTGGGAACGCTTCGACGAGGCGGTGTGGTCGCTCGCCGAGGAGATCGCCGCCGACGGCGTGCCCGACATGGTGCTCTCGATCGCGCGCGGCGGGCTGATCGTCGGCGGGGCGCTGGGCTACGCGCTCGGCGTGAAGAACACGTACACGATGAACGTCGAGTTCTACACCGGCGTCGACGAGCGCCTCGAGGTGCCGCGCATCCTCCCGCCCGCGCCGGACTTCGTCGACCTCCACGACGCCACCGTGCTCGTCGCCGACGACGTCGCGGACACCGGGCTGACGCTGCGCTCGGTGCAGGAGTTCTGCGCCGGGAAGGTCGGGCGGGTGCGCACGGCGGTCATCTACGCCAAGCCGCGCTCGGTCGTGGTGCCGGACCACGCGTGGGGGCACACCGACCGGTGGATCTCGTTCCCGTGGAGCGACCGTCCGCCCGTCACGGGCCGCGGCGCGCTCGACGCCTGACGTCGCCGGCCCGGGGGCCGGGCGGACGCTCGGACAGGCAGAGGGCTCGCCGGCTCCACGCATCGAGCGCGACCGAGGGGGGCTCGGGCACTCTTTGCCTGTCGGTGCGTCCGCCGCACGGACGGTCGGGGGCGGGCTCAGGGCCAGAAGGCGCCGTTGCGGAGCATGAACTCGGTCTCGGTGTCGCGCCCGCCGGTGGGGTCGCGGGGTGCCTCGACCTCCTGGGCGGTGCTCATGTCCTCGGGGGCGATACGGGGCAGGTCGACGTGCACCCGCCGCTCGAGGTCGTGCCGGTCGGTCTGCTGCGCTGCGTCCATGGTGGCCTCCCTGACGCCATCGTCGCACGTCACGGTGCCCGCCCGACAGGTGTCGGTGGCCGGTCGTACGGTGCGGGCATGAGCACCGACCACGCAGACGTCGTCCGGGCCTACTGGGCCGCCGCCGAGGCCCGTGACTGGGACGCCTTCGCCGCCACCCTCTCCCCCGACGTCGTCTACCGCGTCCCGCAGACGCGCGAGGTCGTGCGGGGCCGCGAGGCCTACCTGCGCTTCAACACCGAGTTCCCCGGCGACTGGCACGTGCGGGTCGACCGCGTCCTCGCCGACGCGCAGGGGGCGATGAGCCGCACCACCTTCACCGTCGGCGGCGAGGTGATGACCGGCCTGTGCCTCTTCACGATGGACGAGCAAGGGCTCGTCGCCGAGGTCGAGGACTGGTGGCCCGAGCCGTACGAGCGTCCCGCGGACCGGGCGCACCTCACCGAGCTCGAGGGCTGACACACGACGCCGCCCCCGGGCGGACCCGGGGGCGGCGTCGTGGTGGCGCTGCGTGCAGCGCGCCGGATCAGCTCCCGACGCGGAAGCGCGCGAAGCCGGTGGCCGACGCGCCGGCCTCGTCGAGGACCTTGGCGACGGTCTTCTTGGGCTCCTTGGCGAACGGCTGCTCGAGGAGCACCTGCTCCTTGAAGAAGCCGTTGACCCGACCCTCGATGATCTTCGGCAGGGCGGCCTCGGGCTTGCCCTCCTCCTTGGCGGTGGCCTCGGCGACGCGACGCTCGTTCTCGACCGTCGCGGCGTCGATCTCCTCGCGGGAGAGGACGCTCGGGCTGAACGCCGCGACGTGCATCGCGACGTCGCGGGCCGTCGTGTCGTCGCCACCGGTGGTCGAGACGAGGACACCGATCTGCGCGGGCAGGTCGGGGCTCGTCTTGTGGAGGTAGGAGACGACGTGCTCGCCCTCGAGGCGGGCCACGCGCTTGACCTCGATCTTCTCGCCGATGGTCGCGTTGGCCTCGTCGAGGAGCTCCTTGACCGACTTGCCGTCGGACAGGGTCGAGCCGAGCAGGGCCTCGGCGTCGGCGGCCTTGGTGGCCACGGCCTGCTCGAGGACCTGGTCGGCCAGGGCGCCGAAGCGCTCGCCCTTGGCGACGAAGTCGGTCTCGCAGAGGACCTCGACGAGGGTGCCCTCGCCGGCGCCCGCGCGGGCGGCGACGAGGCCGTTGGAGGCGGTGCGCCCCTCGCGCTTGGTGACGCCCTTCTGGCCCTTGACCCGCAGGATCTCCTCGGCCTTGACCAGGTCGCCGTCGGCCTCGTCGAGGGCCTTCTTGACGTCCATCATCCCGGCCGCGGTCTTCTCGCGGAGCGTCTTGATGTCAGCGGCGGTGTAGTTCGCCATAGGTGGTGTTCGCTCTTTCCTGGTAGCGGTGGGCGGGGTGCGCTGCGGCTCAGGCCTGCTCGGCCGGAGCGGCCTCGGCCTTCTCCTCGGCCGACGCCTCGGCGGCGGGGGCCTCGGTGGCCTCGGCGGCGGGGGCCTCGGTGGCCTCGGCCTCGACGGCGGCAGCCTCGGGGGCGTCCGCGGCGGCGGTCTCGCCGGCCTCGGGGGCAGCGGCCTCGGCGGCCTGGCCGGCGAGCAGCTCGCGCTCCCAGTCGGCCAGCGGCTCCTCGGTGGTCGACTCGCCCGCGGCGGCCTGGCCACCGGAGCGGCTGATGAGGCCCTCGGCGACGGCGTCGGCGATGACGCGGGTCAGCAGCGTGACCGAGCGGATGGCGTCGTCGTTGCCCGGGATCTTGTAGTCGACCTCGTCGGGGTCGCAGTTGGTGTCGAGGATCGCGATGACGGGGAGCCCGAGCTTGCGGGCCTCGTCGACGGCGAGGTGCTCCTTCTTGGTGTCGACGATCCACACCGCGGAGGGGACCTTGGCCATCGAGCGGATGCCGCCGAGGGTCTTCTCGAGCTTGTCCTTCTCACGCTTCATCATGAGGAGCTCCTTCTTCGTGCGACCGGAACCGGCCACGTCGTCGAAGTTGATCTCCTCGAGCTCCTTGAGGCGCGTGAGGCGCTTGGAGATCGTCTGGAAGTTGGTGAGCATGCCACCGAGCCAGCGGTGGTTGACGTAGGGCATCCCGACGCGCGTCGCCTGTTCGGCGATGGGCTCCTGGGCCTGGCGCTTGGTGCCGACGAAGAGGATGGTGCCGCCGTGGGCGACGGTCTCCTTGACGAACTCGAACGCGTTGTTGATGTACGTCACCGACTGCTGCAGGTCGATGATGTAGATCCCGTTGCGCTCGGTCATGATGAAGCGCTTCATCTTCGGGTTCCAGCGACGGGTCTGGTGCCCGAAGTGGACGCCGCTCTCGAGGAGCTGGCGCATGGTGACGACGGCCATCGTCGTTCTCCTTGTGTGTGTGGTTGTCAGTTACGTCGGTGGTGTCCGAGCCCGTGAGGGTGGACCCACCTGCCTGGCGCCGCGACGCACCCCGGACGACCGTGACCTCTGCGAGGTCGCGACCGTCACTGCCGTGGTGCGCCCCTGCTCGGTGGACGAGCCTCGTCGCAGGGAGGTGACGCGCGAGATGTGACCTCCGTGTGCGAGCACACGAGGGCCACCCGACATCGTACGGTCCCGGGGGCCCGGGCACGAAATCGTCGGGGCCCGGCGAGCGGCCGGCAACCCGCGTGACGCCGGGCTCGGCCGCGAGGTAGCGTCGCGTCCTCGTGGGTGGCTTCGTGGGGCGGGCGGTCGGGCGGGTGCTCGACGTCGTCGCACCCCCGCGGATGGGGACCGCCTTCCGCTGGAACCTCGCCTCGTCGTGGGTCGGGCAGGTGGGGGACGGCATCGCGCTGGCCGCCGGGCCGCTGCTGGTGGCCACGCAGACCCGCTCCCCCGTGCTCATCGCCGCGGCGGCGGTGGTGCAGCGCCTCCCCGGGCTCGCGATCGGGCTGTACGCCGGCGCGGTCGCGGACCGGGTCGACCGGCGCCGGGTGGTCATCGTCGCCAACCTCGCGCGGATGGCCGTGCTGGCCGCCCTCGTCGCGACGCTGCTGACGGGCACGCTGTCCATCGGGCTGCTGCTCGGGCTGCTCCTGCTCGTCGGGACCGCCGAGGTCTTCGCGGACACCGGGTGGCGGGCCATTCTCCCGATGCTCGTGCGCAGCGAGGACCTCGGGCTGGCCAACGCCCGGCAGATGTCGGGCTTCCTCGTCGCCAACCAGCTCATCGGGCCGGCCGTCGGCGCCGGGCTGTTCGCCCTCGGGTCCGCCGTGCCGTTCGGCGTGCACGTGCTCAGCCTGCTGCTGGCCGTCGGGCTGTTCTCCCGGGTGCGCCTGCCCGCGGTGGAGCGGGAGCGGCCCGACCAGCACGTGGGCCGCGACATCGTCGACGGGCTGCGGTGGATCGCCCACAACGCCCCCGTGCGCACGCTGACGGTCGTCATCCTCGTCTTCAACATCACCTGGGGTGCGCCCTGGGGTGTGCTCGTCTACTGGGCGCAGGAGCGCCTGGGGGTCGGGCCGGTCGGGTTCGGCCTGCTGACGACGGCCTCGGCGGTGGGCGGCATCGTCTCGGTCCTGTCCTACGGGTGGCTCGAGCGGCACGTGGCGCTGGCCCGGCTGATGAAGGCCTGCCTGCTGCTGGAGGTGCTGACCCACCTGGCACTGGCCGTGACCACCGTGTGGGCCGTGGCGCTGGCGGTCATGGTGCTCTTCGGCGGCTATGCCTTCGTCTGGGGGTCGCTGTCCTCGGCGGTGCGCCAGCGCGCCACCCCCATGGAGCTGCAGGGGCGGGTCGGCTCGGTGTACTGGGTGGGGCTGGTGGGCGGCCTGCTCGTCGGGCAGCTGCTGGGCGGTGTCATCGCCGAGCGGTTCGGGGCGGCCGCGCCGTTCTGGTTCGCCTTCGCCGGGTCCGGGGTGACGCTGCTCCTGGTCTGGCGCCAGCTGGACCACATCGCGCACGCCGACGCGGGCGACGCCTAGCCTGCGGGCATGCCCTCGACTCCCGGCCACCCGGCGCTCGCCCCGTTCGGCACGACGATCTTCGCCACGATGTCGGCCCTCGCGGCCGAGCACGGCGCGATCAACCTCGGGCAGGGGTTCCCGGACACCGATGGCCCGCGCGAGGTGCTCGACGCGGCGGTCTCGGCCGTGCGCGCCGGGCTGAACCAGTACCCGCCGGGCCCAGGGGTGCCGGGGCTCCTCACGGCGGTGGCCGAGCACCAGTCGCGCTTCTACGGGCTCGAGGTCGACCCGGCGAGCGAGGTGCTGGTGACGGTCGGCGCCACGGAGGCGATCGCCGCGACGGTGCTCGCCCTGGTGCGGCCGGGCGACGAGGTCGTCACCTTCGAGCCGTACTACGACTCCTACGCCGCGACCATCGCCCTGGCCGGCGGGGTGCGCCGGACCTCGGTGCTGCGCTTCCCCGAGTTCGCCGTCGACGAGGCGTCCCTGCGGGCCGCGTTCTCGTCGCGCACGCGCGTAGTGCTGCTGAACAGCCCGCACAACCCGACGGGGAAGGTCTTCACGCGCGCCGAGCTCGAGCTCGTGGCCGAGCTGGCGCGCGAGCACGACGCCTGGGTCGTCACCGACGAGGTGTACGAGCACCTGGCCTTCGACGGGACGGAGCACGTGCCGATGGCGACGCTGCCCGGCATGCGCGAGCGGACCCTCACCATCTCCTCGGCGGGAAAGACGTTCTCCACGACCGGCTGGAAGGTCGGGTGGGTCTGCGGGCCGGCCGAGGCCGTGGCGGCGGTGCGCTCGGTCAAGCAGTTCCTGACGTACGTGGCGTCCGGGCCGTTCCAGCACGCGGTGGCCGTCGGGCTCGGGCTGGGTGACGACGTCTACGCCGGGCTCGCGTCGTCGCTGCAGGCCAAGCGCGACCGCCTGGTCTCCGGGCTGCGCGCCGCGGGGATGGCGGTGTCGGTGCCGCAGGGCGGGTACTTCGTGGTCGCCGACGCCGCGACGCTGGGGGCGGAGGACGCCGTCGCGTTCTGCCACGAGCTGCCGGCGCGGGCCGGGGTGGTCGGTGTGCCCGTGTCCGTCTTCCACGACGACGCCGACGCGGCGCGGACCCTCGTGCGGTTCGCCTTCTGCAAGCAGGACGACGTGCTCGACGAGGCGTGCCGTCGCCTCGCGGCGCTGCGCGACACCTGAGCACCGGGCCGCCCCGCCGCGTCGTCCACAGGCCGGCCTGCGGCGCCGGTCCGTCCACAGATCTCCGGTGAGCCCTCCCGGTCCGGGTCCTCGCCGCGCAGGCTCGAGCGATGGACCACCTGCTCCCCCTCAGCGGCCTCGTCGCCGCGGCGGCCGCCGTCGCCGCGCTCCTCGGGGCCGCGCCCGGACCCGTGGCCCCTCCCCCGGCACACGCGAAGGCGTCGGTCACCGGCGCACCCGTGCCGGGCGCACGGGCCCCCACCGCGGTGCCGCGCGCGGGGCCCCGGTGGCGGTGGCCGCTCTCGCCCCGCCCGGAGGTGCTGCGCCCGTTCGTCGCGCCGGCCTCCCCGTGGGGCCCCGGTCACCGGGGCCTCGACCTCGCGGCCCCACCGGGGGACGCGGTCCTCGCCGTCGAGGCCGGGCGCGTCACGCACGCCGGGTCGGTCGCCGGCCGCGGCACGGTGTCGGTGCTGCACGCCGACGGCCTGACGAGCACCTACGAGCCGGTGCGGGCGAGCGTCGTCGTCGGTGATGTGGTGCGGGCCGGCGAACGGCTCGGTTCCGTGGACGGCGTGGCGGCGGGGCCGGCATCGCACTGCGGCGGGTGCCTGCACCTCGGGGCCCGACGGTCCCCGCTCTACCTCGACCCCCTGCCGCTGCTCACGGGGTCGGGGCGGGTCCGGCTGCTGCCCCTCGGCGAGGGGAGGTGAGCGTCAGGGACGCAGCGAGGTGAGGGTCAGGAGCGCAGGAGCCCGGCCGGCCGGTCGACCACGGTGACGGCCGCGGTGTCCGGGCGCGGGCTCGCCCCGGCGGCCGCGGCACCGTCCGGGCGCAGGACCCACCACCCGGCCGCCACCACGACGAGCAGGACGACGGCCGCGACGAGCGCCCACCGGCGGCGCGCGGCGCGCCGCCGAGCGGCCCGCCGCGCCGCGGCGCGGGTCTGGGCGCGGGTCACGGGGGCCTCGGACGGGTCCTCACGGCGGGTGAGCGGGTCACCCGGCGCGCGGGTCGGCCACGGGGGCAGGGCACCCGCTGCGGACGGGGACGGGTCGGGCCTGCCCTCGCCGGCGGTCGGGGTCGTCGCCGGGACGGGCCCCGGCTCGTCGGCGAGCTCGTCGTCCGGTGTCTCGTCGAACCACGACGACCGCGAGGCGGCACCGAGGTCGACGGCGGACGGCCCCGGCGCGGCGGCCGGCGTCGCGGAGCCGTCGTCCGGCGTCCCGTCACCGGCCGGGTCGGCCGAGGTCTCGTCGAGCGGGCCCTCGTCCCACCACGAGTGCGTGGGGACCGGTGCGTCCGCGACCGCGAGGTCCTCGTCGGGCTCCACGGCCCGGGGCGCGGGCACCGACGTCAGGGCGGCGTCGTGGGCGTCGGCCAGTGCCGCGACCCACGCCTGCTCCGGGCTGGGCGCGCTGGAGGGGCCGACGTCGGATGGAACGGCGACCTCTGAAGGGAGGTCGGCGGCCGGGGCGGCCACGGGCCAGCCCTCGTCCTGCGCCGCCACCGCCACGGGCCAGTCCACGTCGTCGGGATCCGTGACCGGGGGTCCGTCCGCGTCCCCATCCTGAAGGGTGGCGGGTTCGCCCTCGGCAGAAGCGGGTTCGCGGCGGGCGACGACGGCCCACGGCTCGAAGGCCGGCCGTGACGCATCGCCCTCCAGGCTCGGCCACTCGACGCGGCGGCCGGGACGTCGCTCCGGGTCGGCGCCGACCTCGGGCACCTCCGGCTCGGCGGCCTCGGGCTGGGCGACCTCCGCGGCGGCCTCCGGCTCGACGACCTCCGGCTCGTGGGCGAACGGCTCGGGCTCCACGACGTCGGGCTCGACGACCTCGGGCTCCACGACGTCGGGCTCGACGGCCTCAAGCTCCATCGGCTCGGCGGCGACCGGCGCTCCTGCGCGCACCCCCTCCGTCTCGGCGGGCGCGGTCCCCCCGGCCATGAGGTCGGCGAGGCTCGGTCGGACCGGGACGGCGGGGGCGGCGAGCGGCTCGGTGGTCGGGGCGGCTCCGGCCGCCTGCGACGAACGACGGCCACGGCCGAGCAGCCGGCCGCGACCACGGGCGGGCTGCTCGGGCAGGTCGGGCTCGTCCTCGACGAAGTGCAGCTCGGCCGGGCCCTTGGGCTCGACGTAGAGCCGGCGGACCTCGGAGATCCACTCCGAGTAGCCGGTGTCCGCGGCCGCCGAGGACCCGGCGTCGCGGGTGGGGTGGCCGTCCTGGGTGGGCTCAGGCACGGGGGTGCGCCTGGGCGTAGGACCGCTTGAGGCGGTCGACGGAGACGTGCGTGTAGATCTGGGTGGTCGCCAGCGACGCGTGGCCGAGCAGCTCCTGGACCATCCGCAGGTCCGCCCCGCCCTCGAGGAGGTGGGTGGCCGCGCTGTGCCGCAGCCCGTGCGGGCCGAGGTCCGGGGCGTCGGGCACGTGCGCCAGCAGGCGGTGCACCGCCTCGCGCACCTGGCGGGGGTCGACGCGCCGGCCGCGACGCCCGAGGAGCAGGGCCGGCCCGCTGTCCTGGGTCACCAGCCGGGGGCGTCCGCCGTCGAGCCAGGAGGTGACGGCGTCACGGGCCGGCTTCCCGAACGGGACGCGCCGTTCCTTGTCGCCCTTGCCGACGACGCGCAGGACCTGCTGGTCGAGGTCGACGTCGTCGACGTCGAGGCCGGTGAGCTCACCGACGCGGATCCCGGTGCCGTAGAGCAGCTCCAGGGCCGCGCGGTCGCGCAGGTGCACCGGGTCGTCGTCGTCGGCGGCGACCGCCGCGACATCGAGGAGGGATGCGGCCGAGCGCTGGGCGAGGACCGGCGGGAGGGTGCGTTGACGGCGGGGCGCGGCGAGCCGGAGCGACGGGTCGTGCTCGACCCGGCCGGTGCGCTCGCACCAGCGGAAGAAGGTCCGCAGCGAGGCGGACGTGCGCGCCAGCGTCGAGCGGGCCGCGCCGCCGCGCGCCACCCGGCCGAGCCACCCCCGCAGGTCCGCGAGGGTGACGGCGCGCAGGTCGGGGTCACCGGTGGCGTCGAGGTCGTCGAGGAAGGCCCCCACGTCGCTCGTGTAGGCCCGCACGGTGTGCTCGGAACGCCCGCGCTCGGAACGCAGGTGGCGTTCGAAGGCGGGCAGCACCTCATGGCGGACGACGGTCACCCCGACACCGTCGCACCGTGGCCTGCCGTGCGCAACGAGAACCGCCGCAGGTTCATCCGTTCGTCCACCGCCCCGGCCGAAGGTCCTGCGGCGCACTCACCCTCCGCCGGTGACCAGCGAGGACGCCGTCTTGCGCCACCCGCCCCCCTCCCCCTCGAGCAGCCCCATCGCCTCGAGCACGGCCAGCGCCGCCGGCACCCTCGCGGGGTCGGAGCCGGAGAGGACCGCGAGGCGGTCCGCGCTCGCCCGTTGACGCACGGGCGCCGCGGCCCAGACGGCGTACTCGAGCGGCTCGAGGGCGTCGGTGGGGCGGGGCGCGGGCCGGCGCGGGTCCGCGAGCTCGTCCCCGACCCGGGCCGCGAGCTCGGCCACGTCGGCGGTGTCGGTGACGAGGACCGCGTCGGTCTCGCGGAGCAGCTCGTGGCAGCCGGCCGAGGTGGCGCTGGAGACCGGGCCGGGCACGGCGCCGACCGGTAGGTGGTGGGTGCGGGCCTCACGGGCGGTGGACAGCGAGCCGGAGCGCAGGCTCGCCTCGACGACGACGGTGGCCCGGGCGAGCAGCGCGATGAGGCGGTTGCGGGCGAGGAAGCGCCCCCGGAGCGGCACCGCCCCGGGCGGCACCTCGCTGACCACCGAGCCGGTGCCGGCGATCGCCTCGAGGAGGCGGTGGTGGGCCTTCGGGTAGGCGACGTCGACCCCGCACGCGAGCACGGCGACCGTCGTGCCCTCGGCCGCCAGCGCACCACGGTGGGCCGCGGCGTCGATGCCGTACGCCGCGCCGCTGACGACGCTCCAGCCGCGGCCGGCGAGGCCCTCCCCCAGCTCGGCGGCGACCCGGAGGCCGTAGGGGCTGGCGGCGCGCGAGCCCACGACGGCCACCGCGCGCTCGGCCATCGCCGCGAGGTCGGGGTCGCCGCGCACGAACAGGCACGTCGGAGGAGTCTCGTGACGGTCGACGCCCGGCGGCCACTCGGGGTCCCCGGGGACGAGGACGCGCGCCCCGGCGTCGCGGACCTGCCGGGCGAGTCCCTCGAGGTCGAGGTCGGCCAGCCGGACGTAGCGCTCGGGCGAGCCGGCCCGCCGACGCAGCGCGGCGAGGGTGGCGACCGCCCCCTCGGCGGCCAGCGACCGCGCGATGCCGTGGTTCCCGGGCTCGAGGAGGAAGGCGAGCGCGACCCGCGCCCACCGCTCGTCGCGCTCGAGCGGGGACACCGGGGCGCTCACGCCGCCACCCCCTCGGTGCGGCGCAGCTGCAGCCCGGTCGCGACGTCCTCGCGCGTCGGGACGGTGCGGCCCGCGAGGTCGGCCGCGGACCAGGCCACCCGCAGCACCCGGTCGTAACCGCGCAGCGTGATGCGGCCGGCGTCCAGGGCGGTGTCGAGGGCCAGTGTCACGGCACCCGGGAGCCGGTAGGGGGCGCGCCGCAGGACGTGCCCGGGGACGACCCCGTTGACCGTCCAGCCGCCCGCCGTCCAGCGCTCGGCCTGTGCGCCCCGGGCGGCGAGCACGCGCGCGGCGACGACGGCGCTGGCCTCGCCGGCCTCCTCGGCGAAGGCCGCCCGCCGGACCGGCGGCACGTGCAGGTGCAGGTCGACACGGTCGAGGAGCGGCCCGGACAGCCGGCCGAGGTAGCCGCGCACCTCGCGGGGCTCGCAGGTGCACTCGGTGCCCTTGCCGAAGGACATGCCGCACGGGCAGGGGTTGCTGGCGAGGACGAGCAGGAAGCGTGCGGGGTAGCGGACCACCTGCCGCGCCCGGGCGATGACGACCTCCCCCGACTCCAGCGGCTGGCGCAGCACCTGCAGCACCGAGGAGCGGAACTCCGGGGCCTCGTCGAGGAAGAGGACGCCGTGGTGGGCCTGCGACACCGAGCCCGGCAGCACCGTGGCCGACCCGCCGCCGGCGAGGGCCGCCACCGACGTGCTGTGGTGCGGTGCGACGAAGGGCGGGGTGCGGTCGAGGGCGGTGACCTCGCCGACCGGCGCGACGAGCGAGCGGACCGCGTGGACCTCCAGCGCCTCGACCCTGCCGAGGGGTGGCAGCAAGGTGACCAGCCGTTCGGCGAGCATCGTCTTGCCCACGCCCGGTGGACCGGTCATCAGGACGTGGTGACCACCGGTGGCCGCGAGCTCGAGGGCCGCCCGGGCCTCGGGCTGGCCGACCACGTCGGCGAGGTCGACGCCCGCCGTGGTCGGCCGGTGCCCGGGAGCCGCTCGCGGCGCGACGGGCAGCACCGCCCCCTCAGCGACCGCGCGGTACCAGCCCACGACCTCCTCGAGCGTGGCCGCCCCGTGCACCGCCACCGCCTCGACGAGCTGGGCCTCGGCCACGTTCTCGAGCGGCACGACGACGTGCCGGGCCCCGCGCCGCGCGGCCTCGAGCACCGCGGGCAACACCCCGCGGACCCCGCGCAGCCGGCCGTCGAGGGCCAGCTCCCCGAGGTGCACGACGTCGCGGACGGCGTCGCGCTCCAGGACGCCGGCCGCCGCGAGGACGGCCACGGCGATGGCGAGGTCGAACCCGGCCCCACGCTTCGGGACCGAGGCCGGCGAGAGGTTGACGGTGACCCGGTGCGCCGGCACCGGCACCCCGCTGTTCGCCGCGGCGGCCCGCACCCGGTCGGGGGCCTGGCGGCAGGCGGTGTCGGGCAGGCCGCCGACGGTGAAGCACGGCAGGCCCTGGCCGATGTGCGCCTCGACGTCGACGAGCGTGCCGTCGAGGCCGGAGAGCGCGACCGACCGGGTGCGCCCCAGACCGAGGGTCACGACCCCACCCCGACGACGTGCCGTACCTCGGCGGGTGAACCGGGCCGGCAGAGGACACCCACGACGTCGATGCGCAGCGGACCCTCGTGCCCACCCCGCTCGCGCACGTACGCCGCCGCGAGCCGGCGCAGCCGCAGGGCCTTGGCCACGGTGACCGCCTCGACGGGCTCGCCGAACCCGGTGCCGGAGCGCGTCTTGACCTCGCAGACGACGAGGCAGCCGGCATCGAGCGCGACGACGTCGACCTCGCCGTGCTCGCAGCGCCAGTTGCGCTCGACCACCTCCATCCCCCGCTCGCGCAGGTACCGCACCGCGAGCTCCTCCCCGTACCGGCCGAGCCCGGCCCGCCGGTCCCGGGGGCCGCCACCCGTCGTCGTCTCCATGCGCCGAGCCAACCGGGGCGCGGACCCGTCCGACAGCCCCGGACACCGATCTGTGGACGACGGAGGCCGCGACGGGCCCCTGTGGACGACGAGGGCAGCGACCGCGTGCGAGCATCACGGTGACCCCCATCGACCCGAGGAGCCCGCCGTGACCGCGTACCGCGTCGTCGACCCCGCCACGAACGAGCCGGTCGCAGAGCACCCGACCGCCTCCGACGCCGACGTCGAGGCCACCCTCGCCCGCGCGCACGCCGCCGCCCGCACCTGGCGCGACACCCCGGTCGCCGAGCGCGCCGCCGTCGTCCGCCGCGCCGGCGAGCTGTTCGCCGAGCGTCGCGACGCCCTCGCCGCGCTCATCACCCGGGAGATGGGCAAGCGCACCCGGGAGGCGCAGGGCGAGCTGGGCCTCGTCACCGACATCTGCACCTACTACGCCGAGGACGGCCCGGGCCTCCTCGACGACGAGCCGCTCGCCCCGCGCCGCGGCGGCCGCGCCGTGCTGCGTCACGAGCCCATCGGCGTGCTCCTCGGGGTCATGCCGTGGAACTTCCCGTACTACCAGGCGGTCCGGCTCGCCGCGCCGAACCTCGTGGCCGGCAACACGGTCGTCGTCAAGCCCGCGCCCCAGTGCCCCGAGTCGGCGCTGGCCGCGGCCGAGGTCTGGCGCGATGCCGGCCTGCCCGACGGCGCGTACGAGGTGCTCCTCGCCACCGACGAGCAGGTGGCCGCCGTCGTCGCCGACCCGCGCGTGGCCGGGGTCTCGGTCACCGGCAGCGAGCGCGCCGGCTCGGCCGTGGCCGCCGAGGCCGGCCGCCACCTCAAGAAGGTCGTCCTCGAGCTCGGCGGCTCCGACCCGTTCATCGTCCTCGACGACGCCGACCTCGAGCGCACCGTCAAGCACGCCGTGAACGCGCGGATGCAGAACTGCGGCCAGGCGTGCAACGCGGCCAAGCGCTTCCTCGTCGTCGACGCCGTGCACGACGCCTTCCTCGAGCGGTTCGCCGCCGCCCTCGCGACCCTCTCCCCCGGCGACCCCAGCGACCCCGCGACCACCCTCGCCCCGCTCTCCTCGGAGGCGGCCGCCGAGCGGCTCGTCGAGCAGGTCCGCGACGCCCTCGACCACGGCGCCACCGCGGTCGTCGGCGGCGCCGAGCGCCCCGACCGCCCGGGCGCCTGGGTCACGCCCACCGTCCTCACCGGCGTCACCGAGGGGATGCGCGCCCACGACGAGGAGCTCTTCGGGCCGGTCGCCGTCGTCCACCGGGTCGCCGACGCCGACGAGGCGGTCGAGCGCGCCAACGCCTCCGGGTTCGGGCTCGGCGGAGCCGTGTTCGGCGCGGACCCCGACGCCACGGCCGACGTCGCCGCCCGCCTCGAGACCGGGATGGTGTGGGTGAACGCGATGCAGGGCTCGATGGCCGACCTGCCCTTCGGCGGCACCAAGCGCTCGGGCACCGGGCGCGAGCTGGGTCCGCTCGGCATCCGCGAGTTCCTCAACACCAAGCTCGTCTACGAGCCCGGGGCCCGCTGAGCCGCGCCGAGCCGCGCCGCGCCGCGCCGGGCCTCAACGGCTCAGAACTCGCCCTTGGGCAGCTCGAGCTCGGACTTCGCGAGCTCCTCGACGTTGACGTCCTTGAACGTCACGACGCGCACCGTCTTGGCGAACCGCGCCGGCCGGTAGATGTCCCAGACCCAGGCGTCGTGCATCGTCACGTCGAAGAAGACCTCGCCGCCGTCGGTCCGCACCGACACGTCGACGCTGTTGCAGAGGTAGAAGCGTCGCTCGGTCTCGACGACGTGGCTGAACAGCCCGACGACGTCCCGGTACTCGCGGTACAGCGCGAGCTCGGCCTCGCTCTCGTACTTCTCCAGGTCCTCCGAGTTCATCGCTCCCCCACGCTCGTCAGGTCGGTCAGGGTGGTGGTCGGGACGGTCTGCGGCACCGGCCCATCATCGTGCATCGTCCCCGGTAGCCGCCACGACCGCCGGTGCCACACCGACGGGCCGTGCACGCGCAGGGCGTCCATGTGCTCGGGGGCCGCGTAGCCCTTGTTGCCGACCCAGTCGTAGACGGCGTGCTCCTCCTCGGAGCCCAGCTGGACCATCAGGCGGTCGCGGGTCACCTTGGCCAGCACCGAGGCCGCGGCCACCGACGAGCACTTCAGGTCGGCCTTGACCATCGTCGTGACCGGCGGGGTGGTGACGGCCGACTCGTGCGCGAACGCGAGCAGGCCGACGTCCTCGGGCGCGGTGAGCCAGTCGTGGTTGCCGTCGAGGATGACGAGGTCGGGATGCACCCCGCAGGCCGCGAGCGCCCGGGTGCCGGCCAGCCGCAGCGCCGCGATGATGCCGACGTCGTCGATCTCGGCGGCGCTCGCGTGCCCCACCGCGTGGCAGAGGGCCCAGCGCTCGATGCGCGGCACCATCGCCTCGCGGGCGTGCGGCTGGAGCAGCTTGGAGTCGCGGACGCCCTGCGGCGCCGTGCGGCACGTCTCGTCGATGACGACGACGCCCACGGTGACGGGCCCGGCGAGCGCGCCGCGGCCGACCTCGTCCATCCCCGCGAGGACCCGGTGGCCGTCGCGCTGGAGGGCGCGCTCGACCCGCAGGCTCGGGCGCTTGGTGCGCGGTGCCGGGCTCACTTCGCCGGCGGTCGGGCGGGCACGCCCGAGAAGGTGTCGGGGTGGTCGGAGAGCCAGCCGAGGCGCGAGAAGGGCCAGACGACCGCCACCGCGCGGCCGGTGATGCGCGCCACCGGGACCGAGCCGTCGCGCCCGTCGCCGGCGTCGTCGTGGAAGCGGGAGTCCTCGCTGTCGGAGCGGTGGTCGCCCATGACCCACACCCGGCCGGCGGGGACCGTGATGTCGAAGGACACCGAGCTCGGCTGGTCGCCGGGCTTGAGGTACGGCTCGTCGAGCGGCGCACCGTTGACGGTCAGCCGGCGCTGGGCGTCGCAGCACACGACGTGGTCGCCGGGCAGGCCGACGACACGCTTGATGAGGTGGTCCTCGGACTCGCTCGGCAGCAGCCCGACGAAGACGAGCGCGTCGTGGACGGCGCCCGTGGGGCCGGTCCGCTCGACCGGCGGGACGTCGCCGAGCCAGCCGCCCGGGTCCTCGAACACGACGACGTCGCCGCGCTTGAGGTCGAAGGGGCCGGGCGTCAGCTTCGAGACGACGACGCGGTCGCCGACCAGGAGGGTGTCCTCCATCGAGCCGGACGGGATGTAGAAGGCCTGGAGCAGCCAGGTCTTGACGACGAAGGAGAGGACCATCGCCATCACGAGGACGAGGGCGACCTCCTTGACGGCCCCGATGACGACGCCGGCAGCGGAGCGCCCGGCGGGACGCGGGGCGCCCTCGGTGTCACCGTCGTCGCGGGTGCGCTCGGGGGCGCTCACGAGGCGGCCCCGGCGCTCGTCACCGGACCGAGACGGTCCAGCGGCCAGAACCGCCAGACGAGCGTGCCCACGACGTCCGTGCCAGCACCCGCGACCTCGGTCGAGGGGAGCACCCGCAGCGCGCCGTCGTCCTCGACGAGGGCGAGGTCACCGGCCTCGGCGCGTCGGTCGGTCTTGAGGACCAGCACACGGTCTCCTGGCTCGAGGGTCGGCGCCTGGGCGGCCGACGGGACGTGGTAGGACTCGACGAGGAACCCCCGCACGAGCGCCGCCGCGAGGACCCCCACGACGAGGACGACGAGCAGCCCGGGACGCCACGACCCGGCGGCCGCCACGGGGGCGGGCACCGGGTCGGTGGCGGTGGAGGCACTCACTCCGTCGAGGGTAGTCCCCCGTGCTGGGTGCTGCCCCCGGGTGTCCGGGACGGCTCTCAGGCCTTGACCGGGGTGTCGCGCTTCTCGCGGATCTTGGCGGCCTTGCCGCGCAGGTCGCGCAGGTAGTACAGCTTGGCGCGGCGGACGTCACCGCGGGTGACGACCTCGATGTGGTCGATGATCGGGGTGTGGAGCGGGAAGGTGCGCTCGACGCCGACCCCGAAGGAGACCTTGCGGACCGTGAAGGTCTCGCCGACGCCACCACCGTGGCGACGGATGACGACGCCCTTGAAGACCTGGATGCGCGAGCGCGTGCCCTCGACGACCTTGACGTGGACGTTGACCGTGTCGCCGGCGCGGAACGCGGGGATGTCGGCCTTGAGCGAGGCGCGGTCGATCTCGTCGAAACGCTGCATGGTGGTTCCATTTCTCGCGGGCTGCCACAGGTCATCCGCGGTTCTCGGGTACTGCTCGGGTGGTGGTGCGTGGCGTCCTGCCGGGCCTCATGCCCGGGTCGGACCGGGGTCCGGGGCACTCCCCCTGTGGCGGGGGCCGTTCGTGGCGTGACGCAGCGCCCCAGTCTGCCAGAGGGGGCCGGGCCCCGAGAAATCGGCGGGTGGGTGCCCGGCCCTAGGCTGCGGCCGTGACGATCGACCCCGGCCTGCCCGTCGCCCTGGCCGTCCTGCTCCTCCTCGCGGTCACCGTCGCGATGTACGTCGTCGGCCGGCTGCCGCGGCCCGCGTCGCCGGTGCTCGCGATGGCGCGCGCCATCGGCCAGCTCGGCGTGGCGGCGCTGGTCATCACCGCCGTGGTCCGCTCGCTCGCCCTCTCGGTCCTGCTGCTCTGCGTGATGTTCACGATCGCCGTCGTCACGACCGTGCGCCGCGTCGAGGCCCGCTCGGCGTGGCCGTGGGCGACGGTGGCGATGCTCGCCGGCCTGCTGCCGGTGGTCGTCGTCGTGCTCGCCACGCGCACCGTGCCACCGACCGGCCTCGCGCTCGTGCCCGTCGTCGGCATCATCGCCGGCAACACGATGAACGGGCACACCCTCACCTGCCGCCGGGCGTTCGCGGCGCTGCGCGAGGAGCACGGCCAGTACGAGGCCGCGCTCTCGCTCGGGCTGACCCGCGCCCAGGCCGTCGCCGAGGTCGTGCACCGGCGGGTGCCCGAGGCCCTCGTCCCGGGCCTGGACCAGGTGCGGACGGCCGGTGTCGTCACGCTGCCGGGCGCGTTCATCGGGGTGCTCCTCGGGGGCGGCACGCCGGCCCAGGCGGCGGCCGCGCAGGTGCTCGTCCTCGTGGGCATCATGGCCGCGCAGACGACCACCGCCGTGGTGGCCGAGCGGCTCATCGGGCGGGCCCTGCTGCTGCCCGACGACCTGCGGGCCTCGCTGCGGCCCTGAGCCTCAGGAGCGGCGGCGCTTGGTGAGGTCGACCGAGCCCGGGAACGAGCCCTCGCCGGGCACGAGCCGGTACCCGGCCCGCTTGTAGCGGCGGATGTTCCCGTCGCTGACCATGCCGGTGTTGATCCAGAACATCGAGACCGACTGCGGCACAGCCGCTTCCGCGAGCTCGAGGAGCGCCCGGCCCAGACCACGGCCCTGGAGGTCGGGGGCCACCATCAGGCGTCCGCTCTCCCAGACCGCGTCGTCGCCGGGGCGCAGCCGCCCGCGCACGGAGCCCACGAGCCGACCCGTGCCGTCGTCCGAGGGCACGCGCACCACCCAGGTGGTCCACTCCCCCAGGCCGCGGGCGACGTCGTCGAGCGTCTCGTCGAGCGGCGGGATGCCCCACTCGCCGGAGACCCGGCCCTCCTGCATCCAGCAGGCGCGCTGGAGGACGAGGAGCTCGGGGGCGTCGGCGGGGACGGCCACCCGCACGTCGAGGTCGTCGAGGCCGGTGACCGTGGCCGCAGCCGCGGCGAGGTCCGGGCGGCGGGCCGCGGTGCGGGCCACCCGCTGCTCGTGCCGCCAGCGGGCGATGGCCGCGTGGTCGCCCGAGAGCAGCACGGGCGGGACCTCGCGGGTCGTCCCGCCGTCCTCCCACACCGCCGGCCGCGTGTAGACGGGGTACTCGAGCAGCCCGCCCTCGTGCGACTCCTCGACGAGCGACTCGGCGTTGCCGACCACGCCCGGCAGCAGCCGGCCGACCGCCTCGACCATCGCGAGCACGGCGACCTCGCCGCCGTTGAGCACGTAGTCGCCGAGCGAGACGACGGTGACCGGCATCCGCTCGGCGGCGTGCTCGTAGACACGCTCGTCGAGCCCCTCGTAGCGCCCGCAGGCGAAGGCGAGCCACGGCTCGGCGGCCAGCGCGTGGGCCATCGCCTGCGTGAACGGGACTCCCCCCGGACCGGGGACGAGCAGGTGGGGCACCGCGGCGCCGCCGACCGGGCCGGCGGCCACGACGGCGTCGAGCGCGGCCGCCCAGGGCTCGGGCTTCATGACCATCCCGGCGCCGCCACCGAACGGGCTGTCGTCGACGGTGCGGTGGCGGTCGGTGGTGGAGTCGCGCAGGTCGTGGACGTGCAGGTCGAGCAGGCCGTCGCGGCGGGCCTTGCCGATGAGCGAGAGGTCGAGCGGCGCGAGGTACTCGGGGAAGATCGAGACGACGTCGAGGCGCACGGTCTCAGCCCTCGAGGTCGAAGAGGCCGTCCGGCAGGCGCACGACGACGCGGCCCCCGGCGACGTCGACCTCCGGGACGAGCGCGGCGACGAACGGCACCTCGCCCTCGCGACCGTCGGTCAGGCGCACGGCCAGGCGGTCCTGCGGCCCGAGCACGAGCCCGACAACCTCCCCGAGCCGCTCCCCGTCCGGGTCGTGCACGGCGAGCCCGACGAGCTGCTCCTCGGAGAAGGTGTCCTCGTCGTCCTCGGCGGGGCCCGCGTCCTCGGCCTCGATGACCAGCCGCGTGCCGCGCAGTCCCTCGGCGCCCGTGCGGTCGGGCACCTCCTCGAAGCCGACGAGCCAGATGCCGCGGTGCACGCGGGTCGAGCGCACGGTGAGCGCGCGGGGGACGCCGGAGCCCGACGTGGCCTCGGTGTCCAGGACCGCGCCGACCGCCAGCCGGCGCTCCGGCTCGTCGGTGTGCAGCTGGACGGTGACCTCGCCGCGCAGGCCGTGCGGCTTGCCGATGCGGGCGATGACGGTGGGCTGGCTCACGCGGTCATCCTCTCGGGAAATCGCCGACGGCGGGGCACCCCGTGAGTGGGGGCCCCGCCGTCGGATGCGGTGCGGGTCAGCGGACCCGGTCGGTGTCGACGATGTCGATGCGGACCTGGCGGCCACCGGCGAGCGCACCGAGGACGGTGCGCAGCGCGCTGGCCGTGCGGCCGGAGCGGCCGATGACGCGCCCGAGGTCCTCGGGGTGCACGCGCACCTCGAGGATCTCGCCGCGTCGCAGCTCCTTGCGCCGGACCTGGACCTCGTCCTTGTGGTCGACGATCCCGGTGACGAGGTGCTCGAGAGCCTCCTCGAGCACGGTCAGGCCTTGTCCCCGCCGGAGGCGGGGGCCGGGGCGGCGTCGGCGTCCGCGTCGGTGCTCTCGGCGGCGGCCGCACCGGAGTCGGTGTCGGCGGCGACGGGAGCCTCGGCCTCGGCAGCGGGGGCCTCCTCGACCTTCTTGGCGGCCTTCTTGCGCGGCGTGGTCGCGGCCGAGCCGTCGGCGTCGGCCTTGCCCGCGGCGGCCAGGGCAGCTTCGTAGAGGTCCTTCTTGGACGTCTTCGGCTCGGCGACGCGCAGGGTGCCCTCGGTGCCGGGCTCGCCCTTGAACTTCTGCCAGTCGCCGGTGATCTTCAGGAGGGCGGCGACGGCCTCGGTCGGCTGCGCGCCGTTGCCGAGCCAGTAGAGCGCACGCTCGCTGTCGATCTGGATGACCGAGGGCTCCTCGGTGGGGTGGTACTTGCCGATCTCCTCGATCGCCCGGCCGTCCCGCTTGGTGCGGGAGTCCATGACGACGACGCGGTAGTACGGAGCGCGGATCTTGCCCATGCGCTTGAGGCGGATCTTGACGGCCACGGTGTGGTCTCCTGTGCTGTTGTGAGCGCGGCGAGACCGCGCACGGAACGCGCGGGGAGCCGACATCTCGGTGTGTAGGCGTCCGGTCCGGTCTCCACGAGGGGTGGTCCCGGACGGGTACAGCGCTCGATTCTGCCAGACCGGCCACGACCCGGACGAATCGGGCCGGATGCCCCCGCGGCTCAGCGGTAGGGGTCGGTGACCTCGCGCAGCGCCTCGAGCGCGTCGCGCAGGCGGGCCATCCGCGCCGGCCCGAGGTGCTGCGCCCACTCCTGCTCGATGCGTGCCTCCTCGGCCCGGGCGACGGGGACGAGGGCGTCGGCACGGCCGGTGAGCCGGACGAGGCGGGCCCGCCCGTCCTCCGGGTCACGGACCCGCTCGACGTAGCCGGCGTGCTCGAGCTTGTCGACGAGCGCGGTGGCGGTCTGCTTGGCGACCTGGGCGCGGTCGGCGAGCACGCTCACCCGCGTGCCGCCCGGGTCGATGCCCATGAGCAGGCGCGCCTGGGCGAGCGTGACGTCGTCGTGGCCGGCGGCGTGCACGGCCTCGAGGACGCGGGCGATCGCCGCCCGGGAGGCGATGAACATCAGCAGGCTGGTCGGCAGCTCGTCGGCCATCGGCCCTCTTCACATGGTTCGTCGATAGGACTATATTGGTTCGTCGATGGGACCAATGTAGCCGGGAGGTGCGCCGTGCCGACGGAGGACGTGGTCGTCGACCTGTGGTTCGACCCGGTGTGTCCGTACTCCTGGACGGCGTCGCGCTGGCTGCACGAGGTCCGCGCCCTACGGCCGGTCACGGTGCACCACCACGTGATGAGCCTCTACCTCCTCAACGAGCACCGGACCGACGTGGAGGACTGGTACCGCCGCAGCGTCGAGGAGTCGCGGGGTCCGGCCCGGGTCGCCGCCGCGGCCGCCGCGCGCTGCGGCGAGGAGGTGCTCGGGGACCTCTACACGGCCTTCGGCGAGGTGGTCTTCGACGTGTGGCGGCGCCCCTCGGCCGCCGAGTACCGCGCCGCCCTCGAGGTCGCCCTCCCCCGCGTCGGCCTGCCGGCGGACCTCGTCGACGCGATGGACGACGGCTCGGCCGACGAGGCCCTGCGCGCCAGCCACGACGCCGGGCTCGCCCTCGCGGGCGGCGACGTCGGCACGCCCGTCACGGCCGTCGACGGCGCCGGGTTCCACGGCCCCGTGCTCGACGGCGTCCCGCGCGGCGAGGACGCGGTCGAGCTGTTCGAGGGCCTGCGCCTCGTGACCCGCCGCCCCGAGTTCTACGAGCTGAAGCGCACCCGGACGCGCCCCCCGGCGCTGACCTGACGGAGGACCCCATGGCCGCGATGACCGCCACCGAGCTCGACGCCCTCTGGGAGGGGATCGACGACCAGCGCACCCGGTCCGCCGACCTCCTCGAGGGCCTCACGCCCGCGCAATGGGACCACCCCTCCCTCTGCGAGGGATGGACGGTGCGCCACGTCGCGGCCCACCTGACCCTCCAGGAGCAGAGCCTCGGCGACCTCCTGGGCTTCGTCGGCCGGCACCCGCGGATGTGGCGCCACCCCGGCCTGAACGGGACGATCCGCGAGTCGGCGACCATCGTGGCCGGCGAGCTGACGCCCGACGAGGTCGTCCGGCGCATCCGGGCCGGCATCGGCACCCGCCGGCACAACGCGTTCGTCACGCCGCTGGAGACCCTCACCGACGCGCTCGTCCACGGCCAGGACGTCGCGGTGCCGCTCGGCCTCCCGCTCGAGATGCGGCCCGGGCCGAGCGCGGTCGCGGCCACCCGGCGCTGGGCGACGCGCCGGTCGTGGCTGGCGAGCGTCAACCGCCGCCTGCCGCTCGACGGGTACTGCCTGTGCGCCACCGACGCCGACTGGATCCGCGGCGAGGGGCCCGAGGTCGTCGGTCCCGTCGGCGCGATCCTCCTCCTGATCACCGGGCGGCCCGCGGGCCTGGACCGGCTGAGCGGCCCGGGCGCGGACGTGTTGCGAGAACGGCTGGGCCACAGGCCGATTCGCCCATCCGGAGGATGACCGTGCACATCGACCTGCGGACGACGGCGACCCCCGAGCAGGTGCGCCGCGCCTTCACCGACTTCTCCGACCGGCGCCCGAGGACGTGGCACCGCACCCTCGACCCCGCCACCTACGAGCTGCGGAGCCTGGGCCCCGACTGGGCCGAGGCGCGCGAGAGCAGCCGGCGTTCACCGGTCTGGGTCGTCTGCCGCTACGACTGGTCCGACCCCGACGTCGTGCGCTGGGTGTTCACCGAGACGAGCTACGGCGGCGGCGGGGACGGCTGGGTCCGGGCCACACCCGACCCGGGCGGCGGCAGCCGGCTGCGCGCCGAGTGGACCTCGACCGACGTCCGACGCCAGCGCCTCGTCCTCCTGGCCGTGCACCGCACGCCCCTGCACCGGATGATCCAGCGGCAGTGGGCACCGACCCTCGACGAGTACGCGGCGGCCGACCAGGGCTGACCGACGGTCCCGGCCTCGGTCAGCGGCTCTGCCAGGCCCCGGGGGCTGCGGCGCGCTCGCGGACGTGCGCGGGCAGCTCGCCGCGCAGGACGGCGGCCAGGGTGGTCTCGTCGAGGACCTCGCGCAGTGCGGCCCGCGCGGCGACCCAGACGGTGGCGAGGTGCTCGGCCGCCCCGTCGTAGTGCGTCTCGTGCGGCCGCTGGCCACGGACCTCGGCGAGCGGACCGTCGAGGGTCCGCAGCACCTCCCCGAGCGTGATCTCCTCGGGGTCTCGCGCGAGCCGGTAGCCGCCGCCGCTGCCCCGCCGGCTCGTGACGTACCCCGCGCGGCGGAGCTCGCCGAGGATCGCCTCGAGGAACTTGCCGGGGACGCCGGCCCGCCGGGCCAGCTCGTCCGCGGGGTGCGCGGCACCGTCGCCGGCGTCCTCGGCGAGCACGAGGAGCGCGCGCACGGCGTAGTCGGCGCGGGCGGAGATGTCCACACCGCCATCCTGCCACCGCGTCCCGAGGGGCGGACCGGCGCTCGGAGGGCCTTGCGCGGCATCCCGCCTTATCCCTATATTTCCTAGTTGTCCGCTAGGTTTCATCTACTCGCAGGGGGTCGCCGTGCGGCGTCTCGTTCTCCTCGCCCTCGTCGGTCTGGGTGCCCAGCTCGTCGACGGCTCTCTCGGAATGGCCTACGGGGTGACGTCGACGACGCTGCTCCTGGCCATCGGCACCAACCCGGCGGCGGCCTCGGCCACCGTCCACCTCGCCGAGATCGGCACCACGCTGGCCTCGGGTGCCTCGCACTGGAAGTTCGGCAACGTCGACTGGAAGGTCGTCCTGCGCATCGGCATCCCCGGTGCGGTCGGCGCCTTCGCCGGCGCGACCTTCCTCTCCAGCCTCGACACCTCCGTCGCGGCGCCGCTGATGTCCCTCATCCTCCTCGCCCTCGGCGCCTACGTCCTCGTCCGCTTCACGGTCAAGGGCCTGCGTCGCGACCGCCTCGGCCACCCGCTGCGCAGCCGCTTCCTCGCCCCGCTCGGGCTCGTCGCCGGCTTCGTCGACTCCACGGGCGGAGGCGGCTGGGGCCCGGTCGGCACACCGGCCATCCTCGCGAGCGGGCGGCTCGAGCCGCGCAAGGTCGTCGGCTCGATCGACACGAGCGAGTTCCTCGTCTCGGTCGCCGCGAGCATCGGCTTCCTCCTTGCCCTCGGGTCCGAGGACATCGACTTCACCTGGGTCGGTGCGCTGCTCCTCGGTGGCCTCATCGCGGCGCCCATCGCGGCGTGGCTCGTGCGGCACGTCCCGCCGCGCGTGCTCGGCTCGGCGGTCGGCGGCATCATCGTCCTGACCAACAGCCGCACCATCCTCAAGAGCGACTGGGTCGACGCGTCCGAGGGCACCCGCTGGGTCGTCTACGCGGTGCTCTACCTCGTCTGGGCCGCTGCGGTCGGCTGGTCGCTGCGCGCCCACCGGGCCGAGCAGTCGGCCATCGACGCCGAGCTCGCGGACCTCGAGGAGGGGCAGGCCCGCACCGGGGGGCCCTCCGTGTCCGCCTGACCACGGGTCACCACGGCGACGCGCCGGACGGCTCCTCCCCTGCGGAGCCCCCGGCGCGTCGTCGCGTGTTCAGCCGATCAGGTTGCCGCGCAGCACGATCGCGCTCGGGTGGCCGAGCACCGACACGTCCTCGCGCGGGTCCGCTGCGTACACGACGAGGTCGGCCGGCTCGCCCTCCGCGAGCGCCGGCCGCCCGAGCCAGGCCCGCGCACCCCACGTCGCGGCGTCGAGTGCGTCCACCGCGGAGAACCCGCAGCGGGTGAGCCGCTCGACCTCCTCCCCCACGAGCCCGTGCGGCAGCGAGCCCCCGGCGTCGGTCCCGACGTACACGGGGACCCCGGCCTCCCGCGCGGCGGCGACCGTCTCGTACCGCCGGGCGTGCAGGTCGAGCATGTGCCGGTGGTACTCGGGGAACTTCTCGCGGGCCGGCCCGGCGATCTGCGGGAAGGTGTCGATGTTGACCAGCGTCGGGACGATCGCGATGCCCTGCCGGGCGAAGGCCTCGATGCTCTCCGGCACCAGGCCGGTCGCGTGCTCGATGCAGTCCGTGCCGGCGGCGGCGAAGTCGTGCAGGCTCTGCTCGCCGAAGCAGTGCGCAGTCACCCGGGCGCCCTCCTCGTGGGCGGCGGCGACGGCCTGCGCCAGCACGTCGGCCGGCCAGCACGGGGTGAGGTCGCCGGCGTCGCGGTCGATCCAGTCGCCGACGAGCTTGACCCAGCCGTCGCCGGCCCGGGCCTCGAGCCGGACCCGCTCGACGAGGTCCTCCGGCTCGACCTCCCACGCGAAGTTCCGGATGTACCGGCGCGTGCGGGCGATGTGCCGACCGGCCCGGATGATCCGCGGCAGGTCCTCTCGGTCGTCGACCCACCGGGTGTCGCTGGGCGAGCCGGCGTCGCGGATGAGCAGGGTGCCGGCGTCGCGGTCGGTCGTGGCCTGCGCCTCGGCCGTCGCGGCGTCGGTGGCCCCGGTCGCGACGAGGCCGACGTGGCAGTGCGCGTCGACGAGCCCTGGGAGCACCCATCCGGACAGGGTCGTGACGTCGTGGTCGCCGACCGGCCGGGTGAAGGTGAGGGTGCTGCCCAGCACCCAGGCCTCGGGCACCTCCTCCGCGCGGCCGACGAGGACGGGACCCGTAAGGTGCAGCACCGATGCCATGCGCCGACCCTATCCACCGCGCCCGGACCGTTGACGTGAGAGAACTCTCTCGATACGGTCCTCTCAGATCAGGGAGGAGGCCCCGATGGCCAACCCGTACGGCGACCTCGAGCTCGACGCCCGGGGCATGCGCGCCCTCGCCCACCCGGTGCGCGTGCGCATCCTCGGCGAGCTGCAGCGGGGTGGACCCTCCACCGCCACCCGCCTCTCCCCGCTCGTCGGCGCCACGCCCTCGGTCACGAGCTGGCACCTGCGCCACCTCGCCGAGCACGGCATGGTGCGCGACGCCGCGGGGCACGGGTCCGGGCGCGAGCGCTGGTGGGAGGCGGTGAGCCGCGGCTACCGGCTGACCGCCGAGGGCCCCGGCGCGCTCGAGGCCGGGCAGGCGCTCCAGGCGGTCATGGAGGAGGTCGACGGCGACGTCGTCGGCGACTGGCACCGCGACGTCGAGCCGACCCTGCCCCGTGAGTGGCTCGAGCTCGCCGGCCGCTCGAGCACCCGCGTGCTCGTCACCCGCGAGGAGCTGCTCGCCCTCGACGCCGCGTGGGAGGACCTGCTGGCGCCCTACGTCCTGCGCAAGGACGACCCGGCCTCGGTACCCGAGCGCGCCCGCAGCGTCCGCCTGCTCCGGCACGTCCTCCCCGACGGCGACGATGCCTGAGCCCGCGACCGCCCCCGCACCGCCGCGACCCCTCTGGCGCGGGCGGCGGTTCGCCACGGCGTGGGGCGCCCAGACCGTCTCCGAGCTCGGCGACCGCGTCTCGGAGCTGGCGGTCCCGCTCGTCGCGGTCACCGTCCTCGACGAGAGCGCCTCCCGGGTCGCCCTGCTGACGGCCGTGGTGTGGCTGCCCAACCTGCTCGCACTGCTCGTCGGCACCTGGGTGGACCGGCGCCCGCGCCCGAGGGCGCTGCTCGTCGTCGCCGACCTCGCCCGCGCCGTCGTCGTCCTCACCGTGCCGCTCGCCGCGGTGCTGGGACGGCTGACCTTCGCCCACCTGCTCGCCGTCGCGCTGCTGCTCGGGGCGTGGTCGACGCTCTTCCGGTCGGCCTGGCAGCCGTTCTTCGTCGCGCTGGTCCCCCGGGCGCGCTACGTCGAGGCCAACGGGCTCTTCGCCGCGACGCGCTCCGGCTCCTTCATCGCCGGGCCCGCGCTCGGCGGCGGCCTCGTCCAGCTGCTCACCGCGCCGTACGCCCTCGTCGTCGACGGGCTCTCGTTCCTCGCGTCCGCGTCGCTGCTGCGCACCGCCGACGTCCCCGACCGCGACCCCGCACCGGACGACGGCTCGTCGGTGCGGCAGCGGGTCGTCGACGGGATGCGGCACGTCTGGCGCGACCCGTTCCTCGCGCCGATGCTCCGCTGCGTGTCGTGGATCAACCTCTTCACGTTCGTCGTGCAGGCCCTGCTCGTCGTCTTCGCCAGCCGTGAGCTCGGCCTGTCGGCGGGCACCATCGGCCTCGCGCTCGGGGTCGGGGCGTCCGGCGGGCTGCTGGGGGCGGTCGTCGCCGGGCGGGTGGCCCGCCGCATCGGCATCGGCCCCACGGCCGTCGTCGGGGCGCTCCTCTTCACCCTGCCGACCGCCGCCCTCGTCCTCGCCGGGGGCTCCGTCCTCGCCAAGGCCTCGGTCCTCGCGGCCGTCGAGGCGGTGACCGGGTTCGGGGTGATGCTCTTCGACGTCAACGTCAACGCCGTGATGGTCGCGGCCATCCCCGATGCCGTGCGCGCCCGGGTGCAGGGGGCGTTCACGACGGTCAACTACGGGGTGCGCCCGCTCGGCGCCGCCCTCGGGGGCGTCCTGGCCGGGCTGGTGGGCACCGGGCCGGCCATCGCCGTCGGGTCGGTCACGGCCGCGCTGTCGGTCGGCTGGCTCGTGGGCAGCCCGGTGCTGCGCGTCCGCACCCTCGACGACGTGCCCGACCCGCAGGCCGGCTAGCCGAGGGCGCGGACGACGCGGCGCAGGGTCTCGACGACCACGGCCGGGGCGTCGGTGTGCACCCAGTGCGCGGCGCCCTTGACGGTGACGAGCCGGGCGCGCGGGAAGAGCCGCCGCATGTCGGCGACGTCGGCGTCGCGCACGTAGTCGGACTTGCCGCCGGCGACCCAGGTGACCGGCCCGTCCCACGAGCGGCCCGCGAGGTCGGGGAAGCCGGCGATGTCCGAGTCGCTCCCCCGGGCGGCGTCGGCCGCCACGAGCGCGAGGTTGGCCTGCCACGACCAGTCGGTGCCCGAGCGGCGCAGGTTCTGGAGGAGGAAGGCCTTGACCCCGGGGTCGGGCTCGCGGAAGCGGGCCTCGGCGTCGGCCCGGCTCGTCAGCTCGTCGAGCGGGAGGGCGAGCATCTCGTCGATGTAGCCGCGGAACCGGTCGAGGTCGCCGTAGTCCTTCGGCGCGATGTCGACGACGACGAGACTCGCGAGGAGCTCGGGGCGGGTCAGGGCGAGGACCATCGAGACCTTGCCGCCGAGGCTGTGCCCGACGACGACCCACTGCTCCCCCGGCGCCGTGGCGGCCAGGGTCGCGGCCACGGCCTCGGCGTACCCCTCGAACGAGAACTCCTCGGACCACGGTGAGCGCCCGTGGTCGGGCAGGTCGACGAGCAGGCAGCGCGCGCCGGTCCCGTCCGGGCCCGCGAGCGCCTTGGCGATCTGGGTCCAGTTGCGGCCCTGGCCGAAGAGCCCGTGGAGGAAGGCGACCCGCGGACCGTCCGTGCCGACCGACAGGGTGTTGAGCCCCGCCGGCGCCGGCTCGCTCACTTCCCCAGGAACTTCTCGAAGCCCTTCGGCAGCTGGGAGGGGTCGAAGTCGGCGGGGTCGGCGCCCGGCGCCGTGCCGAAGCTCGCGCCGGTGGCGGGCCGCTCGGACGCCTTCTGCGCCGCCGCCCGCTCCTCGGCCGCGCGCTTGGCCGGGTTGCCGGACTTGGACTTCTTGCGCTGCGGCGCCTGCTGCTTGCCGCGCTTGCCCGGCCCGGCACCCATCCCCGGCATACCGGGCATCCCGCCCTTGGCCATCTGCTTCATCATCTTCTGCGCCTCGCCGAAGCGCTCGAGCAGCTGGTTGACCTCGGAGGTCGAGACACCCGAGCCCTTGGCGATGCGGGCGCGGCGCGAGCCGTTGATCTGCTTGGGGTGGTTGCGCTCGAACGGCGTCATCGAGCGCACCATCGCCTCGACCCGGTCGAACTCGCGCTCGTCGAAGGCGTCGAGCTGGGCCTTCATCTGGCCCATGCCCGGCATCATCCCGAGGATCGACTTCAGCGAGCCCATCTTCTTGATGGCCGCCATCTGCTGGAGGAAGTCGTCGA
Source organism: Phycicoccus avicenniae (assembly GCF_050496545.1). Lineage (GTDB taxonomy): Bacteria > Actinomycetota > Actinomycetes > Actinomycetales > Dermatophilaceae > Phycicoccus > Phycicoccus avicenniae_A. The sequence continues at coordinate 184,770 of NZ_JBNVZV010000006.1, read as the reverse complement.
AGGTGAAGTCCTCGGCCGCGAGGAACTTGCGCTCCATCTCGGCGGCCTGGGTGCGGTCGAAGGCCTTCTCGGCCTGCTCGATGAGGGTGAGGACGTCACCCATGTCGAGGATGCGCGAGGCCATCCGGTCGGGGTGGAAGACCTCGAAGTCCTTGGTGTTCTCACCGGTCGAGGCGAACATGATCGGCCGGCCGGTGACCGACGCGACCGAGAGGGCCGCACCGCCGCGGGCGTCGCCGTCGAGCTTGGAGAGGACGACACCGGTGAAGTCGGTGCCCTCGAGGAAGGCCTCGGCGGTCTCGACGGCGGCCTGGCCGATCATCGCGTCGATGACGAACAGGACCTCGTCGGGCTGGATCGCCGCCCGGATGTCGCCGGCCTGCTGCATCAGGTCGGCGTCGACGGCGAGGCGGCCGGCGGTGTCGACGATGACGACGTCGTGCTGCCTGGCCCGGGCCTCGGCGATGCCGTTGCGCGAGACGGTGACCGGGTCACCGTGCGAACGGGTGCCCTCGATGTCCCCACCGACGACGTCGTGCCCGGCGATGTTGCCGCGCTCGGGCGCGAAGACGGGCACCCCGGCCCGCTGGCCGACGACCTCGAGCTGGGTGACCGCGTTGGGGCGCTGCAGGTCGGCCGCGACGAGCAGCGGGGTGTGCCCCTGCTCCTTGAGCCAGTACGCCAGCTTGCCGGCCAGCGTCGTCTTGCCCGAGCCCTGGAGGCCGGCGAGCATGATGACGGTCGGCGGCTGCTTGGCGAAGCGGATGCCGCGCGTCTCGCCGCCGAGGATGGCGACGAGCTCCTCGTTGACGATCTTGACGACCTGCTGCGCCGGGTTCAGCGCCTCGCTGACCTCTGCCCCGAGCGCCCGCTCGCGCACGTTCTGCGTGAAGGTGCGCACCACCGGCAGCGAGACGTCGGCGTCGAGCAGCGCGAGCCGGATGTCGCGGACGGTCTTGTTGACGTCGGACTCGCTGAGGCGGCCCTTGGTCCGCAGGTTGCGGAAGGTCTCGGTCAGGCGGTCGGACAGGGAGTTGAACACCGGGACAGCCTAACGACTGGCGCGCACCGCTCAGGACGGGGCGAGGCCGTCGCAGGTGTCGATCACGAGGCTGACGACCTGCGCGACGCGCGCCGGCGGCAGCGGGAGCCCGTCGGCCCCCGTGAGGTACAGGGTGTCGAGGGTCTGGCCGGCGTAGGTCGCGATGTGCGCCGAGCGCACCGACACCCCGGCACCGGCGAGGGCCGCCCCGAGCTCGTGGAGCAGGCCCGGCCGGTCCTGGGCCCGCACCTCGAGGACAGTGGCCTCCGTGCTCGCCCCCGGCACGACGAGCGCGCGCGCCTGGCCCGGTGACCCGAGCGTGGACTCCCCCGACGGCCGCGCCAGGTGCGCGCGGCGCCGGTCGAGGGTCTGCAGCGGCCCGCGGTCACCGCGACCGAGCCGGGCCAGGCCGCGGACGATGCGCTCGGGGTCCGGCACGGCGCCGCTCGGGGACTCGACGTGCCACTCGTCGATCGCGACGTCGCCCACGGTCCGCAGGATGGCCGTGCGCACGGTGTGCCCCTCGGCCGCCAGCAGCCCGGCGGTGTCGGCGAAGAGCCCGACCCGGTCGACGTCGACGATGTCCAGGCGGTGCGAGCCGCCACCGGACACGACGTGCACCTGCGGCTCGCCGGCGCGCACGGTCGCCGCCACCTCGGGCCGCAGCCCGTGGTCGTCGGTCTCCGCGGCGGGCGCGGGCGGCGCTCCGGGCACCGGCCGCGGAGCGTCCAGCCGGACCCGCACGGCGGCCGCCAGCTGCTCGAGCAGCGTGGCGCGCCAGTCGGTCCAGGCCAGCGGCCCGGCGGCCGAGGCGTCGGCCTCGGTGAGCGCGACGAGGAGCTCGAAGACCTCACGGTCCCCGTCGACCGCGGCCACCGCCGCGTCGACGGTCGCCGGGTCCTGGTGGTCGCGCCGCGTGGCGAGCTCGATGACGGTCAGGTGCTCGCGCACCAGCGTCTCGAGGACGCTGACGTCGTGCGGCGCGAAGCCCCAGCGGGTGGCGACGGTGCGGGCGGTCTCGGCGCCGGTCACCGAGTGGTCGTGCGCGCCGCGGACCTTGCCGATGTCGTGGAGCACCGCGCCGACGAGCAGGAGGTCCGGGCGCGAGGTGCGGCGCACGAGCCCGGCGGCCCGCACGACGGTCTCCACGAGGTGGCGGTCCACCGTGTGCCGGTGCACCGCGTTGCGCTGGGGCCGCGAGCGCACCGCCGCCCACTCGGGCAGCCACTGCTCCACGATGCCGACCTGGTCCAGGCCCTCCCACACCGTCACCAGCCCGGGCCCGGAGGCGAGCAGGTCGCCGAGCAGGTCGCGTGCCTGGGCCGGCCACGGCGTCGGCAGCGGCGGGACGGCGGCCGCGAGGTTCTCCAGCGTCGTCGGCGCGATCGGCAGCCCGGCCCGCGCGGCGACGACCGCCGCGCGCAGGGCCATCGTGTCGTCGCTCTCGGCGAGGCGGGCCGACCCGAGGACGACCTCGCCGTCGCTGGCGAACATCCCGTGGCCGAGCGGGGTCATCTGCGGGCGGCGCGGGCCGACCCGCAGCGCGCGTGCCCGCTGGCTCTGCCCCGCCCGGCGGACGGTGCCGTCCAGGGCGTAGGCGATGAGCCGGCCCGCGCCCGAGACGGCGGTCAGCAGGTCGTCGGCGTCGGGGTGGCCGAGCAGCGCCGCGACGGCGTCGTGGTCCTCGCGGCCGAGCCGGTCCCGGCCGCGCCCGGTGACGACGTGCACGGCGTCGCGCACGTCGAGGAGCAGCTCGTGGGCGCGGTCCACCCCGCCGTGCGGGCGGTCGGCCAGCCAGGCCTCGGCCAGGGCGGTGAGCACCGTCATGTCGCGCAGGCCGCCGTGGGCCTCCTTGAGCTCGGGCTCGATGGACTGCGCGAGGTCGCCCTGGCGGGTGTGCCGGGCCGAGAGCGCCTCGACGAGCTGCGGCAGCCGCTTGCGGGCGTTGCCGCGCCAGTCGTGGGCGACGGTCGAGCGCGCCGCGGCGACGAGCTCCTCGTCACCGGCGACCGGCGCGAGGTCGAGCAGCCCGACGGCGGCGGTGAGGTCGTTCGCCGCCACCTGGCGGCACTGGGTGACCGTGCGGACGCTGTGGTCGAGGCGGACCCCGGCGTCCCAGATCGGGTACCAGATGCGGTCCGCCAGCGCGGTCAGCTCCTTGGTGGGCAGGGAGCGCTCGGAGTGCAGGAGGACGAGGTCGTAGTCGGAGAGCGGGCCGGCGTCACCGCGGCCCAGGCTCCCGACGGCCGCGAGGGCCACCCCCTCGATGCGGGCCCCGCCGGTCGCCGACCGCCAGACCTCGGCGAGCCAGTCACGGTTGAAGGCCGACAGGGCCGCCCGGCGCGACCGGCCGGCACCGGCGACGTGGAAGTCGCGGGTGCCGGCCAGGTCGAGCCTCCGGGAGCCGATGTCGCTCGAGGAGGTGGCCATCGCTCAGATCGCCTCGACCCCACGCTCCCCGGTGCGGACCCGGGCGACCTCCTCGACGGGGGTCACCCAGACCTTCCCGTCACCGATGCGACCGGTCTGCGCGGCCTTGAGGACGACGTCGACGACCGAGTGGGCGTCCATGTCGTCGACGAGGACCTCGAGTCGGGTCTTCGGGACGAAGTCCACGGTGTACTCCGCGCCGCGGTAGACCTCGCTGTGCCCGCGCTGCCGGCCGTAGCCCTGGGCCTCGCTGATGGTCATGCCCTGGATGCCGAAGGCCTCGAGGGCCTCCTTCACCTCGTCGAGCTGGTGCGGCTTGATGATCGCGGTGACGAGCTTCATCACTTGGCTCCTTCGAGGTCGAGGCTCTCGGTGCTGCGGGCGGCGCTGGGGGCGGGGGTGCCCCCGCCGAGGCGGCCGCCGCGGGTGGCGAGCTCGTAGGCGGACTCGGCGTGCTCGGCCTGGTCGATGCCGGCCACCTCGACGTCCTCGGGGATCCGCCAGCCCATCGTCACCTTGAGGAGCAGGGCGATGACGAGCGTGACGACACCGGAGACGAGGAGCGAGGCGAGGGCGACGAGGACCTGGACGACGGTCTGCTGGACGCCGTCACCGTAGAACAGGCCACCGCTCGTGGCGAGCAGGCCGGCACCGATGGTGCCCCAGAGGCCGGCGACGAGGTGGACGCCGACGACGTCGAGCGAGTCGTCGAAGCCGAGCTTGTACTTGAGGCCGACCGCGTAGGCGGCGAGCGCACCGGCGACGAGACCGAGGACGATCGAGCCGAGCGGCGAGAGCGCACCGCACGCCGGGGTGATGGCGACCAGGCCGGCGACGACACCGGACGCGGCACCCACCGACGTGGCGTGGCCGTCGCGCAGCTTCTCCAGGAGCAGCCAGCCGAGCATCGCGGCGCACGTGGCGACGGTGGTGTTGACCCACACGAGGGCGGCGGTGCCGTCCGCGGCGAGCTCGGAGCCCGCGTTGAACCCGAACCAGCCGAACCACAGGAGGCCGGCGCCGATCATCACGAGCGGCACGTTGTGCGGGCGCATCGGCACCTTGCCGAAGCCGACCCGGGTGCCGACGACGAGGGCCAGGACCAGGCCCGCCATACCGGCGTTGATGTGGACGACCGTGCCACCGGCGAAGTCGATGGGAGCCACGGTGGCCGCGCCGTCGGTGGTGCCGAAGACGAGCGCGGAGAGGCTGGTCTCGGCGCCCGAGAGCAGGCCACCGCCCCACACCATGTGCGCGATCGGGAAGTAGGAGAACGTGACCCACAGGGCGGCGAAGACCATCCAGGTGGAGAACTTCACGCGGTCGGCCACCGCGCCGCTGATCAGGGCGACGGTGATGACGGCGAAGGTCAGCTGGAACCCGACGAAGGCCAGCTCGGGGATGTTGCCGTAGCCCTCGTAGCCGAACGGGTTGACGATCCCGTCGGTGCCGGCGAGGCCGAACTTCTCGAAGGGGTTGGCGATGATGCCCGCCACGTTCTCGGAGCCGAAGCTCATCGAGTAGCCCCAGAGGACGTAGACGATGCCGACGACCCCCATGGAGCCGAAGGACATCATCATCATGTTGAGGACCGACTTGGACCGGGTCAGGCCGCCGTAGAACAGCGCCAGGCCCGGGGTGGTCATGAGGAGGACGAGGGACGCGCAGAGGATGAGGAAGCCGGTCGACGCGTAGTCGACCGTCTCGGCAGCCTCCGCCATGGGGAGCAGTGTCTGGCTCATGGCCACCACTGTCGGGGGCCCGGGTTTCGCCCCCCGCCGTGTCGTGTTACGCCGGTGTTGCGGGCCGCGCCCCGGTGTAAGCATCGCGTTTCCGGGGGCCGGTGGTCCCGCATCCTGAGACCCGGGGCGGTCGCGGCCGGCCCGCGCGGGTCACTCGAGGATCGCGTCGACGAAGGCCTCGGGGTCGAAGGGCGCGAGGTCGTCCGGACCCTCGCCGAGCCCGACGAGCTTGACCGGGACGCCGAGCTCGCGCTGCACGGCGACGACGATGCCGCCCTTGGCGGTGCCGTCGAGCTTGGTGAGCACGATGCCGGTGATCCCGACGACCTGGGCGAAGACCTCGGCCTGGCGCATGCCGTTCTGGCCGGTGGTGGCGTCGAGGACGAGGAGCACCTCGTCGACCGGGCTCTGCTTCTCGATGACCCGCTTCACCTTGCCGAGCTCGTCCATCAGGCCGGCCTTGTTCTGGAGGCGGCCCGCGGTGTCGACGAGCACGACGTCGGCCTCGAGCTCGGCGGCGGCCTTGACGGCGTCGAAGGCGACGGCGGCGGGGTCGGCGCCGTCCCGGTCGGAACGGATGGTGGGCACGCCGACCCGCCCGCCCCAGGTCTCGAGCTGGTCGGCGGCGGCGGCCCGGAAGGTGTCGGCGGCGCCGAGCACGACGTCCTTGTCCTCGGCGACGAGCACGCGGGCCAGCTTGCCGACCGTGGTCGTCTTGCCGGTGCCGTTCACGCCGACGACGAGGATGCAGGCCGGCCGGCCGTCGACGCGCTCGTCGGCGAGCGAGCGGTCCATCGACGGGTCGACGAGGGCGAGCAGCTCCTCGCGGAGCATCGCGCGCACGGCGGCCTCGTCGCGGGTGCCCTCGACGGCCACGCGGGTGCGCAGCGCCTCGACGAGCTCGGTGCTGGCGCGCACCCCGAGGTCGGCGCCGAGGAGAGTGTCCTCGACCTCCTCCCATGCGGCGTCGTCGAGCGAGCCCCGCGAGAGCAGGGTCAGCAGGCCCTTGCCGAGGGCGGTGTTGGAGCGGGCCAGGCGGGCCCGCAGGCGCCGCAGCCGTCCGGCGGGCGCCTCGGGCGTCTCGACGGTCGGGGTGGGCGCCGGGGCCGGGAGGACCTCCGCCTCGGGCTCCTCCTCGACGACCTCGCCGGGCCGCTCGATCGTGCCGATGGCACCGTCCGGCGCGAGGTCGGCGTCCCCGGGCCCGGGGGTACCGGGGGCCTCGGGCCGGCCGAGCTCACGCTCGCGGGCACTCCCCCGCCCACGGAGCAGGCCGAGCACGACGCCACCGACGACGACGAGCACGGCGACGGCGATACCGACGTAGACCCAGAGCGACTCCATCACCCGGCCATCCTGTCAAGGCCGGGGCGCGCACCCAAACTCGCGCGACCTCAGAAGATGCGGACCCGCTCCGTCTCCGGCAGCCAGAGCCCGTCGCCGGGCTGGGTGCCGAACGCCTCGTGGAACGCGGTGAGGTTGCGGACCGCGTTGGCGCGCAGGTCCATCGGGGCGTGCGGGTCGAGGGCCAGCAGCCGCTCGGCCTCGGCCGGACGGGCCATCCCCCGCCAGATGCTTGCCCAGCCGAGGAAGAACCGTTGGTCGCCGGTGTAGCCGTCGAGCTCGGGAGCGGGCTCGTCGGCCAGGGCGATGCGGTACGCCGCGTGGCCGATGGCCAGGCCGCCGAGGTCGCCGATGTTCTCGCCGACGGTGAGCGCGCCGTTGACCTTGTGCCCCGGGGCGTCGCGGGTCTCGAGGAGCGAGAACTGGCCGATGAGCGCGTCGGCGAGCGCCTGGAACTGCTCGCGGTCGCTCTCGGACCACCAGTCGCGCAGCTCGCCGCGACCGTCGAACTGCGAGCCCTGGTCGTCGAAGCCGTGCCCGATCTCGTGCCCGATGACCGCACCGATGCCGCCGTAGTTGACCGCGTCGTCGGCCTCGACGTCGAAGAACGGCGGCTGGAGGATGGCGGCCGGGAAGACGATCTCGTTCATCCCGGGGTTGTAGTAGGCGTTGACCGTCTGCGGGGTCATGAACCACTCGGTGCGGTCGACCGGCCCGCCGAGCTTGGCGAGGTTGCGCTCGACCTCGAAGGCGCTGGCCCGCTTGACGTTGCCCAGCAGGTCCCCGGCCTCGACGGCCAGGGTGGAGTAGTCGCGCCACACGTCGGGGTAGCCGATCTTCGGCGTGAACGACCCCAGCTTGGCGATCGCCTCCGCGCGGGTGGCGGCTCCCATCCACGGCGCCTCGGACAGGCTGCGGCGGAAGGCCTCGACGAGGTTGTCGACGAGCTCGAGCATCCGGGCCTTGGCGTGCGGCGGGAAGTGCCGCTCGACGTAGAGCTGCCCCACCGCCTCGCCGAGGGCGTCCTCGACGAGGGTGACGGCGCGCTTCCAGCGGTCGCGCAGCTTCGGGACGCCGGAGAGGGTGCGGCCGTAGAAGGCGAAGTTCTCCTCGACGAACGGCGCCGACAGGTACGGGGCGTGCGCGTGCACGACGTGCCACGCCAGCCAGTCGCGCCAGGTCTCGATGCCGACGCCGGTCAGCGCCTCGCCGAGGGCGGTGACGAAGGAGGGCTGGCGGACGACGACCGCGTCGAAGGTGTGCGCAGGGGCACCCATCCCGGCGAGGAAGGCGGACCAGTCGACGGCGGGTGCGAGGGCGTCCAGGCCGGCGCGGTCGAGCAGCGTGTACGTCTTCACCGGGTCGCGGTTGGTCACCTTGTCCCAGTGCGCGGCGGCCAGCCGGGTCTCGAGGGCGAGGACCCGCTCGGCGGCGGCCTGCGCCCCCGGGTGCGCGACGAGCTCGAGCATCCGGGCGACGTGCGGGGTGTACGCCTCGCGCTTGTCGGCGTGCTGCGGCTCGCGGTAGTACGACTCGTCGGGCAGGCCCAGGCCGGCCTGCTCGAGGTAGACGACGTAGCGGTCGGGGTCGCGGTCGTCGGTGTTGACGAAGGGGATGACCGGGCCCATGACGCCGTCGCGGGCCAGCTCGCCGAGCAGGCCCATCAGGCCGGAGGCGTCGCGGACGGCGGCGACCCGCTCGAGGTCGGCGAGGACCGGGCCCGCGCCGAGGGCGTCGACGGCGGTCTCGTCCATGAAGCTCGAGTAGAGGTCGCCGACCTTGGCCGCGACCGTGCCCGGTGCGGGCGCGCCGGCGGCGACCTCGTCGATGATCGTGCGGACGTGCTCCTCGGCGGCCTCGCGCAGGAAGTCGAAGGTGCCGTAGCGACCGCGGTCCTCGGGGATCTCGGTGCGGGCCAGCCACCGGCCGTTCGTGTACGCGAACAGGTCGTCCTGGGGGCGGACGCCGTCGTCGACGGCCTCCGTGTCGATGCCGGACCTCATCCGGGGCTCCTTCGTCGCTCGGGTGGCCTCATTCGACCACACGGCGCCGACGGGCCGGCGGTGGCTCAGGCCGAGAGCGGGACCCGGGTCTCGTCCTCGGCGGCCGGCGCCGGCTCATCGCGCTCGGGACGGCCCGGGGTGGCGCGCTCGCGCAGCGTCCCGACGGCCTCGTGCCCCTCGGCCGTCAGGACCCGGCGGCCGGCCCGACGTGCCGGCACCGCCACGACCCCCAGGACGGCGAGCGCCAGGAGGGTGATGAACAGGAGCGAGAGCACGACCGAGACCATGCCCCCAGTGTCCCGAGCCCGACCCGCGCCGACCAAATCGACACCTGTGACAGGACCCGACTAGGGTGACGCGCGTGACCGATGCCGGGACCGTGCCGGACCGGACGACCCCCCGCCGCCGGCGCCGACTGCCCTGGTTCACCGAGGTGCTCGTCGCCCTCGTGGGGGTCGCGCTGGTGCAGGCCTTCCTCGTCAAGCCCTTCGGCGTGCCCTCGCAGTCGATGGAGGAGACGCTGCACATCGGCGACCGCATCCTCGTCAACCGCCTCGACCACGGCGTCGAGCGCGGGGACGTCGTCGTGTTCGGCCACGGCTCGACGTGGCAGGAGCGCGAGCTGCCGCCGGCCGGCAACCCCCTGACCCGCGTGGCCCGCGCGGTCGGTGACGTCACCGGCATCGGCCCGAGCAGCACCTCCTACACCGTCAAGCGCGTCATCGGGCTGCCCGGCGAGCGGGTGGCCTGCTGCAGCACCGACGGCCGGGTCACCGTCGGCGACCAGCCGCTCGACGAGCCGTACGTGTACGAGGACCTGCCCTTCACGTCCGGCTCCCTCGACTGCTCGAGCTCACCGCGCTCGACCCGCTGCTTCCCCGAGATCACCGTCCCGCAGGACAACTACCTCGTGCTCGGCGACCACCGCTCGCAGTCCGCGGACTCGGTGATCGGCTGCCGGGGCGCCACCGAGGGCGGCGAGTGCGCCCGCTTCGTGCCGCGCGAGCGGGTCATCGGCCCGGTCGTGCTGCGCTTCTGGCCGCCGGGCGACCTCGGCGGCATCGCCCGATGAGGCTGCTCGTCCTCGGCGGCACCGCGTTCCTCGGCCGGGAGGTCGCCCGCGCCGGGCTGGCCGCCGGCCACGACGTCACCTGCGTGGCCCGCGGGGAGTCCGGGGCGCCCGCCGACGGGGCACGCCTCGTGACCGCCGACCGCTCGGCGCCCGGGCTCGGTGGGGTCGAGGACGAGCGGTGGGACGCCGTCATCGACGTCGCGCGCGACCCCGGGCAGGTGGCCCGGGCCGTCGAGGCGCTGCGCGGCCGGGTCGGGCACTGGGGGTTCGTCTCCACCGGCAACGTCTACGCCGACCACTCGGTCCCCGGCGCCGACGAGTCCACTCCCCTGCTGGCGCCGCTCGAGTCCGGCGGCGACGAGCCGGACGAGTACGGGGGCAAGAAGGTCGCCTGCGAGCGCTCCGTGCTCGACGGCATCGGCGCCGAGCGGGTGCTCGTCGCCCGCGCCGGGCTGCTCGGCGGGCCCGGCGACACCTCCGGGCGCACCGGCTGGTGGCCGTGGCGCCTCGCCCACCCCGCGGTGCCGGGCGAGGTGCTCGTGCCCGACGCCCTCGGCGAACCGGCCCAGGTGCTCGACGCCCGCGACCTCGCCGCGTGGCTGGTCCGCTGCGGCGAGGCGGGCACCACCGGTGTCGTCGACGCCGTCGGACCGACCACCACCCTGGGCGGTGTGCTCGCCGCGGCGCGGGAGGCATCCGGCTCCGGGGCTCGCGCCGTGGCCGCCGACCCGGCCTGGCTCTCGGAGCAGGGGGTCGGTCCGTGGATGGGGCCGCGCTCGCTGCCGCTCTGGCTGCCCTTCCCCGAGTACGCCGGCTTCGCGGCCCGCACCGGTGAGGCGGCCCGGGCCCTCGGCCTCACCACCCGCCCGCTCGTGGACACGCTGCTCGACGTCCTCCGCTACGAGGAGGAGCGCCCCGCCGACGAGCCGCGACGCACCGGCCTCGAGGACGACGACGAGCGCGCGCTGCTGACCGCCTGGCACGCCCGCTGAGGCGGCGGGCCGCAGACGACGTCAGGCGGTGGCCGCGACGTCGCGGATGCGCTGGCTGACCACCGTCGTCACGCCGTCGCCGCGCATCGAGACGCCGTAGAGCGCGTCGGCGACCTCCATCGTCCGCTTCTGGTGCGTGATGACGATGAGCTGGCTGGAGTCGCGGAGCTCCTCGAAGAGCGTGATGAGCCGGCCGAGGTTGGTGTCGTCGAGCGCGGCCTCGACCTCGTCCATGATGTAGAACGGGCTCGGCCGGGCCTTGAAGATGGCCACGAGCAGCGCCACCGCCACGAGCGAGCGCTCGCCACCGGAGAGCAGGCTGAGCCGCTTGACCTTCTTGCCCGGCGGGCGGGCCTCGACCTCGATGCCGGTGGTCAGCATGTTGTCGGGGTCGGTGAGCACGAGGCGCCCCTCGCCTCCGGGGAAGAGCCGCTGGAAGACCCGCTCGAACTGCTCCTTGGTGTCGAAGAAGGCCTCCGTGAAGACCTGCTCGACGCGCTCGTCGACCTCCTTGACGATGTCGAGCAGGTCGCGCTTGGAGCGCTTGAGGTCCTCGAGCTGGGTGGTGAGGAAGGTGTGCCGCTCCTCGAGGGCTGCGTACTCCTCGAGCGCGAGCGGGTTGACCCGGCCGAGGGCCGAGAGGGCCCGCTCGGCCTTGCGCAGCCGCTTCTCCTGCTCCTCGCGCACGTAGGGCTGCGGCTCGGGCAGCGCGTCGGGGTCGTCGTCGGGTCCGGCGACGTGCGGCACGGCCTGGTGCGGGCCGAACTCCTCGACGAGGACGTCGGGGTCGATGCCGAGCTCCTCGACCGCCTTGGCCTGGAGCTGCTCGATGCGCGCCAGCTGGCGGGCGCGGGCCATCTCGTCGCGGTGGGCGGCGTCGGTGAGGTCACGCAGCTCGTCCTGGACGCCCGAGAGCTCCTGGCGCAGGCCGGAGGCGACGCGGTCGCGCTCGGCGCGCTCGGCCTCGGCAGCGTCCCGCAGGGTGCCCGCGCGGCGCAGCGCGTCGGCGACGCGGTGCACGGCGTACGCCGCGGCCTCGTGGACGGCGGCGGCGACCTCGGCCTCGCGGCGGCGCTTCTCGCGGCGCTCGCGCAGCCGCTCGCGGGCGGCGATCTCGTTGCGGGCGGCGCCCTCGAGGGAGTCGGCGCGGCCCTTGAGCGAGCGGGCCCGCTCCTCCTTGGTGCGCAGCGCGAGCCGGACCTCGGTCTCGCCGGTGCGGGCGCGGCTGGCCTCGAGCTCGAGGCGGTCGCGCTCGTCGGTGGAGGGGTCGGCGTCGTCCTCGACCGGCTCGGACTCGGCCTCGGCGAGGCGGGTGGTCAGGGCCTCGAGCTCGGTGCGGTCGGCCTCGAGCCGCTCGGTGGCGGCGGCGATGGCGCCCTCCGCGCGCTCGGCCTCGGCGCCGGCGGTGCGCATCGAGGCCCCGAGCCCGCCGAGCCGCTCGGCGATGGCGGCCATCCGGGCGTCGGAGTCGTGCAGCGCCTCGAGCGCGGCCTCGACGTCGGCGGTCATCGCGGCGGCCTTCTCGCGGGCAGCGGTGAGCGCGAACCGGTTCCGTTCCACGCGGCCCGATGCCTCGGTGAGCGCGGTGCGCGTCTCCTCGACGGCGGCCTGCACCTCGAGGAGGCTCTCGCCGGCACTGCTGCCGCCGCGCGCCCAGCCGGGGCCGAAGACGTCGCCGTCGGCGGTGACCGCGGTGACGCCGGGATGGCGCGACACGAGCGCGACGGCGTGACCGGCCGTGGGGACCAGGGCGACCCGCTCGAGGAGCTGCTCGACGGCCGGCTTCACGGCGGCCTCGGCCTCGACGACGTCGCGGGCCCACACGGCCTCGCCGCCGAGGTCGGGCCAGGTGGCGGGGTCCTCGGGGCTCGCGGTCTCGCCGACGAGGAGCGCCGCGCGCCCGCCGTCGCCCTCGCGCAACGAGGCCAGCGCGGCGGCGGCGGAGTCGGCGGACCCCACGGCGAGGGCCTCGGAGGCCCAGCCGAGGGCGGCGGCGACGGCGGCCTCGTGGCCACCGCTGACGTGCAGGAGCGTGGTGACCGCGCCGAGGATGCCGTGCCGGTCGTCGGCGGCCTCCAGCAGCGTGGCGGCGCCGTCCTTGCGGCGCAGGCTCATCTCGAGGGCCTCGAGGCGGGCCTGGTTCGAGGACCGGTCGCGCTCGGCGGCCCGCTCGTCGGTGAGCAGGCGCTCGATCTCGGCCTCGGCGGCCGCCAGCTTCTCGGCGGCGGCCTCGTAGGTGGTGTCGAGGCCCTCCTCGCCCTCCTCGTCGTGGGCGATGCCGCCCTCGAGCTGGGCGAACTCCTTCTCGGCCTGGGCGGCGCGCTGGCGGGCCTCGGTGACGAGGACCTGGAGCCGGCCGATCTCGGCCTCGGCGGCCTCGATCCGGCTGCGGCGGGCCCCGACCTGGCCGGCGAGCTTGGCCAGGCCCTCGCGGCGGTCGGCGGCGGCGCGGGCGAGGCGGGCGAGGCGCTGCTGCTCGGCGGTGAACGCGGCCTCGGCGGCCTCGCGCGCGGCGACGGCCTCCTGGAGGGCCTCGGTGGTCTCCTCGATCTCGGCGAGCAGGACGCCCTCGGCCTCGCGGGCCTGGGCGGCCTGCGCGCGCAGCTCCTCGGGGTCGCGCCCGGAGGTGGTCTCGTGCTCCTCGTCCTGGGAGAGCAGGCGCACGCGCTCGGCGGCGACCGAGCCGGTGGACTCGAGCCGGTCGCGCAGGCTCTGCAGGCGCACGACGCGCTCCTGGGCCCGGCCGAGCTCGGGGGCGGCGTCGGCGGCCTGCCGCTCGACCTCGGTGAGCCGGGCGCGCACGGTGGCGAGGGCGTCCTCGACGGCGGTGCGGCGCTCGAGGAGGGCGGTCTCGTCGGCGACCTCCTGCTCGACGATGCCGGTCAGCTGCACGAGGTCGTCGGCGAGCAGCCGCAGCCGGGAGTCGCGCACGTCGGCCTGGACGACGGCGGCCCGGCGCGCGGCCTCGGCCTGGCGCCCGAGCGGGCCGAGCTGGCGGCGGATCTCGCCGGTGAGGTCCTGGACGCGGGTGAGGTTGCCCTCCATCTGCTCCAGCTTGCGCAGCGCCCGCTCCTTTCGGCGGCGGTGCTTGAGGACGCCGGCGGCCTCCTCGATGAAGCCGCGCCGCTCCTCGGGGGTCGCCCGCAGGACGGTGTCGAGCTGGCCCTGCCCGACGATGACGTGCATCTCACGGCCGAGGCCGGAGTCCGAGAGCAGCTCCTGGACGTCGAGCAGGCGGCAGTTCGTGCCGTTGATGGCGTACTCGGAGCCGCCGCCACGGAACATCGTCCGGGTGATCGTCACCTCGGAGTAGTCGATGGGCAGGGCGCCGTCGGTGTTGTCGATGGTCAGGCTGACCTCGGCCCGGCCCAGCGGGGGGCGACCCGCGGTGCCGGCGAAGATGACGTCCTCCATCTTGCCGCCGCGCAGGCTCTTGGCGCCCTGCTCGCCCATCACCCACGCGAGGGCGTCGACGACGTTGGACTTGCCGGAGCCGTTCGGGCCGACGACGCAGGTGATGCCCGGCTCGAGGCGCATCGTCGTCGCCGAGGCGAAGGACTTGAACCCCTTGAGGGTCAGCGTCTTGAGGTACATGCGGCGTGGTCAGCTCTCGTCGGTGCGGGTCGGCCCGGGTGCAGCCGGGACCCGGGCGATGCTACCGGGGCCCCGGCGCGGCGGCGGGACGTGCCGCCCGCCCGGTGGTGCCTGTGACGCCCGGGGCCACTGGGACTCCTGGGACTGACCTCCCCGCGTCGAGTGCGGAGGTGGTCGCCCCAGCGACCGTTTCCGCACTCGACTCCGGGTATGGGTCAGGAGCCGTTCGCGAGGTGCTCGTGGTGGTGGATGACCTCGGCGATGATGAAGTTCAGGAACGCCTCGGCGAACTGGGGGTCCAGGCCGGAGTCGTCGGCGAGTGCCCGCAGCCGCGCCACCTGCGCCTCCTCGCGGCCGGGGTCGGCGGCGGGCATCCCGGCGGCGGCCTTGAGCTCGCCGACCGCCTGCGTGCACTTGAACCGCTCGGCGAGCAGGTGGACGAGGGCGGCGTCGATGTTGTCGATGCTCGAGCGCAGCCGCGCGAGGTCCGGGGGGATGTCGCTCACGGGCCCATCGTAGGAAGACCGGCCGCGCTCCCCCACCGCGTCCCACGTCCCGGTCGCCACCGGGAGTGGTCGAGATCGCGCGACGTGCGGACCTCGGCGCTCGATCCTCGGCATGTCGCGCGACGTCGACTCGTCAGCGCTCCCGGAAACCGCTCTCCCCCTTGGCCGGGGACCAGAGGGGTGCCGACACCGACGTGACGTGGCCCGGCCGGCCGGCGCCCGACGGCTCGTCACGCAGCAGGGCGTGCAACGCCTCGATGGCCGGCCGCTCCCCCTCGGCGACCACCTCGACCCGTCCGTCCGCGGTGTTGCGTGCCCACCCGACGAGCCCGAGCTCCAGCGCCCGGGCCCGGGTCCACCAGCGGAAGCCGACCCCCTGCACCTGCCCGCGCACGAAGACCGTCCCCCGCACCAGCCCCCGGTCCTCGTCCGCCGCCTCGTCCATGTCACCGATCCTAGGAACCCCGCGCGACGCCCGTCCCCCGCCCCACCGCGCGCCTCCGTCACGCTGTCCCCACCCGTCACTACCGTTGCCGCATGGACTCGCTCCGGCCCGACGGGAGCGGTGGGGTCACCACCGACCCGGGGACCGTCGCGCCCGCCCCGGCCCCCGCCCGCCCCGACCGACGGCTCCCCGGCCTCGACGGCCTGCGCGCCCTGGCGGTGGTCGCGGTCATCGCCTTCCACCTCGACCCGACCTGGCTGCCCGGCGGCTTCCTCGGCGTTGACGTCTTCTTCGTCATCTCCGGGTTCCTCATCACCACCCTGCTGCTGCGCGAGCGCGCGCGCACCGGCACCGTCGACCTCCGTGGCTTCTGGACCCGCCGCGCCCGCCGCCTGCTCCCGGCCCTGCTGCTCGTCGTCCCCTCGGCGGTCCTGCTGGCCCGGCTCACCGAGAGCGACCTCCTCGTCGGCATCGAGCGCCAGGTCGCCGGCGCGCTGACCTTCACCTCGAACTGGCTGGAGATCGGCGCCGGCACCGACTACTTCGCCGCGACCTCCCCCACCCTCCTCGCGAACCTGTGGAGCCTGGCCGTCGAGGAGCAGTTCTACCTGCTCTGGCCGCTCGCCCTCCTCGCCCTGGTCCGGGTCGTCCGCCGCCCCGACGCGCGTGCCGGCGCGGCCCTGGCGCTCGCGCTGGCCTCCGCCCTGCTCATGGCCCTGCGCCTCGACCCGGGCCACCCGACCCGCGTCTACTACGGCACCGACACCCACGCCACGGGGCTGATGGTCGGCGCCGCGCTCGCCCTGGCCCTCGCCGCCCCGCACCGCGCCTGGACCACCTCGTCGTTCTGGGAGCGCCACCGGCGCACGGTCGCGGCCGTGGCGCTGCTCACCCTCGGCGGCCTCCTCGTCCTCGCCGACGAGCAGTCGGCCCTGACCTTCCGGGGCGGCATCCTCCTCGCCTCGCTGGCCACCGCCGCGCTCGTGCTCGTGGTCGTCGAGCGGCCCGGCCGCCTCAGGGCACTGCTCGACCTGCCGGCCGCTCGCTGGGTCGGCAGCCGCAGCTACGGCCTGTACCTGTGGCACTGGCCGGTCGTGCTCGTCGTCGGCCAGGACCTGCCGGTCGCCCCCGGTGGCCTCGACTACGTCCTGACCCGCGGCTGGGCGCTGCTCGTCACGGTCGCCGCGGCCGACCTGTCCTACCGCTTCGTCGAGACACCCGTGCGCCGGCTCGGCTTCGGCGGGGCGCTCGCCGCCGGTGCCCGCCGGCTCCGCTCGGCCGGCACCCGGCGGGCCCGGATCGTCGTCGGGGTCCTCACCACCGCCTCGGTGGCCACCGCGCTCGTCCTCGTCACCGCCCCCGACCGCACGGCCACCGAGGAGCTCATCGAGGCCAACGAGGCCGCGCTCGCCCGGGCCGCCGCGGCCACCGCCACCCCGAGCGTCGCGCCGAGCGGCGCCACCCCCACCCCGTCGGCCTCCCCCAGCGCCGCTGCGAAGGCGTCGTGGGCGATGCCCGCCGGCACCGAGATCGACGCCTTCGGCGACTCGATGCTCGTCGGCGCCAAGCAGGCGATGGAGTACTACTTCCCGAAGGTCCGCATCGACGCCCGCTCCAACCGCCGGTGGAGCGAGGCCCCGGGCCTGGTCGGGAAGCGCGGTGACGGGCTGCGCCGCGCCGTGGTCCTCGCCTTCGGCACGAACTTCGGCACCGACGCCAAGGCCATCGACCGCACCCTCGACGAGATCGGCCCCGACCGGATGGTCGTCGTCCTCACCGTGCACGGCCGCTACGCGCGCGCCGAGACCGACAACGAGACGCTGCGCGAGGTGGTCAAGGGGCGCGCCAACGTCGTCGTCGCCGACTGGGACGCCGCCCTGGCCGACACCAGCGGGATGCTCCAGTCCGACGGCATCCACCCGAGCATCCGGGGCGCCCACCTCTACAGCGCGACGGTGCGGGCGGCCTTCGCGAAGCTCTCGGAGCAGCGCACCGGGAAGCCCGTGCGGCTCAAGCCGATCCCGCTGCCCTGACCGTCCTCGGCCCGCGCGGGCGGGGCTGGCAGCGCGGGCACGAGAAGGAACTGCGGTTCATGAACTGCTCGCGCCGGATCGGCGTGCCGCAGCGACGGCACGGTCGCCCCTCCTGCCCGTACGCGGCGAGCGAGCGGTCGAAGTAGCCCGAGGCGCCGTTGACGTTGACGTAGAGCGCGTCGAAGCTCGTGCCGCCCTGCCCCAGCGCCTCGCGCATCACCTCCGTTGCGTGGTCGAGCAGCGCCCCGAGGCGCGGCTTCGTGAGGGCCGAGGCCGGCCGCTCGCCGTGCACCTGCGCCCGCCACAGTGCCTCGTCGGCGTAGATGTTGCCGATGCCGGAGACGACCGTCTGGTCGAGGAGCACCCGCTTGACGGCGCTGTCCTTTGCCTTCATCCGGCGCACGGTCGCGGCGCGGTCGAAGGCCGGCTCGAGCAGGTCCGGGGCGATGTGCGCGATGGTCGTGGGCACGCCGTCCGCTCCGAGGTCCGTGAGCGCCAGCCCGCCGAAGGTCCGCTGGTCCACGAAGCGCAGCTCGGGGCCGTCGTCGGCGAAGCCGAAGCGCGCGTGGAGGTGCTTCTCGTCCGGGGCGGTGGGGTCCTCGACGAGCAGCTGGCCGCTCATCCCGAGGTGGAGGATGAGGCCGAGGTCGTCCTCGAGGTCCCACCACAGGTACTTGCCGCGGCGGCGCACGGCGGCGACGCGGCGCCCCGCGAGCCGGGCGGCGAGGTCCTCGGGGCCCGCGACGTGCCGACGGGCGACCCGGTGCCCCCGCAGCTCGACGGACGTGAGGCGGCGTCCCTCGACGTGCGTGCTCAGGCCCCGGCGGACGACCTCGACCTCGGGGAGCTCAGGCACCGGCGCCGCCGGCCCCCTCGTGGGTGTCCCGGATGGAGGTCCAGGCGTGCGCCGCGGCCTCCTGCTCGGCGACCTTCTTCGTGCGGCCCGTGCCGCGGCCGAGGACCGACCCCCCGATGACCACCTCGGCGGCGAAGGACTTGGCGTGCTCGGGCCCGTCCTCGCTGACGACGTACTCGGGCGACCCGAGGCCGTGCCGCGAGCTGATCTCCTGGAGGCTGGTCTTCCAGTCCAGACCCGCGCCGAGCGTGGCCGACTGCGCGAGGAGCGGGTCGACGAGGCTGTGCACGAGCTCACCGGCCGCCTCGATGCCCGCCGCCTCGTAGACCGCCCCGATGACCGCCTCGACGGTGTCGGCGAGGATGGAGTCCTTGTCGCGGCCCCCGGTGCTCTCCTCGCCGCGGCCGAGGAAGACGAAGTCGCCGAGGCCGAGGGTGCGGCCGACGTCGGCGAGCGCCCGCATGTTGACCACGGCGGCGCGCAGCTTGGCCAGCTGGCCCTCGGAGTCGTCGGGGTTGGTCGCGTAGAGGGTCGTCGTGACGACGAGACCCAGCACGGAGTCGCCGAGGAACTCCAGCCGCTCGTTGTGCGGCAGACCGCCCATCTCGTAGGCGTACGAGCGGTGCGTCAGGGCACGCCGGACCAGCGCCTCGTCGACGGCGACGCCGGTGACCTCCCGGAGGTGGTCGACCAGCTCGGTGACGGGGCGCAGCGGGGTGAGCTCACCGGCCGCGGCCGAGCCCTTGCCCATGGGGCGGTGGCTCAGCCCTGGTGCTCGGTGCGCTCGGCGGCGCCGAAGTGGCGGCCCTTGTAGGTGCCGCACGACGGGCACGCCATGTGCGGCTGGGTGGGCGCCTTGCACTGCGGGCACGTCGTGGTGGCGACGACCGTCGCCTTCCAGTTGGCGCGGCGCGAGCGGGTGTTGGAGCGCGACATCTTCCGCTTCGGAACGGCCACGTCAGGTCCTCTTCTCTGTCGTCGTGGGTGACTCCTCGGCCAGGGCCGAGAGCGCCGCCCATCGGGGGTCGATCTCGTCGTGCTGGTGCTCCGGGTCCTCCGCGAGCGGCTGTCCGCACACGGAGCACAGCCCGGGGCAGTCCGGCCGGCACACCGGCTGGAACGGCAGCGCGGGCACCACCGTGTCCCGGACCACCGGCTCGAGGTCGATGTAGCCGTCCTCGATCCGGTGCTCCTCGTCGGCCTCCTCGTCCCCCACCTCCTGGTGGTGGACGTGACGATCGGCGTGAACGAACAGCTCCTGGAAGCGCCCGTCGACCGGGTGGTCGACGGGGTCCAGGCACCGCACGCAGGCGCCGGTCGCCGTGCCGCGCACCGAACCGGTGACCAGGACGCCCTCGACGACGGACTCCATCCGCAGGGAGAGGAGCAGCGGGCTGCCCTCCTCGACGCGGATGACGTCGGTGCCGAGGTCGCTCGGCGCACCGACCTCACGCTCCAGCTCGTGCATCGTCCCGGGTCGCCGGCCCACGAGCTTGGTGTCGAGCACCATCGGGGACCGGGGGTCGAGTCGAGTCATGGCTTTCACGGGGAGGTCGGAACGGTTCGGGTCACGCCGCACGGACGCAGACCGAGGAGCAAGGTTACCGGGCCCGGGCCCACCACCCAAACCGGCGGCCCGCGGGCGGGTCAGCGGGCCGGTCGCGCGGCGAGTGCCGAGGTCACCGCCCCGGCCAGCACCGGGGACAGGGTGCGGGCGTAGGTGGCGGTCACGTGGTCGCCGGGGCGGTGGACCGCGACGTGACCGATGACCACGGGGCACCGGCCCCCGGGGCAGATCCGCTCGGTGAGGTCGAGCAGCCGCACGCCCTCGCCCGCCTCCGCCGCGGCGGCCTGCTGGACCGGCAGGCCGCTGCCCGCCACCCCGGGAGCCACCGGGAAGGTGCAGGCGTCGAGGTCGCGGGGGTGGCGGGCCGCGCAGACGTCGAGGTCGTCGGGCGAGAGCGGGCTGTCCCCGAGGACGACGACGGGCGAGCCGGCGGCCGCGAGCGCGGACCAGCGCCGGGCGTACCCGGCGGCGAGCCGGTCGGCGTTGGCGGCCTCGCCGTCCCAGGCACCGCGCGCCACACCGGAGGTGAGGACGACGTCGGGTCGGTCGGCGGCCAGCGCGCGCACCACCGCGGCGTTCCAGGCGTCGCACTCGGGGTAGGCGGCCCCGGCCACGCTCGCCGGGGCGTCGGCGAAGGCGCAGGCCGACTTGCCGTAGGTGACGATGCGCCAGCCCTCCTGCGTGGCCCGCGCCTGCAGGGCGGGCAGCCACTGCATCGCCTTGGAGTCGCCGACGAGCGCCACCGTCGTCGCCCCCTGCCGGGCCCCGAAGGTGCAGGCCACCGGCTCGGTGGCGTCGTGGTCGACCTGGCAGCGGTCGACATCGGCGTCCGGCCGGTCCTCGCCGGCCCGCAGCGGGTCCGGGACGACCCATCCCGGGTCGCCGGCCGGCGCGACGGGGACGCCGGGCACCACGGTGCCGGCCCCGAGGGCCGCGTCGGCGGGCATCCGACCGCCCGGCGGCTCGGTGACGAACGGGGTCCGGACCTGGAGCAGGGGCAGGGCGGCCAGCACCCCGACCGCCGAGAGCGCCAGCCCGGCGGCGAGCAGCCCGCGCGGACGGGTCCGCAGCCAGGGGCCGTGGTGCAGCGGCTGCTCGACGAAGCGCCACGAGACCCACGCCGGCCACACCGACGCGGCGGCCAGCGCCACCTTGCCCCAGCCCGGCAGCGGCGAGCCGGTGAGCCACTCGGCGGACCAGTCGCCGAGCACGAGGACCGGCCAGTGCCAGAGGTAGATCGAGTACGAGAGCCCGCCGACCCACACCATCGGGCGGGTGCCGAGGAGGCGGACCGGCCCACGCGGGGACCCGTGCCACCCGGACCACAGCACCAGGGCCGTCGGCACGGTGGGCAGCAGCGCCCAGGCACTCGGCCACTCCACGTCGGTGGGCATCCGCAGGACGACGACGACCAGGGCGACCAGGCCGGCCCAGCCGAGGGCCACCGACGCGTTCGACGGGCGCTGGGGCCGCTCCCGCCCGGTGAGCCACACCGCGAGCAGCGCCCCGACCCCGAGCTCCCAGACGCGCGTGGTCGTCACGAAGAACGAGGCGGCCGGCGAGGAGTGCGAGAACCAGAGCGACCAGAGGAACGAGGCGCCGACGAGCGCCCCGAGGACCGCGGCCACCGTCCGCCGGTCGGGGGTGCGCCCCAGCCGCCGCAGCACGAACGCGAGGGCCACGAGCAGCAGCGGCCAGACGACGTAGAACTGCTCCTCGACGGACAGGCTCCAGAAGTGCTGCACCGGCGAGGGGCGGGCGTCCGAGGCGAGGTAGTCGACCTCGCGGCCGGCCAGGACCCAGTTGACGACGTAGGTCGCGGCGCCGATGACGTCGTGCCCGACCGAGCGCAGCCGCAACCCGGGGACGACCAGCCACGAGAAGAACGCGGTGACGACGAGGACGAGCACGGCGGCAGGCAGGAGCCGTCGGATGCGCCGGCCGAGGAAGCGCGTCCACGAGATGGTGCCGGTGCGGTCGAGCTCGGTGACGAGCAGGCCGGTGATGAGGAAGCCGGAGATGACGAAGAAGATGTCGACCCCGACGAAGCCCGCGTGGACCGGCAGGCCGGCGTGGTAGAGCAGGACGCTGAGCACCGCGACGGCGCGCAGCCCCTCGATGTCCGGCCGGAAGCCCCGGCGCGGCGCCTTGGTGGTGGCGGGAGCGGCCCGGGACGGGGCCTCAGCGACCGTCACGCAGCCGGCCGACGAGGGCGTCGCGCACCTCGTCGGGGACGAGCCCGTCGACGTCGCCGCCGTAGCGGACGACCTCCTTGACGAGCGAGCTCGACACGTGGCCGTAGGCCGGCTCACCGGGCAGGAAGACGGTCTCGACGCCCGTGAGGTGCCGGTTCATGAGCGCCATCGGCAGCTCGTAGGCGAAGTCGGTGCCGCCGCGCAGGCCCTTGACGACGACGTCGGCGCCGACCTCGCGGCAGACGTCGACGAGCAGGCGGTCGGCGAAGGCCTCGACCCGGACCCGCTCCGTGAGGCCGGCGGCGGCGACCGCGCGCTCGACGAAGCCCACCCGCTCCTCGACGGTGAAGGTGCCGGCCTTGGCCGGGTTGTGCAGGACGGCGACGACGACCTCGTCGTGCAGCGCCGCGGCACGGGCGACGACGTCGAGGTGACCGTGGGTCACCGGGTCGTAGGAGCCGGGGCAGACGGCCCGGCGCACGCGCTCGCTCACGCGCGCCAACCTAGCAAGGAGCCGGCCCGCCCCCGCTCCCCCGCTCAGCCGTCGTGCTTGGCCGCGTCCTCGACCTCCTCGGCCTTCTCCTTGGCCTCGTCCTTGATGGCCTCGGCCTCCTCGCGGGCCTCCTCGGGGGCGAGCACGCCCTCCTCGACGGCCTCGTCGAGCAGCGCGGCCACCTGCTCCTCGGAGGCGCAACCCTCCTCGAGGAGCTGGTTGCGGCGGGTCAGCCAGTCGACGGCCAGCTGCTCGCGCACCTCGAGGGAGACCTCCTCGCGGGCCGGGTTGATGATCGTCTGCTCCTCCTCGTTCGTGTGGTGGTTCACCACGGTCGCGAGGTCCTCGAGCGCGTCGTCGTACTTGTCGGTGTCGGTGCCCTTGGCGCGCAGGAAGGCGAGGAGCGCCTCGTTGATCTCGGCGTGCTCCTCCTCACCGTGCTCGGCCTCGTGCGCCGTGATGTCGGCCGCCTTGCGGCGCAGGGTCGGGTAGACCTTCTCCTCCTCGGCGACGGCGTGCGCGACGAGCAGCTCGGCGAGCGCGTGGCGCGCCGCCTCGCGGTCGCGGTCGGAGCGGCGGGCCTCGCGCAGCAGGTCCTCGAACAGCCGGTGGTCCTCGAGGATGCGCTCGAGGACGTCGCCGCTGACCGGCCGGGGGATGTCGTAGTCGCTCATGTCCGCATCCTGTCAGAGCACGTCCCTGACCAGCCCGGATGCCCTCCGTCCTTCGACGGCACCCTTGACGCGCCGCACGATGCGGGCATATACACGCTTCTGTGCCGACGACCACACCCACCGCCCTCGACTACGTGGGCTGCCTGGCCGGGAACCTCCGGGCCGCGACCCGCGCCGTGACCCGCGTGTACGACGACGCCCTCCGACCGCACGGACTGCGCCTCACCCAGGTCGCGGTGCTCTCCACGCTGCGCGCCACGGGACCGGTCGGCGTCACGGAGCTCGCGGCCGCGGTGGGCACGGAACGCTCCGCGGTCGCCCGCGAGCTGCGCCCGCTCGCCGCCGACGGCCTCGTGACCGTGGCCGCCGACGCGGACGACGGCCGCGTACGCCGGGTCAAGCTCACTCCCCGCGGCGCCGACCGCCTCGATGCCGCCGCGCCCGCGTGGCACCGGGCCCAGGACTCGATGCGCGTCCTGCTCGGGGTGGCGGAGGTCGAGGCGCTCGTCCGGGCGGCCTCCGCCGTGGTCGACGCGCTCTCGCGGGACGACGCGTGAGCGGCGCCGACCGCTCGCCCGCGCTCCTCGAGCTGCGGCAGTACCTGCTGCGCGAGGACGCCCGCGACACCCTCGTACGCCTCTTCGACGACGAGCTCGTCGAGCCGCAGGAGGCGTGCGGGATGGAGGTCCTCGGCCAGCTGCGCGACGTCGACCACGCGCGCCGCTTCGTCTGGCTGCGCGGCTTCGGCGGCCCCGACGAGCGGACTGCCGCCCTGACCCGGTTCTACGGGGGTCCGGTCTGGCAGGCCTTCCGCGACCGGGCCAACGCGACGATGGTCGACTCCGACGACGTCCTGCAGCTGCGGCCCCACCCTGCCGGACCCGGGCTCGTGGTCCGTCCCGCGGCCCGCCGGGACGAGCCGGGCGACCCGGGGGCGGTGGTGCTCGTCGTGGTCCACCGGCAGCGGGGGCGGGAGCGGGAGGTCGACGCCCTCGCGCTGGGGGCCCTGACCGACCTCGCGCGGGCGGCCGGTCTCTCGGTGCGGGCCGTCCTCGAGACCGACTCCTCCCCCAACGGCTTCCCGGCCCTGCCGGTGCGACGCGCGAGCTGCCTCGTGTGGATGGCGACCGGCCCCGGCCCCGAGGTGCTCGACCCCGTCGCGGACGGGCTGGCGGGCGTCCGGCTCCTGCTCGCCCGCCGCGCCGAGGAGCTCGGCCTGGACGAGGTGCAGCTCGACGTGCGCCGGTGCCTGCCGACGTCGCGCTCGACCCTCGTGCACGAGGGAGAGGCTCAGGAGGGGACGGCCAGCCAGACCGTCGTCTCGCCGTAACGACGCGGCTTACCGTCCCGCTCGAGGCCGTGGGGCCACGCGGGTTCCGGTGAGCGCGAGGACCGTTCGACGACGACCAGGCCGTCAGGAGCCAGCCACCCGGCGGCCAGCCTCCCGAGGACCGCCGCCAGCTCGTCCTCCCCCACGTCGTACGGCGGGTCGAGGAGGACGAGGTCGGCGACGTCGTCCGGACCGGGTTCGCCGGCGAGGGCGGCCCCGACCGTCGAGGTGCGCACGCGAACCGCCTCGAGCCCGAGGGCGCGGACGTTGGCGGTGATGGTGGCCGCCGCCCGCCGGTCGGACTCGACCAGCAGGCACGAGCGGGCGCCGCGGCTGACGGCCTCCAGACCCAGCGCCCCGGAGCCCGCGTAGAGGTCGAGGACGTGCGCGCCCCGCACCGCGCCCCGGGCGTCGAGGGCGGAGAAGAGGGCCTCGCGGACCCGGTCGCTCGTGGGACGGGTGCCGGAGCCGGACGGCGTGCGCAGCGTCCGGCCGCCGTGCGTGCCGGCGATGATCCGCGTCATCAGCCGCGCTCCAGGTAGGCGGCCTGCTCGGCGTCGACCCGCGCCCTGACGGCCTCGGCCAGCACCGGGTGCCCGTCGAGGTCGGGGTCGGCCTCGACGATCGCGAACGCGTCCTCGCGCGCGGCCTCGATGACGTCCTCGTGCTCGAGGATGCGGAGGAACTCCAGGTGCGTGCGGCGCCCGTGCTGGGCCGCCCCGAGGATGTCCCCCTCGCGGCGCTGGGAGAGGTCGAGGCGGGCCAGCTCGAAGCCGTCGGTGGTGCCGGCGAGGGCGGCGAGGCGGGTCAGTGCGGGCTCGGCGTCGGTGCCCGTGACGAGGAGGCACAGGCCGGGGAACCCACCCCGGCCGATGCGCCCGCGCAGCTGGTGCAGCTGGCTGACCCCGAAGCGGTCGGCGTCCATGACGACCATCACGCTGGCGTTCGGCACGTCGACGCCGACCTCGACGACGGTGGTCGACACGAGGACGTCGGTCTCGCCGCGCTGGAAGCGCCCCATGACCGCGTCCTTCTCGTCGGCGGGCATCCGCCCGTGCAGCACCTCGACGGACAGGCTTGCGAGAGAAGCCTCCTCGGCGAGCTCGGCGAACAGCGCCGTGACGCTCTTGAGCGGGCGCTGCGGTGCCGAGGCCTCGTCGTCGCCCTCGGCCGGCGCCTCGGCGGTGATGACCGCACCCTCGTCGGGGGCGTCGTCGTCACCGATCCGCGGGCACACGACGTAGGCCTGCCGGCCGGCGCGCACCTCCTCACCGACCCGGGCCCAGGTGCGCGCCATCCACCCGGGCGCGGCCTCGGGCACGACGTGCGTGGTGATGGGCGCGCGGCCCGCGGGCAGCTCGCGCAGCGTGGAGGTCTCGAGGTCGCCGAAGACGGTCATCGCGACCGTGCGCGGGATGGGCGTGGCGGTCATGACGAGGACGTGCGGAGGGGTGGCACCCTTGCCGCGCAACGCATCCCGCTGCTCGACGCCGAACCGGTGCTGCTCGTCGACGACGACGAGCGCGAGGTCGAGGAAGTCGACGTTCTCCTGGAGCAGGGCGTGGGTGCCGACGACGATGCCGGCGTCGCCGCTGACGACGTCGAGGAGGGCCTTGCGGCGCTCGGCGGTGGACTGGCTGCCGGTGAGCAGCACCACCCGCGTGCCGTGCTCGGCGCCGCCCAGCATCCCGCCCTCGGCGAGGTCGCCGAGCATCCGCGTGATGGTGCGGTGGTGCTGCCCGGCGAGCACCTCGGTGGGGGCGAGCAGGGCGGCCTGGCCGCCGGAGTCGACGGCCTGGAGCATCGCCCGCAGCGCGACGACCGTCTTGCCGGAGCCCACCTCGCCCTGCAGCAGCCGGTGCATCGGCAGCTCGCGCGCCATCTCGGTGGCGACCGTCTCGCCGACCTCGCGCTGTCCGGCGGTGAGCGAGAACGGGAGCCGCTCGTCGAAGGCGGCGAGCAGGCCGTCGGGGCGGCCGGCCCGCGCGCGGGTGGCGGTGCCCGCCGAGGCCCGCCGCCGCTGGGCCAGGGTGGTCTGGAGGACGAAGGCCTCCTCGTAGCGCAGGCGCTGCTGGGCCGCGGCGACCTGCGCGAGGGTGTCGGGACCGTGGATGCCCCGCAGCGCGTCGGTGCGCGACACCAGGTTCCGCCGCGCACGGACGTCCTCCGGGATCGCGTCGGGCACGTCGTCGAGGACGTCGAGGACCCGGCGCACCGACTCGGTGACCGTCCAGGTGTGCAGGTTCCCGACGGCGCGGTAGATCGGGATGAGGTCCTTGCGGTCGCCGGCGTCGAAGTCGGCGAGCATCGTGTACCCGGGATGGGTCAGCTGGTTGCGCGACCCGTAGCGGCTGACCGTGCCGGCGAAGATGCCGCGCGCGCCGGGGACCAGCGCGTTCACGTGCGGGTAGGGCCTGAAGAAGGTGACGTCGAGGTCGTGGCGACCGTCGGTGATGACCACCTCCAGGAGGGTGCCGCGGCGCTTCTGCATCGGTCGCGTGGTCGCCGTCTTGACCTCCGCGACACCGACGAGGAACTGCCCCGGCGTCACGGTGCCGAGGTCGGCCTCCCGGGTGCGGTACCGGCGCGGCCAGAAGGCGAGGAGGTCGCCGACCGTGTGGATGTCCCGGTGCTTGGCGAACTTCTCGGACGCCTTGGCGATGATGGGTGCGAGCCTGCTGGCCTCGGTGGCCACGTCACTCCACCCCGATGAGCAGCGGGTACACGGGCTGACCGCCGTCGATGACCACGACCTCGACCTCCGGCCGCTCGCGACCCAGCCTCGCCGCGGTGCGCTCGGCGAGCCCGGGTTCGGCGTCCTCGCCGGTGACGAGGGTGACCAGCTCGCCGCCGGCGGACAGCAGCCGCTCGAGGACGTCGCGCGCCGAGTCGGCGAGGTCCGAGCCGAGGAAGGCGACGTCGCCGTCGACGATGCCGAGGACGTCGCCCGGGTGGCATACCCCGGCCCAGGTGAGCGCCTCCTTGGTGGCCACCGACACCGCGCCGTGGCGGGTCGCGACCGCGGCGCCGGTCATCGCGACGACGTTGGCGTGCACGCTGCGCTCGGGGTCGAGCACCGCGAGCGCGGCCAGGGCCTGGACCGTGGTGCGGGCCGGCACGACGTGCACCTCGAGCCCGTCGCCCGCCGCCGCCTCGGACGCGACCTCGGCGGCCATCAGCCCGTCGGGGTCGGCGGGGAGCAGGACGACGGCCGAGGCCCCGGTGCCGCGCGCGGCCTCGAGGAGGTGGTTGGCCGACAGCCGGCGACCCGGCCCGAACGCGACGGCCACGGCTCCGGCCTCCTCGAGGAGGGTGGCCACGCCGGGACCGCTGGCCCCGGCCACGACGCCGAGCGCGACGACCTCCTCGCGGGCGGCGACCTGGCTCGGCAGGTGGGTGATGCGGATCCGCTCGGGGCGACCCGCGGCGATGCCGGCCTCGACGGCCGCCCCGGCGTCGTCGACGTGCACGTGGACGTTCCAGAGGTCGGGGCCCCCGACGACGAGCAGCGAGTCGCCGAGGCGGTCCAGGGCGGTGGTCAGGCCGCGCACCGCGTCGGCGTCGGTGTCGGTGAGCAGGAACATCACCTCGAACGCCGGCCCGTCGGCCGTGACCTCCTCGGTGGGTGGGGCCCCGACGGCACGGTCGGTGGCGCGCCACTCGGAGCGCGCGTCGTCCGAGGCCGTGGTCAGGAGGCCGTCGGCCGACGCCGTCCAGTCGCCGGTGACGACCCGGTGCAGCGCCTCGAGGAGCAGGACGCAGCCGGCGCCCCCGGCGTCGACCACCCCGGCCCGGGCCAGGGCCGGCAGCTGCTCGGGGGTGCGGGCCAGCGCCTCGGTGGCGGCCTCGACGGCTGCCGCCGACACCTTCGCCATCGACCCGCCCGCGTCCCCCGCCGCGCGCGCCGCGGCGGCCGCGGCGTCGGCGACCGTGAGGATGGTGCCCTCCTGCGGGTGGGCGACGCTGGAGCGGGCCTTGGCGGCACCACGCTCGAGGCACTCGACGAGGAGGGCGGTGTCGACCTCGGCCGCCTCCCGCTCGACGACGACGTCGCAGACGCCGCCGACGACCTGGCTCATGATGACGCCGGAGTTGCCGCGGGCCGCCATCAGGACCGCCCGGCGCAGCGTGCGGCACTCCTCGACGAGGTCGGCCGTGCCGAGCACGCCGCGCGCGCCATGGGTGGCGACGACGTCGTCGATCGCCCCGTCGAGGGTGAGGTAGAGGTTGGTGCCCGTGTCGCCGTCGGGCACGGGGAAGACGTTGAGCTCGTCGATCTCGGTGCGGCGCGCGGCGAGGGCCGCCCGGGTGAGGAGGGCCCAGTGCCGGGCGTCGTCGGCGGTGAACACGTCGGGCACGGGCTCAGGGTAACGGGGAGCACCGTCGGCGGTCGGGGAGCCCGTTTTGGTCCGCCGGGTCGGCCTCGGCTACGCTTGTCCGGTTGCGCATGCGCCAGCGAGCGCGCGCTCCCGACCACTGACCAGTACTGCATCAGGAGATCTCCCGTGGCTGCCACCTGCGACGTCTGCGGCAAGGGCCCCGGTTTCGGGCACAACATCTCGCACTCGCACCGCCGCACCAAGCGCCGCTGGAACCCGAACATCCAGCGGGTCAAGGCTCTGGTCGGCGAGGCGGGCGTGACCCCGAAGCGGCTCAACGTCTGCACCTCGTGCCTCAAGGCCGGCAAGGTCAAGCGCTGACCACCGGCTGACGCACCTCGGAACGGGCGGCCCTCCCTCGTGGAGGCCGCCCGTTCCGCATGTCCGGGAGGTCCTCAGGCTCCGGCGAAGTGGTCCCAGCCGCGGGCGTCCGGCACCACGCCGTCGACGGTGACGCGCGGCCCGGCCGGCCCGACCTCACCGACCCGGCCGAGCACCACCCACTCCTTCCCCGGCAGGGCGCCGAGGTCGGTCCCGGCCGGGAAGCATCCCACCAGCGAGTGCTCCTCACCGCCGGCGAGCACCTGGCGCAGCGCCTCGGTGCTCCCCAGGCAGCGCCCGAGCTCACCCTCGACGTAGCGCTCGCGCAGCACGCGGCCGTCGAGGTCGACCGCGACCCCGCTGGCGCGGGCGACCCGCCCGAGGTCGGTGACCAGCCCGTCGGAGACGTCGATGAGCGCGGTGGCCCCGGCCTCGGCGGCCACGGGCCCGGACGCCAGCGGCGAGCGCGGCGCGAGGTGCGCGCGCACCAGCGCGTCCCCCGCGCCCGGGGGCGCCCCGGCGAGGAGCAGGGCCAGCCCACCGCCCGACCGGCCGAGGGTGCCGCAGACCGCGACGACGTCGCCCACCCGCGCTCCGGAGCGCAGCACCGGGCGCCGGCCCCGCAGGTCGCCGAGGGCCGTGACGGTCACCACGACGACCCCGGCGGGCGCCGAGGACAGGTCGCCCCCGACCACGGGTACCCCGGCCTCCGCCGCGACACCGCTGATGCCGCGCGCCAGGTCCAGGGCCCACGACACCTCGGTGGCGGGGTCGGCGACGAGCGAGACGAGGAGCCCGGTGGGCTCGGCGCCCATCGCGGCGACGTCGGCGAGGTTGGAGACGGCGACCTTGACCCCGACGTCGTGGCCGCTGGACCACTCGTCGCGCCAGTCGTGGCCGCGGACCATCCCGTCGGTCGTCGCGACGACCGCGCCGGAGGGCGCGGCGACGACGGCGGCGTCGTCCCCGGGGCCCACGGGCACGGCGTCGCCGGCCACGTCGAGCCCGGCGGCGTACATCGGGAACAGCCGTCCGAGCAGGGCGGACTCGTCGAGGTCGCGCAACCGTTCCACGGCTCCTCCTCCCTGCGGTGACGTCCGGACCACCGGCACGGTAGCGTCTGGGGCGCGTCCCCCGGACCCGGTGGGACGCACCGGGCGGAGTCGTCACGACCCGCCGACCAGACGACGACAAGGTGGAGTGCAGTGGTCCAGGCCTACATCCTGATCCAGACCGACGTCGGTCGCGCCGCGGCCGTGGCCGCGACGATCGCCGACATCGAGGGCGTCGTCCTCGCCGAGGACGTCACCGGCCCCTACGACGTCATCGCCCGCGTCGAGGCCGCCACGGTCGACGAGCTCGGGAAGCTCGTCATCTCCCGGATCCAGGACACCGAGGGCATCACCCGCACCCTCACGTGCACGGTGGTCCACGTCTGACCCCGCACCGACTCCGCCCGGCGGCGGCAGCGCTCGGCGTTGCCGCCGCCGTGCTGTCGGGATGCTCCTCCGCGGTCGAGGTCTCGGTCCCCGACGGCGCCGGTGCGGCGGCCTGCCGCGCCGCCTCCTGGCCCGGCACGGTGA
This sequence comes from Phycicoccus avicenniae, assembly GCF_050496545.1. Classification (GTDB taxonomy): domain Bacteria; phylum Actinomycetota; class Actinomycetes; order Actinomycetales; family Dermatophilaceae; genus Phycicoccus; species Phycicoccus avicenniae_A. Next base: position 154,169 of record NZ_JBNVZV010000006.1, on the reverse strand, counting down.
GCGGCCACGAGCGCCGCGACACCTCCCCCGCCGACCCCGCGGTCGCCGCGTGGGGCGACCCGGCCGTGGTCGCGCGGTGCGGGGTGGCGGCGCTCGGCCCCACCGACACCGAGTGCGTCGAGGTGGACGGCGTCGGATGGATCCCGGCGCCGCTCTCGGACGGCACGCGGTTCACCTCGTTCGGCACCGACCCGGCGGTCGAGGTCCTCGTGCCTGCCGACTACGACCCCGCGCCGCTCCTCCTGCCGGCCTTCGGCGCGGTCGCGAAGACGTTGCCGCGCAACGGCCTCGAGTGCCGCTGACGGCGCTGCATGCGGGCCCACCAACAGGCAAAGGGCTCATCCCTGCCTCCGGCCGTGCACGCGGAGTCCACGACCCCGCCGCTCTGCCTGTCGGTGCGACCGCTGAGCCGGTCAGCGCAGGCCGGTACGGCGCTCCAGCGCGAGGGCGACGAGCTCGTCGATCAGCTCGGGGTACGAGACGCCCGACGCCGCCCACATCCGGGGGTACATCGAGCTGGGCGTGAAGCCCGGCATCGTGTTGACCTCGTTGACGAGCACGTCGCCGGAGTCGGTGAGGAAGAAGTCGACGCGGGCCAGCCCCTCGCAGCCGGCCGCCTCGAACGCGACGACGGCCATCTCGCGGATGCGCTCGGCCACCTGCGTCGGCACGTCGGCCGGCGTCTCGAGCCGCACGTCGTCGGCGGCGAGGTACTTGGCCTCGAAGTCGTAGAACTCGTGGTTCTGCACGACGACGCACTCGCCGAGCTCGCTGGCCCGGTGGGCGTCGGTGCCGTGCCCCTCGAGGACGCCGCACTCGATCTCGCGGCCGACGATGCCCTGCTCGACGACGACCTTCGGGTCGTGCTCGCGGGCCGTCTCGACCGCGGCCTCGAGGGCGTCCATCGACGACACCTTCGTGATGCCCATGCTCGACCCGGCGCGGGCCGGCTTGACGAAGACGGGGAAGGTCAGCGCGCTGACGGCGTCCATCGCGGCCGCCTTGTCGCGCCGCCAGTCGCGGTCGGTGACGACGACGTACGGCCCGACCGGCAGCCCGGCCGCGGCGAGCACGGTCTTCATCATCGCCTTGTCCATCATCACGGCCGAGGAGGTGACACCGGAGCCGACGTAGCGGACGTCGGCGAGGTCGAGCAGGCCCTGGATGGTGCCGTCCTCGCCGAACGGGCCGTGGAGCAGCGGGAAGACGACGTCGACCTCGCCGAGGGTGCGCGGCGGCTGCCCGGCCTCGTGGACGACGAGCGTGCGGTCGGTGGCCGAGGTGGGGACGATGACGCTCGCCGAGCCGCCGTCGACCTCGGGCACGTGGCCGGGCGCGAGGCGCAGCGGCTCGGGGTCGTCGGCGGCGAGCACCCAGTGCCCGTCCTTGGCGATGCCCACGGGGACGACGTCGTAGCGGTCGCGGTCGAGGGCCTCCAGCACCGAGGCGGCGGTGGCGCACGAGACGGCGTGCTCGGACGAGCGGCCGCCGAAGACGAGGGCCACGCGGATCTTGTCGGCAGGGTTTCGGTCGGTCATCGCACGCGACTCTAGCCGCCCCTAGGGTGGGGCCCGTGACCGACGGTCCCGCCTCCCCCGAGCCCCTCGCCCCCGCCACCCGCCTCGTCGCCCTGGGTCGCGAACCGGCCTCCCCCGGTGCACAGGTCGGGGCGCCCCTGGTGCTCACCTCGACGTACCACGCCGACGGCGAGGTCAGCTACGGCCGCGGCGGCAACCCCACGTGGTCGGCGCTCGAGGAGGCGCTCGGCGACCTCGAGGGCGGCGACGCGCTGACCCTGGCCTCCGGGATGGCCGCCGTCGCCGCCGCCTTCTCCCTCCTGCCCCACGGCGGCACGGTCGTCGTGCCCGACGCCGCCTACAACGGCGTGATGGCCACCGTCGGCGACCTCGAGGCCTCCGGCGCCGCCACCGTCCGCCGGGTGGACCTCACCGACACGGCCGCCGTGGTGGCCGCCCTCCCCGGTGCCGACCTGCTGTGGCTGGAGTCGCCGACCAACCCGCTCCTCGAGGTGGCCGACCTCCCGGCCCTGACCGCCGCAGCGCGCGCGCACGGGGTGCTGAGCGTGGTCGACAACACCTTCGCCACCCCACTGCTCCAACAACCGCTCGCCGACGGCGCCGACGTCGTGGTGCACTCGGTGACGAAGTACCTGGCCGGCCACAGCGACGTGCTGCTCGGTGCCGTGGTGACGGCCCGCACCGACCACGGCCGCGGCCTCCGCCAGCGCCTGTACCGGCACCGCCAGCTGCACGGCGGCATCCCCGGGCCGATGGAGGCCTGGCTGGCGCTGCGCGGGATGCGGACGCTGCACCTGCGGCTCGAGCGGGCCTGCGCCAACGCGGCCGACCTCGCGGGCCGGCTCGCCGACCACCCCGCCGTGCACCGCGTCCGCTACCCGGGGTTCGGCGCGATCGTCAGCATCGAGGTGGCCGGTGGGGCCGTGGGCGCCGAGCGAGTGGCGGCGGCGACGCGGGTCTGGGTGCACGCCACCAGCCTCGGCGGCGTCGAGAGCCTCCTGGAACGCCGGCGCCGCCAGCCGAACGAGCCGGAGAAGGTCCCCGAGGAGCTGCTGCGCCTCTCGGTCGGGGTCGAGGACGTCGAGGACCTCTGGCGCGACCTGTCCTCGGCCCTCACGCACGCCTCGACGCCCGGCTGAGGGCGAGCACCGCCTCCGCGGCCACCGGCCCGCCGTGCCCGAGGTGCAGCGTGGTCGGCCGCCACTCCTCGACGACCCGCGCGACCACCCCGAGGTCCCTCGTCGTGTCGTCCGAGTAGTAGTGCGGGTACGGCGTCCCCGGACGCACCGCACCGCCCATCGCTCCGCCGCGCACGAGGTCGCCGACGACGGCCGGTCCCGGACCCACCGGGTCGAGGACGACGAGCGACCCCGGCGTGTGGCCGCCGGTGACGACCGCGAGGAGGTCGACCCCGAACGGCGAGAGGTCGAGCCGGTCCTCCACCAGGACGTCCGCGCGGTACGCGGGGAACGGGCGGTCCACGAACGGACGGATGACCCGTGCGGTGAGGTTCGTCGGGACGAGCGCGGGGTTACGTCCCGCCTCGAGGACCGGGGCGTCCGCGGCCCCGGCCACGACCGGCACCTCCTCCCCGACCAGCAGCCGGGCCCCGCCCGCGTGGTCGGCGTGCCCGTGGGTGAGCACGACGGCGCCGAGCGACGCCGGCTCTACACCCTCCGCCCGCAGCGCCCGGCGCAGGGCCGGGACGGCCGCGGCCGTCCCGCTGTCGACGAGGACCGTCCCGCGCGCGCCCCGGACCAGGTGCACGTTCGCGGCCCGCAACCGGACCGTCGTCACCGTCGTCGTCATCCCCGACTCCTTCCACCGTCCAGCCTGTACCGTCCAGTGTCGACGTCCGGCTCCGCAGCCGCCATCCTCGGGTTCGGACGGTCACCGACCCGCAGGAGGACCCCATGACCCGGTTGACCGCGAGCTCGGTGGTCGTCCTCGGCCTGCTCGACCGGCACGGCCCGAGCACGCCGTACGGGCTGGAGCGCACCGTGGCGGCGAGCATCGGCTACTTCTGGACCCTTCCCGCGCTCCCAGCTCTACGCCGAGGCGGGGCGGCTGGCGCGCGGCGGGCTGGTCACCGAGACCCGGGAGCCGGAGGGTCGGCGGCGCCGGCTGCTCGCGGTCACCGATGCCGGCCGCGACGCCCTCGCCGGATGGCTGACCACCCGCGCGACCGAGCCGACGCGCATCCACGACGACGCCCTGCTGCGGCTGTACTTCGCCCGCCCCGGGCCCGGCGACCCGACCGTCCTGACGCTCGCCGCCGACCAGGAGCGCGCGCACCAGGAGCGGCTGGCCCTCTACGACGGGCTCGTGGCCTCGGGACGGCTGCCGGAGGGGAGCCCCCAGCGCGCCACCCTCGAGCTCGGTCGCCGGTTCGAGGAGGCGGCGGTGCGGTTCTGGGCCGAGGTCCCGGCCGCGGTCGGCGCGGCGCTGCCGGGCGAGCCGGCCTGAGCGTCAGTCGGTCTCGGCCTTGCGCGGCCGGCTGAGCAGGGCCGCGACGACCTCCTGGGCGGTGCGGCCGTGCCGGATCATCGCGTCGACCTGCTCGATGATCGGCACGTCGACGCCGTGCGCGCTCGCGAGGTCGAGGATCGAGGTGCACGACTTGACGCCCTCGGCCGTCTGCTTCGTCACCGCGACGACCTCGTCGACGGCCATGCCCTGCCCGAGCCGCACCCCGAAGGAGTGGTTGCGCGACAACGGGGACATGCACGTGGCGATGAGGTCGCCGACGCCGGCGAGCCCCGCGAAGGTCACCGCGTCACCACCGACCGCCGTGCCGAGCCGCATGGTCTCGGCGAGGCCGCGGGTGATGATCGATGCCTTGGAGTTGTCGCCCATCCCGAGCCCCTCGGCCATCCCGACGGCCAGCGCGATGACGTTCTTCACGGCGCCGGCGATCTCGGTGCCCACGACGTCGGTGCCGGTGTACGGGCGGAAGTACGGTGCGGCGCAGGCGGCGGCGACCCGCTCGGCCATGTGCTCGCTGCGGGACGCGACCACCGACGCCGCCGGCTGCTTGGCCGCGATCTCGCGGGCCAGGTTCGGCCCGGAGACCACGACGACCCGCTCGTCCTCGACCCCGCCGACCTCGGCGATGACCTCGGACATCCGCTTCGTCGTGCCGAGCTCGACGCCCTTCATCAGCGAGACGACGGCGGCGTCACGCGGGAGGGCCGCACCCCAGGCACCGAGGTTGTCGCGCAACGTCTGCGACGGCACGGCGAGGACGACGACGTCGGCACCGTCGGCCGCCTCGGCGGGGTCGGTGGTGGCGCGCACGCTGGAGGGCAGCCGCAGCTCGGGGAGGTAGTCGGTGTTGACGCCGGCGTTGACCTGGGCGACGACGTCCTCGCGCCGGCCCCACATCGTCACCGGGGTCCCGGCGTCGGCGAGCACCGCCGCGAAGGCGGTGCCCCAGCTCCCGGTGCCGTAGACGGCGGCTCGGCTCACGATGCCTCCTCGAGGGGTCGGGGTCGTCCGGTCGGGGTGACACCGGCCCGCCGTGGGTCGAACCGTACCCGGGGCGCGTGCTCGCCGCGCAGTGCTTCGAGCTCGGTGGTGATGGCGGTCATGATGCGGTCGGTGGCCTCGAGCAGCACCGAGGGCGTCACCGGGCGGTCGTACAGGTCGTCGAGGTCGACGGGCGCACCGGCCCGGACGTGCATGACCTTGCGGGGGAACAGCCGCGGGCGCTTCGCGTACGGCGCGAGCATGTCCTGCGGCCCCCACACGGCGACCGGCACGACGGGGCACCGGGTCGCGAGGGCGACGCGAGCCGCGCCGGTCTTGCCGCGCATCGGCCAGAGGTCGGGGTCGCGGGTCAGCGTGCCCTCGGGGTAGATCGCGACGCACTTGCCCGCGCGCACGGCGGCGACCGCCGAGCGGTAGGCGTCGGCGGCCCGCCCCGACTCGCGGTGCACGGGGATCTGGTCGGCCGAGCGCAGCACCCACCCGACGAAGGGCACCCGGAAGACCTCGTTCTTCCCGAGGAAGCGCGGCGAGCGACCGTGGTCGACGAGGTAGTGCGCGAAGGCCAGCGGGTCGACGTGCGACACGTGGTTGGGGCAGACCACCCACCCGCCCTCGGTGGGGAGGTTCTCGGCGCCGGACCAGTCGCGGCGGGTGACGGCGCGGAAGAGCGGGCGGAGGACGGCGATGGCGAACCGGTAGCCGAAGGGACGGGAGTTGTCCGTGGGGGTGCTCACCTGGCGCCTTCCGTGCTGGGGGTCACCGCATTCTGGTCCGCGGTCGGGGTGATGTCGAGCGCGCCACGTCCGCTTGGCAGGATCGGGTCGTGGCCACTCCCCCGGAGCTCGCGGTCGTCGTGCCCGTCAAGGGCGGACCGCTCGCGAAGTCGCGCCTCGACCTGCCGGAGGGGACGCGCCGCTCCCTTGCCGAGGCCTTCGCCCGCGACACCCTCGCCGCGGCCACGACCGCCCTGCCGGACGCCGTGGTCCTCGTCGTGACGTCCGACCCGGGGGTGCGCGCCGGCGTGGTCTCGGACGGCCTCCGGGTCGTCGCCGACCCCGGAGGCGGCCTCGATGCGGCCGTCTCCGCGGGCTTCGCCGCCGCCGGGGCGCTCGGCGTCAGCGGCACCACGGTGCTCCTCGCCGACCACCCCGCGATACGGGCCGAGGAGCTGGTGGCGGCCCTGACCGCGGCCCACGGCCGGGGACCGGTCATGGTGCCGGATGCCGAGGGCACGGGCACCGCTCTCCTGCACCTGCCCTCGGGAGGCGTGGTGCCTCCGACGCGGTTCGGCGCGGGCAGCGCCGCCCGGCACGTGGAGCTGGGCTGGGAGCGGCTCGAGGTGGACGCCCCGGGGCTGCGCACGGACGTCGACGACGCGGCGTCCTTCGCTCTCGCGATCGAGCTCGGTGTCGGCCCGCACACCCGTGCGGCCCTGGCCCGCGCTACCCTGCCGGGCGTGCAGGCGACGATCCACCGGGTGCCCGGAGACGACGGCGGCAGTGCGCTGCTCGACGACGGCCGCGAGGTGGGGGTCCCGCTGGAGGCGCTGCGCGACAGCGGGCTGCTCCACCTGCGGGTCGGTCAGCGGGTGAGCCTCGAGCTCGACGCCGCGGGCACGGCCGCGACCCGGGTGTGGATCGTGGGGATCGGGCCGGGCGAGACCATCCGCTGAGGGACGGGCCCGCCCGGCCGTCCGGTCAGCGCTTCGCGGCCTTCTTGGCCGGGGCCTTCTTCGCCGGCGCCTTCTTGGCGGGCGCCTTCTTGGCCGGGGCCTTCTTCGCGGCGGTCTTCGCCGGCGCCTTCTTCGCGGGAGCCTTCTTGGCGGCGGTCTTGGCCGGCGCCTTCTTGGCGGCGGCCTTCTTCGCGGGCGCGGCGGCCTTGGTCGCCGTCTTCTTCGCCGCGGTCTTGGCGGGAGCCGCCTTGGTGGCCACCTTCTTCGCGGCCGCCTTGGCCGGTGCCGCCGCCTTCGTCGCGGTCTTCTTGGCCGCGGTCTTCGCGGGCGTCGCCTTCTTGGCGGCCGACTTCGTGGCCGTCTTCTTGGCGGCGGCCTTCTTCGCCGGAGCGGCGACGGCGCCGGCCGAGCCCGCGCTGGCGCGACCGGTGGCCGGGGCGGCCTTGGGCAGGCTGCTCGGCTTCTTGGTGAAGGCCTTGAACGCGGTGCCCGGGCGGAAGCGCGGCGACTTGCTCTTGGGGATGCGCACCGAGGTGCCGGTGTGGGGGTTGCGGCCGGTGCGGGCCGCCCGCTCGGCGCGGTCGAACGTGCCGAACCCGGTGATGGCCACCTTCCCGCCACGGACGACCTCGCGGACGATCGTGTCGAGGACGGTCTCCAGGGCGTCGTTGGCGGCCTTGCGGCTGCCGAGCGTCTTCTCGAGCTCCTTGATGAGGTCTGCCTTGTTCACGTGCTTCCTCCATGGATGGGCGCCGGGCTGACGCACCGACGCTGGTGGCGTGACGGCCGGATGAGACCGACCTTGGACCTGACGGTATGCCTGTCGGACAGGGACGTCCACAACTCTCTCGGCGTGTTCCGGTTGCGCGACAGACGGTTTGGCACCCGCCGAGTCACATCCGCCCCACCAGTACCACTCCGGACGGCCCGTCCGACGGGTGCCTCAGCCACCGGTGGCAGACGGGAACCGTTGTGCGACAACGGTCCTGCCGCACAGGTCAGGCGGTGACGACCGGCTTCCACGCCGGACGGGCGCCCTCGAAGGCCGTGATGTCCTGCTCGTGCCGCAGCGACAGGCTGATGTCGTCGAGACCCTCCAGGAGGCGCCAGCGGGTGTACTCGTCGACCTCGAAGGCCGCAACGAGGTCGCCGGCGGACACGGTGCGCGACTCGAGGTCGACGGTGACCGAGGTGCCCGGCTCGTTCTCGAGGAGCTTCCAGAGCAGCTCGACGTCGTCCTGGGAGCACTGCGCCGTGAGCAGGCCCTGCTTGCCGCTGTTGCCGCGGAAGATGTCGGCGAAGCGGGAGGAGATGACGACCCGGAACCCGTAGTTCATGAGGGCCCACACCGCGTGCTCGCGGGAGGACCCGGTACCGAAGTCCGGACCGGCGACGAGCACCGATCCCGCGGCGAACGTCGGGTCGTTGAGGACGAAGGTCTCGTCGTTCCGCCAGGCGGCGAAGAGGCCGTCCTCGAACCCCGAGCGTGTCACCCGCTTGAGGTAGACCGCCGGGATGATCTGGTCGGTGTCGACGTTGCTGCGGCGCAGCGGCACACCGATACCCGTGTGCGTCGTGAACTTCTCCATCAGGCGTTCGCCTCCACGGGGTCGAGGTCGGCCGGGCTCGAGAGCGTGCCGCGCACCGCCGTCGCCGCGGCGACGAGCGGGCTGACGAGGTGGGTGCGCCCACCCTTGCCCTGCCGGCCCTCGAAGTTGCGGTTCGAGGTCGAGGCGCTGCGCTCCCCCGGCGCGAGCTGGTCGGGGTTCATGCCGAGGCACATCGAGCAGCCGGGCAGGCGCCACTCGGCGCCGGCCTCGGTGAACACGCGGTCCAGCCCCTCGCCCTCGGCCTGGAGGCGCACCCGCGCCGAGCCCGGCACGACGAGCATCCGCACGCCGTCGGCGACCTGTCGGCCCTTGATGACGTCCGCGGCCGCGCGCAGGTCCTCGATGCGGCCGTTGGTGCACGACCCCACGAAGACGGTGTCGACGTGGATCTCGCGCAACGAAGTCCCGGCGGTCAGGCCCATGTACTCGAGGGCCCGCTGCGCGGCCACCTTGTCGTTGTCGTCGCCCATCGCCTCGGGGTCGGGCACGGCCTCGCCGAGCGGGCTGCCCTGGCCGGGGTTGGTCCCCCAGGTGACGAACGGGGTGAGGCTCGCGGCGTCGAGGACGACCTCGGCGTCGAACTCGGCGTCGTCGTCGCTGCGCAGCTCGCCCCAGGCGGCCACGGCGGCGTCCCACTCGGCCCCGGTCGGCGCGTGGTCGCGGCCCTCCAGGTAGGCGAAGGTCGTCTCGTCGGGCGCGATCATCCCGGCCCGCGCGCCGGCCTCGATCGACATGTTGCACACCGTCATCCGCGCCTCCATCGAGAGGGCGCGGATCGCGCTGCCGCGGTACTCGAGGACGTACCCCTGCCCACCGCCGGTGCCGATCTTCGCGATGACGGCGAGGACGATGTCCTTGGCCGTGACACCGGGCTGCAGCTCACCCTCGACCGTGACGGCCATCGTGCGGAAGGGCTTGAGCGGCAGGGTCTGCGTGGCGAGCACGTGCTCGACCTCGGAGGTCCCGATGCCGAACGCGAGCGCCCCGAAGGCGCCGTGGGTGGAGGTGTGGCTGTCGCCGCAGACGATGGTCATGCCCGGCTGGGTGAGCCCCAGCTGCGGGCCGACGACGTGCACGATGCCCTGCTCGGCGTCGCCCATCGGGTAGAGCGTGACGCCGAACTCCTCGCAGTTGCGGCGCAGCGTCTCGACCTGGGTGCGGCTCACCGGGTCGGTGATCGGGCCGGGCGTGGTCGGGACGTTGTGGTCCTCGGTGGCGAGCGTCAGGTCGGGCCGGCGCACCGGCCGGCCCGCGAGCCGCAGGCCGTCGAAGGCCTGGGGGCTGGTCACCTCGTGGAGCAGGTGGAGGTCGATGTAGAGCAGGTCGGGCTCGCCCTCACCGCGCCGCACGACGTGCTGCTCCCACACCTTCTCGGCCAGGGTTCCGGCCATCTGTCGACACCTCCGAGTCGGGCTCGCCCGGGGGTGGCCCGGACGACTGTTCGCGCGCGACGTCCGCCGGAGCGTCGTCGCCGTCCTCCCGAGATTCGCACGGGCCCACCGCCCATGGACTTGCGTCTCAGGCAATGAGACTGCAGTATCAGTGCATGGACAACAGTAGTGGGGTCGGTGTCCTCGACAAGGCGGCCGTCGTCCTCTCCGCCCTCGAGGCCGGCCCGTCGACGCTCGCCCAGCTCGTCACCGCCACGGGCCTCGCCCGCCCGACGGCGCACCGGCTGGCGGTCGCGCTCGAGCACCACCGGCTCGTGACCCGCGACCTCCAGGGCCGGTTCGTGCTCGGCCCGCGCCTCGGCGAGCTGGCCGCGGCCGCCGGCGAGGACCGGCTGCTCGCCGCCGCCGGCCCGGTGCTCGGTGCGCTGCGCGACCACACGAACGAGTCGGCCCAGCTCTTCCGGCGCCAGGGCGAGTACCGTGTCTGCGTCTCGGCCGCCGAGCGCCCGGTGGGCCTGCGCGACTCCATCCCGATCGGCGCCACGCTGTCGATGCGCGCCGGCTCGGCCGCGCAGATCCTGCTCGCGTGGGAGGAGCCGGACCGGCTGCACCGCGGCCTCCAGGGCGCGGCGTTCACGGCGACCGCGCTCTCCGGGGTGCGGCGCCGCGGCTGGGCCCAGAGCGTCGGCGAGCGCGAGCCGGGGGTCGCCTCGGTCTCGGCACCGGTGCGCTCCCCCTCGGGCCGGGTCATCGCGGCCGTGTCCATCTCGGGGCCCATCGAGCGGCTCTCGCGCCAGCCCGGCCGGCTGCACGCGGCGACGGTCATGGCGGGCGCGAACAAGCTGACCGAGGTCCTCACCCGGCACGCGGCGCAGCAGGACGCGCAGAACAACGCCTGAGAGCGAAACACACACGCAACACGGCGTGCGGCCGATGGCAACACCGGTGCGGCAGCCTCGGGGCAGCCGACCGAGGAGCCGCCATGACCTCGACGCCCGCCCAGCGCGTCGCGCGTGACCGCACGCGCCTGCTGGCCTTCCCGCGCCCGGACCGGGTGGCCGTCGTCGTCGGCGGGGGCCCGGTGGCGGCTCGCCGGGCGGCCGCGCTGACCCGGGCGCACACGCCGGTGGTCGTCTTCGCGCCCGAGCTGTGCGACGACGCCTTCGACCTGCTCGCCGAGCGGCTCGTCACGTGGGAGAACCGGTGGCCGACCGGGGCGGACCTGCGGGGCGCGTGGCTCGTGCACGCCGCCACCGGCGACAGCCGCCTGGACGCCCTCGTCTGCGACCTCGCCTCCCGGGCCCGCTCGGACGTGGCCTGAGGGACCGGACTCAGCCCAGGCCGGAGCCCATCCGCTGTCGGGCCGCCTCGCCACGCCGCCCGACCGGGAGGACGCCGGCCAGACCGCCGAGCCCGAAGGGCTTCGGGCCGGAGTAGATGCTCTCGGCGCCGTGCGCCTCGACGGAGTAGGTCTCGTGCCAGATGGTGACCGCCGACGGGTCGGCCTTGGCGACCGTGTAGAACTCGGTCCAGGCCGGGCGGTGCAGGTGGTCGGCGGCATTGGCGTAGGCGTAGAGGTCCTCGGTGCTGCGCCACCACTGGATCATCGTCGTGGCCATGAGGTGCACGGTCGAGCGGCTGCCGAGATAGCCCAGGGACTCCTCCTCGCCGCGCGCGGCGGCGGCCTTGTTCTTCTCCAGCTCGACGATCATCCGTGGCATCGCGGCGCCGGCCTGCTGGACGATGCGCCACTTCCAGGGCTTGTGCACCCGCAGGCCGATGAGGAAGACGGTCAGCGGTCCGTCGTAGGCGTGCGTCACGCGGTCCATGGGGGCTCCTGACTGGATAGTGCGACTCTCTGGTGACACCATGGTGGACAGTGGCACTATCCGGTGTCAAGACCCGGCGGGCGCCGGGTCGCAGCACGACGAAGGAGCGAGGGTGCGCATCTCGGAGCTCGCGGAGCGGACCGACGTCCCCGTCCACACGCTGAAGTTCTACCTGCGCGAGCGGCTGCTCCCCCCCGGTCTGCCGACGAGCCGCACCTCGGCCGACTACGGCGAGGAGCACGTCGAGCGGGTCCGCCTCGTGCGCGCCCTCGTCGAGCACGGCGGGGTGAGCCTGGCCGCGGTCCGCCGCATCGTCGGCGCCCTCGAGGCCCCGCCCCCCTCGCGCCACGAGCTGCTCGGCACCGCGCACTCCACCCTCGCGGGGGACGAGGCCGGCACCCACGCATCACCGGAGGTGCTCGCGCTGCTCGCGGAGCTCGGGTGGTGCACCTGGGAGGACGGCCCCTTCGTCGCCGAGCTCGGGCGGGCGCTCGAGGCGGCGCGAGCGGCCGGGGTGCCGCTCCCCCCGGAGTCGCTGCGCCGCTACGCCGAGGCGATGCGGGCCGTCGCCGAGGCCGACGTCGACCTCGCGCTCCGGGCCACGAGCGCGGCCGAGGCGATGCACACCGTCGTCGTCGGGACGGTGATGATCGACCCCGTGCTCGTCGCGCTGCGCCGCGTGGCCCAGGAGGCGGCGAGCGCGGCCCGCGCCTGACACGGCCCACGACACGACGAAGGCCCGGTCCTGGTGGACCGGGCCTTCGACCGATGTAGCCCCGACGGGATTCGAACCCGCGCTACCGCCTTGAGAGGGCGGCGTGCTAGGCCACTACACAACGGGGCCGTGGGTGCTGTCCTCGCCGCTCGCAGAGCGACTCGGGCAACGGGAGAGAACCTTACCGAACGGGAGGGCCTTCTCCGAAATCGCCCCGGACGGACCGGGGGCGATGGCTGGGGTACCAGGACTCGAACCTAGAACGGATGAACCAGAATCACCAGTGTTGCCAATTACACCATACCCCATGGGGTATGCCGTCCGTCGTGACCCGGAGGGCGGACGAGCGGCGAACCGAGTGGCGATACTACCGGCCCCGCTCCCCCGGCCCAAATCGTCACGCGCCCGGGCGCACCAGCGCGAACAGCTCGCCCAGCGACCGCACGACCGGGATGCCCCGCCCCTCGACGATCCGGCGCGACCCCTCGTCCGGAACGCCGTCCCGGACCAGCCAGGCGGCGGCCAGGCCGGCGTCCGCAGCACCGATCGGGTCGGTGGCGACCTCGTCCCCGACGTAGAGCGTCGCGGACGGCTCCGAGCCCAGCCGGCGGCAGGCCTCGTGGAAGGCCCGGGCGTCGGGCTTGCCGAACCCGAGGGTGTCGCGGCTGCACACGACGTCGAAGAGGTCCTCGAGGCCGGATGCCGCGAGCTTGGCGCGCGTGTACTCCTTCGACGAGTTCGTCAGCACGCCGACGGAGACCCCGGCCTCCCGCAGCGCCCGGACGGCGGGGCGCACGTCGTCGAAGGCCTCCATCGCGGCGAGGAACGCCGGCTCGTACGCGTCGTCGAAGGCGCCGAGCGCCGCCGCGTCGTGGGACCGGCCGAGCCACGTCGCGAGCTCGGCGAGGCGGGCGCGGCGCATCTCGGCGAACTCGACCTCGCCGCGCGCGTAGGCGGCGAAGTGCCCCTCGGGGTCGTCCCGGAAGCGGACGCCGGCACCCGCCAGGCGCTCGGGGTCGGCGTCCGGCCACAGGGCGGTGGACGCGCTCGCGCCGGCGCGGTGCATCGCCGTGCGGGTGTCGTAGAGGGTGTCGTCGGCGTCGAGGAGCACCGCCTCGAGCACCGGACGCGCCGCAGCCGCCGTCACAGGGTCGCGCGCAGCGCCGACAGGCGGGTGAGCGTGGCGCCCTTGCCGAGGATCTCCATCGACTCGAAGAGCGGCGGGCTGACCCGGCGCCCGGACACGGCCGTGCGCAGCGGCCCGAAGGCGAACTTCGGCTTGATGCCGAGGCCGTCGACGAGCGCCTCGCGCAGCGCCGCCTCGATGCTCTCCGCCCGCCAGGTGGCCTCGGAGCCGAGCACGCCGTCGTGCTCGTCCGGCACGGCCTCGAGCGCGGCCGTCGCGGCGTCGAGCACCTGGGCGGCGTCGTCCTTCAGCTGGGCGCGTGCGTCCTCGGCCACCTCGACCGCGTCGTCGGCGACGTAGAACGGCGCGACGAGCTCGGCGGCCTCGGTGAGGTGCGCCATCCGGGTCTGGACGAGCGCGGCCACCTGCTCGAGGCGGGCGAGCTCACCGAGGGTGGGCGCCTCGCCGAGCACCCCGGCCCGCTGCAGGTAGGGCAGCAGGCGGGCGGCGAAGTCCTGGAGCGAGAGCTCGCGGATGTGGACGCCGTTGAGCCAGTCCAGCTTCTTGAGGTCGAAGATCGGGCCGACCGGGTTGACGTCGGACCACGCGAAGCGCTGCGAGAATTCCTCGAAGGTGAAGAGCTCGACGTCGTTGCCCTCGGCGTCGCGCGCCGGCGGGTACGCGAGCAGGCCGAGGAAGTTGACGAGCGCCTCAGGGAGGTAGCCCTCCTCCTCGAACCAGGTGAGCCGCGCCTCGGGGTTCTTGCGCTTGCTGATCTTGGACTTGTTCGTGTTCCGCAGCAGCGGCATGTGCGCGAACTTCGGTGGCACGAGGCCGAGCCGGCGGTACAGCAGGATGTGCTTGGGGGTCGAGGAGACCCACTCCTCGCCGCGCACGACGTGCGTGATGCCCATCTCGTGGTCGTCGACGACGACGGCGAGGTGGTAGGTCGGGAAGCCGTCGGCCTTGAGGATCACCTGGTCGTCGGGGCGCGGGGCGGACATCCGGCCGCGGATGAGGTCGTCGAACTCGAGCTCGACGTCGTCGGGGACGAGGAGGCGCACGACGGGGGTCTCGGAGAAGCCCGGCAGCTCGCGGCGCTCGGCCTCGGTCTTCCCGACGCACAGGCGGTCGTAGCCGGTCGGCTGCTTGAGGCGCTGCTGCTCCTCGCGCATCTCGGCGAGCCGCTCGGTGGAGCACCAGCAGTGGTAGGCGTGCCCCTCGGCGAGGAGCTTCTCCACGTACGGCGCGTAGGTGGTGAGCCGTTCGCTCTGGCGGTACGGGGCGCAGGGGCCGCCGATGTCCGGTCCCTCGTCCCAGGTGAGGCCGAGCCAGCGGAGGGTGTCGAAGACCTGCTGCTCCGAGCCCTCGACGAGCCGGGCGCGGTCGGTGTCCTCGACGCGCAGGACGAAGCGGCCGCCCTGCTGGCGCACGAAGGCCAGGTTGAACAGCGCCATGTAGGCGGTGCCGACGTGGGGGTCGCCGGTCGGGGAGGGGGCGACGCGCAGCCGCACGGGACCGGGGAGGTCGCCGGCGGGGCTCGCGGGGGTGCTCGGAGTGTGCTCGCTCATGGTGGGGCCAGCGTAGTGAGCGGCGGCGGGGCGCATCGACCCCGGAGGGTCCGCCGCTGCCCGACGTCACGGTGGCAGGTCCCCTCGTCACGGGCGCAGAGCCCCCATGGCGCGCGCGACGCGGGCACACTGCGGGGATGGTGCAGACCGCCCGGGGGGACTCCACGACGCGGCCGCGGGGGCGGACCGTCGGGATCGTGCTCGCCGTCCTGACGACCATCGTGCTCGTCTTCTTCGCCCGCCGGATCGTGACCGACTGGCCGAGCATCGTCGCCGGCACGGTGCCCGACGACGACCTCGCGGAGAAGTACGTGGCGCACCCGTGGCTCGCGTACGGGCACATGGTGCCGGGGGTGGTCTACCTGCTCGGGGCGCCGTTGCAGCTCTCGCACCGGTTCCGGTCGCGCCACTACGAGCTGCACCGCCGGCTCGGCCGGGTGCTGCTCGGGTGCGCCCTGCTGAGCGGCGCGCTGGCCGTGGTCCTCGGGTTCGTCTTCGCGTGGGGCGGGCGCGCCGAGTCGCTCGCCACGCTGCTCTTCGGCGGCTGGTTCCTGGTCTGCCTCGTGCGGGCGTTCCGCGCGATCCGCGCCGGCCGCGTGCCCGAGCACCGGCGCTGGATGGTGCGCGCCTACGCCGTGGGCATCGGCATCGCGACCATCCGGCTCTGGGTGGGGATCTTCACCGGCATCCAGCTCGGGCTGCTCGGGATGTCCGACGAGACGATGCCGGCGCGCAGCACGTTCGGGCTGGCCTTCTGGCTGGGCCTCGGGATGCACGTCGTCGCCGGGGAGTGGTGGCTGCGCCGCACGCCCGACCTCGACGGGTGACCGCGCTCGGCTGCCCCACCGATGACTTCGACCCGCGGCCCCGGTCCGTCCTGCCGGGACCGCTCCGGACCCACCGACCGCGAGGAGACGCATCCATGGACCCCACCGACCCCACTCGTCCCGGACCGCTGGACATCACGTTCTCGGCCACCGTCGTCCGCAGCGACGCCGACGGCGGCTGGACCTACGTCGTCTGGCCCGAGAGCGCGGAGGTCTTCGGGACGCGCGGCCTCGTCAAGGTCACGGGCACCGTCGACGGCGCTCCGCTGCGCACCTCGTTCATGGCCCTCGGCGACGGCCGCCACAAGCTGCCCCTCACCGGCGCCACGCTCGCCGCGATCCGCAAGGGACCGGGCGACGAGGTCGAGGTGTACCTCACCGAACGCCGCTGAGGGAGCGGCTCAGGCGTCGTCCGGGCGGGCGTCGTGGACCCGCGGTGACCCCTCGTCCTCGTGCTGCTTGACGTCGTCGATCTCCTCGACGAGCCGCTGCCGCTCGGCCCCGTCGACCTCGACCCCGGCCTCGTCCAGACCCCGGTCGAGGCTGTCCTCGATGGTGTCCTTCTCGGCGCTGTACTCCCACGTGGTGACCTCGTCGACGACGTTCTGGGCCGCCTCGGTCGCCGCGTCGTCCTGCTCGTCGGGCTGCTGGGTCTCGCTCACGGGGTGCTCCTCTCGCCCGCGCTCGTGCGCGGAGCGGTCGTGTGGGCTGGTCCTGCCCGCGAGCCCTTCCGCGCAAACCCCGTTGCCGCGTCCGGGCCGCCTGCCTAGCGTGGGGCGCGGGGTCGACCGGCTCCGGTCGTCGACGAAGGGGATGCCATGACGCTCCGGCTGGACGCCGTCACCGTCGACGCGCAGGAGCCCGACGAGGTCGCGCGCTTCTGGGCCGGGATGCTCGGCTGGCGTGGGGTCGACGACCCGTGGGCGGACGCGGCGCTGGAGCCCACCGACGACACCGGCTTCCGGCTGCGCTTCCTGCGGGTCGATGCTCCCAAGGTGTCGCAGAACCGGATCCACCCCGAGCTGACGAGCGACGACCTCGAGCACCAGGAGCGCACGGTGGCCCGGGCGCTGGGGCTGGGCGCGCGGCACGTCGATGTCGGGCAGCTGCCCGAGGAGGGCCACGTCGTGCTCGCCGACCCCGGTGGCAACGAGCTCTGCGTCCTCGAGCCGGGCAGCACCTTCCTCGCCGACTGCGGCTTCCTCGGCGACCTCTCGTGCGACGGCACGCACGCGCTCGGGGTGTTCTGGAGCGAGGCGCTCGGGTGGCCGCTGGTGTGGGACGAGGGCGAGGAGACCGCCATCCGGTCGCCGCACGGTGGGCCGAAGATCGCGTGGGGCGGACCGCCGCTCATGCCGTCGACCGGCCGCGACCGGTGGCGCTTCGACGTCGCGTGCGCGGCGGCCGAGGTCCGGGACGAGGTGGACCGGCTGGTCGCGCTCGGGGCGCGGGTGCTCGACGGACCTCCAGCCGACGGGTCGTGGGCCCTCGCCGACGTGGACGGGACGGAGTTCCGCCTGCTCGCCGACTGAGCGGGGGTGGGCGCCGGGCCGGCCCGGGCTCGTCAGGGTGCGACGACGGGGTTCGACAGCGTCCCGAGACCCTCGATCTCGACCTCGACGCGCTGGCCGGCCGTCATCGGACCGACGCCGGCCGGCGTGCCGGTGAGGATGACGTCACCGGGCAGGAGCGTGAAGGCCTTGGAGGCGTACGAGACGAGGGCCGCGACGCCGTGCACCATGTCGGCGGTCGTGCCGTCCTGGACGACCTCGCCGTCCAGGCGCGTGACGAGCCCGAGCGAGGAGACGTCGAGGTCGGTCTCGATCCACGGCCCCAGCGGGCAGAAGGTGTCGAAGCCCTTGGCGCGGGCCCACTGGCCGTCCGAGCGCTGGAGGTCGCGCGCGGTGACGTCGTTGGCGACGGTGTAGCCGAACACGACGGCGGCGGCGTCCTCGGGCTCGACGTCCTTGCACACGCGCCCGATGACGACGGCGAGCTCGCCCTCGTAGTGCACCTCGGAGGTCTGAGGCGGGTACACGATGGGGTCGCCGGGACCGACCACCGCGGTGTTCGGCACGAGGAACATCAGCGGCTCGGCGGGCACGTCGGTGCCCATCTCGGCGGCGTGGTCGGCGTAGTTGCGGCCGATGCCGATGACCTTGCTGCGCGGGATGACCGGCGCAAGCAGCCGCACGTCCTCCACGAGGTGCGTCGCCCCCGTCAGCTCGATCCGCTGGTAGAGCGGGTCGCCGGTGACCTCGGCGATCTTCTCGCCGGCCCCGTCGACCAGCCCGTACGCCGGGTCGTCCCCGGTGGTGAACCTCGCGATGCGCATGGTCCGAGGCTAGTGCCCCGGCCCGGGCGTCAGGAGAGGGCCTCGCCCCGCCGGCCGCGGGAGTCCTCGTCGACGAGCCGGTTGATGAGCTGCTGCACGTCGTCGCTGTCCGGGACGTTGACGAGGTCCTCGTCGGGGCTGTCGCCGGCGGACTCGATGTGCAGCGAGCCGGCGCCGATCATCCGGTCGAGGAGGGTCTGGCGGAAGCTGACGTCGGTGATCTTCGCGAGCGTGATGTCCTTCCCCGACTTCGTCAGCACACCGCGGCGCACCATCACCCGGTGCGTCGTGATGACGTAGTGGGTGGAGCGCCAGCGCACGTAGGGCGCGAGGACGAAGAGCAGGAGCACCAGGACGGCGGCCCCGAGGACGACCCAGAGCAGGACCGTGCCCACGGACCCGTCCGGCAGGACGAGCAGCGCCACGACGGCCGCGGCCACGACGACGACGCCGACCACGGTCGGCAGCAGCACGGTGAACCAGTGCGGGTGGAGGTGGCGCACGACCTTCTCGTCCTGCGCGAGCACGTTCTCGGGGAAGCTCACGGCGTCAGCGTAGGGCCGGGCGCCCGCCCGCGTCAGGAGGCGCCGCGGCCGGTGCGTCAGCGCACGCCGGCCTTCGTCGCCGCGTCGGCGAGCACCCGGCCGACGACGGCCGCGCCCTCGTCGGTGAGGTGGATGTCGAACGCCGTGCAGATGTAGGTGAGCGAGCAGACCTGCGCCACGTTCTTCGGCACGCTGCGGCCGCTGAAGGTGGTGGGGGTGTCGTCGTCGAGGGCGAAGGCGGCGTCGAGGGAGACGAACCGTCCGCCCGAGCCCTTGGCCGCGGCCGCGATGGTCGTGCTGAGGTCGCTGAACGCCTTGGTCGCCACCTTGAGCTGCGCCTGGCCGGCCCCGAGGTAGGAGGAGGCCAGCCAGGGGTTGTAGTAGCCGAGCACCAGCACCGGGACGTCCGGGCCGGCGGCGGCGCGCAGTCGCGAGAGGATCGTCGGCAGGTTCTTCTCGATGGTGCCCAGCCCGGTGGCGGCGCACTTCGCATCGACGGACAGCCGTGCGGCACAGCGCAGCAGGTCGTTGCCGCCGAGGTCGATGGTCACGAGGCGCACGTCACCGCGCCGCGCCTTCAGCAGGGACTCGGCCTGCGCCATCTGCGAGGACTCCGGGTACTCGCACTTGCCGCCCGCGAGGAAGCTGCCGGTGGTCTCGCCGCTGCACGCGAGGTTGGCCACGCCGAGCGCGTCGCCGCCGCGCCCGAGGCGGGCGGCGGCCAGGGCCGGGTAGGCGCTGTCGCGCAGCTCGGCCCCGCCGGGCTGGTAGCCCGCCGCGAGGGAGTCGCCGAGCGCGACGTAGAGCGGGCCGTCGGGCGCGGTGCTGTCCGGGCCGGTGCCGGGGCGCGCGGACGGCGATGTCGTGCTCGGCGAGGGGCTCGCGGTCGGGGCTGCGGACGACGAGGACGGCGCGGCGCTCGGGGCCGGGTCCTCCGACCCACCTCCGCAGGCGCTGAGGGCGAGGACCGCCGCGAGGGCGGACGCGACGACGGTCGTGCGGGGCACGGGGGACCTCCGGGGTCGGGACGGGACCGGCTCCCATCCTCTCCCGGCCCAACGCGCCAGCGGCACCGGGTGTGCCCGCCGGTACCGTGACGCGGTGACCACCGTGGTGAGTGTCGTGATGGCCCGTGAGGAGTGGACGGCCCGGGAGGCCGCCCACGCCGCGCGCGTCGACGCCGCCACGGCGCGCCACCGCGAGCGTCGGGCAGACGGTCGGTCGCACCCCGTCGAGGACTTCCTCTTCCGCTACTACAACCACTCCCCCGCGAAGCTGCGCCGGTGGCACCCGGGCGCCGGCGTGCTGCTCGAGGGGGCTGCCGGCACGGAGCGTGCGGGGTGGCGGCACCACCGGGTGGTCGGCGACGCGGTGGCCCTCGACGTGGGGTCGTTCCTGGAGGCCCGCGGGGCGACCGTCCGGTTCGTCACCGACCTCCTCACCGCCACGCTCTCCCGTCCCGCGCACCTGGGCTGCTTCGGCCTCCACGAGTGGGCGATGGTGCACGGGCTCGACCAGGACGACGTGCGCCACGCGGGCTGGCCGCTGCGGCTGGGGCCGGCGGGCACCGACGAGGTCGTCGAGCGGCACGCGGTGCGGTGCTCGCACTTCGACGCGCACCGGTTCTTCACGCCGACTGCCGTGCCGCAGAACCAGCTCCGTCCGACGCGCGAGTCGCAGGTCGCGATGGAGCAGCCGGGCTGCCTGCACGCCGGGATGGACGTCTACAAGTGGGCGTTCAAGCTGGCGCCGCTGGTGCCGAGCGACCTCACCGCGGACGCCTTCGACCTCGCCCGCGACATCCGGGTCCTCGACATGGAGGCCTCGCCGTACGACCTGGCGGAGCTGGGGTACGCGCCGGTGCGCATCGAGACGCCGGAGGGCAAGGCCGAGTACCTGGAGCGGCAGCGCGCCTTCACCGTGCGCTCGAACGCGTTGCGCCGCAGGCTCCTCGACGTCCTGCCGTGAGTCAGGCGACGGCGGCGAGCATCCGCTCGAGGTGTCGCTCCAGGGCGGAGTCACCCGTCGGCGGAGGGTCCGGAGGTGGATGGGTCTCGCTGCCCCAGCCGAGCACCGGTGGCGCCTGCGACCGGTAGGCGTGGCCCGTGGGGGTGACGGTCAGGATCTCGTGGGGCGACGCCCGCTCGACGACGACCCGCCAGCCCGGCGCCTCCTTGACGAGGTTGCAGCGGACGCACTTCCCGTTGCCGTTCCACGCGCTGGTGGAGCCGCCGTCTCGGACGGGGTGGGCGTGGTCGACGTGGACGACCGCTGCGTCGCAATAGAGGGTGGTGCACACGTCGTCGCGCAGGACGAGCACCCGGCGCAGACCGCCGATGAACGGCCGGCGACGGGACTCGAGGGCCACCAGGTCCCGCCCGTCCGGGCTCGTGTACAGGCGGCGCAGCCAGACGGACGCCGGGCCGGCACCACGGATCCACGACCTCGCGACCGGTGCCGGCACGGACCCGTGACCGGGGATACGCGCCGGCTCGTCGACGGGCCGCTCGGGGTCGCCGGTGCCCAGGAGGGAGCGGTCGGTCATGACGAGCTGGACCTCGACGGGCTGCACCTGTCCCGGGAGCAGCCCGGCGAGCAGCCGGAGGGCGGTGTCGGCGCTCACCGCGCCGACGCCTCGGTCGTAGGGAGCCTCGTCCTCGCACTGTCCGCCGACGACGCTGCGGGCCCGGCGAAGGATGGCGGCGTGGGCGCCCACGACATCCCGCAGGGGTCCGAGCACCGTCAGGTACGCCATGCCGTCCGGAGCCGGTCGGACGCTCACCCGCCTGCTCTTCACGGCAGCTTCCATCCGCCGGACCACCGACGCGGCGTCGAGCTCGGCCGCCACCCGCGCAGCAGCGCGACCGGCGGCTCGCGCGGAGAGCCGGGGCAGGACCTCCGCGATGCGGCGGTCCACCTCGGCCCGGTCCTCGCGGGACAGCGTGGCGGTCTCGCGGACGACCTCGACTGCGGCCCTCTCGCTGGTCAGACCCTCCGTCAGAGCCGCCATGAGACAAGGCATCTCGTGGACCAGGGCCCGTGACAACCCGACGAACCGGTCCCCGCAGCTGGGGGACTCGCGCCGCGCGAGGGCGACCTCCGACCCGACGGACCGGGCCACGTCCTGCGGCGCCACGACCCCGCGCGAGCGCCGCAGCGCGTCGGTGGCGCGCGCCTGACAGGCCGCGGCGGCCGCCTTGAGCCGCTCGAGCTCGGCGACCAGGGCCACCCGCTCGTGGTCGCTCAGCGTGACCGCGTCGATGGCCGCGAGCGAGTCCCGGAGGCCGGCCACCACGACAGAAGGCATGTCACCATCACGCCTCTCCTGCAACGTGATTGCGTCCATCTGCCCCTGCCCTTCCCTCTGCCTCCAACTCTAGACGCGACCACCGACAGCGGTCCGACCTGCATGATGGGCCGATGGGTCGAGCCGAGCAGCACCGCTTCCGTCTGACCACCCCGGGCCGTCGGGTCATGCGCGCTCCCCGCCCCGACGACGTCCTCGGGGTCCTCGAGTCGCTGCCTCGCGACGGCCACGCCGTGCTGCAGAGCATGGACGACGCCGAGGTCTACATCCAGGTCTGGCTGCGGCCGGACGGCACCTACCAGCTCGAGCTGCGGGACGGTTCGGTCGAGACACATCGGCAGGCCCTGAGCGTGTCGCGTGACCGTGTGGCGGCGGCCTTCTCCGCCTGGCTCGACGAGCACAGCGGGGACGGCGACGACTCGTGGCGGGCCCCCCACGACTGGAGAGACATCTCAGCGACCTTCACAGAGCCTCCCGCCTGACGGGTCAGGCGGGGTGCCTCCGAGCAGCCGCTGCCCGCTGGGAGCCCGTCTCGAACCCGGGCACCGGGCGGCGCGGTCGGCAAGGGCCTTGGGTGCGAGCATGGCTCGGTGGACATCCCGGAGCAGCAGACGGAGCGGGTGCGGCTGGACCGGCCCGTCCCGACCGACGCACCGGGGATCTTCGCGATCCTGGGGGATCCGCGGACCGTCGAGCACAACCCCTCGGAGCTGATGGGCGACGAGGCGCAGGCCGCCGAGCTCGTCGCCCGGTGGATCCGCCACTGGGACGAGCACGGCTTCGGCTACTGGTGCGTCCGTCTCCCGGGCGAGGACCGCATCGTCGGCTACGTCGGGGTGAAGCGGATGACCGTGCGGGACCGACCGGTCCTGAACCTCGTCTGCCGCCTCTCGCCCGACGCCTGGGGACGCGGGCTGGCGACCGAGGCCGTCGCGCGCGTCGTGTCCCGAGTCGCGGCGCAGCTACCGGCCGAGGTGATCCTGGCGCGGGTGCGGCCCGACAACCTGGCGAGCCAGAACGTCGTGGCGAAGGTCGGGCTCCATCGCGACCCTGCCCTGGACGACGACGGCGAGGACGGCCTCGACTGGGCCTGGACCAACCGGGACCTGCCGTAGGCAGGATCCGCGTCATCACCGGGATGGCGCGGAAGATGGCCGGTGGCGCGGATGCATCCGCGTCCTCGCTGAACTTCGGCGTCGTCACGGTGACGGCGCGGAAGTTCGCGCGGTCGGCCCATGACATGGACGGCGTGTCACGCAGCCCCCACAACGGTGCAGTGAGTGCAAGGGTCGAGGTCATGGCCCAGAGCGACCGCACGACCGTCGACCACGCCGCGCACCCGGGGGACGCACCGCCGCAGGACCTGCGCCGCGCGCGCAAGGCCGTCGTCGCGTCCTCCATCGGCAACGCCCTCGAGTGGTTCGACATCATCGTCTACTCGAGCTTCGCGGTCGTCATCAGCGAGCTCTTCTTCCCCGAGGTCTCCGGCTTCGCCGCGTTGATGTTCACCTTCCTCACCTTCGCCGTCTCGTACCTGATCCGCCCGCTCGGCGCCGCGGTCATCGGCAACTGGGCCGACAAGCACGGCCGCAAGCGCGCGCTCTCGGCGACGATCCTCACGATGATGGTCGGCACCGGCCTGATGGCCGTCGCCCCCACCGCAGCGGTCGTCGGCCCCGTCGCCGCCGGCCTCTGGCTGCTCGCCTCCCGTCTCGTGCAAGGCTTCTCGGCCGGCGGCGAGTTCGGCACCGCGACGACGTTCCTCGTCGAGTCGGTGCCCGGCCGTCGCGCGTTCTACGGCAGCTGGCAGGTCGCAACCCAGGGCGCCGCGATGTTCCTCGCCTCCGGGTTCGGCTTCGTCCTCACCACTTTCCTGTCGCGCGACGCCCTCTACACCTGGGGCTGGCGCGTGCCCTTCGTGGTCGGGATGCTCATCGGCCCGGTCGGCTGGTACATCCGCCGCAGGATGGACGAGACGGCCGACTTCGAGCAGGCCGAGAAGCTCGACTCGCCGCTGGCCTCGACGATGAGCACCCACCTCGGCCGCCTGCTCGCCGCTGCCGGCGCCGTCGCGCTCGCCTCGCTCTCGGTCTACCTCATCCTCTACATGCCGACCTTCGCCGTGAAGAGCCTCGAGCTGCCGGCCTACGCCGGCTTCCTCGGCGGCATCATCGCCGGCCTGGTGACCCTCGTGGGCACGCCGTTCGTCGGCACGCTCGCCGACCGCGTCGGCCCCGCCAGGGTGATGACGGCCGCCGCCGTCGCCGGCCTCGTCCTCGCCTGGCCGCTCTTCCAGCTGCTCATCGCCGTCCCGACCGTGGCCGTGCTGACGCTCGTGCAGGTCGTCTTCGGGCTGGTCATGGCCGCCTACTTCGGACCGCTCCCCGGGCTCTACCACGACCTGTTCCCGGCCAACGTGCGCACGACCGGCATGGCCGTCGGATACAACATCGGCGTCCTGGTCTTCGGGGGCTTCGCCGGCGCGATCTTCACCCTCCTCATCGACCGCACCGGCAGCCTCGCGGCCCCCGCCTTCTACTTCATGGCGGTGGCAGCGCTGTCACTCGTGACGATCGTGGTGTGCCGCAAGCGGTTCCAGCTCGCCTGACCTGTCGAGGGTCGGAAAGTGCCCTGCACCTAACGTTGCCGTGGGCTCCGGAGACCCCTAGTGTCGCTGACACGCACCTGTGACGCGAGTCACTCGTGGGACGGCTTCCAAGGGAGGGAGAGCGGGCCGATGGCACTGCGCAAGCTCACGGGACTGGGGGTGGTCGCCGCCACGGTGGGCGCCCTCGCCGCCTGCAGCAGCGGGGACGGAGGGACCCCCGTCGTCAACGTCTACGGCAGCACCTCCGACGCCGGCTGGGACAAGATCCTCGCGGCCTGCAACGACGCCGCCGCGGGCAAGTACGTCATCCGCCCGAACCTCATCCCGAGCGACGCCGACAGCCAGCGCGAGCAGTTCGTGCGCCGCCTGGCCGCCCGCGACGACGGGATGGACGTCCTCGGCATGGACGTCACGTGGACGGCCGAGTTCGCCGAGGCGGGATGGATCCGCGAGCTGGACGCCGAGCAGACGAAGGCCGCCACCGAGGGCGTCCTCGAGCAGCCGATCGACACGGCCACGTGGAAGGACAAGCTCTACGGCATCCCCCGCACGACCAACGTCCAGCTCCTCTGGTTCCGCAAGTCGCTCGTCCCCGACCCGCCGACCACCTGGCAGCAGGTCCTCGACCAGTCCAAGCAGCTGAAGACCGAGCGCAAGCCCTACGTCATCGGCCTCACCGCGGCCCAGTACGAGGGCTACGTCGTCGGCTTCAACACGATCCTGTCCTCCCTCGGCGGCACGCTCGTCAACGAGGACAGCACCAAGCCGACCGTCGACGACAACACCGTGCAGGCGCTGGGCATCCTGCGCAGCCTGGCCACCGACGGGCTGGCCAGCGCCTCCCTCTCCAACAGCCAGGAGCCGGAGGTCTTCGCGCAGATGCAGAACGGGCAGGCCGCGTTCGCGATGAACTGGCCGTACATGCTCTCGGCGATGCGCGAGGCGAACCCCGAGATCGCCGAGGACCTCGGCTGGGCCAAGCTCCCCGAGTTCCGGGAGGGCACTCCCGCCCGGGCGACGCTCGGCGGGATGAACTACGCGATCAGCAAGTACAGCAAGCACCCGGACCTCGCGTTCGACGCCGCGATGTGCCTGCGCAACCCGGAGAACCAGCTGCGTGGCGCCCTCGACGCCGGCAACGTCCCGGTGCTCCAGGAGGTCTTCGACGAGCAGGAGTTCCAGAAGGCCTACCCGATGTACGAGGACATCCTCGCCGAGCTCGAGACCGCCGTCCCGCGGCCGAAGACGCCTCTCTACCAGAACATCTCGACCATCGTGTCCTCCACGCTCTCGCCCCCGTCGCAGATCGACCCGGAACGGACGGCCACTACGCTGCGCGACGAGATCCAGGACGCCATCGACGGCAAGGGGATCCTCCCGTGAGCACCCAGGCCCCACCCGCGGTCGCCGCCCCCGAGCCCGACGAGGGGCTGGTCATCGCCCGCAAGCGCGCCAGCGACGGCCGGCGTGCCGAGCAGCGGCTCGGCCTGATGCTCTGCGCCCCTGCGGTCTTCGTGATGCTCGCGGTCGCCGCCTACCCGATCCTCTACGCGATCTGGCTCTCGTTCTTCAAGGCCGACCTGCGCAAGCCGGACGCGAACGAGTTCATCGGTCTCGAGAACTACGTGACCGTGCTCTCCAGCGGGATCTGGTGGCAGTCGTTCGGCATCACGATGCTCATCACGGTCGTCGGCGCGTTCGCCGAGCTCGTGCTCGGGATGCTCCTCGCGCTGGTCATGCACCGCACGCTCGTCGGCCGCGGCCTCGTGCGCACGTCGGCCCTCGTGCCCTACGCCATCGTCACCGTGGTCGCGGCGTTCTCGTGGCGCTTCGCGTGGACCCAGGGCATCGGCTGGCTGGCCGGCGACTCCGCACCGCTCACCGACAAGTGGCCCTCGATCTGGATCATCATCCTCGCCGAGGTCTGGAAGACCGTGCCCTTCATGGCGCTGCTCCTCATGGCCGGGCTCGCGCTCGTCCCCGAGGACCTGCTCAAGGCGGCCTCGATGGACGGCGCCTCGGCCTGGCAGCGCTTCTGGCGGGTCACCGTCCCGCTCATCAAGCCCTCGATCCTCGTCGCGCTGCTCTTCCGCACCCTCGACGCGTTCCGGATCTTCGACAACATCTTCGTGCTGACCGGCGGAAGCAACGACACGTCATCGGTGTCGATGGTCGCCTACAACAACCTGATCCGCGGGCTCAACCTCGGCATCGGGTCGACGATGGCGGTGCTCATCTTCATCACCACCGCGATCATCGCCTTCCTGTTCGTCAAGCTGTTCGGGGCCGCGGCCCCGGGAGGGAGCGGGTCCCGATGAGCGCCGTCACCATCAGCCCCCAGCGACGCATCGGCTGGAGCGTCGCCAACGTCGTCGTGCTGGTCTACGCCTTCGTCCCCGTGGTGTGGATCATCTCGCTGTCGCTCAAGGGCGGCGACACCCTCAACGACGGGCGCTTCCTCGCCCTCAACCCCGACACCACCGCCTACCGCGACATCTTCCGCAACGACGACTTCATCCGGGCGCTGATCAACTCGATCGGCATCTGCCTCATCGCCACCGGCATCGCCCTCACCCTGGCCACGATGGCCGCCTACGCCATCGCCCGGCTCGAGTTCCCGGGCAAGCGGGCCATCGTCGCGACGTCGCTGCTCATCTCGATGTTCCCCCAGATCGCCCTCGTGACACCGCTGTTCAAGATCGAGACGGCGATCGGCATCTTCGACACCTGGCCGGGCCTGATCCTCCCGTACATCACGTTCGCGCTGCCGCTCGGCATCTACACGCTCTCGGCCTTCTTCCGCGAGATCCCGTGGGAGCTCGAGAAGGCGGCGCAGATGGACGGCGCGACGCCCTACCAGGCCTTCCGCCGGGTCATCGCCCCGCTCGCCCTGCCCGGCGTCTTCACGACGGCGATCCTCGTGTTCATCGCCTGCTGGAACGACTTCCTGTTCGCCATCTCGCTGACGTCGACCAACTCGGCCCGCACGGTCCCGGCGGCGATGTCCTACTTCACGGGGGCGACGACCTTCGAGAAGCCCACAGCGGCGATCGCGGCGGCCGCCGTGGTCATCACCATCCCCATCGTCCTGTTCGTCCTCTTCTTCCAGCGGCGGATCGTCGCCGGCCTCACCTCGGGAGCGGTCAAGGGCTGAGGCCCGCGACCCCCACGACGAAGGAGCACCCCATGGCAGCGATCCACCTCGACCACGTCGTCAAGCGCTACCCCGACGGCGCCCTCGCCGTCGACGACCTCAACCTCGAGATCCGCGACGGCGAGTTCATCATCCTCGTCGGCCCCTCCGGCTGCGGGAAGTCCACGACCCTCAACATGATCGCCGGCCTCGAGGACATCACCCAGGGCGAGCTGCGCATCGACGGCGAGGTCGTCAACGACAAGGCCCCCAAGGACCGCGACATCGCGATGGTGTTCCAGTCCTACGCGCTGTACCCGCACATGACCGTCGCCGAGAACATGGCCTTCCCGCTCGTCCTCGCCAAGGTCGACAAGGCGACGATCAAGACCAAGGTCGACGAGGCCGCCGAGATGCTCGAGCTGACCAACCACCTCGACCGCAAGCCGGCCAACCTCTCCGGCGGCCAGCGCCAGCGCGTCGCGATGGGCCGGGCGATCGTCCGCAGCCCCAAGGCCTTCCTCATGGACGAGCCGCTCTCCAACCTCGACGCCAAGCTGCGCGTGCAGATGCGCACCCAGGTCTCGCGCATCCAGAAGTCGCTCAAGACCACCACGGTCTACGTCACCCACGACCAGACCGAGGCGATGACCCTCGGCGACCGCGTCGTCGTCATGCGCGGCGGCATCGTGCAGCAGGTCGGCGCACCCACCGAGCTGTACGAGCACCCGAACAACCTCTTCGTGGGCGGGTTCATCGGCAGCCCGTCGATGAACTTCCTCCCCGCCACCATCGAGGGCGAGCGGCTCGAGACCGGCCTCGGCTCGCTGACCGTCCCCGACCGCGTGCGCCGTGCGGTGCAGGAGGCGAGCGGCAAGGAGGTCATCATCGGCCTGCGCCCCGAGCACTTCGAGGACGCCTCGCTCGTCGGCGACAAGGAGGGCTCGCACGTCAGCGTGACCATCGACCTCGTCGAGTCGATGGGCTCGGACGTCTTCGCGTACTTCACGGTGCAGGGCGACCAGGCCCACTCCGGTGACCTCGAGGACCTCGCCAAGGACACCGGTCAGGACATGGTCGGCGAGGGCACCACCGTCACGGCCCGGCTCGACGCCGCGGCCCGGGTGCAGGCCGGCCAGCCGGCCGAGCTGTGGGTCGACACGGCGAAGATGCACGTCTTCGACGTCAAGACCGGCCAGAACCTCACGGCCGAGGTGCAGCAGGAGGCGGCGCAGGCCTGAGGCGGGCGGTCAGCGCGGCGGCACGCCCGCCCGCACCAGCCCGTACGTCACCGACTCCACGAGGGCCTGCCAGCTCGCCTCGAGGATGTTCGCGGCGACCCCGATCGTCGTCCACGACGTCGTGCCGTCGGAGGTCTCGATGAGCACGCGCGTCACGGCGTCGGTGCCGTGGGCAGCGTCGAGGATGCGCACCTTGTAGTCGATGAGCTCGAGCCCGCCGATCTCCGGGTAGGTGGCCGCGAGCGCTGTGCGCAGCGCGTGGTCGAGCGCGTTGACCGGGCCGTTGCCCTCGCCGGTCTCGACGTGCCGCTCCCCCGCCGCCCGGACCTTGACGGTGGCCTCGGAGAGCGCGTCGTCCTCGCCGCGGGCGTCGGTGATGACCCGCCAGGACTCGACCGCGAAGAACGCCGGCAGCGTGCCGTCGATCTCGCGGCGCAGCAGGAGCTCGAAGGAGGCGTCGGCGGCGTCGAAGGTGTACCCCCGCAGCTCCTTCTCCTTGACGGCGGCCAGCACCCGGCGCAGCGTGGCGGCGTCGTCCTCGTCGGTGGCGTCGAGGTCGAACCCGAGCTCGCGCGACTTCAGCTCGATGGAGGCGCGGCCGGCCATGTCGGAGACCAGCATCCGCATGTCGTTGCCCACGTGCTTGGGGTCGAGGTGCTGGTAGAGGTCGGGGTCGACCTTGATGGCGCTCGCGTGCAGGCCGGCCTTGTGCGCGAAGGCGCTCGACCCGACGTACGGCTGGCGCGAGTACGCCGGCACGTTGGTGACCTCGGCGATGGCGTGCGCGATGCGGGTGGCGTCCTGGAGGCGGTGCGGCTCGAGGAGCTCGCGGCCCTGCTTGAGCTGGAGGTTGGCGACGACGGTCAGCAGGTCGGCGTTGCCGGTGCGCTCGCCGTAGCCGTTGATCGTGCCCTGGACGTGCGTGGCCCCGGCCTCGACGGCGGCCATCGAGTTGGCCACGGCGCAGCCGGTGTCGTTGTGGCAGTGGATGCCGACGCGCGCCCCGGTGCCGGCCACGACGTCCGCGACCACCGCCCCCACCTCACCCGGCAGCAGCCCGCCGTTGGTGTCGCAGAGCGCGACCACCTCGGCGCCGGACTCGACGGCGGCGCGGACCGCCTCGAGGGCGTAGGCGCGGTCGGTGCGGTAGCCGTCGAAGAAGTGCTCGGCGTCGAGGAAGACCCGGCGGCCCTCGGCGGTGAGGAAGGCGACGGTGTCGCGGATCATCTCGAGGTTCTCAGCCAGGGTCGTGCGCAGGGCCCGCTCGACGTGCCCCGTGTGCGACTTCGCGACGAGGGTGACCACCTGGGCCTGGCTGTCGAGGAGGGCGCGCACGAGCGGGTCGGAGTCGGCCCGGCCCCCCGCCCGGCGGGTGGCGCCGAAGGCCGCGAGGGTGGCGTTGCGCAGCCGCAGGTCGCGCGCGGCCCGCGCGAAGAACTCGGTGTCCTTGGGGTTGGCCCCCGGCCAGCCGCCCTCGATGTAGCCGACGCCGAGGTCGTCGAGGTGGGACGCGATGGCCAGCTTGTCGGCCACGGAGAGGTTGAGCCCCTCCTGCTGCGCCCCGTCGCGCAGCGTCGTGTCGTACACGTGCAGGTCGGTCATCGGATCCATCCGCGGCTCGTGCCGGTCTCCCGGCGCCCGTGCCCCGGCCCGGGTGGGCCGGGGCGTCGACGCGTGCTGCTCGGTGCCCATCATCGTCCAGCGTCCGCCCGGGCGCCCGCGGGGGTGGGCGGGGGCCCGGCTCGTCCGGCACGGCGCCGCCCTCCCGGGTGACGCCCCGTCAAACGAAAAGACCCCCCGGGTGCGGGAGGTCTGCGCGACGAGAAGTGGTCTCTCGTCGCGCTACACGATGATGATCGCGGTGGTGGCCGCGTCACGGAACGTCACCCCTCGAGCGTCCCACGGGCCGCGGGCGACCGGCACCCACCGTCCACATGGTGGCGCCGGTGGGCGGGATCAGGCCCGCACGGGGACGGCGACCGCGGCCTCCCACCACGGGTCGAGCCCGGGCGGGTCCGCGACGTCGACGCGGTCGCCGACGCGCGGGACGACCACCGGCACACCCTCGGTGGCCGCTGCCACGAGGAGCCGCTCGACCGGCTCGGCCCACGGGTGCGGCGCGAGGACGAAGGTGCACCAGTGGATCGGCAGCAGCAGGCCGCCCCCGAGCTCGGCGGTGGCCCGCACGGCCTCCTCGGGGTCGAGGTGGATGTCGCGCCACGCGGGGTCGTAGGCGCCGACGGCCATCAGCGAGACGTCGAAGGGCCCGTGCTCGGCGCCGATGCCGGGGTAGCCGTCGAAGTACCCGGTGTCGCCGCTGAAGAAGACCCGGCCGCCCTCCCCGGCCAGGACCCAGGACGCCCACAGCGTGCCGTCGCGGCGCAGCCCGCGCCCCGAGAAGTGCTGCGACTCGACGGCGGTCACCCGCACCCCGCCCACGTCGTGCCCCTCGCCCCAGTCGCACTCGACGACCCGCGACCCCGGCACGCCCCACACGTCGAGGTGCGCCCCGATGCCGAGCGGCACGAGGAAGACGGCGTCCGTCCCCGTGGCCAGCGCCTTCACGGTGTCCATGTCGAGGTGGTCGTAGTGGTCGTGCGAGATGACCACGGCGTCGATGCGGCCGAGGCGCTCCAGCGGCACCGGCGTCGCGTGCAGGCGCCGCGGCCCGACGTGCTGGCTCGGCGAGCAGCGCTCGCTCCACACGGGGTCGAGGAAGAGGCGAACGCCGTCGAGCTCGACGAGCGCGCTGGCGTGACCGAACCACGTGACGTGCAGGCCCTCGGTCGCCGGCTCGCGGTGGGCGCTCACGACCGGGATGGGACCCGCCGGGCGGCGCGTCTCGCCGTTGGCGCGGTACCGCTCGAGGACGTCGCGCTGGCTCGTGGGCATCGAGGCCGTGCCCCGGCGGCGGTTGTGGAAGGCGCCCGCCCGGTAGTGCGGCGAGCGCCGCATCCGCTCGAGGCGCACCCCGTCGGGACGCGCACCCATCGCCGCGCCCACGCCCCGTCCCGCGGCGGCGAGCGCCCCGAGGGCGCTCGCGGCTCCGGCGGCCACGGCCAGTCTGTTGAGTCGGCTCACCCGCCCATTGTCACCCCGCGACCCCCGCCCCGGCGGTCGCGTCCACCCGGTCGAGACAGAACCGGGCGATGGCGGCCCGGTCCTGCGCCATCACCGCGAGCTCGGGAGTGGGCGGCGCGCCGAGGTGCTCCCACGGCACGCTGGAGAGCCCCGTGAGCAGCAGGTGGTGCAGCGCGTGGCCACGGGCCACGGCCTCGGCGGGCACGTCACAGCCCTCGTCGCGCAGCCCGGCGACGTAGGCGTCGCGGTGCGCGGCGTCGCGCCCTGCGAGGTCGCCCGCGCGGGTGCGCCCGATCTGCACGTCGCCGACCAGCAGCTGGCCGAGGTCTGCGCCGGGCGGCATCGACATCCAGTACGAGTAGTCGATGAGCACGAAGCCGTCCACGCCGTCGACCGCCAGCAGGTTGTTCGGGCAGGCGTCACCGTGGGCAGGCAGGTGCGGCAGCGACAAGGCCTCCTCGACGGTCTCGCGCGCGCCGTCGGCCGCGTCGCGCAGCCGGTCGCGCAGCTCGGCGTCGAAGGACGCGGCCACGAGGGGGTGCTCCCAGATGTCGTCGTCCCGGAGCATCGGGTGCACCTGGTTGTCGAAGCGCCCCGTGAGGTAGTCGCGCAGCGTCCAGTCGAGACCGCTGACGCCGGCGAGCGGCCGGACCCGCCGGCTCCCCGAGAGCCGACCGAGCAGACGGGCCGCCCGGGTCGAGCGGGCGTCGTCCCACGGCACGTCGACCACGTCGAGCTCCTCGAGCCAGATCGCGCAGGTCAGGTCGTCGACGTCCATGACGGCCAGCGCGGTGGGCATCGTCAGACCGTCGGGCAGCCGGGAGGCGAGGTCGGAACGGTAGGCCAGCGGCTCGGTGCGCCACGGCACGCCCTTGGCGGCGACCTCGCGCAGGTGCTCGGGCACGAACGCGAAGAGCGGCGAGCGCTCCCACGCCTGGACGACCTTGACGAACAGGCGGAACGGATGCTCCCCCGCCGGCGTCGCCACCCGCCCGTGGACGCGGTGACGGGACAGGGTCGTGATGCTCACGAGGTCGTAGGGGAACTCCTCGACCTCGACCTCGACGACCTCCACCGGACCCTCGAGTCGCAGGTGCGCGGCGAGCATCCCGGCCAGGGTCGCCTCGTCCACCGCGGCGGCCCCCAGGGCGTCGAGTCCGGCCATGACCCCTCCATCGGAAAGTAGGTTGACCATCCAGAAGGTAAAGTGACTTTGTGACCGTCGTCAAGGAGATTCTTCCCGACCTGCTCGGTGGCGTCTTCGCCCGCCTCCGCTCGGACCTCGCGCACCTCACCGTTGACGGCCTGCGCTTCTCGCACGTGCGCGTGCTCGACGGGGTCCCCGCCGAGGGCGCCAGTGTGACCGTCCTCGCCGCCCACCTCGGCATGACGAAGCAGGGCTGCGGCCAGTTCGTCGCGCAGCTCGAGCGCAGCGGCCACGTGCGGGTGGAGACGGCACGCGGCGACCGCCGGGTCCGCCTCGTCCGGCTCACGCCGGAGGGCGAGCGGTTCCTCGCCCGGGCGCACGCCGCCATCGCCGCCGCCGAGGAGGAGTTCGCCGCCGAGGTCGGCCCCCGTCGCTACGCCACCTTCCGCCGCGTGCTCGAGGAGCTCGGCGAGCGGCCCTAGCGCGCGGCGGCGCGTTCGCGGGCGGCCTCGACCAGGGCCTCGAAGAGCGCCGCGCCCTCGGCCTCCTCGGCGTGCCACTGCACCGCGACCCGGAACCGGGCGGACGGGTCCTCCATCGCCTCGAGGGTGCCGTCCTCGTGCCACGCGGCCGGCTGCCACGACGTGGTCCGGAGGGAGTCCGGGACGACGGCCTGGTGGTGGTAGGTCGGCACGTCCAGGGACTCCTCGCCGACGACGCCGGCGAGCAGACTGCCGGTGACCGGCTCCACGTGGTGCGAGGAGTAGACGCCGGGCCGGGGCGAGTGTGCCTCGTGCCCCACGCGGTCGGGGACGTGCTGCTCCAGCACTCCCCCGGCCGCCACCGCCATCACCTGCATGCCGCGGCAGATGCCGAACAGCGGCACGTCGAGCGCCTCGGCGGCCCGGACGAGCGCCGACTCCCACGCGTCACGGTCGGGCCGGGCGTCCTGCGAGGTCGGGTGCGCCGCAGCGCCGTAGAGCCCGGCCTGGACGTCGGCACCACCCGCCACGACGAGGCCGTCGACCCGCGCCAGCACCTCGCGGGCCATCGCGTCGTCGACGTCCGGGCGCGGGGGTAGCACCACCGCCACCCCGCCGGCCGCCTCGACCTGCGCCACGTACCGGTACGGGAGCACGGCGCTGCGCTGGGCGACCCAGGGTGCGCGGTCGACCTCCTCGACGTAGCACGTGATGCCGATGACCGGCCGCGTCGTCATCCCCGGCTCACAGCGGCGTGACGTAGGCGCCCGAGATGCCGCCGTCGACGAGGAAGGTCGAGGCGGTCATGAAGCTGGACTCGTCGGAGGCGAGGAAGAGCACGGCGCTGGCCATCTCCTCGGGCTCCCCGAAGCGCCCCATCGGGACGTGGACCAGGCGGCGTGCGGCGCGCTCGGCGTCCTTGGCGAAGAGCTCCTTGAGGAGCGGTGTGTTGACCGGCCCGGGGCAGAGCGCGTTGACCCGGATGCCCTCGCGCGCGAACTGCACGCCGAGCTCGCGGGTCATCGACAGCACGCCGCCCTTGGAGGCCGAGTACGAGATCTGCGAGGTGGCCGCACCCATGACCGCGACGAACGAGGCCGTGTTGATGATCGAGCCGCCCCCCTGCTCGCGCATCAACGGGATGACCGCCTTGCAGCAGAGGTAGACCGACGTCAGGTTGACCTCCTGCACGCGGCGCCAGGCGTCGAGGTCGGTGTCGAGGATCGAGTCGTCGTCCGGCGGGCTGATGCCCGCGTTGTTGAACGCGATGTCGACCCGGCCGTGCTTCTCCTTGGCGGTGGCGAAGAGCCGGTCGACGTCCTCCTTGGACGCGACGTCGCAGTGGACGTAGGTACCGCCGAGCTCGGCGGCGAGCGCCTCACCGGCCTCGTCCGCGAGGTCGGCGACGACGACGGTCGCGCCCTCCTCCGCGAAGCGCCGGACGGTCGCGAGGCCGATGCCCGAGCAGCCGCCGGTGACGACGGCGACCTTGCCCGCGAGCCTGCCTGCCATGTTCTCTCCTCAGGTGTGGGTGGGTTGGAGGGTCAGTCCTCGGTCGAGATGAAGACGTTCTTCACCTCGGTGAAGGCGTCCAGGGCGTCCGGTCCGAGCTCGCGCCCGATACCGCTGGCCTTGAAGCCGCCGAAGGGGGTGGAGTAGCGCACCGACGAGTGGCTGTTGACCGACAGGTTCCCGGCCTCGACCCCGCGCGAGACGCGCAGGGCGCGCCCGACGTCGCGGGTCCAGATCGAGCCGGAGAGCCCGTACGCGCTGTCGTTGGCCTTGGCCACGGCGTCGGCCTCGTCCTCGAAGGGCAGGACCGCGACGACGGGGCCGAAGACCTCCTCCTGCCAGATCCGGTCGGAGGTGCTGCCCGGGAGCACGACGGTCGGCGGGTACCACCAGCCGGCGCCGTCGGGCGCGGTGCCACGGAAGGCGACGTCGACGGCGTCGTGCCCGTCGGTGCCGTCGACGAATCCGCGGACGGTCTCGCGCTGCCGGCTGCTGACGAGCGGGCCCATCTGGGTCGCCTCGTCGCCGGGGTCGCCGACGACGACGTCGCGCAGCGCCCCCTCGAAGCGCTCCATGAACGCGTCGTACACGCTGCGCTGCACGAGGATCCGAGTGCGGGCGCAGCAGTCCTGGCCGGCGTTGTCGAGGAAGCTCATCGGCGCCGCGGCGGCCGCCTTGTCGAGGTCGGCGTCCGCGAAGACGATGTTCGCCGACTTGCCGCCGAGCTCGAGGGTGACCCGCTTGAGGTGCTCGGCCGCGCCGCGCATGATCCCCTGCCCGACCGCGGTCGAGCCGGTGAAGGCGATCTTGCGGACGTCGGGGTGGGTGACGAAGCGTTCGCCGACGACCCGCCCGGCCCCGGGCAGGATCGAGAGGACGCCCTCGGGGATGCCGGCCTCGACGGCGAGCTCGCCGATGCGCATCGCCGTCATCGGCGTCAGCTCGGCGGGCTTGAGGACGACGGTGTTGCCCGCGGCGAGGGCCGGGGCCATCGCCCAGCCCATGATCGGCATCGGGAAGTTCCACGGGACGATGACGCCGACGACGCCGAGCGGCTCCTTGAAGGTGACGTCGAGGCCACCGGCCACGGGGATCTGCTTGCCGAACAACCGCTCCGGCGCCGCGGAGTAGTACCGCAGGACGTTGACGACGTTGCCCGCCTCCCACCGCGCGTTGCCGATGGTGTGGCCGGCGTTGCGCACCTCGAGCCGGGCCAGCTCCTCGGTGTGCTCTTCGACGAGGTCGGCGAAGCGGCGCAGGAGCATCCCGCGGTCGGCGGGGCTCACGGCGCGCCAGGCCGGGCCGACCTCGACGGCGCGGGCGACGGCCGCGTCGGTCTCCTCGACCCCGGCGAGGTCGATCGTGGTGACGACCTCCTCGGTCGCCGGGTCGATGACGTCGTGCGTGGTGGTGCTCATCGGGTGGTCCTCACAGCCTCTCGAAACCTCGGACCCGCTCCCAGTCGGTGACCGCCGCGGTGAACGCGGTGATCTCGACGTCGGCGGCGTTGACGTAGTGGTCGACGACGGCGTCGCCGAA
This sequence comes from Phycicoccus avicenniae, assembly GCF_050496545.1. Taxonomy (GTDB): domain Bacteria; phylum Actinomycetota; class Actinomycetes; order Actinomycetales; family Dermatophilaceae; genus Phycicoccus; species Phycicoccus avicenniae_A. The sequence continues at coordinate 117,471 of NZ_JBNVZV010000006.1, read as the reverse complement.
CGCGGCCCGGGCCACCTCGCTCGTGGCGAGCAGGTCGCGGGCCTCGCGCAGCGTCGTCGGCACGTGCTCGTAGTCGCCCTTGTAGGCGTTCCCCTCGCACACGGGCGGCAGCTCCAGACCCTCGCGGATGCCGTGCAGCCCGCCGGCCATCATCGCGGCCACCGCGAGGTAGGGGTTGACGTCGCCGCCGGGCACGCGGTTCTCGACGCGCAGCCCCGCGCCGTGCCCGACGACCCGCAGCGCACACGTGCGGTTGTCGGTACCCCACGCGACCGCGGTCGGCGCGAACGAGCCGGCGGCGAAGCGCTTGTAGGAGTTGATGTTCGGCGCGTAGAAGTACGTGAGCTCGCGCATCGTCGCGAGGAGCCCGGCGAGGAACTGGTCGAACAGCTCGGAGCGTCCGCCGTCGCGGTCGTCGTCGGCGAAGACCACCTCGCCGTCGGTACCGCGCAGCGACAGGTGGATGTGGCACGAGTTGCCCTCGCGCTCGTCGTACTTGGCCATGAAGGTCAGCGACTGGCCGTGCCGCGCGGCGATCTCCTTGGCGCCGGTCTTGTAGACGCTGTGGTTGTCGCAGGTGCGCAGGACCTCGTCGAAGAGGAAGCCGATCTCGTGCTGCCCGAGGTTGCACTCGCCCTTGGCCGACTCGACGGTCATCCCCGCGCGGTACATCTCGTTGCGGATCTCGCGCAGCACGGGCTCGACCTTGCTGCCGCCGAGGATCGAGTAGTCCACGTTGTACCGGTTCGAGCCGGTGAGGCCCTGGTAGCGCCGGTCCCACGCGGCCTCGTACGAGTCCTCGAAGAGGATGAACTCCAGCTCGGTGCCCGCGAACGCCCCCCAGCCGGCCTCCTCGGCCACCGCGACCTGCTTCTTGAGGATGCTCCGCGGGGACTGCACGACGTCACCGGAGCCGTCGAGCCAGGTGAGGTCGCTCTGGATCGTCACCGACGCCGGGTGCCCGGGTGTGCGGCGCAGCGTCGAGAGGTCCATCTCGAAGAACATGTCGCCGTAGCCGCGCTCCCACGACGAGATCGCGTAGCCGTCGACGGTGTTCATGTCGACGTCGACGGCGAGCAGGTAGTTGCAGCCCTCGGTGCCGGCGTCGAGCACGTGGTCGAGGAAGAAGGCGCCGTGGATCCGCTTGCCCTGCAACCGTCCCTGCATGTCGGTGAAGGCCACGATCACCGTGTCGACGGTTCCGTCGGCGATGTCGGTGCGCAGCTGCTCCAGGGTCATCTGCAGGGGTCCCCCGCGGTGGGTCGAGCTCGTCATCGTGCTCCTCCAGTCATCCGATGAGCCCGCGCAGGAGCGCGGACGTCGCGTCGCAGTGCTCTTCCATGGCGGTCCGTGCGTCCTCTGCCGCCCCCGACAGGATGGCACCGACGATCGCTTCGTGCTGGTCGTGCGAGTGCTGGATGTTCTTGCGCAGCACCGGGATCGCCTCGAGGAGCTCACCGAGCGCGGCCTGCGCCCGGGTCACCGCCTCGATGAGCATGGGCGAGCCCGACACCGTGGCCACCGCCAGGTGCAGGCGGCTGTCCGCGAGGCGGTGCGCCCCGGGGTCCTCCGCGGCGCGGGTCTCGCGCAACGAGGTCGAGAGCCAGGAGCGCTGGTCCCCGGAGAGCTCCCGGGTGGCGGCCAGCCAGGCCGCCCCCGGCTCGACGACCCGGCGGAAGTCGAGGGCGTCGAGGAGGGTCGCGCCGCGCCGCAGCCCCTGCCCACCCGAACCGGGCGCCGGGGCCGAGTAGGTGACGACCGACCCGCCGCCGCGTCCCCGGCGGGTGGTGACCAGCCCGGTGTCGCGCAGCGCTGCGATGGCGTCGCGCAGCGTCCCCCGGGCCACGCCCATCTGCTCGGCGAGCTCGCGCTCGGGGGGCAGCTGGTCGCCGTCGACGAGCACGCCGAGGCGGATGGCGGTCGCGAGCTGCTCGACGGTGGTCTCGAAGGGGTTGCCGACCGCGTGCCGGAGGATGACCGAGGGCAGGCTCGTGGCGCCGGCGGGGTGCGTCATCGCCGTCCTCCTCCCGAGGTCGCGGGCCCGGTGACCCGGTGGGCGGTCCCAATGGTCCAACCATGGACCGAAGATGTCGAGCAGTGTGTCATGACCTGCCCAGCCTCTCGCCCCGCGGGTCGTAGGGGGGCCGGCGCGACACCCGGACCGGGACGCGCCGCCCGGCGAGGTCGACCTCCCACGTCCCCTCGTCGCACCATCCCGCGGTCGCCGTGCCCGTGGCCCGGTCCCCGACGAGGGCCAGCCCCACCGACGCCCCCACCGTGGCCCCGCCCGCCGCGCTCGTGACCTGCCCCACGGGCACGCCGTCGCGCAGGACGAGCTCACCACCCCAGAGCCACGCGCCCGGGTCCTGCGCGACGAGCGAGAGCACCCGGCGCGCGGGCCCCGCGGCCCGGCGCTCCTCGAGCGCGGCCCGCCCCAGGAAGTCGGACGGGCCGGAGAGGGCGCAGGCGAAGAGCAGCCCGGCCTCGACCGGGGTGACCTCCGCGGTCAGCTCGCGCCCGAAGGCGCGGTACCCCTTCTCCAGCCGCAGGGCCTCGATGGCGGAGTAGCCGGCGGGCACCACCCCGAGGTCGGCCCCGGCCCCGAGCAGCTCGTCGTGGAGGACGGCGGCCTCCTCGGTGGGGACGTACAGCTCCCACCCGAGCTCGCCGACGTAGGTGATGCGCGTGGCCCGCGCGCGGCACGGCCCGAGGTCGAGGACCCGGGAGGTGCCGAACGGGTGCGCCACGTCGTCGAGGGCGGCCGGGGTCAGCCGCGACAGCAGCGCCCGCGAGCGGGGACCCATCACCCCGATGACCGCGTACGCGCTGGTGACGTCGACGATGCCCGGCGTGCCGACCCGGTGGCGGCGGAGCCAGTCGAGGTCGCGGCGGGTCGTGGCCGCGCTCGAGACGACGAGGAACTCCTCGGGGCCCGTGCGGGTGACGGTGACGTCAGCCTGGTAGCCCGCGGACGCGTCGAGCATCCCGGTGTAGACCGCGCGCCCCACCGGCACGTCGACGTCCGCGGTGCACACCCACTGGAGGGTGTCCAGGGCATCCGGCCCGGTGACGAGGTACTTGCTGAACGAGGTCTGGTCGAAGACCGCGACGGCCGAGCGGGTGGCCCGCTGCTCGGCGTCGCACCAGTCCGCCCAGGCCGGCCGCTCCCACGAGTAGTCCAGCCGGGGCACCTCCCCCGAGGGCGCGAAGACGAGCGGACGCTCCCACCCGTTGCGGCTGCCCATCACCGCGTCGAGGGCCAGCGTGCGCTCGTAGAGCGGTGAGCACCGTTGCGGCCGACCGGTCTCCAGCTCACGGTTCGGCCACGGCACGGCGTAGTGCAGACCGAGGACCTCCGCGACGCGCGAGCGCAGCCAGGTCCGGTTGGCCGCCACGGACGGGAAGCGGCGGATGTCGACGGCGCCGAGGTCGAGAGTCGGCTCCCCCGCGACGACCCACTCGGCGAGCGCGCGCCCCGCTCCGCCAGCCGAGGCGATACCGACCGAGTTGAAGCCGGCGGCGACGAAGAACCCGGCGCACTCCGGCGCCTCGCCCAGGAGGAACTGGTTGTCGGGGGTGAAGGACTCGGGGCCGTTGTAGAACTTGCGGATCCCGGTCTCCGCGAGCACCGGCAGCCGGTGGATGGCGCTGTCCATCAGCACCTCGAAGTGCTCCCAGTCCTCGTCGAGGAGCCGGAACTCGAACGGGTACGGGATGTCCTCGGGCGCCACCCACGGCTTGGCCTCGGGCTCGAAGCCCCCGACGAGCAGCCCGCCGACCTCCTCCTTGACGTAGGTGTACCCGTCGGGGTCGCGCAGCACGGGGAGGTCCCGGTGCACGCCCTCGACCTGGTCGGTGACGACGTAGAAGTGCTCGGCGGAGTGCAGCGGCACGTCGACGCCGGCCATCGCCCCGACGAGGGGGGCCCACTGGCCGGCCGCGTTGACGACGACCTCGCACTCGACCTCGCCGTGCTCGGTGACCACGCCGGTCACCCGCCGCCGGTCCCCCCGCTCGGCCAGCCGCAGCCCGGTGACCCGGACGCGCTCGACGACCCGCACGCCGAGCGCCCGCGCCCCGCGGGCCAGCGCCTGCGTGAGGTCGGCGGGGTCGGCGCGGCCGTCCCCGGGCAGCCAGATCGCGCCCTCGAGGTCGTCGGAGCGAATGAGCGGGTACCGCTCGGCGGCCTGCGCCGGCGTGAGCAGCTCGCAGTCGAGGTCATAGGCGGTGGCACTGGCCGCAGTGCGCCGCAGCTGGACCATCCGCTCCGGCGTCCGGGCCAGGGTCAGACCCCCGCAGACCCGGTAGCCGGTCGAGAGCCCGGTCTCGGCCTCCAGCCGCCCGTAGAGCTCGGTCGACCAGCGCACCAGCCGGGTTCCCGCCTCGCTGGCCCGGAGCTGGCCGACGAGGCCGGCCGCGTGCCACGTCGTGCCGCAGGACAGCGTCCCCTGCTCGAGGACGAGCACGTCGGTCCACCCGAGGTGGGCGAGGTGGTAGGCGACCGACGCCCCGATGACCCCGCCCCCGACGACGACCACCCGCGCCCGCGCGGGCAGCTGCGTGGCGCTCATCGCCGGGCCGCCGCCGCGAGCAGGGCCTCGAAGCGCGGCCCGCGAGCCAGCTCGCGGGCCGGGTCGAGCTTGGCCATCGCCCAGCCGCGGAAGTCGACGTCGATCTCGCTCGCGCCCTCCTGGATGACCCCCCACAGCGTCCACCCGTACCGGGCGAGGAAGCCCCACAGCTCGGCCCGCGCGGCGTCGGCGGGGTCCTCCCGCCCGTAGTAGGCGGCGCACAGCTCGGCGAGGGCCTCCGGGCCGAGGCGCGCCTCGGCGACGGCGTTGCCCAGCTCGAAGGACGGCTCGTTCATCCCGGAGTACTCGTAGTCGATGATGCGCAGGTCCCCGCCGTCGTCGAGGACGTTGGCGGCGAGCAGGTCGTTGTGGCACGGCACGAGGCGCTCGGGGGCCAGGGCCAGCACCTCCTCCGCACGCTGCGCGAAGGGTTCGAGGTCGAGGTAGCCGTCGGGAAGGCGGAAGCCCTTGTCCTGCACCACCTTCAGGTAGCGGCGCCGCAGCGTCGTCATGTCGAACCGGCCGACGAACCCGGGACCGGCGTGCAGCCGCCGCAACGCCGCGGCGAGCCGGGGCAGGCCCGCCGCCACGTCGGCATCGCCCCACGTCCGGCCGGAGAGGAACGCCACCGCGAGCACCCCGCGCCCGCCGAGGTAGTCGACCACCGGCGCGCCCACGCCCGTGGCCGCCGCGGCCAGGGTGTTCACGAACTCGGTGTGCCGGTCGACCCCGAGCAGCCCGGTGTCGGGCGAGGAGATCCGCACCACGACGTCGAGCCCGCGCTCGGTCCGGACCCGCACGTTGTGGTTCGTGAGGCCCCCGGGCAGGGGCGTGACCTCACGCCCCTGCCCGGCGAGGACGGGGATGCCCTCGAGCACCTCCTCGAGACCGGTCACCGGGAGCCCGGTCAGGACGTCGGGTCCCCGGGCTTCCAGTCGTGCTCGGACCCACCGTGCGCGCTCTTCCCGTGGTGCTCGAGCGCGATCTCGTCGGCGCCGCTCATGCCGGCCGGCAGGTCGACGGTCGTCTTCGGCCCGGTGAACCACTTCTTGGCCGACAGGTGCCACCCGATCCACAGGGCGAGCAGTGTGCCGCCCGTGAGGATCGGTGCGTAGTTGACGAACTTCCACTCGAACGAGTCGTTGAGGGGGTTCGCCGCCGGGGTGAAGGGGAGGATGAAGTACACCGACACGATCGCGATCTCGGCCACGGCGAGCGGCGCCATCCACCGCCACTTCGTCCCGAGGTTCCAGCGACCTTGCCGGAACGCGTCGCCCGCACGCCAGCGCAGCCAGATCGGGATGGCGAAGGCGATGTACAGACCGATGACCGCGACCGAGACGACGGCGTAGAAGGCCGTCGGGACGATGATCGGGGCGTCCTCGGTGCCGATGTTCACCTCGACGAGGGCGGGGATCGTGATGATCGCCGCGATGACCGAGGAGACGAGCACGGCGTTGGCCGGCACCTTGCGCGAGTTGAGCCTGGCCCACAAGGACGCTCCGGGGACCGCCCCGTCCCGGCTGAACGCGAAGAGCATCCGGCTCGTCGAGGTCATGCAGGCGGTCGTGCAGAAGAACTGGCCGATGCTCGCGATGAGGAGAACGGTGCCCGCCCACGTCGATGACAGGGCCTGGGTGAAGATCACCGCGACGCCGCCGCCTCCGGCGGTGACGGCGTCGGCGTCCTGGACCGCGAAGAGGAAGGCGAGCAGGAGGAACCATCCGCCGATCGCGGAGTAGAAGATCGAGCGCCAGATGCCCTTGGCGGCACCGTCGGCGGCGCCTTGCGTCTCCTCCGACAGGTGGGCCGAGGCGTCGTAGCCGGTGATCGTGTACTGCGTGAGCAGGAAGCCGAGCGGGAGCACGTAGAACCAGAAGCCCCAGCCGCTCGTCTCGCCACCGGCGAGGCCGCCGCTGTTGTTCACCCTCATCGAGAAGACGTCGGCGATGCTCATGTGCTTCTCGGGCAGGAACACGAGGATCGCGATGACGACGGCGGCACCGACGACGTGCCACCAGACCGAGATGTTGTTGAGCATCGCGAGCAGGTGACCACCGAAGATGTTGACCAGCGCCGTGAGCACCAGGACGACGAGGAACATCCAGAAGACCCGCGACAAGGAGTAACCGGCCGCCCACGACTCGCTCATCGTGCTGAAGGACAGGTCGAAGAAGGTCGCGGCACCGTAGGCCACGGAGGCATCGACCGCGAGCAGCCCGATGAGGTTGAGCCAACCGGTGTAGTAGCCGGCCTTGGCCCCGCCGAGCTTGGCCGCCCACCAGTAGATGCCACCCGAGGTGGGGTAGGCCGACACCAGCTCGGACATGCAGAGCCCGATGACGAGGATGAACGCGGAGATGAGCGGCCACCCGATGGAGATGGCGATCGGGCCGCCGTTGTTCCAGGCCTGGCCGAAGGTCGTGAAGCACCCGGCGAGGATGGAGATGATCGAGAAGGAGATGGCGAAGTTGGAGAACCCGGACCACGTCCGGTTCAGCTCCTGCTTGTAGCCCAGCTCGGCGAGGAGGGCCTCGTCGTCCGAGTGGCCTTCGGTCGTCCGGGAAACGCTCACGTGCACCTCTTGACGTGCAGAAGCGGACCATTGGTCCGGGGCGGATCGAGTGCTGCACAGACAACACCCGCACGGACCCGGCTGTCAATGGTTCCCGGGAGGACCATTTCCGCGGTGGACACCGACCGTCCGCCGCGGAAACCGCAGCCCTCAGGCCAGGCGCGTCAACCAGCCGTGGGTGTCCTCGGCGCGGCCGTACTGGACGTCGAGGAGCGCGCTGCGGATCGCGCGGGTGACCTCGCCGCCCTCGTCGCCGGCGGTCGACGGCGCGGAGCCGCCCTCCCACCGCAGCTCGCCCACCGGGGTGACGACCGCGGCCGTGCCGCAGGCGAACACCTCGCGCACGGTGCCGTCGCGCACGCCGTCCTTCCACTCCTCGATCTCGATGCGCCGCTCCTCGGGCTCGAGCCCGAGGCCCTTGGCGAGCTCGAGGATGGAGCTGCGCGTGACGCCCTCGAGGATGGTGCCGGTGAGCTCGGGAGTGAGCAGGCGACCGTCGTCGGTGACGAGGAAGAGGTTCATCCCCCCGAGCTCCTCGATGTACGTGTGCGTCGCGGAGTCGAGGAACACGGCCTGGTCGCAACCGTTCTCGATGCCCTCGAGCTGTCCGGCGAGCGAGGAGGCGTAGTTGCCACCGGTCTTCGCGGCGCCGGTGCCGCCGGCCCCGGCGCGGGCGTAGTGCTGGGAGATCCAGAGGGCGACCGGCTTCAGGCCGCGCGGGAAGTAGGCGCCGGCCGGCGAGGCGATGACCGAGTAGGTGACCTCGTTCGCCGGGCGGACCCCGAGGAAGGCCTCCGACGCGTAGAGGAAGGGCCGCAGGTAGAGGCTGGTCTCCCCCGTGCCGAACGCCGGCACCCAGGCCTCGTCGACCTCGACGAGGGCCTTGAGCGAGGCCAGGAAGTCGTCGGTGGGCAGCTCGGGCAGGGCCAGGCGGCGGGCGCTGCGCTGCATCCGCTCGGCGTTGGCCTCGGGGCGGAAGGACCACACCGAGCCGTCCTCGTGCCGGTAGGCCTTGAGCCCCTCGAAGACCTCCTGCGCGTAGTGCAGCACGGCCGCGCTCGGCATGAGCGTGATCGGGCCGTACGAGTGGATCCGGCCGTCGTGCCAGCCGCCGTCCTTCGTCCACGTGGCGCTGGCCATGTGGTCGGTGAAGTGCACCCCGAACCCGGGGTTGGCGAGGATCTCGGCACGGCGCTCGTCGCTCGCGGGGTCCGGACGACGCTGGAGGTCGAAGGTCAGGGTCATGGGAGGGGTCGGTCCTTCCGTGGTCGAGCGACGGTGCTGCGGTCCCCGCAGGTTATCGCCTCGGGCCGGGCGGACCGCTCAGAGGCGGGCGGCGACGGCGTCGCCCACGGCGCTCGTCGAGCGCGGCGCGCTCCCCCGCTCGGCGAGGTCCGCGGCCACCGCCCGCTCGACCCGCGCGGCGGCGTCCGGGAGGCCGACGTGGGCGAGGAGCATCGAGACCGACAGGATCGTCGCGGTGGGGTCGGCCTTCGCCTGTCCGGCGATGTCGGGGGCCGAACCGTGCACCGGCTCGAACATGCTCGGGAAGCGGCCCTCGGGGTTGATGTTGCCGCTGGCCGCGAGGCCGATGCCGCCGGCGATGGCCGCGGCGATGTCGGTGATGATGTCGCCGAAGAGGTTGTCGGTGACCACGACGTCGAAGCGGCCGGGGTCGGTGGCCAGGAAGATCGTGGCGGCGTCGACGTGCTGGTAGGCGGTCTCGACGTCGGGGAACTCGGCGCCCACCTCCTCGACCGTGCGCCGCCAGAGGTGGCCGGCGTGGGTGAGGACGTTGTGCTTGTGCACGAGCGTCAGGTGCTTGCGGGGTCGGGCGGCCGCGCGGGCGAAGGCGTCGCGGACGACGCGCTCGACGCCGAAGCGCGTGTTGACGCTGACCTCGGTGGCGATCTCGTGGGGCGTCCCGACGCGCAGGGCGCCGCCGTTGCCGGTGTAGGGACCCTCGGTGCCCTCGCGCACGACCACGAAGTCGATGCCGCCCGGCGCGACGCGCTCGACGGCCAGCGGGCTCTCGACGCCCGGGTAGAGCTTCGCCGGGCGCAGGTTGACGTAGTGCTCGAGGGCGAAGCGCAACGGGAGGAGCACTCCGCGCTCGAGGACGCCGCTCGGGACCGTGGGGTCGCCGATGGCCCCGAGGAGGATGACGTCGTGGCCCTTCACCTCGTCGAGGACCGAGTCGGGCAGGGTCTCGCCGGTCGCGTGCCAGCGGCGGGCGCCGAGGTCGTACTCGGTGGTCGTGACCTTGGGGCCGTCCGCGCCGAGGGCCGCCTCGAGCACCTTGAGGCCCTCCGCGACGACCTCGGGACCGATCCCGTCGCCGCCGATGACGGCGAGGTCGAGGGAGGTCGGCGCGGGGTGGGTGGCGGTCTCGCTCATGACGTCCACTCTAGGAAGTCGGTCCGGGATGCGGACGGCCGTCCCAGCCCGTGGGAGGGTTGGGACGGCCGGCGGCGGGGCTGGACGACTCAGGCCCACGCAGAGCGTGGGACCCGGTCGGAGTCAGTCGTCGGAGTGGCCCTGGTCGCGCAGGTCCATCGACTCCTGCAGGGCCTGGCGGGCCTTGTCGGCGTCGGTCATCGTGTCGGTGTTCATCGTCGTCTCTCGCATTCCGCGGCACGGGGCCGCACGGTGGGGGTGGTCCGGAGCTCGAGCCGGTGGTTCACCGGCGAGCGGTCAGCGACGTCGCGGGATCTCCGCGGCGAGGGTGCTGACTACCGGGCCTCGCCGCGGCCGGGAATGAGGAGTACCTCGAGCCGCGTCATGCCATCGACGGTACGTGGACGTCCTACTACCCGGCACCCGGCTTTCACGATGTGGACCGCCGACCGACGAGACGCGCGTCACAGCCGCCCTCGCGCGACGGAATCCGTGGCGCGGCCGCGTCCGCGCGACGCACCCCGAGGCCGCTCGGGGTCGGGTCGGGGGTGACCCCCATGGCCGTGCCCTCGCGCGCGACCTAGCGTCGAGGGATGACCTCGCACCGCCCCGTCCCCTGGCTCCTCGTCGCCGCCGTGCTCGGCTCGGCGCACGCCGCCGCCAGCCTGCACTGGGCGCTCGGCGGGGACCTGCTGTTCACCACGGTCGGCGAGTGGGCCCGGTCCTGGCGCGCCGACTCCCCCACCGCGGCCGGGCTGGCCCTCGGCGCCATCGGCGTGGGCAAGCTGGTGGCCGCGTGGGTGCCGTGGCTGGCCGCGCGGCGGGGTGGACCGCGGCACGGCCTGCGCATCGCGGCGTGGCTCGGCGCGGGCGGGCTGGTCCTCTACGGGCTGTCCTCGACCCTGGGCGGCGCGGTGGCCCTGACGGGCCTGCTCGGGCCGGTCGAGGAGCCCACCGCGACGTGGGGGCACGTCCTGCTCTGGGACCCGCTCTTCCTCGGCTGGGGGCTGGCGCTGGCCGCGGGCCTGTGGGCCGGACGCCGACGGCGGCCGGCCCCCGAGGGGACCGACCGCCGTCCGGAGCGGGTGGGGCTCAGCCGAGGTTGACCACGCGCACGGTGTCGGCGCCGATCTCGCGGCCGATGCCGGCGACGACCTCGTCCGGGATCTCGCGGTCGACGGTGAGCGCGACCATCGCGGTGCCGTCGGCGTCGTGCGGCGAGACCTGCATCGCCGCGATGTTGACGTCGGCGTCGCCGAGCAGGCGGCCGATCGAGCCGATGACGCCCGGGCGGTCGACGTAGGAGAAGAACGCCAGGTGCCGGCTCAGCGGGACCTCGAGGTCATAACCGTGGACGCCGATGACCTTCTGGACCAGCTTCGGGCCAGTGAGCGTGCCCGCCACCGAGACGACGGTGCCGTCGGAGAGCGTGCCCCGCAGCGTCGTCACGTTGCGGTAGTCCTCGCTGCTGGAGTCGGTGACGAGCCGCGACTCCAGGCCGCGCTCCTTGGCGAGCAGCGGCGCGTTGACGTAGGTGACCGGGTCCTCGGTGATGTCGGTGAAGAGGCCCTTGAGCGCCGAGAGCTCCCAGATGGACACGTCGTGGGCGGTGATCTCGCCGCGGACCTCGACGTCGAGCTGCACCGGCACCGTGCCGGCGATGGCCGTGAAGACGCGGCCGAGCTTCTCGACGAGGTCGATGCCCGGGCGGACCTCCTCGGCGACCGCGCCGCCGGAGACGTTGACCGCGTCGGGGACGAGGTCCCCGCCGAGCGCGAGCCGGACCGACTTCGCCACGGCCACACCGGCCTTCTCCTGGGCCTCCTCGGTGGAGGCGCCCAGGTGCGGCGTCACGACGACCGACTCGAAGGCGAAGAGCGGGCTGTCGGTGCACGGCTCGGTGGCGAAGACGTCGAGGCCGGCGCCGGAGACGCGGCCGTCGGCGATGGCCTCGGCGAGCGCCTCCTCGTCGAGCACCCCGCCGCGCGCGGCGTTGACGATCCGCACGGTGGGCTTGACCTTGGCCAGCGCCTCCTTGCCGATGAGGCCGATGGTCTCGGCGGTCTTCGGCAGGTGGATGGTGATGAAGTCGGACTGCGCGAGGAGCTCGTCGAGGGTGACGAGGCGGGCGCCGAGCTGGCCGGCGCGCTGCACGGACACGTAGGGGTCGTAGGCGAGGATCTCGACGCCGAAGCCCTTGAGCCGCTCGGCGACCAGCTGGCCGATGCGGCCGAAGCCGACGATGCCGACCTTCTTCTCGAGCAGCTCGACGCCCCCGTACTTGCTGCGGGCCCACTTCCCGCCCTTGAGCACCTCGTTCGCCGGGGCGATGTTGCGCGCGCAGGCGAGCAGCAGGCCGACCGCGAGCTCGGCGGCGGAGGTGATGTTCGAGGTCGGCGCGTTGACGACCATGACGCCGGCCTTGGTGGCGGCGTCGACGTCGACGTTGTCGAGCCCGACGCCGGCGCGGGCGACGACCTTGAGGTTCTTGGCGGCGGCGAGGGCCTCGGCATCCACCTTCGTGGCGGAGCGGATGAGGATCGCGTCGACGTCGGCGATGGCCGGCAGGAGCTGGGAGCGGTCCGCGCCGTCGGTGTGGCGCACCTCGAAGTCGGGTCCGAGGGCGTCGATGGTCGCGGGTGAGAGCTCCTCGGCGATGAGGACGACGGGCTTGGTCACGTGTCAGGTCCCTTGCGTGCGTGGATGGTCGGGGTCCGCAGGTGCGGTGACTGCCGTCCGGCACGCCGCTGTGCCGGGGTTCCCATCGTAGGTCGACGCCAGCATGTGGACACCGGTGACCACGATGTGATCGTCGTCGCCTCTCAGGAACGGTCGGCGACGCGGCGGACGCGCCGGGCCGCCAGCACGACGGCCACGACGAGGCCCGCGACGACGAGCAGCCACCACCACGGCACCCGGCCGAGCGCGGCGTCGACGACGGTCAGCCCCACGGTCGTGTAGAGCACCGCCCAGAGGAGAGCCCCGAGGACGACGGCGGGCAGGAAGCGGCGCAGCGGCATCCGCAGCATCCCCGACGAGGCGTTGATGGCGCTCTGCAGCCCGATGGTCAGGAAGCCGAGGGTGACGGCCGGCGGCCCGACCCGGCGGACGAACCCCTCGGCGCGGGCCACGGCCGGCCGGTCGAGGTGGTGGGCCCACCGGGTGCGCGCTCCCCCGGCGCGCACGCCGCGCCCGACCCAGTACGTGGCCGTGCCCCGGGCCGTCGCGCCGAGCCAGAACACCACGAGGACGACCCAGAAGGGCCAGCCGTCCACGAGGTCACGCACACCGCCAGCCTAGGTCTGCCCCGGCTCCGGCCTGCGTCACCTGTCGAGAGACGAGAACATGCCGTGGCCCTCGAGGGGCTCACGGCATGTTCTCGTCGTTCGTCGGGCGTCAGCGGGCGGCGGAGCCCTCGACGTAGTCGCTGTCGCGGTCGGTGTCGACCCACGCCATCAGCTGGCGCAGCTCGCGGCCGGTGCCCTCGATGGGGTGGGCCGCACCCTTGGCGCGCAGGTCCTTGAACTCCGGTGCGCCGGCGTCCTGGTCGTCGATGAAGCGCTTGGCGAAGGCACCGTTCTTGATGTCCTCGAGGACGGCCTTCATGTTGTCCTTGACGTGGGGGTCGATGACCCGCGGCCCGGACACGTAGTCGCCGTACTCCGCGGTGTCGGAGACCGACCAGCGCTGCTTGGCGATGCCGCCCTCGATCATCAGGTCGACGATGAGCTTGAGCTCGTGGAGGCACTCGAAGTAGGCGACCTCGGGCTGGTAGCCGGCCTCGACGAGGGTCTCGAAGCCGTACATGACCAGCTGCGACGCGCCACCGCAGAGGACGGCCTGCTCGCCGAAGAGGTCGGTCTCGGTCTCCTCGGTGAAGGTGGTGCGGATGCCGCCGGCGCGCAGGCCGCCGATCGCCTTGCCGTAGGACTTCGCGAGGTCCCAGGCCGAGCCGGAGGCGTCCTGCTCGACGGCGAGGAGCACCGGCACGCCACGGCCGTCGACGAACTCGCGGCGCACGATGTGGCCGGGGCCCTTCGGGGCGACCATGAGCACGTCGGAGCCGGCCGGCGGCTGGATGTAGCCGAAGCGGATGTTGAAGCCGTGCCCGAAGAGCAGGGCCGCGCCCTCGCGCAGGTTCGGCTCGATCTCGGCGGCGTAGAGGCCGCGCTGCACCTGGTCGGGCGTGAGGATGACGACGAGGTCGGCCTCACGGACGGCTTCGGCGACCGTGGTGACCGTCAGCCCCTCGGCCTCGGCCTTGGCGCGGCTCTTGCTGCCCTCGGCGAGCCCGACGCGGACGTCGACGCCCGAGTCGCGCAGGTTGAGGGCGTGCGCGTGGCCCTGGCTGCCGTAGCCGATGACCGCGACCTTGCGGCCCTGGATCACCGACAGGTCGGCGTCGTCGTCGTAGTACATCTCGGCCATCGGAAGGGCCTCTCCTTCGTGCTCGGGTGACGTGCTTCGGGGTTGGTGGGGACTCTAGGTGCTTCGCGCTCAGGCGGTCCGGAGCGCCCGGTCCGTGATCGAGCGCGGCCCGCGGCCGACGGCGACCATCCCGGACTGGACGAGCTCGCGGACGCCGAACGGCTCGAGGACCTCGAGCAGCGCGGTGAGCTTCTCGGAGGTGCCGGTGGCCTCGATGGTCAGCGACTCGGTGGCGACGTCGACGACCTTGGCGCGGAACATCTGGACCATCTCGAGGACCTGGCTGCGGGTGGCGGCGTCGGCGCGCACCTTGATGAGCATGACCTGACGCTGGACGGCCGAGCCCGGCTCGAGCTCGACGACCTTGAGCACCTCGACCAGCTTGTTGAGCTGCTTGGTCACCTGCTCCAGCGGCAGGTCCTCGACGTCGACGACGACGGTCATCCGGGAGACCTCGGCGTGCTCGGTCTCGCCGACCGCGAGGCTGTCGATGTTGAACCCGCGGCGCGAGAAGAGGGCCGCGATGCGGGCGAGGACGCCGGGCTTGTTCTCGACGAGGACCGAGAGGGTGTGCTTGCTCATGGGTGGTTCCTCACTCGCCGTCGTGGTCGGCGTCGGGGTCCTGCTCGATGGCCTCGGACTCCTCGCGGTCCCACTGGGGCGCGGTGTCGCGGGCCACCTGGATGGCGTCGTTGCTCACGCCGGCGGGCACCATCGGCCAGACCATCGCGTCGCGGTGCACGACGAAGTCGACGACGACCGGGCGGTCGGTGACGGCCATCGCCTGCCGGATCGTCTCGTCGACGTCCTCCGGTCTCTCGCACCGCAGCCCGACGCACCCGTAGGCGTCGGCGAGCTTGACGAAGTCGGGGACGCGCGAACCGACGGAGGTGTGCAGGTCGGTGTTGGAGTAGCGCTCGTTGTAGAAGAGGGTCTGCCACTGGCGGACCATGCCGAGGCTGCTGTTGTTGATGATCGCGACCTTGACCGGGATGTTGTTGATGACGCAGGTCGCGAGCTCCTGGTTGGTCATCTGGAAGCAGCCGTCGCCGTCGATGGCCCACACGGTGCGGTCGGGCTCGCCGACCTGCGCGCCCATCGCGGCCGGCACGGAGTAGCCCATCGTGCCGAGCCCGCCGGAGTTCAGCCAGGCGTTGGGGCGCTCGTACTGCACGAACTGGGCGGCCCACATCTGGTGCTGGCCGACGCCCGCGACGTACACGGCCTCCGGGCCGGCGATCGCCCCGAGCCGCTCGATGACGAGCTGCGGTGAGAGAGTTCCGTCCTCGGGCGAGGTGTACCCGACGGGGAAGGTCTCCTTCCAGCCGGCGACGCGCTCGCGCCACTCGGTGTAGT
Source organism: Phycicoccus avicenniae (assembly GCF_050496545.1). Taxonomy (GTDB): domain Bacteria; phylum Actinomycetota; class Actinomycetes; order Actinomycetales; family Dermatophilaceae; genus Phycicoccus; species Phycicoccus avicenniae_A. The sequence goes on along the minus strand of NZ_JBNVZV010000006.1, from coordinate 102,144 downwards.
CGCCGCCGCGGCCGGCCTCGAGGTCCGCGTCCACGGCCTCGGCGAGGTCGGCGATGACCGCTTTGCAGTCGCCGACGATCGGCACGTCCGCCTTGCGGTTCTTGCTGATCTCGGCCGGGTCGATGTCGGCGTGCACGATCTTGGCCTCGGGCGCGAACGTGGAGAGCTGACCGGTGACGCGGTCGTCGAAGCGGGCGCCGAGGGCGATGATGAGGTCGGCCTTCTGGAGGCCGGTGACCGCGGCCACCGAGCCGTGCATCCCCGGCATGCCGAGGTGCAGCGGGTGGCTGTCGGGCAGCGCGCCACGGGCCATGAGCGTCGTGACGACGGGGATCCGGGTCAGCTCGACGAAGCGCTTGAGCTCCTCGGCGGCCAGGGCCCGGATGACGCCGCCGCCGACGTAGAGGATCGGCCGCTCGGCCGCGGCGACCAGCCGCGCGGCCTCGCGGATCTGCTTGCCGTGCGGGCGGGTCACGGGGTGGTACCCGGGCAGCGCGATCTTCGGCGGCCAGGAGAACGTCGTCCGCGCCTGGAGCGCGTCCTTGGAGATGTCGACGAGCACGGGCCCGGGCCGGCCGGTGGCCGCGATGTGGAAGGCCTCGGCGATGACGCGCGGGATCTCGGCCGGGTCGGTCACGAGGTAGTTGTGCTTCGTGATCGGCATCGTGATGCCGCGGATGTCGGCCTCCTGGAAGGCATCCGTGCCGATGGCCGAGCTGGCGACCTGGCCGGTGATGGCCACGATCGGCACCGAGTCCATGTAGGCGTCGGCGAGCGGCGTCACGAGGTTCGTCGCGCCCGGTCCCGAGGTCGCCATGCACACGCCGACCCGACCGGTGGCCGCGGCGTACCCCTCGGCCGCGTGGCCGGCGCCCTGCTCGTGGCGGACGAGGATGTGCCGCACCTTGACCGAGTCGAGCAGCGGGTCGTACGCGGGGAGGATCGCGCCGCCGGGGATGCCGAAGACGGTGTCGACCTCCATCGCCTCGAGCGAGAGCACGAGGCTCTGCGCCCCGGTGACCTCGACGGGGGTCCGGGCCCGCGCCTGCTGCGCGACCTGCGCAGGGCTCGGGGCGGGGTGCAGGGCTGCCGGGGTCGCCGGTCGGGTGTCGCTCACTCGGGGTCACCGCTCTCTGGTCGCCGGGGGGCTGTCGTCCGTGGTCCGCGCACAAAAAAACCCTCCAGTCCCGGGGTGGGACGACGGAGGGAGCGCGCCTGGTGCGTGGGGCTCAGGCGCGCTGCTGAAGTACGAGGACTCGGGCCACACGAGAAGCGTGTCCCGCGACCCCCGGCGTGTCAACCCGCGAGACGCCCGGTCCCACGATCCGGGACCGTGGCGCTGCTCACGTCCCCGGCCGGGCGGGCGCTAGCCTCGCGAGCGGCACCCCCTCGTCGACCGGAGGTCCCCGTGCACGTCCCGTGGCCGCCCCCGCGCGTCGTCGCGCTCGCCGTCGGCGTCGTCCTCGTCGTGGGGGTGCTGGCCGGCGCGGTCGGGATGCTCGCCGGTCGGGCCCCGGCCCTGGGTCTCCTGCTCGGGGCGCTCGCCGCGCTGACCGCCGCGGTCACCGCCGTCGACGCCCGCACCCGCCTGCTCGTGGCGGCGCTGGCCACCGCCGCGTTCGGGCTCGGCCACCTCGCCGCCGGCCACCCGGTGCTCGCCGGGGCCGCCGTCGCGCTGGCCGCGCTGGCTCCTGCTCCCCTCACCGTCCGGGCCGCCCGCGTCGCGACCTTCGTGCCGGTGCTCGCCGCCCTCGGCAGCGGGCTGCCCCTCGGGTCGGCCGGGTGGACGGTGACGGTCTGGGTGGGGGTCGGGGCCCTGGCGCTCGTCGGCCTCGGGATGGTGGCCCCCGTCTCGGTACCGCCCGAGCCCGTGCCGCCCGTCGAGGCGTTCCGGCACGCACTCGCCACAGCCGTCGTCGCCGGGGTCGGCACCGCCGTCGCCACCGCCCTCGACCTGGGCCACGGCTACTGGCTCGTCGTCGCCGCGGCCCTCGTGCTCGCGGTCTCCCGCGAGCAGACCGGTACCCAGGCCGCCCAGCGCGTCGTCGGCACGGTGGTCGGCGTGCTCGCGGCGGTCCTCGCCGTGGCGCTCCTGCCCACCCTGGTCACCCTCGTGCTCGCGGGCGTCCTGTCGGTCCTGTCCCTGGCGTGGACCCTGGTGCGCGAGACCCGGTTCGTCGCCGGTGCGAGCAGCGCGGCCGTCGTGCTCGTCGGGTCGGGCGGGCTGCTCGGGTCCGGCGCGGGCCTGGCCCTCGAGCGGCTGCTGCTCACCGGTACGGGTGCCGCGCTCGCGGCCCTCGCTGCCGCCGGGCTCTGGCGCCTCGAGCGCTCCCCGGAGCCGGAGGCGGACGCCGGCGCCTGACCGCCCGGTCTACTCCACCCGGGGCACGAACTGCGCGGCTTCGACCATCGCGGTGAGGCGGGCGACCTCGGATGCCGGCATCCGGTCGTCGGCGACGACGGTGAGGACGACCACCTCGCCGTCGACGTCGAGGATCCAGAGCCGGTCGAACGCCCCGGTCGACTGCATGTAGCGCGAACCGGCCGGGTCGCTCTCCCAGAGGCTGAAGTGCGGACACAGGGCGAAGTCGACGTCGTCCGGCACGGCGAGGTCGATGGAGAGCCCGTCGTGGCCGTCGACGCTCACGGCCACGGCCTTGGTCACCCGCGTCAGCCGCTGCTTCCCGAAGGACGCGACGACCTCCTCGGCGGTTGACCCGGCAGGCATCGGCTCCGGATCCCCGCACGGGTCTCGCACGACCTCCGAGATCGTCCAGTAGCCGACGCCACCCCCACCCTCCGGCCGGGGATCGAAGATCACCCACCCGTCGATGGTCTCGAAGCCCCGAGGAACGTCGAGCACCGCCCAGGGGGCGTCCGGACGCCCGTTGGCGGTCATCCCCATCCGCCCGCCGGGGAGGGAGTCGTCGTTCGTCAACGGGATGGGCGTCCAGTCCCTCGGGCTCGGCGCACCGGAAGGTGCCGCCGAGGAGGCGGCGGTCGACACGGCGACCCGCGGTGCCGAGGGCGTGTCGCTGCTGCACGCGACGAGCAGCGACCCGACCGCTGCGCACGAGAGGGTGACGGCGAGCGCTCGTGACGAGGACACAGTGGCTCCGGGGCTCAACGCGACGGGATGAAGGAGGGCGCCGGGACGCCGTTGCCGGTGAGGTCGTCGCAGCGGACGAGCTGGGTGCCGACCCGTTGGAGCGAGCAGGTGCTCGCGGTGGCCCACATGACGGTGCATCGGCCCGGGGTCCTGCCGCGCGGAGGACGGCGCGGCACCGACGCCGATGACCGCGAGGGCGACGCCCAGGCTCGCGCAGGTCCGTGCGTGGTGGGTGAGGGGGGTGATGGTGTGGCTCATGGCTGGTCTCCCTGCTCGTGCGGTCTGCTGGCCGGCTCGGCGAGCCGTCCGCCACAGGTCTCGCACGTGCCGGTAGCGGGCTGGTCGCCCCGCGGTATCGCCCCGGTATCGGCGCCGTTGACGCGGTATCGGGGAAGGAGCACATTGACGAGGTGCGCATCGCCGTGCTCGGCCCCCTGGAGATCGACGAGGGGCGGACCGCCGTGGCACCACGGGACGAAGTGGTGCTCGAGGCACTCTCCGCGCGCCCCGGGGAAACCGTCCGGGCGGACGCCCTCGCGGACGCGGTGTGGGGCGAGGCACCGCCCCCGTCGTGGCCCAAGGTCGTCCAGGGGTGCGTGTCGCGCCTGCGCAAGGTGCTGGGTCCCGGCGCGATCGTCACCGCCCGCGCCGGCTACCGCCTCGCCCTGCACCGCGACGACGTCGACCACGTGGTCTTCGAGGACCTCCTGGTGCGCGCCGGCGCTCTCCTCGAGAACGGCGAGCCGGAGCGGGCCCGCTTCGCGAGCGGACAGGCCCTGGCGCTGTGGCGCGGCGACCCGTTGGGCCGTCTGGGTGAGTGGGAGACCGGCCGGGTCGAGGCGGAACGTCTGACCGAGCGGCGCCGCGACGCGGAGGACCTCTACGTCGAGTCGGCGATCCGTGCCGGCCGGCATGCCGACGTCCTCGGAGAGCTCGTCCGCCTCGTCGCCCTGGAGCCCACTCGGGAGCACCGGTGGGGGCTGCTCGCCCGTGCGCAGTACCAGTCGGGCCGGCAGACCGACGCGCTGGCGACCCTGCAGCGGGCACGGACCACGCTGGTCCGCGACGCAGGGCTCGACCCGGGCCCGGCCCTCGCCGACCTCGAGAGGGCGATCCTCCGCCAGGACCCCTCGCTGCTCGTCGACACCGCGCCCGGCACCACGGCCACGTGCCCCTACCTCGGGCTCGTCGCCTACGACGTCGACGACGCGTCCGCCTTCTTCGGTCGGGCCGCGGACGTGGCCGCGTGCCTCGCCCGCCTCGACGAAGCACGGGTGCTCGCCGTCGTGGGCCCGTCGGGCAGTGGCAAGTCCTCGCTCATCAGGGCGGGAGTGGCCGCGGCGCTGATCCGCGACGGGGCGGAGGTCCGGGTCCTCACGCCGGGCGCCCGCCCCGGTGACGCCCTGGCGCCGGTCCTCGGCGGGAGCGGCTCGGTCCTGGTCGTCGACCAGTGCGAGGAGGCGCTCACCCTCGACGAGGCCTCCGTCGAGCGAGCCGAGTTCTTCGCAGGCCTGGTCGGCTTCGCGGCCAGGGGCCGGCTCGTGATCTCGCTGCGCGCCGACCGGCTGGGCGAGCTCGCCGCCCATCCCGAGTTCGCCCGGCTCGTGGAGTCCGGCCTGTACCTGCTCGGGCCCATGGGTGCCGCCGACCTGCGGACGGCCATCGAGGGACCCGCCGCTCAGGCCGGGCTCCGCCTGGAGGCCGGGCTGGTCGACCTGCTGGTCCGGGAGGCCCAGGGCGCGCCGGGCGCGCTCCCCCTGCTCTCCCACGTGCTGCGTCAGACCTGGCGGCGCCGGGAGGGCGACACGTTGACCGTCGCGGGCTACACCGCCACCGGTGGCGTGCGCGAGGCTGTGGCGCGCTCCGCAGAGCGCTTGTACCGGGAGCTGGCCCCGAACCAGCAGGGCCTGCTCCACGACCTGATGGTCCGCCTGGTGTCCGCGGACGAGGCCGGCGAACCGGTCCGCGTCCGGGTCGCCCGGCGCTCCGTCGCCGCCGACGAGGAGCACTCGGCGGTGGTGGAGCGCCTCGTGGTCGCACGCCTCCTGAGCACCGACGGCGACAGCGTCGAGATCGCTCACGAGTCCCTGGCGAACGCGTGGCCACGACTGCGGTCGTGGCTCGACGACGACGTGGAGGGGCTGCGGATCATGCGGCACCTCGCGGTCGCGGCCGAGAGCTGGGACGGCCTCGGCCGCCCGGACAGCGAGCTCTACCGAGGGGGTCGGCTGACCCGTGCCCTGGAGTGGCGGGAGCGCACACACCCCGCCCTGACCCCCGTGGAGGACGACTTCGTCGCGGCGTCGGCCGGCCTCGCCGACCAGGAGCACCGGGCGACGCAGGCCCAGGTGGAGCGCGAGCGGCGCTTGAACCGGCGCCTCCGGATGGGCCTGGCAGCGGTCGGCGGCCTCCTCGCCGTCGCGCTCGTCGCCGGCGGGCTGGCCGTCACGGCCGGCCGGCGGGCGGACCGGGAGGCGTCCACCGCAGAGCTTCAGGCGCTCGCGGCGGACGCCCGTCGGCTCGGTGCGGAGGCGCTACGGTCCGATGAGCTCGACCGCTCCCTGCTCCTCGCGGCGGCGGGCGTGTCCCTCGACGACTCGGTGGACACCCGCAACAACCTCCTGGCCACGCTCGACCGTGCCCCCGCTCTCCTGGGCACGGCGAGGAGCGCCGGCCGCATCCTCCACGGGACCGTCGACGCCGCGAGCGACAGGGTCGCCGTGATGGCCGCGGACGGCGTCGGTCTCGAGCTCTACGACGGAGCGACCCTGCGGAGCATCCCGCTCCGCGAGAAGCTGGTCGGCGGATCGGTGGTGTCCCGGCCCGATGGTCAGGGCTACGCCGTGACGATCGCCGGCGACCTCGTCGAGAGCCGCGGCGAACCTCCCGTCGTCCTCCTCGACCGTGACGGGGCGCGCTCCGCCATCCAGCTCGGTGGCATCCCGCCCGCCCACCACGTCCTCGACCTGGGATTCCCGCGCCGGTGGTACCTCGGGTTCTCGCCGACCGGCCGGTGGTTCACCGCCTCCCTGGTCCCCCTCTCGGGAGTCGGCCCCACCCTCACACCCGTGTGGGACCTGACCTCACCCGGGCGGCCCGTGGCGGTGCTGCGCCTCGGCGACGCGGGGAGCTCGCCGGTCCTCAGCCCGGACGGGCGCACCCTCTACTCCGGCGAGTACGGCCCGCGCGACACCCCGGGTCGGGTCCTCGTCACGGACGTCGGGACCGGGCGGACCCGCCACGTGCTGACACCGGACGACCTCGACGTCCGGCTGCTCGACGACGTCCTGGCCCAGAGCCCGGACGGCCGGACCCTCGCGGTGGGTGCCGGTGAGGAGGCCGTCCTGCTCGACACGGCGACCTGGCGTCCGCGCACCCACTTGAGCGCGCAGGGAGCCGTCCAGGCGCTCGCCTTCTCGCCCGACGGCAGGCACGTCGCGGCGAGCGGCGACCGACTCGTCGTCTGGGACGTCAGCGGCGAGGAACCGGTGGAGGTGCTCTCGCAGCCCGGCGACGCCGACGACCCCCGGTTCAGCCGCGACGGCCGAGTCCTGCACACGACGACCGTGTCCGGCCTGCTGCAGACGTGGGACCTCACGGGCGAGCGGCGCTTCCTCAGGACCGGGCGCGGTGAGCACCTGGACTGGCCGGACTCCTGGGGCCGGTTCTCCCCGGACCGTACCCAGATCGCCTACGTGGCGGTCGGGCCGCGGTTCAGGGTGCGCGACGTCGGGACGGGGCGCCTGCGTCCCGAGGTGGCTCCGCACGACATGGCCCAGGGCGCGTACAACGACATCGCCTGGCACCCCGACGGCAGGGTGCTCACCATGACCTCGGGCGACCCCCTCGTCACGACCTGGGACAGCGTCACCGGGCGCCGGACCGCCTCCCACCGGCTGGCACCGGCACCGTCCACGGAGGCCGCCGCGGTCGCCGTCTTCACCGCCGATGGTCGCCTCCTGCTCGTGGGATCGACGGAGGGGCGTCTCCACGTCCTCGACGCCCTGACCCTGCTCCCGACCAGGCCGCCGATCCGGGTGTACGACGGGGGCACCGCGGGGGCCGGGCCGCGCGCCGTGGAGAGCTTCGCTCCCAGCGGGGACGGCCGCACCGTGTACCTGCGCGACGCCATCGTCGACCACGTCGAAGGCACGACCCGTCCGATGCCCGACCTGGGGTACGCGGTCGTCGATGTCCACCCCTCACCGGACGGGAAGCGCCTCGTCGTCGGTGCCGGCCCGGCCGGGGTGGGTCTGCTCGACGCCGGGACCATGCAGTGGATCTCGCGGCCGGACCCCGCGCAGGCCGGCCTCCTCGGGCTCGAGACCGCGTGGAGCCGCGACGGCTCGTACGTGGCCAGCGTCGTGGACCGACACCTGAGCACCTGGGACGGCCGCACGGGGGACCACCTGGGGACGGTCACCGTACCGTCCCTGGGGAACCCCGCCTTCTCCGACGACGCCGGAAGCCTCTTCGTCGCCGGCGACGACGGCAGCGTGGTCGAGTGGGACCTCGACCCCGCGTCGTGGACGGCGGCGGCCTGCCGCCTCGCCGGACGGCCGGTGAGCCGTCAGGAGTGGCAGACCTACGTGCCCGAACGTGACTACCGCCCCGTCTGCTCCTCGTGAGGCCCCCCGTCGTCGGGGCATCCGGACCTCAGATCTGGGCGTGGGCGAGCCGGCCGAGCATCTCCGGCGCGCGGGCGTCGAGCCGGCGCCCGCCCAGCACCACGCCGGCGGCGAGCAGGCCCGCCCCGTAGACGGCCGCGACGACGAGCACGACCCACCGCCCCACCGGGCTGCCCGCGGTGAGCGCTGCGGCCACCCCGACGGGCAGGACGAGGACGAGCGGGCCGACGAACGAGATGAGCGCGGTCAGGCAGCCCTGTGCCGCACCGCCGGACGACGCCGCGAACGGGTTGCCGCCGGTGCGCGGCGCGGTGCCCGGCAGCACGGCCCCGACCCCCACGGCGAGCCCGAGGCTGGCCAGGAAGGCCGCGAGCGCGACCGAGGCCCACGGGACGACGGCGGTCAGCAGCCCGAGGGACGCCGACACCACGAAGGTGACGACGAGCACCGGCCCGAAGACGATGGTGGAGGCCAGGGCGCGACCCAGCCGGTCCTGCCACCCGCGCACGCCGGTGCTGACGTGGACCCACCACGCGGGCCCGTCGAAGGCCAGGTCGTTCATCAGGGTCAGGCCGGCGAACACCGCGAGCGTGACCACCCCCGTGCCGGCGAACGCCCCGGCGCCCGTGAGGGCCGACTGCACGACGAAGAAGACCGGCAGGACGGCGGTGCGCAGGGCGATGCTCACGAGCCGGCTGTCCCGGTACCAGGCCCGGATGCGGCGGGCGGCGATCGTCGCGGTCGGGCCGTGCCCCAGCACGGCCGGCAGCAGCCGGGCGCGTCCGATGCGGTGCCCACCTCCGGACGTCATCGGCGAGGTGAGGGTGCGGCCGAGCTGGCGCACCCAGACCTCCCAGAGCAGCGCGACGAGGGCGACGGCCAGGACGAGGTGCAGCACCGCGCGGCCCCAGTGCCCCGTGGCGACGTCGTAGGGCAGGCCCCACGACCAGCCCAGCGGGGTCCACGACGCGACGCGGGCCGAGGCTCCGGCGTCGAAGGCGCGCAGGTCGGTGCCGACCGCGCCGGTGCTGAGCGCGAGGTTCAGCACGAGCGGCAGCAGGGTCACCAGCGACACCACGACCGCCCCGACCAGCCGTCCTCCGCGGCTGCCCATGACCCGGGCGAGGGCGCTGGTCACCGCCCGCGATCCCAGGACCGCCGTGAGCGTCCCGAGCACCGCGGCCAGCAGGGCGGCCGGCAACGCGGCAGGGTGGCCCGCCCACGCGACCACCTGCGCCAGGGCGAGCAGGACGAACATCATCGCCGGGATCCCGGTGTAGGCGGCGGCGAGCAGGCCGCGGGCCAGCTCGCGGGCGCGCAGTGGCAACACCGAGAAGCGGGCCGGGTCGAGCACGTTGTCGACGCCGGTCGCGACGAGGCTGAGCACCACCCACATCAGGGTGGCCGTCGCGAAGAGGGGGACCGTCAGCGCGGTGAGGCGCAGGGGTCGCGCCGCGAGCAGGGCGATGGAGGGTCCCAGCACCACGACGACACCGAGCGCGACCAGTCCCCCCACCACCGACGAGGTGAGGTGCAGCGTGCTGCGCGTCATCGCGGTGCGCCACATGGTGAACCGGAGCCGCACGACGAGCAGGGTCACGGGCGCGCGCCGCTCATCCGCCGAGCCAGGTGAGGCCGCCGTCGCCGACCTCGCCGGCGCCGACGAGCTCGAGGAAGCGGGCGTGGAGCGAGCCACCCGCGGTGAGCGCCGCGATGGTGTCGTCGGCGAGCACGCGCCCTCCGGCCACGACGGCGACCCGGTCGCAGAGGCCCTCGACGAGCTCCATGACGTGGCTCGACATCACGACCGTGCCCCCGGTGGCGACGTACCGCCGCAGGATGGTGCGGATCGCCTGCCCGGAGACGGGGTCGACGGCCTCGAACGGCTCGTCGAGCACGAGGAGGCGCGGGGCGTGGATGAGCGCCGCCGCCAGGCTGATCTTCTTGACCATGCCGGCGCTGTAGTCGGCGACGACGGTGTTCGCGTCGGACGCGAGGTCGAGCACGGCCAGCAGCTCCTCGGCGCGGGCCCGGCTCTCCTGCACCGGCATCCGGCGCAGGTCGCCGACGTAGTGCAGCAGCTCGCGGCCCGACAGCTGCTCGAAGAGGCGCAGCCCGTCGGGCGAGACGCCCATGACCGCCTTCGCGGCGGCGGGGTCGGCCCACACGTCGTGCCCGAGCACCCGGGCGGTGCCGCCGTCGGGCCGGAGCAGGCCGGTGGCCATCGACAGCGTCGTCGTCTTGCCGGCGCCGTTCGGCCCGACGATGCCGAACAGCGAGCCGCGCGGCACGGTCAGCGAGAGGCCGTGCACGACGCGGCGGCCGCGGAACTCCTTCACGAGGCCGACCAGCTCGAGGGCCGGCCCCTCCCCCCGGGCGGCGTCAGTCACACACGGCCCCCGTGCTGGCGCTCTGCACGAGCTTGCGGTACTTGGCGAGGACGCCGCGGGTGTACTTCGGCTCCGGGTGCGTGACGCCCTCGGCGCGGCGGCGCTCGAGCTCGGCGTCCTCGACCAGGAGGTCGAGGGTGCCGGCCGCGACGTCGAGGCGGATGCGGTCGCCGTCGCGGACGAAGGCGATGGGCCCCTCGTCGACGGCCTCGGGCGCGACGTGCCCGACGCACAGGCCGGTCGTGCCTCCGGAGAAGCGGCCGTCGGTGAGCAGGAGGACGTCCTTGCCGAGGCCGGCGCCCTTGATGGCGCCCGTGACCGCGAGCATCTCGCGCATCCCCGGGCCGCCCTTGGGACCCTCGTAGCGGATGACGACGACGTCGCCGGCGGCGAGCGTGCCGTCCTCGACGGAGTCCATCGCGGCCCGCTCGCCGTCGAAGACGCGCGCGGTGCCTTCGAAGACGTCGGAGTCGAAGCCGGCCGACTTCACGACCGCCCCCTCGGGCGCGAGCGAGCCGGTGAGGATGGTGATGCCGCCGGTGCGGTGGATCGGCTCGGACATCGCCCGGACGACCTTGCCGTCGACGTCCGGCGGCGCGATGTCGGCGAGGTTCTCGGCCATCGTGCGGCCGGTGACGGTGAGGCAGTCCCCGTGCAGCAGACCGGCGTCGAGCAGAGCGCGCATGACGACCGGCACGCCACCGACGCGGTCGACGTCGGTCATCACGTAGGAGCCGAAGGGCTTGACGTCGGCCAGGTGCGGCACCTTCGCGCCGACGCGGCGGAAGTCCTCGAGGGTGAGGTCGACGTCGGCCTCGTGCGCGATGGCCAGGAGGTGGAGCACGGCATTGGTCGAGCCGCCGAAGGCCATGACGACGGCGATGGCGTTCTCGAACGCCTCCTTGGTCATGATGTCGCGGGCCGTGATGCCGCGGCGCAGCAGCTCGACGACGGCCTCGCCGCTCTTGCGCGCGAACCCGTCGCGGCGGCGGTCGGTGGCCGGCGGGGCCGCCGAGCCCGGGAGCGACATCCCGATCGCCTCGGCGACGGAGGCCATCGTGTTCGCCGTGTACATGCCGCCGCACGCGCCCTCGCCCGGGCAGATGGCGCGCTCGATGGCGTCGACGTCCTCGCGGCTCATCAGCCCACGGGCACAGGCGCCCACGGCCTCGAAGGCGTCGATGATCGTCACCGTCTTCTCGGTGCCGTCGGAGAGCTTCGCGATGCCCGGCAGGATCGAGCCGGCGTAGAGGAAGACCGAGGACAGGTCGAGGCGCGCGGCGGCCATCAGCATCCCCGGCAGCGACTTGTCGCAGCCGGCCAGCAGCACCGAGCCGTCGAGCCGCTCGGCGTTCATCACCGTCTCGACCGAGTCGGCGATGACCTCACGGCTGACGAGCGAGAAGTGCATCCCCTCGTGTCCCATCGAGATGCCGTCGGAGACCGAGATGGTGCCGAACTCGAGCGGGTACCCGCCGCCCGCGTGGACGCCGTCCTTGACGGCCTGCGCGAGGCGGTCGAGGGAGAGGTTGCAGGGCGTGATCTCGTTCCACGAGCTCGCGACCCCGACCTGCGGCTTGGCGAAGTCGTCGTCCCCGAGCCCGACGGCCCGGAGCATGCCCCGGGCGGCGGTCTTCTCGAGTCCGTCGGTGACGTCGCGGCTGCGGGGCTTGATGTCCGGGGTGCTCGTCATGCCGGTCATCCTAGGTTCGTCGGGCCCCGCCCGCCGGGGTGTCCCGACGACCGGCCACGCCGACCCTCAGCCGCCCGCGGGCACGAGCCGCCAGTAGCCGACCGAGAGCGACGTGGCGACGGTCATCCACAGCGCGTAGGGCACGAGGACCCACCCCGCCCAGGCCAGTGAGGAGCCGGCCACGAGCACGAGCGCCCAGGTGAGCGCTGCCGCGACGACGAGGGCCACGGCCGCCCGCCCCAGCTCGTGGGGCACGTAGAACTCGTGCGCCCACCCGAGGGCGAGGACGACCGAGACGGCGAGCACCGCGAGGAACCGGAGCGCGTCGCCGCTCGGGCGGGTCCAGGCGATCGCGATGCCGCCGACGAGCAGCGCGAGGAAGTTGAGCGGCCAGGCCACCCCGAACACCCACGGCGGCGGCTGCCACGCCGGCTTCGGCAGCGCGTCGTACCAGCCCGGATCGGCGGAGACCCACCGCTGGGAGAGCACCGCGTACACCGCGACGAGGACGACGACGGCCGCGGCGAGCGCGACGCGGGCGCTCACGCGTCCACCCGGGCGCGCTCCTCCGCCGCCGCGGGCGCCCCGACCTTCCGCGGCCACCAGAACCGGTCGCCGAGCTTCACGGCCAGGGCCGGCACGAGCAGGGTCCGGACGACGAGGGTGTCGAGGAGCACACCGACGCAGATGATCACGCCGAGCTGGGCGAGCACCACGAGCGGGAGCACGCCGAGGACGGCGAACACCGCCGCGAGCAGGACGCCCGCGCTCGTGATGACGCCGCCGGTCGCGGCCAGCGCGCGGAGCATCCCCTCGCGCGGGCCGTGGCCGCGGGACTCCTCGGCGGCGCGGGTGACGAGGAAGATGTTGTAGTCGACGCCGAGCGCGACGAGGAAGACGAAGGCCAGCAGCGGCACCCCCTCGTCGAGCCGCTCGAAACCGAGGAGCTGCGTGAAGAGCACCCAGCTGGCGCCGAGGCTCGCGAGGTAGGTACCGACGACGGTCGCGACGAGCACGACCGGCGCGACGACGCTGCGCAGCAGCCCGCCGAGGGCGAGCACGACCAGCCCGAGGATCAGCGGCAGGATGAGCGCGCGGTCGCGGTTCGAGGCGTCGGCGGTGTCGACCGCCTCGGCCTCCGTGCCGCCGACGTGGGTGTCCCGGCTGTCGGCGAGGGCCTCGCGCAGCGCCACGACGTTGTCGCGCACCTCGTCCGAGCCGGGGTCGCCGGCGAGGACGGCGTCGACCTCGACCACACCTCCCCCGCTCGCGGCCACCCGGGCGGACTCGACGCCATCCACGGCGGACACCTTCTCGGCCAGGGCCTTCCCGGCGGCCTCGTCACCCCGGGTCATCACGACGACGGGGTCGACCGAGCCGGCGGGGAAGGACTCGCCGTAGCGCTGCGAGGCGGTGATGGACTCGGGGGTGTCGAGGAACTGGTCGGCGGTCGAGAGGCCGGCCTTGATCTGGGTGATGCCACCGGCCGCGACCCCCAGCGCGACGAGCACGACGGCGGCGACGGCGACGGGGCGGCGGGCCACGGCGTCACCGACGCGGCGCCACGGCGAGCGGGCGTCCGCGAGACCGGCCGACCCGACGTGCGGCACCTTGGGCCAGAAGACCCAGCGCCCGAAGACCACGAGGGCGGCGGGCAGCACGACGAGGGCGAAGATCGCGGCGACGACGACACCCACGGCGCAGGCGAGCCCGAGGCCGCGGGTCGCCGGGAACGCCGACAGCAGGAGAGTGAGCAGGCCGAGGACGACGGTCGAGGCGCTCGAGACGACGGCCTCGGTGGTGCGGCGCAGGGCGTGCGCCATCGCGGCACGGCGGTCCTCGGTCGTGCGCAGCTCGTCGCGGTACCGGGAGATGAGCAGCAGCGCGTAGTCGGTGCCGGCACCGAAGACGAGGACCGAGAGGATGCCGACCGTCGACTCGTCCCATGCGACGTCGAAGAGCGCGAGCGTGCGGGTCGCGGCGACGGCGGCGAGCTGGTCGGCGATGCCGACGACGGTCAGCGGCACGAGCCAGAGGACCGGGCTGCGGTAGGTGATGACGAGGAGCAGGGCGACGACGCTCGCGGTCGCGAGGAGCAGCCGGGTGTTCGCGCCGTCGAAGACGCCGGCGAGGTCGGCCTGGATGGCGGCCGGGCCGGTGACCTGGGCCGTGAGGCCGTCCGGCAGACCGGCCTTGGCCGCGCTGCGGATCTCGGCGACGAGGTCGGCGGTGCGCGTGGCGTCGCCGGACGCGACCGGGACCACGACCACGGCTGCGGTGCCGTCCTCACTCACCTGCGGCGGGATTCCCTGGGCGCCGGGCAGGGAGCGGGCCGCCTTCTCGACGGCCGCGGTGTCGGCCTCGGTGAGCTTGCCGTCGCGGGCGAACAGGACGACCGCGGCGGAGCCGTCGGCCTCGGGCAGCGCCTGCCGCAGCTCGGCGGCGGCGCGGCTGTCGGAGTCGAGCGGCAGGGCGGTCAGGGTGCCGTCCGGCTTCTCGGCCTGCCCGACGACGCCGATGAGCGCCCCGGCCCCGAGCAGGGCCGCGAGGGCGAGCAGCCCGGCGACCCAACGACGCGTGACCATGTCGGCGATCCGTCCCACCGTCATCCTCCTTGATAAGGTTGTGGTATCAGGTGATTCACCTGATTACTAAGTAGGTGAGCGATATTACGGACCAGCACCCGGACCACGCAAGTCGCGTCATGGCCGACGTCGTGCCCCAGTTCCAGAACTCGGCGACGCTCGACGCGCTCCAGGAGCTCGTCGACGTCGCGGCCCAGGTGCCGCACGAGGTCGCCCGGCGCGCCGGGCTCTCCACCTCCGAGCTGCACTCGCTGCGCCACCTCTTCGAGCACCCGATGGGTCCCGTCGAGCTCGCGCGAGTCCTCGGGGTCACCTCGGCCGCCTCGTCCGGCGTCGTCGACCGGCTCGCCGCGCGCGGCCACGTCGAGCGTCGCCCGCACGCCGAGGACCGCCGCCGCACCGAGGTCGTCATCACGGAGTCCGGGCGCCGTGAGGTCATCGGGCGTCTCGCTCCGATGTTCGCCGGCCTGGCCGCGGTCGATGCCCGCCTCTCCCCCGAGGACCGCGTGGTCGTCGAGACCTTCCTCCGGGGTGCCACCGACGCGATGAAGGCCCTGATGTGATGGGCGCCCCTCTCCCCCATGCGCTCTCGCGCGTCGTCGACGTCGCCCTCGACCGCACCGTCGTGCCCGGCTTCACCGCCCTGGGGCTCGGCGTGCGCCGACGGCTCCCCGGCTGGCCGGCCGACCCCCGGCCCGGCGCGCTCGCCGGGCGGCACGTGGCCGTCACCGGCGCCACCTCGGGCCTCGGCCGGCGGACCGCCCTCGACCTCGCCGCCCTCGGCGCCACCGTGCACCTCGTCGTCCGCGACACCGCCCGGGGCGAGACGGTGGCGGCCGAGGTGGACGCCGCCGTCGGCCGCGAGGGTGCCGCCCGCGTGTGGTGGTGCGACACCTCCGACCTCGACTCCGTCCGCACCTTCGCGGGCCGCTTCCTCGCCGCCGACCTGCCGCTGCGGGGCCTGGTCCACAACGCCGGCGCGCTGCCGGCCGAGCGCACCGAGTCGGCGCAGGGCCACGAGCTGACCCAGGCCCTGCACGTCCTCGGGCCCGTCCTGATGACCGAGCTGCTGCTGCCGTCGCTGGCCGCGGACGCCGGCCGGGTCGTGCTGGTCACGTCCGGTGGCATGTACACGCAGGCCCTGCCGGCCGACGACCCCGAGTACCGCCACGAGCGGTCCAGCGGCTCGGTCGCCTACGCCCGTAGCAAGCGCGGCCAGGTCGAGCTGCTGCCCGTGCTGTCCGAGCGGTGGGCGCCCCGGGGCGTCACCGTGCACGCCACCCATCCCGGGTGGGCGCGCACACCGGGGCTCGACACGTCGCTGCCGGCGTTCTCGAAGGCGCTGCGCCCGGTCCTGCGCTCGGACGCCGCGGGGGCGGACACCACGGTGTGGGTGGTCGCGGCCGAGCCGGCGCCCCAGCCGGGCCGCTTCTGGCACGACCGCCGTCCCCGGCCCACGAGCGTGCTGCCCTCCACCGCACCGGCCCTCGCCGACCGCGTGCGCTACTGGGCGTGGGTGGCCGGCGCCACCGGCCTGGAGCCCTGAGCGGGCAGCTCAGGCCTCGTCGCGGGCCACGTGGAAGCGCTCGAGCGAGGCGTCCCCGACCTCGAGGTCGGCCCACCGCCCCGCGTAGTGCAGGACGGCCAGGCCGCACGTGGGGAAGCCCTGCGCGAGCGCGTGGTGGCCCTCGGTGCTGCCCTCGCCGTCGGCGAGCAACTCGGTGAGCGCCGGCACGCCGGGCGCGTGACCCACGAGCATCACGACGTCGGCGTCGTCGTCCGCCTCGCGCACGACGGCGAGCAGCGCCTCGGCGGAGGCGTTGTAGATGCGGCGGTCGTGGTGGACGTCGGCCTCGGGGCAGCCGGCGCGCCAGACCTCCTCGCAGGTCTGGCGGGTCCGCTCCGCCGTGCTGCACAGCACCTCGTCGACCCCGATGCCGTGCTCGTGCAGCCAGCGGCCGGCCGCCGCGGCGTCCCGGCGCCCACGCTTGGTCAGCTCGCGGTCGTGGTCGGGCATCCCGAGGGTCTGCTCGGCCTTCGCGTGCCGCAGGAGGATCAGGGTCCGGTCTCGGGCTGCGCGGGTCATGCCCCGATCATCCACCCTGCCGATCCCCCGGTCATCCCGGCCGTGACGCACCGGACCTCGCCGGACCCGGGGCCGACGTGGTTCGCTGGGACCCCGACGAGGACGACGGAGAGGCGGGCACCGTGGCTGACCTGCACTGTCCCGCGCGGGTCGTCCTCGCCCGCCACGGTGAGGCCGAGTACGAGACCGGCCTGACCACCGACGACGGCGGATGCCTCACCGTCGTCGGGCGGCAGCAGGCGCGCGCGCTCGGGGAGGCGCTGCGCGACGAGAACGTCGCGCGGGTCTGGTGCAGCCCGCTGTCCCGTGCCGTGCAGACCGCCGAGATCGCCGCCGGCGTGCTCGGCGTCGACGTCGTCGTGCGGGAAGGCCTGCGCGAGTACGGCGTCGGGGCGATCGCCGGCACCGACGCCGACGAGGCGGACAGCATCGGGCCGGTGTTCGCGGCGTGGGTGGCCGGCGACGACTCGGCCCGGATCCCCGGCGGCGAGCGCATCGCCGACGTCGTGGCACGGGTCCGGACGGTCCTGGAGGAGGTGGCCGACGCCCACCGCGGCGAGACGGTGCTCGTGGTCTCGCACGGCGGCGCGGTGATGGCCACCGTCCCCGAGCTGGTCGGGGCACCGCGGGCGCGCGCGCACGACCTCGTCCTGCCCGGGGGCGGGCACCTCGTGCTCGAGTCCGACGAGGACGGCTGGCGCCGCCTCCCGACGCTCAGGCCTGGCCGAGCCGCTCGAGGATGATCTGCCGGGCCGCGGCGGCGTCGGCCTGGCCCTTCATCTCGCGCATGACCTGCCCGATGAGCGCCCCGACGGCCTGGACCTTGCCGTCGCGGATCTTGTCGGCGACGTCCGGGTTGGCCGCGATGACCGCGTCGACCGCGGCCTCGAGGGCCCCGGTGTCCTGGACGAGCTCGAGCCCGCGCGCGTCGGCGACGGCGGTCGGGGTGCCCTCGCCGTCGAGGACGCCCTCCCACGCCTGCCGGGCCATCGAGTCGTTGAGCCGGCCACCGGTGACGAGCGACTCGAGCTCGACGACGTGCGCCGGCGTGACGCCGAGCGAGGCCGCGTACGCCGGGACGTCGACGCCCTCGGCGTTCGCACGCCGGGCGATCTCACCGGACCACCACTTGCGGGCCGCGGCCGGCGAGGCACCGGCGGCGACCGTCTCCTCGACCAGCTCGACGAGCCCGGCGTTCACGACGTCGCGCATCTCGAGGTCGGCGAAGCCCCACTCGCCCTGCAGCCGCTTGCGCCGGGCCGCGGGCGGCTCGGGCAGCGTGGCCCGCAGCGCCTCGACGCTCTCGCGGGACGGCGCGACGGGGACGAGGTCGGGCTCGGGGAAGTACCGGTAGTCCTCGGCGTCGGACTTCACGCGACCCGACGTGGTGATACCGGTGTCCTCGTGCCAGTGCCGCGTCTCCTGGGTGATGGAGCCGCCACCGGTGAGAACCGCTGCGTGGCGGCCGATCTCGTAGCGCACGGCCCGCTCGACCGAGCGCAGCGAGTTGACGTTCTTGGTCTCGGTGCGCGTGCCGAAGACGTCGGCGTCCTTACGCATCAGCGAGAGGTTGACGTCGCAGCGCATCGAGCCCTGCTCCATCTTCACGTCGGAGACGTCCATCGCCTTGAGCAGGTCGCGCAGCGTCGCGACGTACGCCTTCGCGACCTCGGGCGCCCGCTCCCCCGCACCCGTCATCGGCTTGGTGACGATCTCGATGAGCGGGATGCCGGCGCGGTTGTAGTCGACCAGGCTGTGCGTGGCGCCGTGGATGCGACCGGTCGCACCGCCCACGTGCAGCGACTTGCCGGTGTCCTCCTCCATGTGGGCGCGCTCGATCTCGACCCGGTACGTGGTGCCGTCCTCGAGCTCGACGTCGAGGTACCCGTCGAAGGCGATCGGCTCGTCGTACTGCGAGGTCTGGAAGTTCTTCGGCATGTCCGGGTAGAAGTAGTTCTTCCGCGCGAAGCGGCACCACTCGGCGATGGAACAGTTGAGCGCCAACCCGATCCGGATGGCCGACTCGACGGCGACGGCGTTCACCACGGGCAGCGCACCCGGCAGGCCGAGGCACACGGGACAGGTCTGGGTGTTCGGCTCGGCGCCGAAGGCGGTCGGGCAGCCACAGAACATCTTGGTGTTCGTGCCGAGCTCGACGTGCACCTCGAGCCCCATGACGGGGTCGAAGGTCGCGAGCGCCTCGTCGAAGGAGAGCGTCGGCTCGCCGGTCGTGGCGGTCATCGGGACACCTCCGTGAGGTCGGGGGCGCGGTCCAGGAGGGGGCCTCCCCAGGCCGCGGCGAGCCGGGCCTCGAGGGCGGCACCCACCGAGTAGAGACGGTCGTCGGCCATCGCGGGGGCCAGCACCTGGAAGCCGGCCGGCAGGCCGTCCTCGTCGGCGAGGCCGCTGGGCAGCGACAGGCCGGGGATGCCCGCGAGGTTGGCCGGGATGGTGGCGATGTCGTTGAGGTACATGGCCATCGGGTCGTCGAGCTTGTCCCCGAGGCGGAACGCCGTGGTCGGCGCGGTGGGGCTGACGAGGACGTCGGCGGTCTCGAACGCGGACGCGAAGTCGTTCGCGATGAGCCGCCGCACCTTCTGCGCCGACCCGTAGTAGGCGTCGTAGTAGCCGCTGGAGAGGGCGTACGTGCCCAGGATGATGCGGCGCTTGACCTCGTCGCCGAAGCCGGCGTCGCGGGTGGCCGCCATGACCTGCTCGGCGCTGGGGGCGTCGAGGCCGTCGGGGGCGACCCGCAGGCCGTAGCGCATGGCGTCGAACTTCGCGAGGTTGCTCGACGCCTCGCTCGGGAGGATGAGGTAGTACGCGGCGAGCGCGTAGGTGAACGAGGGGCAGGAGACCTCGACGACCTCGGCCCCGGCGTCGACGAGGTGCTGGACGGCCTCGTCGAAGCGCGCCTGCACGCCGGCCTGGAAGCCCTCGCCGGTCAGCTCGCGGACGATGCCGATGCGCATCCCGGAGACGTCGGCCCGGCGGGCGGCCTCGACGACCGGCGGCACCGGCGCGTCGACCGAGGTGGAGTCGAGCGGGTCGTGCCCGGCGATGACCTCGTGGAGCAGCGCGGAGTCGAGGACGGTGCGCGAGCACGGGCCCGCCTGGTCGAGCGAGGAGGCGAGGGCCACGAGCCCGTAGCGCGAGACCCCGCCGTAGGTGGGCTTGGTGCCGACCGTGCCGGTGACGGCCGCCGGCTGGCGGATCGAGCCGCCGGTGTCGGTGCCGATGGCCAGCGGCGCCTGGAACGAGGCCACGACCGAGGACGAGCCGCCGCCGGAGCCGCCGGGGATCCGGTCGAGGTCCCACGGGTTGCGGCTCGGGCCGTACGCGCTGTGCTCGGTGGAGGAGCCCATCGCGAACTCGTCCATGTTCGTCTTGCCGAGGATCGGCATCCCGGCCGCGCGCAGCCGGGCCACGAGCGTGGCGTCGTACGGGGGCACCCAGCCCTCGAGGATGCGCGAGCCGCACGTGGTCGGCAGGCCGCGGGTGGCCATGACGTCCTTGACGGCGATCGGCACACCGGCGAGCGCGTGGAGGCTCTCCCCCGCCGTGCGCCGGCGGTCGACGTCGTCGGCGGCGGCGAGCGCGCCGTCCTCGTCGACGTGGAGGTAGGAGTGCACGGCGCCGTCGACGGCCGCGGTGCGGTCGAGGAGGGCGCGGGTCACCTCGCGGGAGGAGACCGAGCCGGCGCCGAGGAGGTCGGCGAGCTCGGCGGCGGTGGCGCGGGTCAGGTCGGTGCTCACGTGGGCACTCACTCCTCGTCCAGGATGCGGGGGACGCTGAAGCGCTGCTGCTCGGACTCCGGGGCGCCGGACAGCGCCTCCTCGGGGGTCAGCGACGGGCGCACGACGTCGGGGCGGGTGACGTTGACGAGCGGCATCGGGTGGCTCATCGGCTCGACGTCGGCGATGGGGGCCTGCTGGACCGTGGCCACCGACTCGAGGATGACGGCGAGCTCGCCGACCATCCGGTCGAGCTCGGCGTCCGAGAGGTCGATGCGGGCGAGCCCGGCGAGGTGGGCGACGTCGTCGCGGGTCAGGTCGGCCATGGCGGTCAGTCTATGGGGGTGCCGACCGCGCCCCACGCGGCGGTCGGGCCGCCGGTCACAGCCCGCCGACGCCCAGGACGAGGAGGCGGGCCAGGCCCCACAGCGCGTAGCCGAGACCGAACGTCAGGCCCACGGCCTCGAGAACCCAGAAGCCCCAGCGCACGGCGAGACCCGCCGTGCTCCCCCGCTGCTCCGCCCGCATCGCCGACCACCAGTGGTTCGCGGTCAGCGGCCCCCAGCCGCCGTCCTCGCGGGGCAGCCACGGGAGCCACCAGTCCCCCGCACGGCGGGCCCGGACGGCCTCGGTCACCACGGGACGCACGATGACCCACCAGCACCCGACGAGGAGCCCCGCGGCGACGAGGAACACGACGACGAGGAAGACCCAGAGGGCCACGCGCAGCATCGTCTGGTCCCCCACGAGCCGTGGAGCCTACCGCTGCGAGAATCGACCCGTGCTCACCGACACCGCGTCGCTCCAGACCGTCCTCGACGTCGTCGGTGTCCTCGTCTTCGCCCTCTCCGGCGCCATCGTGGCCGTCCGGCGCGGGCTCGACCTCTTCGGCATCCTCGTGCTCGGGTGGGTCGCGGGGCTGGGCGGCGGCATCATCCGCGACCTGTTCCTCGGCATCACCCCGCCGGTGGCGGTGAGCGACTGGCGGCTGCTCGCGGCCGCGGTGACCGCCGGTCTCGGGGTCTTCCTCCTCCACGGCACGTGGGAGCTCGCCTCCGCCGCACGGCCGCACGCGCGGTGGCGTCGGGTCTCGCACGTCGTCCGTCTCCTCGACGCCGCCGGGCTCGCGGTGTTCGCGGTCAGCGGGTCGCTCGTGGCCCTCGACCGGTCGGCCGGCCCGCTCGCGGCGACCCTCATCGGGGGCATCACGGCCGTGGGCGGCGGCGTGCTGCGCGACGTGCTCGCCCGCCAGGTGCCCGAGGTGCTCCAGCGCGAGCTCTACGCCGTGCCCGCCCTCGCCGGAGCGGCGCTCGTCGTGCTGCTGCACCACCTCGGCGCGCTCTCGCCGCTCACCGCGTGGCTGTGCGTCGGGCTCGTATTCGTCATCCGGGTCGTGGCGGTGGCCCTCGACCTCAACGCGCCGCGCGCGCTGCGGAGCACCCCGACCGAGTGACGGAGCGCCCGCCCGGATGTGCCGAGCGGCTCAGAACGCGCCGACCACCAGGGCGACCAGCGTCGCCGGGTAGTACGCGAGGCCGAGGACGACGACCGTCCAGACGACCCACCGCGTGACCAGGCCGCCGGTGGTGCGGCCCTCGGCGTCCGGGGCCCGGAAGAGCGCGAAGAAGCGGGAGTCCGCAAGGACGCCCCAGCGGCCGTCGGGTCGGCGGTCGAACGGTGTCCACCAGTCGCCGGTGCGCAGCCCGGCGAGGACGCCACGGACGTACGGCACGAGGAAGAGCAGCAGGATGCCGCCGAACAGGGCGAGGCCGATGAGCCCGGCGAGCGCGACACCCCGTTCGGGGTGGAGCTCCTGGGACAGCACGACGCAGGCCCTCCTGTGGTCCGCGGCGGGCGGTCCCACGCGGTCGGCCAGACGCTACACGGGAACTCCGCGAGGTATCACCACGAACAGGGACCGCTCCTCATCCGGTGAGCGGCCAGACGGACTGGGGATCGGCCCGCCACGCTCGGAAGCGACACCCGTCATGCCCACGAAGAAGAGGAAGACCCCCAGCCTGCCCGCCGCCGTGCGCGACCACCTCGCACCGGCCCTCGGCAGCGACGCACGCCTGGCGGCCACCGCGCAGGCGCGGCTCGCCTCCGGGGCCGTGCTCACCGCCTACCACGCGGTCTCCCCCGACCACCCGAACGCCGTCGTGAGCGTGGTCCTCGCCGAGGACGGCACGCTCACCCCGCTCGCCGACCTCACCGCCGCGCTCGGCCACGACCCGTTCACCCCGGTCTTCGACCCGTCCGTGGTCGGCGTCCCGGCCCACCCCCGGGAGCCCGTGCGCATCGAGCCGGCCCGCAACGACTGGCGCCTCGACCGGTGCGAGCGGCACCGCGAGACGATCACCGTCACGGTCCCGCCCAACGGCACCACCCCGAAGGCCGACGTCTACCTCCTCGCCGACACCACCGGCAGCATGGGACCGGTCATCGAGGCCGTGAAGGCCGGCGCCGGGGCCATCCTCGGCGACCCCGCGCTCGCCGCCTTCGACGTCGCCTGGGGCGTCGGCAACTACCGCGACTTCCCCGTGCCCGGGACCAACTCCTACGCATTCCAGCACCAGCTCGCCCCGAGCACCGACCACACCGCCGCCGGCCTGGCGATCGGCGCGTGGTCGGCCGACGAGGGCGGCGACACCTCCGAGGGGCAGCTCTACGCCCTCCACGAGCTCGCGACGAACCCGACCATCGGCTGGCGTCCCGACAGCAAGCGCATCGTCGTGTGGTTCGGGGACGCCCCGGGCCACGACCCGATCTGCACCGACCTCACCGGCCTGCCCGCCGCGATCACCGAGGCCTCGGCCACGGCGGACCTCGTCGGCGCCGGGATCACCGTGGTCGCCGTGAGCACGACGACCGGCGCACCGGACGCCCTCGACGGCGACCCGCAGGCCGACGCCGGCGACTACACGACCTGTCCCGGCGCGGGCAGCCCCGGCCAGGCGACCCGCATCACCGCGGCCACCCCGGGTGGCGTCCACGTCAGCGGCATCGACGCGGGGAGCATCGTCACCACCCTCTCGGCGCTCATCGCCGCCGCCGTCAAGGCCACCGGCAACGTGCACCTCGAGGCCACCGGCGACACGGCGCAGTTCGTCGAGAGCATCACTCCCGCAGGCGGGTACGGCCCGCTGGCCGGCGACGAGACCCACGTCCTGACCTTCGAGGTCGTGTGGGTGGGCACCAAGCCGTGCGGCGAGCGGGACCAGGAGTTCGAGGGGACGATCGACGTCGTCGCCGACGGCGTGGTCGTCGCGAGCAAGAAGGTCCGCGTGGTCGTGCCGAGGTGCCGGTACCACTACGTCGTCGAGGTCGTCTGCGGCACGCGCAGGGACGAGAAGGAGACGGGGCACGACGACCGGAGCGGCCCGTGCGCCGTCGTGCCCGGCCGGTACGCGACCGCGGTGCTCATCGACAACCCCTCGACCTGCCCCGCGACGCTCGAGAAGCGGTTCGCGCCGCTCGTCCTCGACGGCAAGACCGTCGGCCGCGAGCCGGACGTGGTGCCCGCCAAGCCGTTCGCGAAGCTGGAGCTGCCCGCGGGTCACGCGACGATGGACGACTGCTGCGCCCTCGACGAGGCGGTCGAGCACGGCGAGGGGCTGCTCGTCGGCGTCCTCGACATCGTGTCCGACCTGCCGCTGGAGGTGCGGGTCGTGCACACCGCCGACGGCGGACCCGGGTCGGTCGGCGCTCCGTCGATCACCACCCGCCCGGTCGAGGCGCGCCGCGCGCCCTGACCCCCGAACGCGACCCGGCGGGCCATCGCCGATCCAGGCCCGCCGGGTCGTCCGGCGTCTCGTGTCAGTCGGGCGAGCCGGTCTCGAGGAGCCGGGTGAACTGGGCCTCGTCGAGGATGGTCAGCCCGAGCTCTCGGGCCTTGTCCTCCTTGGAGCCGGCGTTCTCGCCGACGACGACGTAGTCGGTCTTCTTCGAGACCGACCCGCTCGCCTTGCCGCCGCGGGCGAGGATCGCCTCCTTGGTCTCGTCGCGCGAGTACCCGGGCAGGGAGCCGGTGACGACGACGGTGAGCCCGGCGAGGGTCTGCTCGACGGACTCGTCGCGCTCGTCCTCCATCCGCACGCCGTCCTGCGCCCAGCGCTCGACGATGCGCACGTGCCAGTCGTTGCCCTCGCGGTCGAACCAGTCGCGGACCGCCTCGGCGATGACCGGACCGACGCCCTCGACGCCGGCGAGCTCCTCGAGGCTCGCCTCGCGGATGCGCTGCACGGAGCCGAGGTGCTGCGCGAGCGCCCGCGCCGCGGTGGGCCCGACGTGGCGGATCGACAGGGCGACCAGGACGCGCCACAGCGGCTGCTGCCTCGCCTGGCCGAGGTTGTCGACGAGCTTCTGCCCGTTCGCCGACAGCACGCGACCGTCGACGACGGCGTCTGCAGGGTCGGTCTTCTTGGCGGCGCGCGTGTAGAGCGGGACCTTGGCGACGTCGGCGGCGGTGAGCGAGAACAGCATCGCCTCGCTGGGGCCACCGAGCTCGGGGTCGTCGAGGACGCCGGAGTCGAGCAGCGCCACCGAGCCCTCCCACCCCAGGGCCTCGATGTCGAAGGCGCCGCGGCCGGCCAGGCTGGACAGCCGCTCGCGCAGCTGGGCCGGACAGGACCGGCTGTTCGGGCAGCGGATGTCCTTGTCGCCCTCCTTCTCGGGGGCCAGCGCGGTGCCGCACGCGGGGCAGTCGGTGGGCATGACGAACTCGCGCTCGGTGCCGTCCCGCAGGTCGACGACCGGGCCGAGGATCTCGGGGATGACGTCGCCGGCCTTGCGCAGGACGACGGTGTCCCCGATGAGCACGCCCTTGCGGACGACCTCGGTGGCGTTGTGCAGCGTGGCCCGCTCGACGGTGGACCCCGCGACGACGACCGGCTCCATGACGCCGAAGGGCGTGACCCGGCCGGTGCGGCCGACGTTGACCTGGATGTCGAGGAGCGTCGTGTTGACCTCCTCCGGCGGGTACTTGAAGGCGATGGCCCAGCGGGGCGCGCGCGAGGTGGAGCCGAGCCGGCGCTGCACCGAGATCTCGTCGATCTTGACGACGACGCCGTCGATCTCGTGCTCGACGTCGTGCCGGTGCTCGCCCGTGTGCGCGATGAAGGCGTTGACCTCCTCGATGGTGTCGACCACACGGAAGTGGCTGGAGACCGGCAGGCCCCAGGCCTCGAGCGCGGCGTAGGCCTCGCTCTGGCGGGTGAGGTCGAAGCCCTCGCGCTTGCCCAGGCCGTGGACGAGCATCCGCAGCTCGCGGCTCGCCGTGACGCGAGGGTCCTTCTGCCGCAGCGACCCCGCGGCGGTGTTGCGCGGGTTGGCGTAGGGCGGCTTGCCGGCCTCGACGAGCTGCGCGTTGAGCTCGCCGAAGGCCTCGATGGGGAAGTACACCTCGCCGCGCACCTCGACGAGGTCGGGCACCGGGTGGGCCTTCGTGCCGGCGAGCTCGGTGGGGATGCCGCGCACCGTGCGGACGTTGAGCGTGACGTCCTCGCCGGTGCGGCCGTCACCGCGGGTCAGGGCCCGGCTGAGACGGCCCTTCTCGTACAGGAGGTTGACGGCGAGCCCGTCGATCTTCAGCTCGCAGAGGTAGTGCAGCGCGGCGCCGCCGGCGTCGCGCGTGACCCGGGCGTTCCACTCCAGCATCTCGTCGGTGGAGAAGGCGTTGTCGAGGCTGAGCATCCGCTCGAGGTGGTCGACGGCCTGGAACTCGGTGGAGAAGATCGCGCCACCGACCTGCTGGGTCGGGCTCTCCGGGGTGCGCAGCGAGGGGTGCTCGTCCTCGATGGCGTTGAGCCGGCGCATCAGCGTGTCGTACTGGCCGTCGCTGACGGTCGGCGCGTCCTTGACGTGGTAGGCGAACTGGTGGCCCAGCGCCTCCTCCGCGAGCGTCTCCCACTCGTGCCGGACGTCGGCGGGGACGGTGTCGGCGGGCTGCTGCACTGCGGGGTCGGTCGGCGTCGCGCTCACGGGGCAATCCTGCCGCAGACCACCGACGCCCGGCCCGCCCCGACGCGCTGCTCAGCGCGCCGGCGGGTAGGGCTGCACGGGTGGCGCACCCGGCGCCGGTGCGTCGTCGGTCCGGTCCGCGACGACCGCCGCGACGCCGAGGCCGGCCGCCACGAGCGAGAGCAGGCCGAGCCCCGCCGACAGGATCCCGTACAGCTGGAAGCTCCCTCCGGGCCGGAACCCGGAGACGACGGCCACGCTCAGCAGGGTCGAGAGCAGGGCCAGGCCGGACGAGAGCCCGAAGGACAGCAGGGCCCAGGTGCGCCAGCGCCGGGTGGTGCGGACCCGGGCCACGAGCACGAGGCCGACGAGCGGCGGCACGACGTGGACGAGCTGCAGCAGCAGGCCCGGGGCGTTGGACAGACCGAGCACCGTGGATCCCCCCTCAGAGGCGCGGGCCCCTCCCGCGCGAGCGCGAGCCTAGCCCTGGTCAGGGGTGGTCGTAGGACCATCGGCCACTGTCCGCGTCCCGCCCGGCGGCCCTAGCGTCCTCCCTGAGCAGCCGGCCCCCGAGGACGTACAGGGCCTGCCACCCGTCAGGCGTCGTCGCGCGCCGCGTCCCCGGGGTCGGCTGGACTCGACCCGGAGCCCCGTCGGCCCCCTGCCCGCCGGCGGGGCTCCGCCCCGAGCACGTCGCGCGTCACCTCGAGCTGGCCCAGGTGCTGCGCGAGCTCCTCGTAGACGTGCAGCAGGACGTCGCCTTGCGTCGCGTAGGCGTCCGGCTCGTCGGGTGGCGGGTTGCGCGGGGGTGCGCCCGGGTCGCACGCCAGCACGTCCTCGTGGAGGCCCGTGCGCGCGGCGGCCAGCAGCGCCAGCGCCTCCTCGACCGTCCCGGTGGCGGTGAACTCCGCCGGCCGGTCGCGAGGCACCTCGATCCCGCGGTTGACCGTCCGCCCCCAGCGCGCCATCACCCCCGCGACGTGGGTCACGAGCGCGAACGCGCTGTTCGACCCGGGCAGCTCGGGGAGCCGGGCGTTGACGCCGTCGTCGCCGAGCGCGCGGCAGATCGCGGCGTACTGGTCGAGGGACTCGTCGCAGTACCGGAGGAAGACCTCGGTCGTGATCACCCGCTCGAGGCTAGGGCCTCAGGGCAGGACGGACCCCGACCGCACCCAGCGGCTCTGGTAGAAGCCCCAATACACCTCGGACGAGGCACGCACGAACGGCCACGGCCCGGGAAGGACCCCCTGGGAGACGAGCGACGTCGACGCCGCACCCTTCGCCGTGAGGTCGACCCTCCCGAGGTGGTGCAGCCGCGCGCGGTGCGTCGCGGAGCTGACGCTCATGACGGTCTGGTGCGAGGCGGGACCGCCGGTGCAGTCGCTCACCGCGAGGTCGTCGACCGTCCACCCCGAGGACCGCAGGAGGACGGGCCGGGGCGCGAAGGTCGCGGTCCGGGGTACCTCGATGAGGTACAGGCGGCCGGCGCTGGTCGTCGCGATGAGGACGTCGGACACAGGACGCCCCGGGCGCTCGAGGGTGAAGGCCAGGGCGAGCGTCCGGACCCTGCCGTAGCCACTCCGGGAACCGGCCCGGGCCACCTTCACGCTCTCGAAGACCGGCTCGGTGACCCGGTAGCGGGCCAGCACGCCGAGCGAGGGCCGCAGCGCGTACAGGTAGCCGTTCTTGCGGATCGAGCTCCCGGACGTCGTGGAGACGTCGACCATCCGGGTCACCGAGCCCCATCCGGACGCCACCGCACGGGACGTCGTCCGGGCGTCGGCGCTGCTCTGGTCGTGGCGGAACCGGGCGTCGTCGAGCCAGAGCGTCCCCCCTCGCACCGACAGGCTCCGCCGGTAGTTGAAGGACGGGGTCCTCCACGACGTCGTGTCCCCGAGGGCGGTGACCCCGAGCCTGCCGCGGCTGTAGACGGACGTCCACGTCGAGGTCCACGGGTCGCCGTACCCGAGCGCGGCCAGCTCTCCCGAGGGGGAGGCCACGCTGAGGTCGAACCCGCAGCCCAGCCTCGGCCCCCTGGCCGCGGCCGCCGTCACCCCGGACTCCGACCCCGCCGAGGGAGCCGCCGCGGTCGGCTGCGCCGCGGCCGGACCCGTTCCCGCCACCGTCGCGGCGGCGAGCACCGCCGACACCACCGCGAGGACCATCGACCTGCGTCCCACGACCACTCCCCCGTTCGCTCGGCTGCCCGGCGCAGTGTGGCACGGGTACGGCACGCACGTCCGGCGCTCGCGGCGATCCGTCGAGCCTCTGGCGGTGGGGACCGCTTCCGTATGAGGATGGGGCGGACCGTCACCGACGCCGGACCCCAGGAGCACCGATGACCAACCTCGCGACGAACCTCACGACGACCGCCGCCGAGCTGCCCGAGAAGGACGCCCTGCGGGTCAACGGCCAGGGGGTCACGTACGCGCAGCTGCACGGGATGGCCGCCAAGGTGGCGGGAACCCTGCGCGAGAACGGCATCCAGCCCGGCGACCGGGTGGCGGTCATCCTCCCGAACGTGCCGGCCTTCCCCGTCGTGTACTGGGGCATCCTGCTCGCCGGCGGCATCGTCGTCCCGATGAACCCGCTGCTCAAGGCCGGGGAGATCGACTACTTCTTCACCGACTCCGGCGCGAAGATCGCCTTCGTGTGGCCCGACTTCGTCGAGGAGGCCACCAAGGGCGCCGAGAACAGCGGCACGAGGGTCGTGCGCACCGGCGCGATGGGCCCGGAGGACTTCGAGGGCGGCGAGCCGCTGGCCGAGCCGCACGCCCGCGAGGACGACGACACGGCGATCATCCTCTACACCTCCGGCACGACCGGCCGGCCCAAGGGCGCCGAGCTGACCCACAGCAACATCCACCTCAACGCGATGCGCTCCGCCAAGGTCATCCAGGAGATGACCTCGGACGACGTCGTCATGGGATGCCTCCCGCTCTTCCACGTCTTCGGCCTCGTCGTCGGTCTCAACGCCGCGACCATCGCCGGTGCCTCGCTCGCGCTCATCCCGCGCTTCGACCCGCAGGCGGCCATCGAGGTCATCGAGAAGGAGCGGGTGACGATCATGCAGGGCGTGCCGACGATGTACGCCGCGATCCTCAACCACCCGAGCTCGGACGGCATGGACGCGAGCAGCCTGCGCACCTGTGCCAGTGGCGGGTCCGCGATGCCGCTGGAGGTGATGCGCTCCTTCGAGGAGAAGTTCGGCTGCGTCATCCTCGAGGGCTACGGCCTCTCCGAGACGAGCCCCGTCGCGAGCTTCAACATGCCCGACAAGGAGCGCAAGCCCGGCACCATCGGCCTGGCCATCCCCGGCTGCGAGATGCGGTGCGTCGACCTCGACGGCAACGAGGTTCCGGTCGGCGAGGTCGGCGAGATCGCCATCCGCGGCGACAACGTCATGAAGGGCTACTGGAACAAGCCCGAGGCCACCGCCGAGGCCATCCCCGACGGCTGGTTCCGCACCGGCGACCTCGCGACGATGGACGACGAGGGGTACTTCACGATCGTCGACCGCAAGAAGGACATGATCCTGCGCGGCGGCATGAACGTGTACCCGCGCGAGGTCGAGGAGGTCATCTACACCCACCCCGACGTCCTCGAGGTCGCGGTCGTCGGCATCCCCGACGAGCTCTACGGCGAGCAGGTCGGCGCGGCGGTGGCGCTGCGCGAGGGCGCGACGGCGAGCACCGACGAGATCATCGCGTTCACCAAGGAGCGGATCGCGGCCTACAAGTACCCACGCACGGTGTGGGTCGTCGACGCGCTCCCCAAGGGTCCGACCGGCAAGATCCTGCGCCGAGAGGTCCACGCGCCGGCGGAGTGACGCCGACGCGGTGACGACACACGGACGGCCTCCCATGGGCACGGCACACGACCCGGACCACGAGGTGCACTCCGCCGACCTCTGGCGGGCCGTGGGCACCGGCCTCGCCCTCGTCTGGGGCGTGGTCCTGCTCGTCGTGGTCGGGTACGCCCTGAGCCTGGTCCGCTCCCCCGTCGACGGCGACCCGCCCGGTTTCGTCCGGGTGCTCCTGGCGCCGGTGGCCCTGGTGGCGGTCGTCCTCTTCGTGTGGGTCGCGGTGGCGGGGTGGCGGATCCACCAGCGCCGGCCGTCCGGCTGGGACCCCGTGGTCGTCATCGGTGGGCTGGCCCTCACGAGCGGGGTGTTCATCGCCACCCCCTGGCGCTTCGACGGCGGCCCGGGCAAGGGGCTCACGCCGATGAGCGTGGGGCTCGTGGTGCTCGGGGTGGTGTCCGTCGTCGCCGGCCTCCTCGCGCAGCGCTCGTGGCGGCGGGCGGCCGAGGCCCTCGAGGAGTCACACGCGGGCCGCGCGCTCCCGGGCGCGGGCGAGGACGACCGGCCGTGAGCCGGCGCCGGGCACGGAGCGCCCGGGGTCAGCCGGCGCGGGCGCTCAGGCCACCGTCGACGGGCAGGCAGACGCCGCTGACGTAGGCGGCTCGGGGCGAGGCGAGGAACAGCGCCGCGTTGGCCACGTCCCACACCGTGCCCATCGCCCCGGTCGGGCTCGCCGCGTCCCGGGCGGAGAGGTCGCCCCCGCCCTGCTCGGCGTGCAGGCGTCGGGCCATCGGGGTGTCGATGAGTCCTGGGAGGACCGCGTTGACCCGCACCCCGCGGTCCGCGTACTCCAGCGCCAGCCCGGCGGTCAGCCGGTTGAGCGCGGCCTTCGCGACCCCGTAGGCGAGGTAGTCGTACCCCGTGGACCGGGTGCTGGCCACCGACGACACGTTGACCACGCTCCCGCCGCCGTGGGCGACCATCACCGGGACCACGGCCCGGCACGCCACGACCGCAGACAGGAGGTTGACCGAGAGCGCCCGGTCCCAGTCCCCGGCGTCGAGGTCCTCGAGACCACCGAGGCGGGCGAGGCCGACGTTGTTGTGCAGGACGCTCGGGGGCCCGAGGTCGGCGAGGCAGCGGCGGACGACGCGGGACATCGCCTCGGGGTCCGTCGCGTCGGCACGGACGGCCACGGCCCGCCCGCCGGCGGCCTCGACCAGGGCGGCGACCCGTTCGGCCTCGGCGCCGTCCCGGTCGACGGCGAGCACGGCGGCTCCCTCGGCGGCGAAGGTGCGGGCTGCGGCCTCGCCGTTGCTCACGGCCTCACCGCTCGACCCGGCGCCGACCACGACGGCCACCGCTCCGGCCAGCTCGTCGGCCATCGGTCCTCCTCGACGCTCGGTTCCCTCCGTGTGCCCAGCCTTGCCCGCGGCCCCCGGTCGGTCACCGTCGGCGTGCCGGAGGGGCCGCACCGGGCGTCCTCGCTTTGTAGGATCAGCCCGTGGTCGACGACGATCCCCAGCAGCTGGTCGACGAGCTCGCGGCCCGGCTGCGGCGCTCGGTGGTCGTCAACGACCCCGGCGTCCGCCTCCTGTGGGCCAGCCGCCACTTCGGCGACGAGGACCCCGTCCGGATCCGGGCCGTGCTCCAGCGCGATGCCGGGCCCGAGGTCGCCGCCCACGTCCTCGCCTCCGGCGTCGCCGAATGGACCTCTGACGGCGTGGTCCCGGCCCGCGCGGACCTCGGCCTCACCGCGCGACGCTGCGTCCCGGTCCGCGTGGGGGGCGAGCTGCTCGCGATGCTGCTCGTCATCGACGCCGACGCCACCCTCACGCCCGAGGAGGTCGAGCTCCTCCGCCGGACGGCCGAGCGCATCGGCGGCCTCCTCGAGGCCGGTGCCCACCGGCGGCGCGTGGCGCGGCTCGAGGAGGAGGTGGGCGCGCTGCTCGGGACCGACCCCGCGGCCCGGGTGCCGGCCCGGCGGGCCCTCGAGGCCGCCGGGGCCTGGGACGGCGCCGGCTCCACGCGGGTCGCGGCGGTCCGGCTCGGGCGCCACGACACCGACGTCCCGCCGCTGCGGGTGCTGCGCGGCGCCTCGTCACCGGCTCCCGGGGTGGGCACGGCGCCCTTCGTCGTCGCGGACGGCACCCTGGCGCTGCTCCTCTGGTGCGGACCCGCCTGCCCGTCCGACGGTGCGGTGGAGGCCGCGGTCTCCCGGTGGGTCACCCGCCTGTCCGGGGCCGCCGGCGCGCCGCGGGAGTGGGTGGCCGGCACCGGACCGGCCGTCCCGGACCCGGCGGACGCCTGGCGCTCGGCCCGCCTCGCGCGGCTGGCCGCCTCCGGCGCGGGCCGACCGGGGCGCCCGCAGGTGCTCCCCCACCACGACCTCGGCGTCGACGCCGTCCTGCTGCGGCTGGACCCGCTCGACCTCGACGAGACCGCCGTCCCCCCGGGCCTGCTCGCCCTGCGCGAGGCCGACGCCCGCACCGGCGGCCACCTCGTCGAGACCCTGCGGACCTTCCTCGACCGCGGCGGCTCGGCCCCTCGGACCGCGGAGGACCTGTTCATCCACCGGACCTCCCTCTACTACCGGCTGGACCGCATCGCCGAGCACGTCGGCGCCGACCTCGGCGACGGCCGGGTCCGCCTCGAGCTGCACCTCGGCCTGCACGTCCTCGACCGGCTCGACGCCTTCCGACAGAGCGAGGAACGGCAGGGCTGAACTCCCGTCGGCCGTCGGTTCCCGTGTCGGGCCGGGGTACCGAGGATCGGAGGGACCGCAGGACCGCACGACGACGTGACGGAGGAGTCGCATGAGCACGTTCACCACCCGGGACGGCTGCCCCATCGAGTACCGCGAGGCCGGGTCCGGCGAGCAGGTGCTCGTCCTCCTCCACGGCTGGTCCCAGTCGCAGGCGACCTTCGACCACGTCGTCGAGCCGCTCGCCGCCGACCGCCGCGTCGTCACCTACGACCAGCGCGGCCACGGACGCTCGGGCCGCCCGGCCGGCGGGGCGCGCATCGCCACGCTCGCGGCCGACCTGCACGACCTGCTCGACCACCTGGGACTCGAGCGCGTCGACCTCCTCGGGCACTCGATGGGGGCCTCGGTCCTCTGGAGCTACCTCGACACCCACGGCAGCAACCGCGTCGACCGCCTCGTGCTCCTCGACCAGCCGAGCGTCTGCACCCGCCTGCCGTGGATGGACGCCGCCGACGCCCAGGCTGCCGGGGCGATCCTCGACATGCCGGGCGCCGAGGGCTTCTGCCGGGCGCTGCTCGGCGAGGACAGCGGTGCCGCCCGCGAGGCCTTCCTGCGCTCCATGCTCAGCGACGACGTCCCCGAGGACCTCGTCGGGTGGCTCCTCGGCGAGAACCTCGCGATGGACGTCGACTTCGGCACGCGGCTGCTCCTCGACCACGTGATGCAGGACTGGCGCGACGTCCTGCCGCGCATCGACCGCCCGACGCTCGTCGTCGGCGGCCGCTCCAGCCACGTCGACCCGGCGTCCCAGGAGTGGATCGCCGACCGGATCCCGGGATCGCGGCTGCGCGTGTTCGGGGCCGAGGAGGGCGGCTCGCACTTCCCGTTCGTCGAGCAGCCGCAGACCTTCGTCGACGAGCTCACGGGCTTCCTCGCCCGGTGAGCCCTCGGCCTCAGGCCGACCGCGCGGCCTGCTCCCGCTCGCTCACCGCCCGCACCTCGGGTGAGCGCGGGCTGCGGTTGACCACCCACGCGGCCGCGAGGACGACGGCGAACCCGACGACCTGCCACGTGCCGAGCCGCTCCCCGAGGACCAGCACGCCGAGGAGCACCGACACCACCGGGATCAGGTAGGTGATGGTCGAGCCGACCACGGGTCCGGCGCCCCGGACGACGTCGAACTGGAGCACGTAGGCGAAGCCCGTGCCGACGACGCCGAGCGCGAGCACGCACACCAGCGGCAGCCATCCGGGCACGTCGGTCGCGGGCGCGTACGCCGTGATCGCGGAGAGCCCCTGCGGCGTCGTCGCGGCCCACACCAGGGTCACCGGCACCATGAGGCCCAGCCCGGTGAGCAGCGTCGCGGTGGGCATGGCGAGGCCGCCGAGGTCGGCGCCGGCGAGGAAGCGCCGGTTGTAGGTCCAGCCCAGGCCGTAGCTGGCGCCCCCGGCGAGGGCCATCGAGAAGCCGACGAGGTCCGGGCCCTGGGTGGTGGTCCAGGGCTGCATGATCGTCACGACCCCGACGAAGCCCACCCCGACGGCGACGAGGCGCCGGCCCGTGACCCGGGCGCCCGGCAGGATCGCGATGGTCGCGAGCACCGTGGCGATCGGCGTGGCGGCGTTGCCGATGCCGGCCAGCGCCGAGGCGATCCGCGTCTCGGACAGGGCGAACAGCGTGAACGGCAGGGTCGCGAGGAAGAAGCCGCAGACGACGAGGTGGCCCCAGGTGCGTGCCCCGGTGGGGAGCCGGCCACCCCCGGCGACGAGCAGGCCGCCGACGACGAGCGCACCGGTGAGGATGCGCAGGGCCGAGATCTGCACGGGGTCGAGGGACTCAAGGCCGACCTTCATCAGCAGGAAGCTGGACCCCCAGATGAGGACCAGGGCGACGAACTTGACCTGCCAGGGCACGCGCGGCTGCGCCATCAGGGACCCACTTCCTCGACGAGACGGCGCGCGGTGTCGAGCGCCGTCCGGAGAACGCTGCGGGCCCCCTCGGGTGTGAGTCCGGCGAGGCCGCAGGTGGGCGTGACGACCAGGCCGTGGGCGTCCGCGGTGGCCAGCCCGGCCCGCTCGAGCCCCTCGAGGACGGTGCGCACCGCGACGGTGTCGGTGGTCGAGCCGTCGGTGGCCAGCACGCCGGCGTACACGCCGGTGCCGGCCTCCAGGGTGGCGGCGACGGACTCCCAGCGCGCCGGCGAGGCGGCGGTGAGGTCGAGGGCCAGCGCACCGGTACCGGTGGAGCGCAGCAGCGGGACGGGCGCCTGCGGGTGGCAGCAGTGCAGGACGGTGGGGCCGTCGTGCGCGGCGAGGGCGTCGCGCAGCGTGCCGGCGACGACCTGCGGGTCGACCGCCCGCACCCGCCCGTAGCCCGAGGCCGTGGGCAGAGAGCCCTGGAGGACGGCCGGCAGGGCCGGCTCGTCGAGCTGGAGGACCACCTCGGCCCCGGGGACGAGCCGACGGACGTCGGCCACGTGCAAGGCGACGCCCTCGGCGAGCGAGGCGGCGAGGTCGGCGGCGGCGCCGGGGTCGGTGACGACCCGCTCGCCGCGGGTCAGCTCGAGGGTGGCGGCGAGGGTCCACGGCCCGCAGACCTGCACCTTGAGTCCGCCCTCGTAGCCGTCGTAGGCCTCGGCCAGCTCGTCGAGGTCCTCGCGCAGGAGGGATGCGGTGCGCGCGGCATCGCGGCCCGGGCGGTCGACGAGGCGCCAGCCGCTCGGCTGGAGGTCGACCGCGAGGTCGACGAGCATCCCGGCGGCACGGCCGACCATCTCCGAGCCCGGGCCGCGGCCGGGGGTCTCGGGCAGGAAGGGGATGCCGAGGCCGTCGCCGTCGAGCAGCAGGTCGCGGACGGTGCGGACCGCCTCGCGTACCGAGTTCCCCGGCCACGAGCCGATCCCGGTGGCGCGCACCGGCATCGGCGCGCTCACCGGGACCACCGCTCGACGAGGCCGAGGACGGAGGCGGGGACGGGCGCGCCGGCGGCGAGGGCGTGGGGTGCGGGCTCGGGGCTCCCCGCGACGGTGCGGAACGGCACGACGCCGGTCCAGGCGGTGGTCTCCTCGTCCGGGTCCCCCGGGCCGCCGCTGCGCGCCTTGAGGACCCACCGGCCGTCGGTGATCGGCAGGGCCATCGCGAGCGTCGCCGCCTGCTCGCGCCGGGTCATCGGACGCACCTCGGAGGTCCGGCCCGGGACGAGCCGTTCGGAGAGGGCGTCGAGCGCCCGCTCGCGGTCGGCGTCGTCGAGGGTCACGAGCTCGCCGTGGACCACCGCGGACCGGTAGTTGGCGGAGGACTCGAAGGTCGTGTGCGCGACGACCATGCCGTCGACGGAGACGACCGTGAGGGCGGCCGGGGCGCCGGCCGCCACCTGCCGCAGCGCGCCGGCCCCGGTGGAGCCGTGGAGGAGGATGCGGTCGCCGTCGCGGGCGAAGAGCATCGGGACGCACCAGGGGCGGCCGTCGACGACGGTCGAGAGCGTGCCGGCCAGCACCTCGTCGAGGAGGGCGTCGAGGTCGGCGCGGTCGGAGGTCCCCCGTTCCGGCTTGCGGGTGAGCCGCTCCACGGGGGCCGCTCCGCCTTCGTACCCCCGTCCGGGACACGGCTCCTCACGCACGACGCGCTCGGTGGACGCCGGGTGCCGCAGCAGTGCGTCGCCGACGCGGGTGGGCCGAGGCATCAGCGCTCCCCCGCAGTTCGGGCACTCCCGGCCGAGGTGCTCGGCGCAGCCCGAGCAGAAGGTGCACTCGAACGAGCAGACGACGGCGCCCACCGCGTCGGCGGGCAGGTCGGTGTCGCAGCACTCGCACGACGGACGTATCTCCAGGCTCACGGGGTCCATCCTGCCAACACCACTGGACCACCGAGAAGGTCCACTATCGCTCGTTCGTCGAGGACCACTATGGTCGGCGCCATGGCCCGCTCCCCCCGCGCCGTCGACGTGCCGCTCGTCCTCGACGACTCCCCGGCCCCGCTGCGCCACCGGGTGGCCGACGCCGTCGTCGGGGCGCTGCGCACCGGCCGGCTCCGCCCCGGGGACACCCTGCCCTCGACCCGCTCGCTCGCGGCGGCGCTCGGCGTCTCGCGGGGACCGGTGGTGGCCGCCTACGACGAGCTCGCCGCCGCCGGCTTCCTCCGCTCGCGGGCGGGCTCGGGCGCGGTCGTCGCTCCCGGGGCCGACACGGCCGCCCGGGCCGGGGCGGCGACGCACGTCCCGGAGACCGGCCGCGTCCGCCCACCGTCGCCCGAACCGGTCCCGGCGGCACCGCGACTCGACCTGCGGCCCGGGCGCCCCGACACCTCGCTCCTCGACCGCGCCGCGTGGCGGAGGGCCTGGCGGGCGGTCGGTGATGCCCTGCCGGGCAACGACGCCGGTGAGGTGCCGCGCCACACGCACCTGCGCCGCGTCCTGGCGGACCACCTCCGGCGGGGCCGGGGCGTCGTCGTCGACCCCGACGACCTGTTCGTCGTCCCGGGCGTCGGGGCCTCGCTGCGCGCCCTGCCCGAGGCCTTCGGGCTCGTCGGCGCCTCCGTCGCCCTCGAGGACCCCGGCTACGTCGAGGCGTGGACGGCCTTCGCGGCCGAGGGCGTCCGCACGCACCCGGTCCCGGTCGACGCCGACGGTCTCGACCCCGCCCTCCTGCCGGACGGTGCCCGCGCCGTGTACGTCACGCCGTCGCACCAGTACCCGCTCGGCGCCCGGATGCCGGTCACCCGCCGGGTCGCGCTGCTGGAGTGGGCGCGGGACACCGGAGGCCTGGTCCTCGAGGACGACTACGACGGCGAGTTCCGCTACGACGTCTCACCGCTCCCGGCGCTGCGCTCCCTCCCCGGCGCCGAGGACCACGTCGTCTACGTCGGGACGGCCTCCAAGCTGCTGGCGCCCTCGCTGCGGGTGGCCTGGGTCGCGGCGCCCGCTCACCTGCGAGACGCCCTGCGGGTGACGCTGGAGTCGCGCGGGCTGGTCGTCAACGAGGCGACCGGCCTGGCCCTCGCCGAGCTCGTCACCTCGGGGGCCCTGGCGGCGCACCACGCCCGGGCCAGCCGCACCTACGCCGCCCGGCGCGGCGCCCTCGTCACCGCCGTGGCCGAGCACCTGCCGGGCGCGACCCTCGAGGGCGTGGACGCCGGGCTGCACGTGGTCCTCCGGCTGCCCGACGACGTCGACGACCACGAGGTCGCCGACCGGTGCCACGCCGCCGGCGTCGCCGTCAGCCCGCTCTCGGCCTACGCCGTCCGGACTTCCGTGCGCGGCCTCGTGCTCTGCTACGCCGGGCTGCCCGAGACGGCCGCGGACGATGCCGTCCGCCGGCTGGCCCGGGCCCTGGCGCCCTAGGCTGGACGTCATGGGCGGACCGGAGGGCTTCACCTGGCACGAGCGCGGCGACGAGGTCGTCGTCAGCCACCACGGCCGGGTGGCCACCGTGCTGCGCGGTGCCCGGGCGCGGGACTTCCTCGACGACGTCGAGCGCGGCGACCCCCAGGAGCTGATGGCGCGGCTCACCGGCAACTACCGGCGCGGCAACGAGCGACAGGCCCGCCAGCACCCCCGCAACCGCGGCCGCTGACCACGAACTTCCTCGTCATCACGGTGACGACGGGGAAGTTCTTCGATGACGCGGATGCATCCCTGTCACGACCGCTCTTCCGCGCCATCCCCGTGACGACGGAGAAGGTGCCCGATGACGCGGAAGTTGCTGCGCCATCGTGCAGCATCCCTGCCAGGCCGCACAGGGAGCTCTCTCGGCGCGGACGTCGCACTCCTCCCCCGAACGGCTCGACCTCGACCCGGGGATGCGGCGTCCGCAGGGGTCCCGCCCTACGGTGGCCGGGATACCCAGGGAGGGAACAGCACGTGAAGAAGTCGATGATCCCGGCCGTGCTCGCGGCCGCCACCCTCGCCCTCGGGACCGCGACCGCGGCCCCGGCGAGCGCCGTCCCGGCGAAGTGGAAGAACTGCACGACCGTCAACAAGACCTACAAGCACGGCGTCGGCAAGAAGAAGGCGAAGGACCGCACCTCCGGGAAGCCGGTCACGACCTTCACGAAGAGCGACAAGCTCTACGCCGAGGCCATGCGCGCCAACAAGGGCCTGGACCGCGACAAGGACGGCATCGCCTGCGAGAAGCGCTGAGCGAGAACGCCGCACGACGACGCCCCCGCCACCTCACGGTGACGGGGGCGTCGGCGGTCCTGGGCGACCTCAGAGCACGTCGTGCCCCGGGTGCGGCTCGGCCGGGATGGTCCCGAGCCGGCCGGCCTGGAAGTCCTCGAAGGCCTGCACGAGCTCGTCCCGCGTGTTCATGACGAACGGGCCGTACGCCGCGACGGGCTCGCGGATCGGCCGCCCGCCGAGGATGTAGAGGTCCAGGCTCGGGCTGCGCGACTCCTGGCTCTCGTCGGCACCGACCTCGACGACGTCGCCACCGCCGAGCACCGCGAGCTGGCCCATCCGCAGCGGTCGGCGGTCCGGCCCGACCGAGCCCTTGCCGTTCAGCGCGTAGACCAGCGCGTTGTAGGCGGGGTTCCACGGCAGCCGCACCCGCGCACCGGGCGCCACCGTGACGTGCAGCGCGACGATCGGCGTGTGGGTGATGCCCGGCCCCTCGTGCCCGTCGAGCTCACCGGCGATCACGCGCACCAGCGCGCCACCATCGGGGCTGGAGAGCAGGGCGACGTCGTTGCCGCGGATGTCCTGGTACCGCGGCGGCGACATCTTCTGGTGGCTCGGGAGGTTCACCCACAGCTGGAGGCCGTGGAAGAGCCCACCGGACATCACGAGCGACTCCGGCGGCACCTCGATGTGCAGCAGGCCGGAGCCGGCCGTCATCCACTGCGTGTCGCCGTTGGTGATGGTGCCGCCGCCACCGGTGCTGTCCCGGTGCTCGAAGGTGCCGTCGATGATGTAGGTGACGGTCTCGAAGCCGCGGTGCGGGTGCCACGCGGTGCCCTTGGGCTCGCCGGGCGCGTACTCGACCTCGCCCATCTGGTCCATGTGGATGAACGGGTCGAGCGCGGCGAGGTCGACACCGGCGAAGGCGCGGCGCACGGGGAACCCCTCACCCTCGAAGCCCTGCGGCGCGGTCGTGATGGAGCGCACGGGGCGCGAGACGGCCTCGACGCCGGGCTCGGTGACCCGGGGCAGGGTCAGGATGTTCTCGACGGTCACGGCTGGCATGTCGTTCACGCTCCTCGGTGGTCGTCCTCCGCGGTGGAGGGTCACGGCGTCCAACAGTAGTTGATGCTTCAACTATTCCGGTCGGTGGGTGCGCCGGCGTGCTGCACGCACGTCCGCGCGGTGGGCCGGGCCTCGAGCCGGCCCTCCGGGATCGGCTCCCCGCAGACGGTGCAGGTGCCGTAGGTGCCGTCGGCGACGCGGGCGAGGGCGTCGTCGAGATCGGCGAGGTGCTGCCGGGCCCCGGCGGTCAGCGCGGCCAGCTGCGAGCGCTCCCAGGCGATGGTCTGCCCCTCGGGGTCGTGCTCGTCGTCGGCGTTGGAGTCGAGGGAGGCCTCGACGAGGCGGGCCATGTCGGCCTCCATCGTCACGAGCCGGTCGTGGAGCTCGGCGCGCTCGGCCTCGAGGCGGTCGCCCGGGTCAGGCGGCACGGCCCGTCCCCGTGATGGTCGCCGACCCGACGACGCGCGTGCCGTCGTAGAGGACCACCGACTGCCCGGGCGCCACACCGCGCACCCGCTCGGCGAGGCGCACCTCGACGCCGTCGCCGACGACCCGGGCGGTCGCCGGCACCTCGGCCCCGTGCGCCCGCAGCTGCGCACCGACGGCGACCTCGCCGTCCGGGGCCGGGCCGCACCAGCGCAGGTGGGCACCCTCGACGAGGTCCACCCCGAGCAGGTCGGCCGTGCCGATGACCACCCGGTTGCGGGGCGCGTCGACCTCGACGACGAACCGGGGGTCGCCGTCGAGCCGGGACCGGTCGATGCCGAGCCCCCTCCGCTGCCCGACGGTGAAGCCATGGGCGCCGGCGTGGGTGCCGACCACCTCGCCCGACACGGCGTCGACGAGCTCGCCGGGCCGCTCCCCCAGCCGGCGCGCGAGGAAGCCGCGGGTGTCGCCGTCGGGGATGAAGCAGATGTCGTGGCTGTCCGGCTTGCGCGCCACGGCGAAGCCGCGCTCGGCCGCCTCCGCCCGCACACCGTCCTTGACCGTGTCACCGAGCGGGAAGAACGAGCGGGCCAGCTGCTCGGCGTCGAGCACCCCGAGCACGTACGACTGGTCCTTGGCGGGGTCGACCGCCCGGTGCAGCTCGCGCCCGGCCGGCCCCTCGACCACCTGCGCGTAGTGACCGGTCGCGACGGCGTCGAAGCCCAGCGCCACGGCGCGGTCGAGCAGGGCCGCGAACTTGATCGACTCGTTGCAGCGCAGGCAGGGGTTCGGGGTGCGGCCGGCGGCGTACTCGGCGACGAAGTCCTCGACGACGTCGCGCTCGAACCGCTCGGCGAGGTCCCACACGTAGAACGGGATGCCCAGCCGGTCGGCGACCCGGCGGGCGTCGCCGGCGTCCTCGATGGTGCAGCAGCCGCGGGCCGACTCGCGCAGGGTCGCCGCCGAGCGCGAGAGGGCCAGGTGCACCCCGACGACGTCGTGGCCGGCGTCGAGCATCCGGGCGGCGGCCACGGCGGAGTCGACCCCGCCGGACATCGCGGCGACGACGCGCATCAGAGCAGCCCGCCGGCCCGCCGGGCGCGCTCGACGACACCCGGCAGCGCGGCGAGGACGGCATCGACGTCGGCATCGGTCGAGGTGTGCCCCAACGAGAGTCGCAGCGCACCACGGGCCTCGGCCTCGCCGTGCCCCATCGCGAGGAGGACGTGGCTCGGCTGCGGCACACCGGCCTGGCAGGCCGAGCCGGTGCTGCACTCGACACCCGCGGCGTCGAGCAGGTACAGGAGGGAGTCGCCCTCGCAGCCCGGGACGAGCAGGTGGGCGTTGCCGGGCAGGCGGCGGGTGGCATCGCCCGCCGTCCAGCATCCGCTGACGGTGATGCCGAGCCCGAGCGCCAGCGCCCCCTCGACGAGCCGGTCGCGCAGGGCCATCACCCGCTTGGCCTCGACGTCACGGCTGGCGACGGTCTCGTCGAGGGCGACGGCGAACGCGTGCACCCCGGCGACGTCGAGGGTGCCGCTGCGCACCTGGCGCTCCTGGCCGCCACCGTGCAGCTGCGGGACGAGCACGGCGTCGCGGCGGGCCAGGAGGGCCCCGACGCCGACGGGTCCGCCGATCTTGTGCGCGGTGACCGACATCAGGTCGGCGCCGGACTCGTCGAAGCGCACCGGCAGGTGCGAGAGGGCCTGCACGGCGTCGGTGTGGAACGGGACCCCGTGCTCGTGCGCGGCGGCGGCGAGCTCGGCGACCGGCTGGACCGTGCCGACCTCGTTGTTCGCCCACATGACGGTGACGAGCGCCGCGTCGGCGGCGTGCTCGGCCAGCACGCCGCGCAGGTCGTCGACGGCGACGTGGCCGCAGCGGTCGGGCTCGAGCCAGGAGACCGCGGCGCCGCGCGCGGCGACGAGGTGCTCGACGGGGTCCAGGACGGCGTGGTGCTCGATGCCGCTGGAGACGACGCGGGTGCGGCGCGCATCGGCGTCCCGGCGGGCCGCCCACGTCCCCTTGACCGCGAGGTTGTCGGCCTCGGTGCCCCCGGAGGTGAACACGACTTCCGACGGCCGGGCGCCGAGCGAGGCGGCGATCCGCTCGCGCGACTCCTCGACGACCTTGCGCGCCGCGCGGCCCGACCCGTGCAGCGAGGAGGCGTTCCCGATCCGGCCCGAGGTCTCGACCCAGGCCGCGACCGCCGCGGGCAGCATCGGCGTGGTCGCCGCGTGGTCGAGGTAGTGGCTCACGAGGTCCGAGTCTACGTTTCGGGCGCCGCCCGCCCGGCGGCCGGCATCACCCCGGGAACAGGCAGAACGGGTGCCCCGAGGGGTCCGCGAGGACGTAGAGCGGCTCGTCCGGGTCGTCGGTGCGGTCGAGCAGCAGCCGGGCCCCCAACGCCTCGGCCCGCGCCCGCTGCCGCTCGAGGTCCTCGGCGTCCTCGACGGTCAGGTCGAGGTGCAGCTGCATCGGCACGTCGTGGGCCGGCCACGTCGTGGGCGTCAGCTCCTCGACCTCCTGGAAGGCCAGCCGGCGGGTGCCGTCGGCCTCGGTGAGCACGAGCCAGTCGGCGTCGTCCGCACCGTCGGCCGGCACCTCGTCACCGGGCCGGTAGACGAGCCCGAGCAGCTCGCGCCAGAACTCGGCGCTGCCCCGGACGTCGGTCGTGTCGATGACGGTGTGCAGCAGTCGCGGCGAGGTCCCCATCGACCGACCGTAGTCCCGCGGGATCAGCCCTTGCGCTTCTTGACCTCGCCGGTCGCCTGCGGCAGGACCGAGAACAGGTCGCCGACGACGCCGAAGTCGACGAGCTCGAAGATCGGCGCCTCCTCGTCCTTGTTCACGGCGATGATCGTCTTCGAGGTCTGCATGCCGGCCCGGTGCTGGATGGCCCCGGAGATGCCCGCCGCCACGTACAGCTGCGGTGAGACCTGCTTGCCGGTCTGGCCGACCTGGTTGCTGTGCGGGTACCAGCCGGCGTCGACGGCGGCACGGCTCGCGCCGACCGCGGCGCCGAGGCTGTCGGCGAACTCCTCGACCGGGCCGAAGTCGCCGCCGGTGCCGCGCCCGCCGGAGACGACGATGGCCGCCTCGGTGAGCTCGGGGCGCCCGGTGGCCTTCTTCGGCTGGCTGTCGGTGATGCGGGCCGCCTTCGCGGCGTCGCTGACGCCCACCTCGACGGTCTCGACGGCACCGGCCTCGGGCGCGGCCTCGATGCCGGCCGAGTTGGGCTTGACGCAGATGATCGGCGTGCCGTGGGTGACCTTGGCGGTCACCGTGTACGAGCCGGCGAACACGGACTGCGTGGTCTCGGGGGCGCCGTCGTCACCGGCGCGCACGTCGACGGCGTCGGTGATCAGGCCCGAGCCCGACTTGATGGCGAGACGTGCGGCGATCTCCTTGCCGGCGGCGTTGCTCGGGATGAGCACCGCTGCGGGAGAGGTCTTCTCGATGAGCTGCGCGAGGATCTCGGCCTGCGGGGCCACGAGGTACGAGGCGGCGTCGGCGTCGTCGACGACGTACACCTTGTGCGCGCCGTACTTGGCGTAGGTCTTCTGGGCGGTCTCGGCGCCGGGCCCGACGTGCACCGCGGAGGGCTCACCGAGGCGGCGGGCGAGGGTCAGCAGCTCGGCGGTCGCCTTGCGCAGGCGCCCCCCGGCGTGGTCGGCGAGGACGAGTACTTCGGCCATGTCTGTGTGCTCCTGGTCCTGGTCGGCGCGGCTCAGAGGAACTTCTGGGCGGAGAGGAACTCGGCGAGCTTGGTGCCGCCGTCGCCCTCGTCGGTGACGATCTGGCCCTGCTCGCGCGGCGGGCGCTTGGCGAAGGAGACGACCGAGGTCCACGCGGCCTCGAGGCCCACGTCACCGGCGTC
The DNA here is from genome assembly GCF_050496545.1 of Phycicoccus avicenniae. Lineage (GTDB taxonomy): Bacteria > Actinomycetota > Actinomycetes > Actinomycetales > Dermatophilaceae > Phycicoccus > Phycicoccus avicenniae_A. The sequence goes on along the minus strand of NZ_JBNVZV010000006.1, from coordinate 57,967 downwards.
GACGCCGAGGTCGGCCAGCGACCAGACCTGCACGGGCTTCTTCTTCGCCGCCATGATCCCCTTGAAGGAGGGGTAGCGCGGCTCGTTGATCTGGTCGGTGACCGAGACCAGGGCGGGCAGCGAGGCCTCGATGGTCTCGGAGGCGGTGTCGCCGTCGCGGCGGATGGTGACCGTGCCGTCGCCGACGGTGAGCTCCGAGGCGTAGGTGACCTGCGGCAGGCCGAGGCGCTCGGCGAGCATCGCGGGGACGACGCCCATGACGCCGTCGGTCGAGGACATGCCGGTGAGCACGAGCTCGGGGCTGCCGTCGGTGACCTTCTCGACGGCCTTGGCGAGCACGAGCGAGGTGCCGACGGCGTCGGAGCCGTGCAGCGCCTCGTCCTGGACGTGGACGCCCTGGTGCGCACCCATCTGGAGCGCCTTCTTCAGCGCGTCGGCGGCGGCCTCGGGGCCGACCGTGACGACGGTGACCTCACCCTCGCCGGCGGCCTCGACGATCTTCAGGGCCTCCTCGACGGCGTACTCGTCGAGCTCGGACAGCAGGCCGTCGACGGCACGGTCGACGGTGTTGTCGGACTCCTGGAACGTCCGCTCGGACTGCGCGTCCGGGACGTACTTGACGCAGACGACGATGTTCATGCGTGCCTCGTCCTCTTTCCTTCGGTCGGTGGCTCGCGCCCGGGGTGCCCGGCGCGCATCGCCGTCCATCCTCTCAGCCGGTGAGCGCTCGTTCACCACCCGGGAGGCGTGACGGTCACCACCCCGTCGAGGGATCGCCGTCGGACCGCCGCGCCCGGCCCGGCGTCGCATCCGGCCCGTGGCGCAGTTCCGAAACACCTGTCGACGGCCTTCAACGCGCACGCGTCGGCGCCCGTACCCACCGGTGGCAGACCCCCACCGGACACCAGGAGCACCCGATGAACCGCACGCGCACCCTCGTCGCCGCCGGCGCCCTCAGCCTCGCCCTCGCCGTCCCGATGGCCCCGGCCGCCACAGCCACCCTCTCCCCGCTGGGCAGCAACCCGACGGTCGGGCTGGCGGGTGACCGCACCCTCGTCGGGTTCCGCCTCGACCGCCCGGAGTCGGCCCGCTCGCTCGGCGAGGTCAAGGGCCTGACGGGCGACACCGCCCTCGTCGGCCTGGACCGCCGGCCCGCCGACGGCAAGCTCTACGCGGTCGGGAACAAGGGCGGCGTCTACACCGTCACCGTGCCCACCCAGCACCTGCTGTGGAAGAAGGCCCCGACCGCGACGCTCGTCAACCGCCTCTCGGTCGCCCTCTCCGGCACCTCCTTCGGCGTCGACTTCAACCCGGCCGCCGACCGCCTGCGCGTCATCAGCGACACCGGCCAGAACCTCCGCCACGACGTCAACCCCGGTGGCACGACCATCGCCGACGGCACGCTGGCCTACGCGCCGGCCGCGACCCCGGCCACCGGCGTCACGGCCGCGGCCTACACGAACAACGACAACGACGCCGCGACGGCGACGAGCCTGTTCGACATCGACACGGCCATGGACCAGGTCGCGCTGCAGTCCCCCGCCAACGCCGGCAGCCTCGCCCCCACCGGGAAGCTCGGCGTCGACGCGACGAAGGCAGGCCTCGACATCGACACCCGCAACCGCGGCTGGGCGACGCTGACCGTCGGCGGGAAGGCCGGCCTCTACGCGGTCGACCTGCTCGGCGGCTCGGTGAAGCGCGAGGGCTCCTTCCCGCGCGGCCTCCAGGTCCACGACCTCGCCGTCCCGACCGGTCGCTGACCCGTACCGACCCCCTCGTGCCGATCCGACGCCCGCGGACCCCCTCCCTCGCCGAGGAGGAGGGGGTCCGCGCCGCGTACACCGCCCACGGCGGTGAGCTCTACCGCTTCGCGCTGCGCACGCTCGGGGACGCCGGGCTCGCGCAGGACGCGGTGCAGGAGACCTTCCTGCGGGCCTGGCGGGCCCGGGACCGGTACGACCCCGAGGTCGCGGCCCTGCGCACCTGGCTCTTCGGCATCGCCCGCAACGTCTGCATCGACCTGCACCGGGTGCGCGAGGCCCGGCCCTGGCTGCGCGCCCTCGCCGACCACGAGACCCTGGCCCGCGGGGCGCCGCCGACCGACGACTGGGACGCCCTCGTGCACGGCTGGCTCGTCGAGGAGGCGCTCGGCCGGCTCGGCGAGGCGCACCGGGAGGCGCTGACCCAGACCTACCTGCTCGGCCGCCCTTACGACGAGGTGGCGGCCGCCCTCGGCATCCCCGTGAGCACCCTCCGCAGCCGGGTGTTCTACGGGCTCAAGGCGCTGCGGGTCGCGATGGAGGAGATGGGAGTGGAGCCATGACCGACGCCGAGGAGGCCCTGCGCGGGCCCGACCACGAGGCGGTCCGGGTGCTCGTCGGCCCGTACCTGCTCGGCCACCTGGACGCCACCGACGCGGCCGCTCTCGAGGCCCACCTCGACACCTGCGCCGCGTGCCGCGCGGACCTCGCCGAGCTGACCCCCGCGGCCGGCGCGCTGGCCGCGCTGCGCGGCCGGGCCCCCGAGCTCGCGGAGCCGCCGGCCGACCTGCTCGAGCGCGTCGGTGCCGCCGTCGCCACCGAGCAGCGGCGGGTGCGGCGACCCGGCGCGTGGCGGACGGCCGGGGTCGCCGCGGCCGCCGCCGCGGTGGCCGCGGCGCTGACGCTCACCGGTGTCCGGCTCACCGAGCCGCCGCCCCAGCCGTTCGAGGCGGTGCCCGTGGCCGTCGAGGCGTCCGGCGTCACCGCGAGCGCCGGAGTCGTCCCCCACACCTGGGGCGTCGAGGTACGGCTGACCGCCAGCGGCTTCGCGGCCGGTGACCGGTACCGGGTCGTGGTGCTCGGCGAGGACGGGCGCGACTACCCTGCAGGCGAGTTCGTCGGCACCGGCCCCCGCTCGATGGTCTGCAACCTCAACTCGTCGGTGCTGCGCGCCGATGCCGCCGGCTTCGAGGTCCTCGACGCCGACGGCACCGTGCTCGCGCAGTCGAGCTTCCCGAGCGCTCCGGGGGCGTGAGCCCTCAGGCGCCCTCGAAGGGCGCCGGCCCCTTGCCCTTGTCGACGAAGTGCTTCATGCCGATGGCCCGGTCCTGCGTCGCGAAGAGGCCGGCGAACAGCATCCGCTCGACCTCCAGGCCGCTCTCCAGGTCGACCTCGAGCCCGCGGTCGATGGCCTCCTTGGCCGCGCGCAGGGCGTACGAGGGGCCGCCGACGTAGCGCTCGACGAGCCCACGGGCGGTGGCGTACACCTCGGCCGCGGGGACGACGCGGTCGACGAGGCCGATCGCCAGGGCCTCCTGGGCGTCGACGAAGCGGCCGGAGAACACGAGGTCCTTGGCCTTCGCCGGCCCGACGAGCCGGGCGAGGCGCTGGGTACCGCCGGCGCCCGGGATGATGCCGAGGTTGATCTCGGGCTGGCCGAGCTTCGCGTCGTCGGCGGCCACCCGCCAGTCGCAGGCCAGCGCGACCTCGCACCCGCCGCCGAGCGCGTACCCGGTGATCGCGGCGACGGTCGGCTTGGGGATGCGGGCCAGGGACCGGGTGAAGTCCTGGAGCAGGGCGGAGTGGTCGACCATGTCGGTGGACGACATCGTCTCCATCTCCTTGATGTCGGCGCCCGCGGCGAAGACCTTCTCGCCGCCCCAGACGACGACGGCCGAGACGTCCTTGCGCTCCGAGGCCTCCCGGCACGCCGCGACCAGGCCGTGCTGGATCTCGGCGTTGAGCGCGTTCATCGGCGGACGGTCGAGGCGGACCGTGCCGATGCCGTCCTCGACCTCGAGGCGGACGAGGTCGGTCACTGCCCCTCCCCCGTCGGCTCGCCGGTCTCGGGGTCGAGCCCGAGGACGCGCTGGTGCCAGAGGTGGACCCCGGAGAGGATGACCTGCACCGACACCTGCGTGAGGACGTTGAGGTCGGCGCCCGGGGTGACGACGTGCTCGCCGGTGACGACGAGCGTCGTGCCCGCGATGCCGGTCTTCACGTGGTTCATGTGCAGGTTGATCTCGTTGCACGTCTCGTGCAGCTTCAGCCGGTCGCCGATGAGCTCGTCCTGGATCTGCCACTGCCCGAAGACCCGCATCACCTCGACGTCGCCCTCGGTGCACCGCACGAAGAGCTGCTGCTCGTTGACGGTGAAGGCGACGTCACCGTCGCCGTCGATGTTCGGGGCGAGCCCGAGGTCGACGAGGACGTCGAGCACGCGCCCGCGCAGAGGGTGCTCGTTCGCGGGCGGCGGGAAGTTGGGCAGCGAGCTGGGGTCGGTCATGGGTCCACCGTATCCACGCGGCGCGCGGGGTCGGGGCGGGGCCGGGGCTCGACGGGCGGGGCCCTCGCCGGAGGTGAGGTCGCCGTCGCGATGGATCCGGTAGTACATTCGCGGCCAGAGATGCGTGATGGTGCGTGACGGCGCCCGACCGCCACGGAATCACAACGTGCGAGGAGAGCCACGATGACCGCGACCGAGACGACGACGACCTACCCGGCCCACGACCCCGCCACCTACCGGCGGCTGCCGGCCTCGAGCACGCCGGTCGACCCGGCCCGGGTCGAGTCCCTCCTCGCCGCCGAGTGGGACCGGTTCACGGCCAGCACCCCGGCCTCCGGCGAGCACAACACCCGCGCCGCCCGCACGCTGCCGCTCGGCGTCACCTCCTCGTTCCAGCACTGGGACCCCTACCCCGTCTCGGTCGCCTCCGCGCGCGGCGCGTGGCTGACCGACGTCGACGGCCGCCGGATGCTCGACCTGTCGATGGGCTTCGGCGCCATGCTCGTCGGCCACCTCAACCCGACCGTCGTCGAGCACGTGCAGCGCGCCCTCACCGACACCGGCACCCTCTTCGTCACCCCGTCCCCGCAGGCCACCGAGATGAGCGAGCGGTTCTGCGAGCGCTTCGGCCTCGACATGATCCGGTTCACCAACTCCGGCACCGAGTCGCTGATGTACGCCATCCGCGCGGCCCGCGCCTACACCGGCCGCAAGGCCGTCGTGAAGATCGAGGGCGGCTACCACGGCGGCTACGACGCGCTGCAGGTGTCGGTCAAGCCCGCGCTCGAGGACATCGGCCCGGCCGAGGCTCCCGTGCCCGAGGTGCCCTTCGACGTCGAGGCCGGCACCGTGCACGTCGTCCCCTACAACGACCTCGACCGCCTCGGCGCGGTCCTCGCCGAGCACGGTCGCGACATCGCCGTCATGGTCGTCGAGCCGGTCGTCGAGAACCTCTCGATCGTCGTCCCCGACGCCGGCTACCTCGCGGGCGTGCGGCAGCTGTGCGACCAGCACGGTGTCGTCCTCCTCTTCGACGAGGTGAAGACCGGCCTCACCGCCGGGTACGCCGGCGCCGCGCAGCGCCTCGGCGTCAAGCCCGACCTCATCACCCTGGCGAAGTCCATCGGCGGCGGCCTGCCGCTCGCGGCCTTCGGCGGCACCCGCGAGGTCATGGAGGTCGTCGTCGACGGCCGGATGGCCCACTTCGGCACCTACAACGGCAACCCGCTCGTGATGGCCGCCGCCAAGGCCGTCGACGAGATCTGCACCCCGGAGGCGCTGGCCGCCACCGAGGACATCAACGTGCGAGCCCTCTCCGCCATCGACGGCGTCATCGACGAGTTCGAGCTGCCGGCCCACACCGTCGGCCTCGGCGTCAAGGGCTGCGTCACGTGGTCGACCACGCCGGTGCGCACGTACCGCGACTACAAGGCGACCGACTTCGCGATGGCCGAGCTGTCCTGGCTGTGGGGCGTCAACCGCAACATCCTCACGCCGCCCGGTCTCGACGAGCAGTGGCTCGTCTCGCTGGCGCACACCGACGAGGACATGGGGCTGCTCGTGGAGCACGTGCGGGAGCTGGCCGAGGCACTGCGCGCCTGAGCTCGCCGGAACCGCCCGCCGCCCACCCGTCCCCCGGTTAGGGTCCCTGCATGCCGTCCCGGTCCCGCCCGGCCCCTCCGGGCCCGACCACCCGCGACCTCCCTCCCCCACCCGGGGTCACCCTCGTCGCCGGGGGCGCCGACGTCGCGGTGTACGCGGGGCACGCGGACTCGGTCGAGGTCTGCCTCTTCGAGGCCGGTGACGTCGAGGGCGCGAGCGAGCGCCGGGTGCCGCTGCGCGAGCGGGCCCACGGTTGGTGGTTCGGCTTCGTCCCGGGCGTCGGCGCGGGAACGCGGTACAACCTGCGGGTCGACGGGCCGTGGGACCCCGAGCGCGGGCTATTGCACAACCCCGCCAAGCTGCTCCTCGACCCGTGCGCGGGAGCGCTCGAGGGCGGCGTGACCTGGGGTCCGGAGCTGTACGGGCACACCGTCGACGGCTCCTGGCACGGTGAGCTCGAGCAGCTGTCCGGCCTCGACAGCCGCGGTCACGTGCCGCGCGGCGTCGTCGTGGACCACTCGTTCGACTGGGGCGGGGACCGCGCGCCCGGCCGCTCGCGGGGCGAGGCCGTCGCCTACGAGGCGCACGTGCGCAACCAGACGATGCTGCACCCCGGCGTGCCCGAGCACCTGCGCGGCACGTACGCCGGTCTGGCGCATCCGGCCTCGGTCGAGCACCTGCTCTCGCTGGGCGTCACCGCCGTCGAGCTGCTGCCCGTCCAGGCCTTCACCCACGAGCCGCACCTCGTGCGCCGGGGGATGGTCAACCACTGGGGCTACAACACCCTCGGCTTCATGGCGCCGCACGCCGCGTACGCCGCCGCCCGCGACCCGCAGGGCGTCGTCGACGAGGTCAAGGGCATGGTGAAGCTGCTGCACGCGGCGGGCATCGAGGTCGTCCTCGACGTCGTCTACAACCACACCGCCGAGCAGTCCCGTTCCGGCGCAACCCTTTCGTGGCGTGGCCTCGACCAGCGCGCCTACTACCGGCTCGACGAGCGCGGCCGCGACATCGACGTGACCGGGTGCGGCAACACCCTCGACCTGCGGCACCCGGTGGTCTGCCGGATGGTGCTCGACAGCCTGCGGCACTGGGTGCAGGAGTACCACGTCGACGGCTTCCGCTTCGACCTCGCGGTCGCCCTCGGGCGCGGCCGCGGCGACGACTTCGACCCCGACCACCCGTTCCTCGTCGCCCTGCGGACCGATCCCGTGCTCTCCCGCGTGATGCTCGTCGCCGAGCCGTGGGACCTGGGGATGCACGGCTGGCGCACAGGCCAGTTCCCGCCGCCGTTCCTCGAGTGGAACGACCGCTTCCGCGACACCGTGCGCCGGTTCTGGGTCGGCGACGTGCGGGCCGCCGCCCACGGCCAGCCGTCCCACGACGCCCGGGAGCTGGCCACCCGGCTCACCGGCTCGCGGGACCTCTTCGGCGCGCGCGACCGCGGGCCCACGGCATCGGTCAACTTCGTCACCGCGCACGACGGCTTCACGCTCGCCGACCTCGTCACCTACGACCACAAGCACAACGAGGCCAACGGCGAGGACAACCGCGACGGCTCGGACGGCAACGGCTCGTGGAACCACGGTGCCGAGGGGCCGACCGAGGACGCCGACGTGCTGGCGGCGCGGGGCCGGGCGCTGCGCAACCTCCTCGGCACGCTGCTGCTCTCGTCCGGGGTCCCGATGCTCACCGCCGGCGACGAGCTCGGACGGACCCAGGGCGGCAACAACAACCCGTACTGCCAGGACAACGAGATCACCTGGGTCGACTGGGACCTCGCGCCGTGGCAGGAGGACCTGCTCGCCACGACGCGCCACCTGCTGGCCGTCCGACGGGCGCTCCCCGTGCTGCGCCAGCGGGTGTGGCTGACCGGGCGCGAGGTCGACGACGACGGCACCCTCGACGTGCAGTGGTACGCCGCCGACGGCCTGCCGATGGGCGGGCGCTGGCAGGACGAGGGCGCCCGCGTCCTCCAGATGGCGCTGGCCCCGGTCGAGGAGGACGGGCAGGGGGCGCTGCTGGTGGTCAACGGCTCGACCCGGCCGGTCGAGGTCCGGCTGCCGGAGGGCACGACCGGACGGCTCGCCTGGGACAGCGCCGACGAACGGCCGCGCGACCTCGGGGACCCCGAGTCCGGCCCGGTCACCGTCGCGCCGACCTCGCTCCGCGTGTACGTCACCTGACGCGGCCGAGCCGCCTTCCTGTCGTCGAGCCCTCTGCAGGAGGCTCGGTCACCGGAAGAGGGCTCGCGCGCCGGCAGCATCCGGTCCGACGACGCTCACAGCCACCCCTCAGCGGCGCCTCCCGGCGTGTCGCGCCCGCCGTCCTACACTGACGGGAACGGCGTGTCCGCCAGCGCGGACGTGCAGCGGGAGCGGTGCCCCCGCAGGAGCCGGCACCACGTGAGGAGCACAGCGCGCATGACCGCGACCACTCAGGCCCCGACGGGCTTCGAGCCGCTCGACCCGGCGATCCGCGAGCAGTACGACCGCGACGGGTTCGTCGTCATCAAGGGGGCGCTCCCCGAGGAGGACCGCGCCTACTTCGAGGACGCCGTCGACCGGATCTACGCCGAGGAGGAGGCCGCCGACCGCCGCCGCCCGGATAAGTCGATCCACGTCATGGGCTGGCTGCACAAGGACCCGCGCTTCCCCGAGCTGCTCACCTGGCCCACGACCTTCCCCTACATCTGGGGGACGATGGGCTGGAACATCTACACGCACCACAACCACATCGACGTGAACCCCCCGAAGGACGAGCCGCCCTTCTGGAACTGGCACCAGGACGGCTACCGGCAGAACTCCGACATCGACATGGACGTGCGTCCGATGTTCATGACGAAGATCTGCTACGCCCTGACCGACCTCTCCGAGCCGGGCTACGGCAACACCAAGGTCATCCCGGGCAGCCACAAGAACAACACCCTCGCCGGCCGCCCCGAGAAGCCGGGCGACCCCATCATCGAGCCCGAGGGCGCCATCGAGGTCTGCCTCGAGCCGGGCGACGCGTTCATCTTCGACCGCCGCATCTGGCACAGCCGCTCGATGAACAAGAGCGAGCGCATCCGCAAGCTGATGTTCATCGGCTACACGTACCGCTGGATCCGCCCGCTCGACGAGGACGTCGCCGACCAGGACTCCGAGTGGTTCAAGAACCTCTCGCCGCTGCACCAGCAGCTCCTCGGCTACGGCCCCGACCACGCCTCGTTCTGGGGCATCAAGCAGTCCGGCTGGATCGACGACGACATCCCGCTGCGCGCGGAGCTCAAGGAGCGCGGCCTGCTCGACCGGGCCGTCCCGTTCCTGCGCTGAGCGCCGCCCGAGCCGAGGAGGCCCCCGACCCGTCACGGGTCGGGGGCCTCCTCGCGTGGGGGGTCAGGTGGTCGGCATGACCCCGGCGCGGGTGACCCGCTGGAGCAGGACGACGGTGAGCACGCCGGCAATCGCCTCGACGATGCGGGCGAGCAGCCAGAGGAAGGACACCGGGACGGCGAGGGAGGAGCCGGTGGTCACGAGATAGACGGCCGGGTCGGTGAGCACGAGCAGGACCCCGACGACCGGCGCCGCGGTCCGGATCCGACCGGCCCACCGGCGCGCGCCCTCGTCCTCCACCTTCTCGAGGACGCCCGTGGCCAGACCGTAGAGGACCAGCGCGAAGGCGATCGCCCCCACGACGAGGGCGGCGACGAGCAGCGCCCGGCTCACCCCACCGACGGGCGTGCCGCTGACGAGCGAGGCGGGGATGCCGACCATCGCCGCCGAGCGGGCGAGCAGGAAGGGCCGGCCGACCTTCTCGGCGCCCGTGAGGGCCACGACGAGCCAGACGTAGCCGACGACGTCGGGCAGCACGTCCCAGAGGCCGACCCGCAGGTCGAGGACGACGAGGAGCAGCCCCCACGGGGCCCAGGCGAATCGCTGCACACCGGCACCCTAGGCGGCGCCGGACCCGGCGCGCGGTCGGGTTCCGCCGAGCGGCCGCATCGGGTAGACAGGCGGTCGTGACCGGACGTGGGGAGCAGGTGGCCGAGGGCATCGGACGCGTCGCGCAGGCGGCGATCTACCGGGCGGGCTCCTTCGGGCGCCGGCCGGAGGTCCCCACCGACGGCGCGCGCCTCGAGGCCGCCGCCGAGAAGGCGATGTCGCGCCGTGGGTTCGCCTACGTGGCGGGCTCGGCCGGCGGCGAGGCCACGGCCCGCGCCAACCTCCGCGCCTTCGACCGGTGGCGCGTCGTCCCGCGGATGCTGGTCGACACCTCCGAGCGCGATCTCTCCGTCGAGCTGCTCGGGCGTCGGCACGCGAGCCCGTTCCTTGTCTCGCCCGTCGGGGTCCTCTCGGCCGCACACCGCGACGCCGACCTCGCCGTCGCGCGCGGGGCCCGCGCCCTGGACGTCACGCCGGTGCTCAGCACCCAGGCGTCCGTGCCGATGGAGGACGTCGCGGATGCCCTGGGCCGCACCGGCTTCTGGTACCAGCTGTACTGGAGCCGCGACGACGACCTCGCGGCCTCGCTCGTGCACCGCGCCGAAGCCTGCGGTGCCGAGGCACTGGTGGTCACGCTCGACACCGCCTACCTCGGCTGGCGCCCCCGCGACCTCGACCTCGGGCACCTGCCGTTCGCCCGCGGCGAGGGCATCGCGCAGTACACCTCCGACCCCGTGTTCCGGCGGCTCGTCGAGGAGCGCGTCGCCGCTGCCGCCGCACGCGAGCCCGAGCCGCAGCCCCGCCCGACTCCGGCCGCCGTCCGCACGCTGCTGTCGATGAGCCGCAACCACCCCGGGTCGACGCGGGACAACGTGACCTCGCCCGTGCCCCGCGCCGCGGTCGAGACCTTCCTCGACGTCTTCTCCCGCCCGTCCCTCACCTGGGCCGACCTGCCCCGCCTCCGCGAGCTGACCTCCCTGCCCGTCGTCCTCAAGGGCGTGCTCCACCCGGACGACGCCACCCGGGCCGCCGACGAGGGCATCGACGCCGTGTGGGTGTCGAACCACGGTGGGCGGCAGGTGGACCGGTCGGTCGGAGCCCTCGATGCGTTGCCCGGCGTGGTCGACGCCCTGCGGGCGCACGGCAGCGCCCTGCCGGTGTTCTTCGACAGCGGGGTGCGCTCGGGGGCCGACGCGTTCGTCGCCCTCGCGCTGGGGGCCACGGCGGTGGGCATCGGGCGGCCGCACGTCTACGGGCTGGCGATCGCCGGGCAGGAGGGCGTCGAGGAGGTGCTGCGGAACCTGCGCGCCGAGCTCGACCTCACCGCGGCCCTCACCGGCTGCCGCACCCTCGCCGACGTCACCCGCGACCGGCTGGTGCCCGCGCCCGGATCCTGACCGACCCGCTGCGTTCCCGGGCGAAGTGTGCAAGCGTTTCCGCACCACGTGGCTACGCTGTCCAGCGCACCACCGTCGCGTGCGCCCGACCGCCTCCCCGGCCCGAAGGACGAGACCGAATGACCGACACCGCGCCCAGCCACTCCGTCGTCTCCGACGAGTCCCCGTCGACCGACGTCCGGCGGATCGGTCCGGCCTTCCGCACCACGCACCCGCTGGCCTCCGGCCCGGTCGTGTCGCCGCAGACCACGGTCGACGGCTTCGTCGAGACCTTCCTCGCGGAGCTCAACTACGGCCAGGGCACGCTGCTGTCGCAGTCCACGGTCAACGACCAGTACCTCGCCCTGGCCCGCACGGTCCGCCGCTACCTCATGGCCGACTGGCTCGAGACCGGCGCCCGCCGCCGCCAGGCGCAGCAGAAGACCATCGGCTACCTCTCGGCCGAGTACCTGCTCGGGCGCCAGCTCGGCAACAACCTGCTCGCCACGAACCTCCAGGACATCGCAGAGGACGCGATGCGCCGCTGCGGCATCGACATCGCCGCGCTGCGGGCCCAGGAGGTCGAGCCCGGCCTCGGCAACGGCGGCCTCGGCCGGCTCGCCGCGTGCTTCGTCGACTCCCTCGCGACGATGGACGTGCCGTGCATCGGCTACGGCATCCGCTACGAGTACGGCATCTTCCGGCAGACCTTCGAGCAGGACCGCCAGGTCGAGCTGCCCGACTCCTGGCTCTCGCTCGGCAACCCGTGGGAGTTCCCGCACCCCGAGCGCCAGGTCCTCGTCTCCTTCGGCGGGCACACCGAGACGACCACCGACGAGGACGGCACCGAGCGCACCACGTGGGTGCCGGGCTGGCAGGTGCTCGGGATGCCGTACCACTACATGGTCCCGGGCTTCCGCAACGGCGTCGTCAACACCCTGCGGCTCTGGAGCGCCCGGGCCACGCAGGACTTCGACCTCCAGATCTTCAACTCCGGCGACTACGCCGAGGCCGTGCGCGCCCAGACCTTCGCCGAGAACATCAGCAAGGTCCTCTACCCCGAGGACTCCACGCCGCAGGGCAAGGAGCTGCGCCTGCAGCAGCAGTACTTCTTCGTCGCCTGCTCGCTGCACGACTTCATCGACAACACGCTGCCCGCCGACTACGACCTGCGCCGGCTGCACGAGCGGATCATCTTCCAGCTCAACGACACCCACCCGGTCATCGCGATCCCCGAGCTGATGCGGATCCTCATGGACCGCAAGGGGTTCGCGTGGGACGAGGCGTGGGAGATCACGAAGAAGTGCTTCGCCTACACCTGCCACACCCTGCTGCCGGAGGCCCTCGAGGTCTGGAACGTCGAGCTGCTCGGGCGGCTCCTGCCCCGCCACCTGGAGATCATCTACCGCATCAACGAGGAGTTCCTCGAGGAGGTCCGCGAGGCCTTCCCCGGCGACGAGATGCGCGCCCGCCGGATGTCGGTCATCGCCGAGTACCCCGAGCGCGCCGTCCGGATGGCCTACCTCGCCACCGTGGCCGGCGCCAAGGTCAACGGCGTCGCCGAGCTGCACAGCCAGCTGCTCCGCGACAAGGTGCTCCCCGACTTCAGCGAGATGTGGCCGCAGAAGTTCACCAACGTCACCAACGGCATCACGCCGCGCCGCTTCGTGCGGCTGGCCAACCGCCGTCTCTCCGAGCTGCTCACCGACACCCTCGGCGACGGCTGGGTCACCGACCTCGACCGCCTCCGCGAGCTCGAGCCGTACGCCGAGGACGCCTCCTTCCGCGAGGCGTTCCGGGCCGTCAAGCGCGACAACAAGGACCGGCTCGTCAAGCTGCTCCGGGTGCGCGACGGCCTCGAGCTCTCCCCCGACACGATGCTCGACGTCATGGTCAAGCGCCTCCACGAGTACAAGCGCCAGACCCTCAAGCTCCTGCACATCGTCTCGCTCTACGAGGGCGTGCTCTCCGGGCGGGTCGCGGCCGAGGACGTCGTGCCGCGGACCTTCGTCTTCGGGGCCAAGGCCGCCCCCGGGTACCACATGGCCAAGGAGATCATCTTCCTCGTCAACGCCGTCTCCGACGTCGTCAACGCCGACCCCCGCGTGGCCGGCCGGCTCGCCGTCGCCTTCCCCGCCAACTACAACGTCACCCTCGCCGAGAAGCTCATCCCCGCCGCCGACCTGTCCGAGCAGATCTCGCTCGCCGGCAAGGAGGCCTCGGGCACGGGCAACATGAAGTTCGCGCTCAACGGCGCGCTGACCATCGGCACCGACGACGGCGCGAACGTCGAGATCCGCCGGCTGGTGGGCGACGACCACTTCTTCCTCTTCGGGATGACCGAGCCCGAGGTCGAGCGGCTGCGCCCCGGCTACTCGCCGTCGAGCTACTACGAGGAGAACCCGCGGCTGCGGGCCACCATCGACCTCCTGGCCAGCGGCCACTTCACCGACGGCGACCGCCAGGCCGTCGCGCCGGTCATCGACAACCTGCTCCACCAGGACGCGTTCATGGCGCTGGCCGACTTCCAGCCCTACCTCGACGCCCAGGAGCGCGTGGACGCCGCCTACCTCGACGAGGACGGCTGGTCACGTTCGGCCATCCTCAACGTCGCGCGCTCGGGCTTCTTCTCCTCGGACCGCTCGATGCGTGACTACCTCGAGCGGATCTGGCACGCCTGAACCGCACACCGGGCGCGGCCCTGCGGCCACCCCCCGTCCGTGTAGGTTCGGTGGGGTGAGTGATGCCTTCCGCACCGCCCCTCCGCAGGTCCCGATCGGCCGGATCCCGGTCCAGGACGTCAGACCGGTCGTCGACCACGGCGCCCGCCCGGCGAAGGCGGTCGTCGGCGAGGAGATCGAGGTCGGCGCGACCGTCTTCCGCGAGGGCCACGACGCCGTCAACGCGACCGTCGTCCTCACCGACCCCGACGGCGTCGAGCACCACCACCCGATGACGTGCACGAACGAGGGGCTCAACACCTGGGTCGCCCGGGTGACCCCGGACCGCACCGGCTGGTGGTCCTACCGGGTCGAGGGCTGGTCCGACCCCTACGGCACCTGGGAGCACGACGCCACGATCAAGGTCGCCGCCGACGTCGACACCGAGCTGATGCTCGAGGAGGGCGCGCTCGTCCTCGAGCGGGCCCTGGACGAGGTCGAGCGCACCGCCGAGCAGGAGCAGGTCCTCGTCGCCGCCGTCACCACGCTGCGCGACACCGCGCGCGCCGACCTGGTCCGGCTCAAGGCCGGCACCGACGCCGCCGTCGAGATCGAGCTCGGTGCGCGCCCGCTGCGCGACATGGTCTCGCCCTCGGCCGAGCACGCGCTGCTCGTCGAGCGCGAGCGCGCCCTCTACGGCGCCTGGTACGAGCTCTTCCCGCGCAGCGAGGGGGCCACCTACGACGAGCAGGAGCACCGCTGGCGCACCGGCACGCTGCGGACGGCGGCGAAGCGCCTGCCCGCCATCGCGGCGATGGGCTTCGACGTCGTCTACCTGACGCCGGTGCACCCCATCGGGCAGGCCGCCAAGAAGGGGCCGAACAACACCCTCGACGCCCGCCCGGAGGACCCGGGCAGCCCGTACGCCATCGGCAGCCCGGACGGCGGGCACGACGCCATCCACCCCGACCTCGGGACCTTCGCGGACTTCGACGCCTTCGTCGCCGAGACCGAGCGGCTCGGCATGGAGGTGGCGATGGACCTCGCCCTCCAGTGCTCCCCCGACCACCCGTGGGTGGAGAGCCACCCGGAGTGGTTCACCACCCGCGCCGACGGCACCATCGCCTACGCGGAGAACCCGCCGAAGAAGTACCAGGACATCTACCCGCTGAACTTCGACAACGACCCGGCGGGCATCTACGCCGAGGTACGCCGCGTCGTGCAGGTGTGGATCGACCACGGCGTCAAGATCTTCCGCGTCGACAACCCGCACACCAAGCCGGTCGAGTTCTGGCAGTGGCTGATCGCCGACGTCGCCGAGGACCACCCGGACGTCGTCTGGCTCGCCGAGGCGTTCACCAAGCCGGCGATGATGCACACACTCGCCAAGGTCGGCTTCCAGCAGAGCTACACCTACTACGCGTGGCGCAACACCGCCGCCGAGCTGCGGGAGTACCTCGTGGAGCTCTCGGGCGAGGCGGCCGACTACATGCGTCCCTCGTTCTGGCCGACGACCCACGACATCCTCACGCCGTACATGCAGTTCGGCGGCCCGGCGGCGTGGAAGGTGCGCAGCGCCCTCGCCGCCACCCTCGTGCCGACGTACGGCATCTACGCGGGCTACGAGCTGATGGAGCACGTCGCCCGGCCCGGCGCCGAGGAGCAGATCGACAACGAGAAGTACGAGTTCAAGGACCGGCGCTGGGCGGACTACGAGCCCGGCGGAGCGAAGGAGGGCCAGTCGCTGGCCGGCTGGCTGACCCGGCTCAACGAGATCCGCCGCGAGCACCCGGCGCTGCACCGCCTGCGCAACATCGCGTTCCACCACGTCGACGACGAGAACTTCCTGGCCTTCTCCAAGCGCCGCACGCTCCCGGACGGCACCCACGACGTCGTCCTCGTCGTCGCCAACCTCGACCCCCACTCCACGCGGGCCACGACGCTGCGGCTCGACCTGCCGGCGATGGGCTTCCAGCCCGGCGACTCGATCGAGGCCCACGACCTCGTCACCGACCAGGTGTGGACGTGGCAGCGCGACGTCTACGTCCGGCTCGGTCCTGAGGTCGAACCGTGCCACGTCGTCTCCGTGAGGAGGCCCTGGTGAGCGTCATCCCCGGCATGGGCCACAGCCACCCCGGGCTCGGCATGAACCAGCCCGGCCTGCGCCACGACCCCGAGTGGTTCCGCACTGCCGTCTTCTACGAGGTGCTGGTGCGCGCCTTCGGCGACAGCAACGGCTCCGGCGAGGGCGACTTCGCCGGCATCATGAACCGGCTCGACTACCTCCAGTGGCTCGGCGTCGACTGCCTCTGGCTGCCGCCGTTCTACGCGAGCCCGCTGCGCGACGGCGGCTACGACATCTCCGACTACACCCAGGTGCTGCCGGAGTTCGGGACGCTGCCCGAGTTCAAGGAGCTCATCAACCAGGCCCACGCGCGCGGCATCCGGATCATCACCGACTTCGTCATGAACCACACGAGCGACCAGCACCCGTGGTTCCAGGCCTCGCGCAGCGACCCCGAGGGCCCCTACGGCGACTTCTACGTGTGGTCCGACACCGACGACAAGTACACCGACGCGCGGATCATCTTCGTCGACACCGAGACCTCCAACTGGACCTTCGACCCCATCCGGCGCCAGTTCTTCTGGCACCGCTTCTTCGGCCACCAGCCCGACCTCAACTTCGAGAACCCCGCCGTCCACGAGGCGATGTTCGAGGTCGTCCGGTTCTGGATGGACATGGGCATCGACGGCTTCCGGCTCGACGCCGTGCCCTACCTGTTCGAGGAGGAGGGGCACAACGGCGAGAACCACCCCAAGACGCACGACTTCCTCGTCCGGCTGCGGGCGATGGTCGACACCGAGTACCCGGGGCGGATCCTGCTCGCCGAGGCCAACCAGCCGCCGAGCGACGTCGTGGACTACTTCGGCACCGAGGACGCCCCCGAGTGCCAGATGTGCTTCCACTTCCCGGTGATGCCGATGCTCTACTACGCGCTGCGCGAGGAGCGGGCGGCGCCGATCATCGACGTCCTCGCCGACACCCCGGCCATCCCGACCGGCTCGCAGTGGGGCACCTTCCTGCGCAACCACGACGAGCTGACCCTCGAGATGGTCACACCCGAGCAGCGCGCCGCCATGTACGGCTGGTACGCCCCGGACCCGCGGATGCGCGCCAACGTCGGCATCCGGCGGCGGCTGGCCCCGCTGCTCGACAACAGCCGCCCCGAGATCGAGCTCATCCACGCGCTCCTGCTCTCGCTGCCCGGCTCGCCGTGCCTCTACTACGGCGACGAGATCGGGATGGGCGACAACATCTGGCTCGCCGACCGCGACGCCGTGCGCACCCCGATGCAGTGGACCCCCGACCGCAACGCCGGGTTCTCCACCGCCGACCCGGGCAAGCTCTACCTGCCCGTCGTGCAGTCACTCGTCCACCACTACAACCACGTCAACGTCGAGGCGCAGATGGCCTCCGGCTCCTCGCTGCTGCACTGGGTGCGCGGCATGCTCGCCGTCCGGCGCGAGCACCCGGTGTTCGGGCTCGGCGAGTTCACCGTCTGCGACTCCTCGCACGACCGGGTGCTCGCGTACGTGCGCGCCGACCGCCGGGACCGCGACGTCGAGGACCGCTCGGCCCGGGCGGTGCTGTGCGTCAACAACCTGTCCTCGCGCCCGCAGGCCACGACGATCACCCTCCCCGAGGAGTTCGCCGGGTCCTGGACGCGAGACCTGTTCGGCGGCACCGGTTTCCCCGACGTCGGGGCCGACGGGACGCTCACCATCACCCTCGGGTCGCGCGACTTCTTCTGGCTGGCCCTCGACCCGCCCGCCGGGGGCGACCGTGGCTGAGATCCACACGGGCGCCAGCCTGAGGCCGACCAAGAGCGAGCTGGTCGACGCGTGGATGGGCTCGCAGCGCTGGTACGCGGCCAAGGGCCGGGCGCCCCGGGTCCGCCGGCTCGCGTCCTGGCGGCTCGACGACCCCTCCGGCGAGGTGGGCATCGAGACGATGCTCGTCGCCGACGAGTCGGGTGACGAGCCGGTCGTCTACCAGGTGCCCCTCACCTACCGCGGGGAGCCGCTGGCCTCGGCGGACCACGCCCTCGTCGGCACGATGGAGCACTCGGTGCTCGGGAAGCGGTGGGTCTACGACGCGCCGCACGACCCGGTGTACGCCGAGCGGCTCCTCGAGCTCGTGCAGGGCCGGGTCCGGGCGGCCTCGTCGTCGGAGACGGACGCGATCGACGACTCGGTCTCCGGTGTGCCGCAGCCCAGCTGGGACGCCCAGGTGCACGTCCGGTCCGCGCGGGTCCTCAGTGGGGAGCAGTCGAACACCTCGGTCATCCTCGACACCGAGACCGACGACGGCCGCCACCTGCCGGTCATCGTCAAGGTCTTCCGGATGCTCTCCCCCGGCGAGAACCCCGACATCGTGCTCCAGGGCGCGCTCGTCGACGCCGGGTCGAGCCGCGTCCCGGCGGTCGTCGGGTCCGTGACCGGCGGCTGGCCGCACCCCACGCCCGAGGGCGACCGACCCGCCACCGGCCACCTCGCCTTCGCGCAGGAGTTCCTGCCGGGCGTCGAGGACGCGTGGCGGGTCGCGCTGCGCGCGGCGGAGGACGGCACCGACTTCTCCGGCCCGGCCGGCGAGCTGGGCACGGCCACCGCCGAGGTGCACCGCACGCTCGCCGACGTCCTCGGCACCACGCCGACCGCCCCCGAGCAGGTCGAGGCCATCCTCACGGGGATGCGCGGCCGCCTCGACGCCGCGGTCGACGCCGTCCCCGACCTCGAGCAGGTGCGCGGGGCCGTCGAGGCGGTCCTCACCGCCGCGGCCGCCGCGCCCTGGCCGGACCTGCAGCGCATCCACGGCGACTACCACCTCGGCCAGGTGCTGCACTCCCCCGAGCGCGGGTGGGTGCTCCTCGACTTCGAGGGCGAGCCGCTGCGCCCGCTCGCCGAACGGTCGCTGCCCGACCAGTGGGTCCGCGACGTCGCCGGGATGCTCCGCAGCTTCGACTACGTCGGCGGCACCCGCGAGCAGGTCGTCGGCCGGCCGGCCCGCGACTGGGTCGCCGCCGCGCAGCAGGCCTTCCTCGACGGCTACGCGGCCGAGGCCGGGGAGGACCCCCGCGCCCGCGACGCGCTGCTCGCCGCCTTCGAGCTCGACAAGGCCCTCTACGAGGTCGTCTACGAGGCCCGCAACCGCCCCGCGTGGCTCGCCATCCCGCTCGGCGCCGTCGGCCGCCTCACCGACCGCTTCTCGCCCACCCTCTCGCAAGGAGACCACCCGTGACCCCCACCCCGAGCCCCGAGGTCGGGGGCGCCATCACCGCCCTCGTCCAGGGACGCCACCAGCAGCCGCACGACCTCCTCGGCCAGCACCTGGAGCCCGGCGGCCTCCGGCTGCGGGTGCTCAAGCCGCTCGCCACGGCGGTGCGCGTGCGCTTCGAGGACGACGAGGAGCTCGAGCTCGCGCACGAGGCCGAGGGCGTCTGGACCGGGGTGCGCACCGACGCCACCCGGACCATGGACTACCGGGTCGTCGTCACCTGGGGTGACGGGGTCGAGCACGAGCAGGACGACCCGTACCGCTTCGCCCCCACCCTCGGCGAGGTCGACCTGCACCTCGTCGGCGAGGGCCGCCACGAGCAGCTGTGGACCGTCCTCGGCGCCCGCGTGCACGAGTACGGCGGCCCGATGGGGACCGTGCGCGGCACCTCCTTCGCCGTCTGGGCGCCGCGGGCCAAGGCCGTGCGCGTCGTCGGCGACTTCAACGGCTGGGACGGCCGCGTCCACCCGATGCGCATGCTCGGCTCCAGCGGCGTCTGGGAGCTGTTCGTCCCCGGCGTCGGTGCGGGCGACGTCTACAAGTACGAGATCCGCGGTGCGGACGACGTCGTGCGCACCAAGGCCGACCCGATGGCCCGGCGCACCGAGTGCCCGCCGCGCACCGGCTCGGTCGTCGACGAGGCCGGCCACGAGTGGGCCGACGCCGACTGGATGGAGCGCCGCGCCGCCGGTGACCCGCACCAGGGCCCGATGAGCGTCTACGAGGTGCACCTCGGCTCGTGGCGCCAAGGCCTCACCTACCGCGAGCTCGCCGAGCACCTCGTCAACTACGTCTCCGACCTCGGGTTCACGCACGTCGAGCTCCTCCCGGTCATGGAGCACCCGTACGGCCCGTCGTGGGGCTACCAGGTCACCGGCTACTACGCGCCCACCGCGCGCTTCGGCACCCCGGACGAGTTCAAGTACCTCGTCGACGCGCTGCACCAGGCGGGCATCGGCGTCATCCTCGACTGGGTCCCCGGTCACTTCCCCCGCGACGAGTTCGCCCTCGCGCGCTTCGACGGGCTGGCGCTGTACGAGCACCCGGACCCGCGCCGCGGCGACCAGCCCGACTGGGGCACCCACGTGTTCGACTTCGGCCGGCTCGAGGTGCGCAACTTCCTCGTCGCCAACGCCGTGTACTGGCTCGAGGAGTTCCACGTCGACGGCCTGCGTGTCGACGCCGTGGCCTCGATGCTCTACCTCGACTACTCGCGCAAGGACGGCGAGTGGATCCCCAACGTCCACGGCGGCCGCGAGCACCTCGAGGCCATCGGGCTGCTCCAGGAGGCCAACGCCACCGCGTACAAGCGCGTGCCGGGCGTCGTGACCATCGCCGAGGAGTCGACGTCGTGGCCGGGGGTCACCCGGGCGACGTCCGCCGGCGGGCTCGGGTTCGGGCTCAAGTGGAACATGGGCTGGATGAACGACACCCTGCGCTACCTGCAGGAGGAGCCGGTCCACCGCCAGTACCACCACAACCTGCTGACCTTCTCGCTGATGTACGCCTTCAGCGAGAACTTCGTGCTGCCGATCAGCCACGACGAGGTCGTGCACGGCAAGGGCTCGCTGCTGACGAAGATCCCCGGCGAGCGCCCCGAGCAGCTCGCCACGCTGCGCGCCTTCCTCGCCTACATGTGGAGCCACCCCGGCAAGCAGCTGCTGTTCATGGGCTGCGAGTTCGCCCAGCCGCAGGAGTGGGCCGACGGCCGCTCGCTCGAGTGGTGGCTGCTCGACCACGCGGCGCACCACCGGGTGCACGCGCTCGTCAAGCAGCTGAACACCCTCTACCGCGAGCACCCCGCGCTGTGGACCCTCGACAGCCAGCCGGCCGGGTTCCGCTGGCTCGACGCCGACGACAACACCGGCAACCTGCTCTCCTACCTGCGCCACGAGAAGGCCGACGGCACCGGCGACGTCGTCGTCACGGCCGTCAACTACAGCGGCGAGGACAAGGAGTGGGTGCGCCTCGGCGTGCCGCGTTCCGGGCAGTGGGAGGTCGTCCTCGACACCAGCGGCTACGACGAGGCCTCCAGCCCGAGCCAGGCCGGCGCGGTCCTGACGGCCGAGACGGTGCCGTGGAACGACCAGCCGTACTCGGTCACCGTCCGCGCCGCCCGGCTCTCGACGCTCTACCTGGCGCCCGTCCCGGGCACCGAGGTCCAGGAGCCCGAGCTCACCCTCTGAGGCCCGTTCCGTCCGCGTCGGGCGGGTTCCTGGCTCGCGGGGCGGGGCGGAGGATGGCGCGCCGCTCCCGTGACGTCCGGATGCTCCGAACCCTGGGCCATGGCCCAGTCCCTCGGAGCACCTGCTCCTGTGCCCCGGTCGTCACGCGGTGGCCCAGTATCGGGAGCAATCGGACGTCGTGGGCACCACACCGCGCGTCCGGGGCCTCGACGCCATGGCCCTGACCCGACGGCCGCGAAGCGACGACAACGGACACATTCGTCGGTCGTCGTCGCCCGTCGGCACCGTTCGCTCAGATGAACAGCAGCTGGGCGCCCTCGGTGAGCTCGATGAAGTCGCTCGCGGAGATGATGCCCTCGACGTCCTCGTGGAGGTCGTCCTCGGTGAGGTGGTTCATGTCCGCCGACATCCGGCACGCCCAGAGGTGCGCCCCGGAGGCCGCGAGCAGGTCGAGGAACTCGGGCACCTCGGGCACGTCCTGCTCGGCGATCTGCTTCTTGAGCATCGCCGTGGCCGCGGTGGTGGCGCCCGGCAGCGCGCCGAGCATGTGGTGGATCCCCATGCCGCTGTGGCCGGGCGGGTGCATCGCGGTGTTGCCGACGAAGGAGAACTTCAGGTCGCACATCGTCGCCTTGTTGATCATGTCGAAGCCCCAGAAGGTGAAGAACAGGTGGGTCTCGACGCCCTCGCCGAGCGCGGCGTTGGCGAGGATCAGTCCGGGGTAGGCCATGTCGAGGCTGCCCTTGGAGCAGATGATCGCGAGCTTGCGACCCTCGGAGGCCGGCGAGTCGAACGACGGGACGATGGTCGGTGCGGTGTCGGTGGCGGTCATGTCACACGCAGCCCTTCGGCTTGGGCAGGCCGGAGACGTAGGCCATCTTCTTGGCCGGCTTGCCGGGGAACAGGGTGAAGAGGGTCTTGACCGGCGTCCCCGTCTGCGTCGAGACGCGGCGCAGGGTCGCGGTCTCGCCCTGGGCGGCGTGGTCCTCGCGCAGGAACCGGATGAGCCTCCAGTGCTCCTCGGAGAGCTCGAGGCCGATGAGGTGGGCGAGCTCCGGGGCGAGGTCCTCGGTCCACTCCTCGGGGCGGGTGAGGAACCCCTCCTCGTTGACGTCGACCTCGTGGCCGGCGATCGTCGTGGTGGTCATCGTGGGTCCTTTCGGCAGGGTGGGGTCAGGCGGGGTTCTTGCCGGCCATCGACATCTCGGCGGGCAGACCGAGCGGGCGTCCGGGGAGCAGGGCGTTCCAGTACAGGTGGCGGAAGGCGAGCTTGCCGAGGTGGTTGGCGCGGGACTCCCCGAGCAGCGTCATCGGCCCCACGCGCGGCAGCGGGAACGTCCCGGTGAGCGGCTCGGTGTCGTAGTTGAAGTCCAGCAGCAGGGCCTTGCCGTGCCCGGACTCGACGAAGCAGTTCGCGTGCCCGTCGAAGCGGTGCGTCATCGGCCGACCCGCGACGTGCTCGACGAAGTTGTCGCAGAACACCTCCACGGAGAAGTGCGCGACCGACCCCGCCTTGCTCGTCGGGATGTTGCTCGCGTCGCCGAGGGCGAAGACGTCGTCGTGCCCGGTGGCGAGGAACGTGTGCTTGTCCACGGGCACGTAGTTGAGCTCGTCGCCCAGCCCGGACGCCGCGACGAAGTCCGCGCCCATGTTCACCGGGACGGTGACGAGCTGGTCGTACCCGATCTCGCGCTCGTCGTAGGACACCAGGACCTTCCGGTCCTGGTCGATGCGCTCGACCATGAAGTCTGCCTCGACGTGGATGTCCCTCTCCTCCAGCAGCCTTCCCAACGTCCGGCTGGCCACCGGCTTGGTGAAGGCACCGTCGAGCGGGGTGACGAAGACCAGCTCGGTGCGTTCGCGCAGCCCGCGCTGCCGGAGCCAGTCGTCGGCGAGGAAGGTGAACTCCAGCGGCGCGACGGGGCACTTGATGGGGAGCTCGGTGATGTGCACGACGAGCCGGCCGCCGGTGAACCGCTCGAGCCGGTCACGCAGGGCGAGGGCACCCTCGAACGTGTAGAACTCACCGACCTCCCGGTGCCACTGCGGGCCGAGGGTGCCCTCGGTCTGCTCGGGGCGGGGGGTGGTGCCGGAGGCGATGACGAGCTGGTCGTACCCCAGCCGGCGACCGTCCCGCAGGAGGACCTCGCGGGCCGTGGTGTCGACCCGCTCGACCTCGGCCAGGACGAGCCCGACGCCGTCGTGGACGAGCGGGCTGCGCAGGCGCCGCACCTGCTGGGGGGTGTACGTGCCGAACGGCAGGAACAGGTACCCGGGCTGGTAGTCGTGGACGTCGTCACGGTCGACGACGGTGATCGACCACTCCTCGCGCGGGAGCCGCTTGCGCAGCGTGTTGACGATCATCGTCCCGGCCGTCCCGGCCCCGAGGACGACCAGCTTCCGTGGCGTACCCATGCTTCAGTACTACTCCGTGTCGTAGACGTTTTGTACCCCCTGGGGCATGTTCCCCGTGTGATCTCGCGGACACCGACGCTGTCCCCGCCCCCTTTGGCTCTGCGAGGATCGAGGGCATGAGCTCCCCGCGCGCCGGACAGCTGGCCCAGCCCTCCGACCTCGTCGACGTCGCCGCCCTCGTCACCGCCTACTACACGCGCGAGCCGGACCCCGAGGACGTCGACCAGCAGGTCGCGTTCGGCACCTCGGGCCACCGCGGCTCGAGCCTGCGCACCTCGTTCAACGAGGCCCACATCCTCGCCACCACCCAGGCGATCTGCGACTACCGCCGCGAACAGGGCTACGACGGACCGCTGTTCATCGGCCGCGACACCCACGGCCTCTCCGAGCCGGCGTGGGCCAGCGCCCTCGAGGTGCTCGTCGCCAACGACGTGACGGTGCTCGTGGACGCCGCCGACCGGTACACCCCCACGCCGGCCGTCTCGCACGCGATCCTCGTGGCCAACCGCGGCAAGGTCTCTGGCGTCGACGACATGCCGGCCGGTCGCGGCCTCGCCGACGGCATCGTCGTGACCCCCTCGCACAACCCGCCGAGCGACGGCGGCTTCAAGTACAACCCGCCGCACGGCGGTCCGGCCGACTCCGATGCCACCAAGGTCATCGCCGCGGCGGCCAACGGCTACCTGCGCGCCGGCCTGGAGGGCGTACGGCGCATTCCCTTCACGCGTGCCCGGGCGGCGGCGCACTCCCACGACTTCATGGGCGACTACGTCGAGGACCTGCCGAACGTCCTCGACCTCGACGCGGTCCGCGAGGCCGGGGTGCGCATCGGCGCCGACCCGCTCGGCGGCGCGGCGGTCGACTACTGGGGCGCGATCGCCGAGCGGCACCGCCTCGACCTCACGGTCGTCAACCCGCTCGTCGACGCCACGTGGCGGTTCATGACCCTCGACTGGGACGGCAAGATCCGGATGGACTGCTCCTCCCCCTCGGCGATGGCCTCGCTCATCGAGCGGCGCGACGAGTACGACGTCGCGACGGGCAACGACGCCGACAGCGACCGGCACGGCATCGTCACCCCGGACGCCGGGCTGATGAACCCCAACCACTACCTGGCCGTGGCCATCCAGTACCTCTACGGCGGCGCCCGACCCGACTGGCGCGCAGACGGGTTCGTCGGCAAGACCCTCGTCTCGAGCTCGATGATCGACCGCGTCGCGGCCGACCTGGGGCGCCGGCTGGTCGAGGTGCCGGTCGGCTTCAAGTGGTTCGTCCCCGGTCTGCTCGACGGCTCGGGCCCGTTCGGCGGCGAGGAGTCGGCGGGCGCGTCGTTCCTGCGTCGCGACGGCTCGGTGTGGACCACCGACAAGGACGGCATCCTGCTCGCCCTCCTGGCCTCCGAGATCATCGCGACCACGGGGCGGACCCCGAGCGAGCACTACGCCGACCTCGTGACCCGGCACGGCGAGCCAGCCTACGCCCGCATCGACGCCCCCGCGGACCGCGCGCAGAAGGCGAAGCTCGCGGCCCTCTCCCCCGGCGACGTCGCCGCGGAGAGCCTTGCGGGAGAGCCGATCACGGCGAAGCTCACCGAGGCCCCCGGCAACGGCGCGGCCATCGGCGGGCTCAAGGTGGTCACCGAGTCGGCGTGGTTCGCGGCCCGCCCGAGCGGCACCGAGGACGTCTACAAGATCTACGCCGAGTCCTTCCGGGGGCCCGAGCACCTCGCGCAGGTGCAGGCGGAGGCGCGCGACGTGGTGTCGGCGGCGCTGGAGGCCTGACGGGCCGCCGGCACGAGGCACTCGAGCCGACCCGTCTCCTCGACGGTGTGCCGGACCCACGCCCGGCACACCGACACCGGGAGCGCGCGGCGGGTCATCGCGAGGTTGAGCGGGCCGGTGCCCGGCAGCGGCGAGCCGACCTCGAGCACGCTGACGCACTCGGTGCCGCGGTGCCCTGTCGACCACGAGTGCTGCACCGTGGCCACCGTGAGGCCGAATCGTCGCCGCACGAGGCGGACCCCCCGCTCGTCGAGCCGCTCGACCCGCTCCACGACGTCGACGCGCTGGTCGGGGTCGGCGTCGAAGGCCTCCACGACGCGGACCCGGGAGCCCGGCCCGAGCAGGCCGTCCGACCCGACCCGCACCGGTTCCCAGAGCACGTGGTCGCGCGGGTGCCAGGCCCGGAAGCGAGTCATCAGCAGCCCGTCGACGAGGCAGGTGCCCTCGACGTGCGACCACCACCACAGGAGGTCCTGCGGGTGCAGCCCGGCCAGGGGCCGGTGCCGCACCGTCACCCGGCGCCGGCGGCCCGGCACCTCGGTGACCTCCCACTGCGCGGTGTCGGGCCCGCGGTAGCCGATCGAGTCCTCGGGGGTGGTCATCGCGGCTCCTGACATCGGTGTCAACTCCCAGAGCGTGCGGCCCCGTCCTTGGCCTGACCTTGGGATTCGCCCGGCGCACCGAAGTTCCCCGGAGGGGTGTGCCGGACGCGCCGTCGTCACTAGGGTGACGCCCGTGGAGGTGGGAGTCCTCGGGAGCACCGTCGCCGTCGGGGCCGACGGGGGCGAGGCCACGCTCGCGCGCAAGCCGCGCGCCGTCCTCGCCGCCCTGGCCCTCGCCCCCGGCCGCGACGTCAGCGCCGACCGCGTCGTCGACCTCGTGTGGGGCGCCGGCCCGCCCCCGGGGGCGCACGGCACCCTCCACGCGTACCTGAGCACCCTGCGCCGGGCCTTCGAACCGGCCCTGGCGCCCCGCACCGCGTCCTCGGCCATCGCCACCACCGACGACGGCTACCGGCTGCTGCTGCCCGCGGAGCGGGTCGATGCCGTGCGCTTCGCCGCCGAGGCGCGCCGGCTGCACGCGGCCGCGGCGCCCCTGTGGTCCCAGCTGGGCCCCGGGCGCTCGCCCGCCTGGCCGTCGGCGGCAGAGGCGGCCACCCTCGCCGACGCCCTCGAGCGGGCCCTCGCCACCTGGCGGGGGCCCGCCTTCGCCGACCTCGGCGACCACCCGGACGTCCTCGCCGAGCGGGCCTCCCTCGACGAGCTGCGCGCCGGCGCGCAGGAGGACCTCCAGGTCGTCCTCCTCGCCCTCGGCGAGCACGCGGCCGTCGTCGCCGCGAGCGAGCAGGCGGTGGCGCGGGACCCGTTGCGCGAGCGCAGCCGGTGCCTGCGCGCCCTGGCCCTGCTGCGCTCGGGTCGCCAGGTCGAGGCCCTGGAGGACCTGCGCGAGCACCGGCGGCTGCTCTCCGACGAGCTGGGGCTCGACCCGGGCCCGGACGTCCGCGCGCTCGAGGGCGCCCTGCTGCGCCAGGACCCCGCCCTGTGGTCCACGCTCGTCGAGCCCCCGACCGACACCCCCGGGGCCGGGTCCCGCCCCGGCTCCGGCTCCGCGCCCACCGTCGCACCGGAGGAGGCCCCGGCCGCCGCGCCCCGGTCCGCGCCCGCCTGGGGAACGGTCGGCCGCGAGCGCGAGGCCGCGACCCTCGAGGCGCTGGTCGCCGAGGCCGTCGCGGGCCGCCCCGGCGTGGTCGTGGTCGTCGGCGAGCCGGGCATCGGCAAGACCCGCCTCGTGCACGACACCGTCGCCGTCGCGGGCCGCCTCGGGGCGACGAGCGCGGTGGCCCGGTGCTCGCACGACGACGGCGCACCGCCGCTCTGGCCGTGGTACGCGCTGCTCGAGGCGCTGGGGGTCGAGCCCCCGGCCGCGGCGCCCACGCCCGACGAGGACGTCGACGCGCCGCAGCGCGCCTTCGCCGTGCAGGAGGCGCTCGTGCGGGCCGTCCGGCAGCGCGCCCGCCGCGACCCCCTGCTGCTCGTCGTCGAGGACCTGCACTGGGCCGACACCCGGACGCTGCGGGCCCTGGCCCACCTCGTCACCGCTCTCGGCCCCGGGGACCGGGTCGCCCTGGTTCTGACCCGCCGTCGCCACCCGGAACCCGCAGGCGCCCTGCTCGACCTCGGCGCGGTCCTCGCGCGGCACGGCGCCGGCGTCCTCGAGCCGGCGGGCCTGGACCCGGCCCAGGCCGCTGCCCTGGTCGACGACCTCGTCGGGGACGCCGGCCGCGCCCCCGTCGCGACGTGGTGCGCCGACACCGGCGGCAACCCCTTCTTCCTCGTCGAGCTCGCGCGGACGGGCCTGGCCGGTGGGGGGTGGCACGACACCGTCCCCTCCTCGGTCACGACGGTGGTCGCCGAGCGCCTCGCCGGCCTGCCCGAGGACACGCGCGAGGCGCTGCTCGTCTGCGCGGCGCTCGGGCGGGAGCCCTCCACACCCCTGCTCGCCCACGTCGGCGGGTGGAGCCCCGAGGTGGTGCTCGAGCGCCTCCTGCCGGCCCAGCGCATCGGCATCGTCCGCGTGCGCGAGGACGGCCGGGTCGCCTTCGAGCACGCCCTGAGCCGGGACGCGGTGCTCGCCGCCGCGCCCGCCGGCCGGGTCTCGCGCGTCCACGCGCGCATCGCGCAGGCCCTGGGGACGGCCCCGGCGCTGGCCCTCGGCCCGACGGAACGGACCTTCGAGCTCGCGCGGCACTGGCGGGCCGCGGGTCCGGTGCACGCACCGGCCGCGTGGCGCGCCGCCGTCGCCGCGGCCGGGCTGGCCCGCCGGGACTGGGCCAACGTCGAGGCCACGACCCTGCTCGCCGACGCCCTGCACAGCCACGCGCTCGACCCCGCCGCCACCGCCGAGGAGCGCTACGACCTGCTCCTGGCCTACGCGGAGGTCGGGGCCCGCGCCGCCCGCTGGCGCCGGGTCGTCGAGGCCGTCGTCGAGGCGGTGGGGCTCGCCCGCGACGCCGACGACCCGCAGCGCGTCGCCACGGCCGTCGCGGCCCTCTCCCGCTACAACATCTGGCTCCCGCAGGCCTACGGCGAGGTCTTCGAGGACCTCGTCGACGACCTGCGCACCGTGCTCCGCTCGGCGGGCGCGCAGGACCACCCGACCCGGTGCCGCCTCATGCTCGCCCTCGCACTCCAGCTCTACTACGCGCCGGGGTACGAGCCCGAGGTGGAGGCGCTCGTCGACGAGGGACTGGCCCTGGCCCGCCGGGTCGGGGACCCCGAGCTCCGGTGCTGGGCGGCCCGCACGGCGTGGATGGCGCTGTGGCGCGCCCACCACCTCGGTCGCCGCCTCGAGCTGGCCCGTGAGGAGATCGAGACGGCCCGGGCCTGCGGGGACGAGGCCGCCGAGGCCGTCGGGAACGCCGCGCTCGCCGGCGCCTGCGTCGAGGCCGGCTACCGCGACGGGTGGCTCGAGCACTCCGCCGCGGCCGAGGCCCTGGCCCGGCGCCGCCGGCTGCCCTACGTCGAGTTCGCCCTGGGCCTGGTCCGCCTCGGACTCGAGCACATGGCCGGCCGCCGCGAGGAGGCCGACGCCACCGAGGCCCGGCTGCGCGAGCTGCGCGGCGAGGTGACGACCCCGGCCGACGACTCGATGGACTTCGCCCTCGCCTTCGCCGCCGGGGCCTGGCGCCCCGAGGTGACGCCCGCGGTCGCCGAGGCCTTCCGGCAGGTCATGGCGGCGACGCCCGACCCGTTCCTCGAGGTCGGGATGCTCTTCCAGCTGGCCCGCGCCGGCCGCATCGAGGAGGTGCGAGAGGCCATCACCCGCAGTCCCCTGCCCCCCGTCCCGGACCTCTGGCACGCGACGATGGAGGCCGCCGAGCGCGCGGACATCTCGGCCCTCACCGGCGACCCGGCACCCGCCCGGCAGGCCCTCGCGACCCTGCGGTCCACGAGCGGGCGGATGGTCGTGGCCGGGGTCTCCATCGGCTTCGGGCCCGTCGACGGCTACCTGGCCGTCGCGCTGGCCGTGCTCGGCGAGCCCGACGAGGCCGCCCGGGCCGCGGCCCGTGCCGAGGCCCTGGGCCGGGAGTGGGAGCTCACGACCTACCTCGGCTGGCTCGCCGAGCGGCGCGCCGCGGTGGGGTTCTGACCCACGGGACTCACGGGGCGTCGGCGTAGCGGAAGGTCATCCGCTCGCGGCGGGCGTAGCGGCCGCGCACCAGGACGTGCAGCACGCCGTAGGCGCGCCCGGCGAGCGCGACCATCCGCCGGCGCCCCTCCTCGGGCAGGCCGTCGAGCGCCCAGGCGACGATGAACGGCGCGTCCTTGACCGGGTAGTACTCCTGCACGCCCTTCTCGGCGGCCGCGAACTCCTCGTCGGTCCAGATGCGCTGGAGCATCGGGAGGACGACGCCCTCCTCGTGCTCGAGGTGCTCGAGGAGCAGCTCCTGGAGGCCCGCCACGCGCAGGTCGAGCGCGTTGCGGTGCGCGTCGCACGGGTGGTCCAGGACCGCGGCGAACGCGGCGGCGCAGGCCTCGAGCTCGGGGTCGATGCCGGCGTGCTCGTCGGCCATCGCCGCGACCTCGGCCCGGTCCTCGTCGGTCCCGCGCTGTGCGACGGCGGCGAGCAGCGGCCAGTACGCCTCGTCCTCGGCGGTGTGGTGGTGGTGCAGGATCGCGGCGAAGCGGGCCCAGCGCGCGTCCAGCGCCTTCCAGGTGGCCGCGTCGCCGGTGGGGGTCCGTGGCACGGCGCGGCGGAAGGCGTCCAGGTCGCGGCGGAAGGCGTGGTGCATCACGTACATGCCGGTCTGGTCGTGGGGGCCCTCCGCGACGTGGCTCTGGCCGGGCAGGTCGAGCTGGCGGGGGTGCTGCAGGACGGTGGTGTCGGGGTGCATCGGTGCTCCTCGGTCGGTCGGCCACCGGTGGGGGCCGTCTGCGACCACCGTGACGGGAGGCGCTTGACCGCCACTTGGGCCGGCGCGCTGCGCCGCGCCGGTCCGGCCCAAGCCGGACGCAAGAGGCGCCGAAGCGGGCCGCGCGAGGGTCTCCCCGTCAGCAGCGACGGGACCGGCGAGGGCCGGCCCACCCCACCGATCCGAGGAGCTCCGATGCCCACCATCACCCCGTCCGACGTCCTGGTCCTCGGAGGCACCGGCCTCATGGGCCGCGAGGTCCTCGCCGCCCTGCGCCGTCGCGGCGCCGGCGCCCGCGTGCTCGTCCGCGACCCCTCCCGCCTCGCCGCCACCGACGACCTCGACGTGCGCGTCGGCGACCTGCGCGACCCGCAGGACCTGCGGGACGCGCTCGTCGGCATCCGGGCCGTCTTCCACATCTCCCCCCACGAGGAGGACGAGGTGGCCCTCAGCACCGCCGTCGTGCGCGCCTGCGAGGACGCCGGGGCCCGGATGGTCTTCGCCGGCGTCGCCATCGCCGGCAACCCGCTCCTCGCCTGGGTCATGCGCCGCTACTTCGGCCACAAGCTGCCGCGCTACCGCGGGAAGCTCGAGGTGGCCCGGATGGTGCAGACCTCGGCCACCCGCCCGGTGGTGCTCGCCGTCAGCAACTTCATGCAGAACGACGAGGTCCTCCTCGACGTCGTCCGCGAGGGCACCTTCGTCCACCCGTGCCACCCCAAGGGGCTCAACCGCGTCGACCTGCGCGACCTCGGCGAGATCGCCGCCACCGCCCTGCTCGACCCGGCGTTCCCGGCGGGCACCTACCCGGTGGTCGGGCCGCGCTCGGTCACCGGGCCGGAGTGCGCGGCCACCTGGGCCTCGGTGCTCGGCCGGCCGGTCCGCTACGCGGGGGACGACGACGCGGCGCTCGAGGCCGCGCTGCGGGCCCACGTCACGGGGCACCGCCTCGAGGACTGGCTCGCCTCGATGCGCCTCATCCGGGGTCTCCCCGTGGCGACGTCGCGCTCGGACCTCGCGACCACCGAGCGGCTGCTGGGTCGACCGCCCACCCCGTACGCCGACTTCGTGGCGCGGGTGGCCGCCGAACACGGCGTCGCGGTGGCCCGGACGCCCTGACGCTCAGGCGGGGAAGTCCGCGCCCGCCTCGAGACGCAGCCGGAGCAGGACGTCGAGCGCCACCGAGTCACCGTCCCGGCCGCCCGCGCCGACCTGGAGCGGGGCGTCGGCGGGCTCGACGTGGACGCCGGCCAGCCGCCCGCGCAGGCTGGGTGCCACGACGAGGACGTACCACCGGCCGTCGGTACCGACGCCGGCCCGCTGGTCGCGCCGCACGTACCAGCCGACGACGTCGGTGCGCAGGCTCCCCCCGCCGCTGTAGGGGCGGGCCCGCAGCCGGACCGGCTCGACCCCGGCCGAGCGCATCGCCTCGGCGAACGCGGCCACCATCGGGGCCGTCTGCCGCGCCTCGGCCTCGGCGGCGCGGGCGGCGGCCGCGTGGTGGTACTCGGCGTTCTCCCGGGCCTGGCGGCGGCGCTCGGCGACGGGGTCGACCGGCTCGCTCGCTGAGGGCGTCACCGTCAGTCGGTGACGGACGAGGCGGCGAGGCGGGCCTGCTCGTCGGAGAGCCAGAGCCCGAGCAGGCCGCCGAAGTGGGCCTCGAACCGCTCCCACTCCTGGGGCGGGTAGGTCTGCTGGATCGTCGAGGTGAGCAGCCGGCGGAAGTCGTCGGAACCGATCCAGTCGAGGACCATCTCGTCGACATGGGCGAGCGTGGTGTCGCAGAAGGCCCGGTAGCGCTCGGTCTCGAAGTAGTCGTCGGCGAGGGCCTGGTAGGCGCCGAGCCGCCCGGCGTGGTCGAGCACCTCGTCGTCGGCCACCGCGAACCACGGTGCGGTGTCGACCTGCGTGCGCGGCTTGCGACCGGTGACGGTGCAGAACGCCGTCCAGCGCAGCAGCGCCGACATCGCCCACGGGAAGTAGTAGTGCAGCGACGTGACCGCGACGTCGGGGCAGGCGTTCGCGTAGTCGATGGGGTACACGACGCCGTCCTTGACCAGCATCTCGCAGGAGTTGAACTCCCACCGGAAGAAGGCGTTCACCGTCTGGCTCGTCGTCACCACCTCGCGTCCGACCTCGTCGCTGAGGAAGCCGTGCGCCACGGAGTACCGGTCGTGCATCGGCTCGTCCGGGCGGAAGCGCATCACCATCGTCTCCGGGCCGATGGTGAGCGACCGCGCGAAGTGCTCGAAGTCCGGGACCGAGGCCTGGAGGTGCATGAGCATCTCGCCGGAGTCGTCGTAGGAGCGGTGCAGGTCCTCGGGGTCGCGGACCATCGACACCCCGCGCCAGCCGCCGCCGTCGAAGGGCTTCATGAAGAGCGGGTACCCGAGCGAGCCGGCGATCTCGTCGAGGTCGAAGCCGCGGTTGTATTTCGCCGACGTGTAGGCCCACCGCGCGTTGTCGACGGGGTTCTTGTACGGCACGAGCACGGTCTCGGGGACGTCGAACCCGAGCCGCATCAGCGCGCAGTACGCCGAGTGCTTCTCCATCGACTGGAACGTGAACGGGCTGTTGAGCAGGTAGACGTCGTCCATCAGCGCGACCTTCTTGAGCCACTCGCGCGGGTGGTAGTACCAGTGCGCGAGGCGGTCGATGACCAGCTCGTGGCGCGGCTTGTCGCGCAGGTTGAACGGCTCGATGGTCATCCGCTCGGTGGTCAGGGTGTGCTCGGTGCCGTCGGGTGCGCGGAGCACCCCCAGCCGGCGGGCGAGGGACTCGAAAGCGGTGGGCCAGTCCTCCTCGGCGCCGAGGAGCAGCCCCACGAGGTGGTCGGTCGGTGCGGGCACGGAGGTCCTTCCGGTCAGACGAAACGGGGCAGGTGGTGGGCGAGCTGGCGCTGCCACCAGGGCCAGTCGTGGGCGCTGTCGTGGCCCCAGACGTCGAGCTCGTGGCGGATTCCCTTGCGGGAGAGCACGTCCGCGAACTCACGGGTGGCGGGCAGGGAGCGTGTGGGTGAGACCTCGAACGGCCCCTCCCCCACGACGAGCAGGATGGAGACGCGCGAGCGCAACCAGTCGAGGTGGTCGCCGTCGGCGTTCGCGACGTACGCGCTCGGGTTGGCGAAGTACGTGGCGTCGCCGAGGTCGCCCCAGCCGTTCCACGTCGTGGGGTCGTAGTTGCCGGAGAGGCCGATGGCCAGCGGCACGACGTCGGCGCGGGTCAGGGCCAGGTGCACCGCGTGGTACGCCCCGAGCGAGGGCCCGACGGCCACGAGGTCGCTGCTGCCGCCGCTCTCGCCCTGCACCCACGGGAGCACGCGCTCGGAGAGCCAGGACGTGTAGGCGCCGGCCCGACGGGCGCGCTCCTCGGTGGGCAGCGAGGAGTCCGACCAGCTCCAGCCGTCGAGGGAGTCGAGGCAGAAGAGACTCATCCGGCCGGCCTCGACCAGCGGCGCGACGGTGTCGAGCATCCCGTTGCCCTCGGCGTCCCGGGCGGCGCCGGCCTCCGACGGGAAGAGCAGGACCGGCCGGCCCCAGTGCCCGTACCGCACGACCTCGAGGTCGGCGTCGTGACCGGGCACCCCGAGCCGGACGCTGCGCTGCTCCATGCCGCACGACCCTAGCGGCGGGTCACCCGGGCGCGCCCTCCGAGGACCACACCGTCCGCAGGACGTCGGTGAGGGTCGGGTCGAGGGCGTCGCGCCACGCCGTGTAGTTGTGCAGGTCGGCGACCTCGCGGTAGCGCACGTCGTGGCCGGCGCGGGTCAGCGCGGCGGCCATGTCGCGGTTGTTCGCGGCGTTCTCCTCCCGTGCGCCACAGGTCATCCCGACGACGAGGGGGTGGTCGGCGTGCCGCATGTCGAGGACGGCCTGCACCGAGCGCGAGATCCGGCCGAAGAACGGGAACCCGCTCTCGGCCTCGTCGTGGCGCACCTGGAAGAACGACCCCGACTGCGCCACGACGCCACCGACGCGTGGTGCGGCCATCATCCCGAGGAGCAGCGCGGTGAGCCCGCCGAGGCTGGCGCCGAGCACCACGACCGGACGGTCGACGGCGAACCGCTCGCCGATGCGCTCCAGCCCCGCGTCGGCGACCGTGCGCAGGTACTGCGGGGAGCCCGAGTACCACGCGTCGCGCAGCACGGGGTGGGTCAGCGCCACACGGTGCGGGGGCAGCGAGCCGGCCGCCACGTGCGCCGCACTGAACCGGGTCACGGCCGCGAGCCGGTCGTACTCGGGGCCGTCGTGGACGAGCAGCAGCGGGGCGGGCTCGTCGTCGGCGAGGTCCTCGGGCGACCAGACGTCGACCGGCACCTCGTCGGCGGTCTCCCCGGCGAGGGCCATCGTCGTGTACCGCCCCTCGACGACCGGCGCGTCCAGCCACCACGGCCGCTCGTAGCCGGGCAGCTCGAGGACCGAGCGGTCCCCGAACGCGGTGGGCACGGTGCACGGGTTGTCGGGGTCGAGGACGACCTCGGTCCCGGACTCCCGCTCCACGGCGTACCGGTACTCGACGCGGTCCAGGGCGGGCTGCGGCAGGTCGAGCGCCCAGTCCGGCGCGTCGTCGTCGCGCGTCAGGGCGCGGGAACCCTCGACGGCACGGTCGCAGTCGAGGGCGACCCCCGTGACGGTCGGGTCGTCGGCCGCGTACCGGAACCGGACGCGGCCGTCGACGAGCTCGGGCGGCACGCTCAGAAGAGGGCGCTCATGAGCGCGGTGCGCCCCTTGCGCACGCGCTCGTCCTGTGCGCCGACGACCGCGAACAGCTCGAGGAGGTGGGTCCGGGCGCGCTCGCGCTCCTCCCCCGCACTGGTGCGCACGAGGTCGAGCAGCCGGGCGAAGGCGTCCTCGACATGGCCGCCGAGCACGTCGAGGTCGGCCACGACGACGGCGGCCTCGACGTCGGCGGGGTCGGCGGCCGCCGCCGCGCGGGCGGCGGTGAGGTCGACCCCCTCGGTGCGCTGCATCAGCCGCACCTGGGCCAGCCCGAGCCGGGCGTCCTCGTCCTTCTCGTTCGCGGCGAGCGCCTGCTCGTAGGCCGTCGCGGCGGCCGCGAGGTCGCCGCGCTCGATGGCGTCGTAGGCCGCCTGGTGCAGCGGCGGCAGCTCCTCGTCCTCGTCCTCACCCTCCACCGGCGCGAGGTCGAGCCGCCCGGTGATGCCGTTCTGGACGGCCGCCTGGAGCAGCTGCTCGACGGCCTGGCCGACCTGCTGCTCGTCGGCGACGCCCGGGAACAGTGGCACCGGCTGGCCCTGGAGCAGGCCGAAGGTGGCCGGCACGGTGGCCTGGCCGAAGGCCTGCACGAGCAGCGGCTGGAAGGCCTGGAGCAGCTCGGGGTGGCCGGTGAGGTCGGCGGTGAGCACCAGCACCCGGCCGTCCTGGCGCGCGGCGACCCGGGCGACGGTGTCGAGGAGCTGGCGGGTCTGCGGGTGGCCCGAGGACCAGAGGACGAGCAGCCCGGCGACCTGCACGGTGCGGGTCAGCGCCTGCTGGAGGTTCTCCGGCGTGACCTCGACGACCAGTCCCTCCGGGACGGCGGCCGGCGCGCCCGCACCCGGGGCCCCGGCCGCGGCGGCCGGCGGCGCACCGGCGGTCGCCGCGCCGGGGGTCGTCATCGCCGTGACGGCGGAGAGGTCGACGGCACCGCGGGTGCCGGCGGGGTCGGGTGTCTGCGTCATGCTCGGATTCTCCCGCAGTCCGGTCGCGGCGTCGCGCAGGGGGTCAGGATCCCTTGCCGCCCACGAGCAGCTCGGTGGCGGCGATGGCGCTCACGTCGCCGTCGGCGGGCACGACGAGCGCCACCGGCTCGAGGCTGGTCAGCGTCATCGACTTCTGGACCTTGCTCTCGCCGACGAGGCTCGCGTAGCGCTTGGGCAGCACGAGCTCCTTGGCACCGGCACGCACGGCGATCGTGTCGGCGCGGCTCATCATCCCGAAGGCCACGACGCCGCCGTCGGCGAGCCGGAAGGCGACGGCGCTCTTGAGCGTCGGGGTGTGCTTCTGGGTGAAGGTCGCGAGCTTGCCCAGGGCCTTGGTCTGGACGGCCGCGGACTGGCCCAGCGCCGTGCCGAACGGGTCGTCGACCGAGACACCGGCCGGCGCCTTCTTCGGGGCCGGGCGGGCCAGCCCGGCCGCGTAGGCGCCGAAGGCCTTCTCGGGGGTCATCGCGAGGCCCTCGCCGTCGGCGACCTTCACGAAGGGCGCCCCGGTCTCCTGCGACCCGAGGCCGGGCAGCTCGGCCCCGGCCAGCATCGGGACCGAGGAGGTGATGCGGAACGGCGCGTCCGGCGAGCCGGACACCATGACGTGGAGGTACTGGGTGCTGGTCGCCTCGTCCAGCGTGGTGGCGAGGATGGCCCGCGGCCACTCCCGGCCGCGGGACTGCGCGAGCACCGTGGGCCTCGGCTCCTTCGCGAGGGCGCTCTCGGTTCCGCCGGCGGCGCTCCGGGCGGCCGCGGCGTCGGCGAAGGTCAGGGCGTCGCCCGACATCACGGCGGCACGGGCGGCCTTGCCCTTCTCGCCCTTCGTGGTGGCGGCGGCCTGCGCGCCCGCGAGCAGCCGGCTCGCGATGGCGGTGGCACCCTCGGCGTCGAGGGGCGCCGCGACGGCCTTCTCGGAGGGGGCCGGGTGCAGGCCGACGAGGGCGTCGGTCGTGCCGCACGCGGAGGTGGTGAGGGCGAGGGCGGCCGCGGTAGCGGCGAGGACACGTCGGGTGGGGCGGGTCACGGAGCGACCTCCTGGTGCTCGGTGGTCGGGTGCTCGGTGGTCGGGGACTCGGTGGTGGTGTGGTGCGGGCGGCGGGGCCAGAGGAGCACGGCGCCGGCCGCGAGGAGGAAGAGGCCGACGAGCGCGGCGACGACGGACTCGACGAACCACGTCTTGTCGACGACGCGCAGCGTCACGGACGCGACCGACCCGTCGTCGGCGGCGATGACGAGCGTCTCCGGCGCGTCGGCCTGCTCGACGGTGAGGGTGACGGGGCCCTCGGCGTCGTCCTGGAGCCGCCACAGGTCCGCGGTGCCGAGGGTCGGCGCCGGGCCGGAGCCGCGGCTGCTGGTGGTGAGGGCCCAGTCACGGACCGAGACGCCGGTCACCTCGACGCGCTGGGCGTCGCCGAGGACGTCGCGGGCGTCGGAGGGGTTGGCCAGCGCCATCCACACGCTGCCGCCGGTGCTCGGCCGTGCGGTGACGACGACGTCGGCATCGACGCGGTTGAGCACGTCGGGCGGGATGACGACGGGCTTGCCGGCCGTCGGGCGGGCGGTGAACTCGGCCGTCCCCGACCCGCCGAGGCGGGTCGCGAACCACACGCCGAGCACGGTGAGCGCGAGCCCGAGGAGGGCCAGCAGCGCACCGGCGACGCGCGTGAGGAGCTTGGGCATGGGGTCTGGGTCCTTCGGTCCGGGGCTCCCGGAGGCGAGGTCCGGGGGTGCGACGTACCCTCCACGATGACAAACGCCCGGGGGCCCGGACAAATCCCGCCGCTCAGGGAGTGAAGTCGCGCGCCCCCACGCGCACCTCCCGCAACAGGGAGAACAGGACGTCGTGCTGCTGCGCGTCGAGCATGCCGAGACCGAAGTCGGCGGCCTCGAGGTCGGCGGTCACGGCCTCCATCGCCTCCCGGCCGGCGTCGGTGACCACGGCGAACGCGCCGCGCCGGTCGGCCGGGTTCGGGACGCGCTCGACGAGCCCCTGCGCGACGAGCCGCTGGACGATGTTCGTCGCGCTCGTCGGGTGCACCATGAGCCGCTCGCCGATCCGCGACATCGAGAGCCGGCCCTCGCGGCTGAAGGCGAGGAGCACGAGGCACTCGTAGCGCGCGAAGGTCAGGCCGTGCCGTCCGGCGATGGCGTCGAAGCGGGCGAGCAGCAGCTGCTGGACGCGCATGACGGAGGTGGCGGTGGCCATCGACCCCGCCCGGGAGTCCTCGCCCCACCGCCGGACCCACAGCTCGCGCGCCCGTTCGATGGGGTCGAAGGGGAGGCGGACCGGCTCGCTCACGGCCTAGACGCTACTGCGTGCTCCGGCGTGGCTGATTCGGTGTCTCGGCCCCACAGTCCCTAGCGTGGGTCGGATGAACGGCTCGAGAAACGTGGCCTGGCGCTCGCACGCCGCCGTGCTCTTCGACCTCGACGGTGTGCTCACCCCCACCGCCGAGGTGCACATGGCGGCCTGGGCCGAGATGTTCGGCGCCTTCTTCTCCGGGATCGACACCGGCAGAACCGGTTTCGAGCACGCTGACACCTCGCCGTACACCGACGCCGACTACTTCGCGCACGTCGACGGCAAGCCCCGGTACGAGGGCGTCGCCGACCTGCTGGCCGCACGGGGCATCACGCTGCCGCAGGGGTCCCCCGCGGACCCGCCGGACGCCGAGACCGTCTGCGGCCTCGGGAACCGCAAGAACGAGGCGTTCACCACCGTGCTCGAGCGCGACGGCGTGCGCCCCTACCCGGGCTCGGTCGCCCTGCTCGACCACCTGCGCGACCTCGGGGTCCCGCTGGCCGTCGTGTCGTCCTCGGCCAACGCGCCCGCCGTCCTCGACGCGGCCGGGCTCACCGACCGGTTCGTCACCGTGGTCGACGGCCGGGTCGCGGCCGCGCTCGGGCTGCCGGGCAAGCCCGCCCCCGACACCTTCCTCCACGCCGCGCGCGAGTGCGGCGCCGCCCCGGGCGAGGCCGTCGTCGTCGAGGACGCCGTCTCCGGCGTGCGCGCCGGCGCGGCGGGTGCGTTCGGGCTCGTCGTCGGTGTCGACCGCGGCGCGGGCGAGGCGGCGCTGACCGCCGCCGGCGCGCACCTGGTCGTCCCGGACCTCGGGGACCTCGCGTGATGGCCGGCACGGTCGGCCCGGACCCGGTCGACCGCACCCGCTTCCCCGCCGACCCCTGGCGCCTCGTCGAGCGCACGCCCGACCTCGACGAGCTCGGTGTCAGCGAGACGCTCTTCGCGGTGGCCAACGGCTACATCGGGATGCGCGGCAACCCCGAGGAGGGGCGCGAGGTCCACGAGCACGGCACCTACGTCAACGGCTTCCACGAGACCTGGCCCATCCGGCACGCCGAGGGCGCCTACGGGTTCGCTCGCACCGGCCAGACGATCGTCAACGTCCCCGACGCCAAGCTGATGAAGGTCTACGTCGACGACGAGCCGCTCGTGGTCGGGCAGGCCGACCTCGAGGATTACGAGCGCAGCCTCGACCTGCGCGACGGCATCCTGCGCCGCTCGCTCCTGTGGCGCACGCCGTCGGGCAAGCGGGTCCGCGTGGAGTCGACGCGGATGGTCTCGATGACCGAGCGGCACCTCGCGCTGCTCACCCTCGAGGTGACGATGGTGTCCGGCGACGCGCCGGTCGTCGTCTCCTCCCAGCTGCTCAACCGCCAGGACGGCGAGGACGAGTACCACGAGCCGGCGGCCAGCCGCGTGGCG
This sequence comes from Phycicoccus avicenniae, assembly GCF_050496545.1. Lineage (GTDB taxonomy): Bacteria > Actinomycetota > Actinomycetes > Actinomycetales > Dermatophilaceae > Phycicoccus > Phycicoccus avicenniae_A. The sequence goes on along the minus strand of NZ_JBNVZV010000006.1, from coordinate 18,083 downwards.
CTGGCCGACCCGCGCAAGGCGGGCGCCTTCGAGGGCCGGGTCCTGCTCCCCCGGCTGCACACCGCCGACGAGGACCGGCTCGTCCTCGGCCACCAGTGCGCGAACTCGGGGATGACGGTCACCGTCGCCGCCGACCACCGCGTCGAGATCGCCGACCCCCACGAGGTCGTGGTGCGGGCCGACGACGACCTCGCCAAGACCGTCTACCGCGTCGAGGCGCGCGAGGGCCACACGATCCGCATCGAGAAGCGGGTCGCCATCCACACCTCGCGCAGCCTGCCGGTGCGCGAGCTGCTCGACCGGTGCGAGCGGACCCTCGACCGCGCCGGCCGTCATCCCGTCGCCGCGCTACACGCGGGCCAGCGCGCCTGGTTCGACCGCTTCTGGGCCCGCAGCGACGTCGAGACGGAGACCGGCGACGAGCACGCGGACGCGGTGCAGCAGGCGGTGCGCTTCAACCTGTTCACCCTGGCCCAGGCCAGCTCGCGCGCCGACCGCGACGGCGTGCCCGCCAAGGGCGTGACCGGCTCGGGGTACGAGGGTCACTACTTCTGGGACAGCGAGGTCTACGTCGCGCCGTTCCTCACCTACACCCAGCCCCAGCTCGCCCGGAACCTGCTGCTGTTCCGCAGCCGGATGCTGCCCGCCGCCCGCGACCGTGCGCGCGAGATGTCCCAGCGCGGCGCGCTCTTCCCGTGGCGCACCATCAACGGCGAGGAGGCGTCGGCCTACTACGCGGCGGGCACGGCGCAGGTGCACATCGACGCCGACGTCGCGCACGCCCTCGTGAAGTACCTGGCGGCCACCGGTGACACCGGCTTCCTCCTGCGCGACGGGCTCGCGATGCTCGTCGAGACCGCCCGCTTCTACGCCGACCTCGGCTTCTGGCGCAGCAACGGCTCGCCGAGCTTCCACATCCACGGCGTCACCGGCCCCGACGAGTACACGACCGTCGTCAACAACAACCTCTTCACCAACGTGATGGCCCGCTTCACCCTCGAGCAGGCCGCGCTGGCCGCCGAGCGCGTGCGCGACGAGCACCCCGACGAGTGGGCCCGCCTCGCCCGCACCCTCGAGGTCACCGACGACGAGGTCACCGAGTGGCGGGCGTGCGCGGCCGGGATGCACATCCCGTTCGACGAGGGGCTCGGCATCCACCCGCAGGACGACTTCTTCCTCGACCGCGAGGTGTGGGACCTCAGCCGCACCCCGATGGAGGTGCGCCCCCTGCTGCTGCACTACCACCCCCTCGTGATCTACCGCTTCCAGGTGCTCAAGCAGGCCGACGTGGTCCTCGCCCTCTACCTGCAGGGGCACCGGTTCAGCGCCGCCGAGAAGCGCGCCGACTTCGAGTACTACGACCCGATCACCACGGGCGACTCCACGCTGTCGGCGGTCGTGCAGTCCGTCGTCGCGGCCGAGGTCGGGTACCGCGACGTCGCCTACGAGTACTTCTGCCGCGCCCTGTACGTGGACCTCGCGAACCTCCACGGCAACACCGTCGACGGCCTGCACGTCGCGTCGGCCGGCGGGGTGTGGGCGGCGCTCGTCGGCGGCTTCGGCGGGATGCGCGACCACGACGGCGGCCTGCACCTCGACCCGCGCCTCCCCACCGGCTGGACGTCGCTCACCTTCCGGCTCACGTGGCGCGGCACCCGCATCCGGGTCTCGGTGCGCCCCACCGAGATCGAGCTCGTGGTCGAGGAGGGCGACGGTCCCGTGACGCTCGACGTGCGCGGCGCGACCGTGGTCGTCGCCCCCGGCGCCGCGGTGGTTCGCCCGCTCGACGGCCAGGGCCCCCGGCTCGACGGCACGCTCGGCCCGAAGCCGCACATCGGCGGCACCCGGGCCGACGGCAGCACCATCACCGCCGGTGTGCCCGACCCGATCCCGTTCGACGAGATGGAGCTCCTCGAGCTACCCGAACCGCGCTAGCCGGTCGGCGCCGTCAGCTCCATGTCGACCGCCCCCACCGACACCCCGTCGAAGACGAGGGCGTCCGGGCGGCGGCCCGTCTCGACGAACCCGAGCGTCTCGTAGACGTGCAGCGCGCGGGGGTTGAACTCGAACACCTCGAGGGTCAGCCGCCGCAGCCCGGCGGGGCCGAGGGCGTGCTCGCAGAGCAGGCGCAGCGCCTCGGTGCCGAGGCCCCGGCCGCGCCCCTCCGGCCCGACGAGGCACCGGAGGTTCGCCGTGCGGGCGTCGGCGTCCAGCTCGTTGAGGACCACCTCGCCCACCACCCGTCCCGTCGCGAGGTCGACGACGGCCAGGTCGAGCCGGTCCGGCTGCTCGGCCCGCGTGGCGTACCAGCTCGTGAGGCGCTCGTCGACCGGCTCCGGCTCCTCCGCCTCCGCCGTGCTCTCCACGCTGCCGGTCAGCCGGCGCACCTCGGGGTCGGAGAGGATCTCGGCCATCGCGGGCACGTCGTCCACGGAGAAGGGGCGCAGCCGCACGAGCCGGCCCTCGAGCACGGGCTTGCGGGCGAGGTCGACGGTGGGCATGCGGTCATCCGACCACGGCCCCTCCTCGCGCTCAACCCAGTTCGGCGACCAGGCGGTCGGCCGCGGCCCACGGGTCGGTGCGGCCGTCGACCACCTCGGCGGCGAGCGCGTCCAGCCGGTGCTCGCCCGGCAGCGCGGCGACGCGCGCCCGCAGCGCCTCGAGGGCGAGCGCCTCGACCTCACCGGCGGCCCGGCGCCGGCGTCGAGCGCGCAGCCCCTCGGGACCGAGCGCCACCCGGTGCTCGTCGACCGCCTCGACGAGGTCGGTCACACCCTCGCCGGAGGTGGCGACCATGCGGACCACCGGTGTGCGCCACCCCTGCTCGTCCCGCTCGGCCATCGCGACCATGTGCCGCAGGTCGCGCGTGGTGCGCGCAGCATCGGCGCGGTCGGCCTTGTTGACCGCCAGCACGTCGGCCACCTCGAGGATGCCGGCCTTGGCGGCCTGGATGCCGTCGCCCATCCCCGGCGCCACGAGCACGACCGTGGTGTCGGCGGCCCGAGCGACCTCGACCTCGCTCTGCCCCACCCCGACCGTCTCGAGCAGGACGACGTCGCAGCCGGCGGCGTCGAGCACGCGAAGGGCCTGCGGCGCCGCCCACGACAGGCCGCCGAGGTGGCCGCGCGAGGCCATCGAGCGGATGAAGACCTCGGGGTCGGCGGCGTGCTCGGACATCCGGATCCGGTCGCCGAGGAGGGCGCCGCCGGAGAACGGGGACGAGGGGTCGACCGCGAGCACGCCCACCCGCTGCCCCCGTGCCCGGTACGCGGCGACGAGCGCGTTGGTGGTCGTCGACTTGCCGACGCCCGGGGCACCGGTGAGGCCGACGACGTGCGCCCGGCCGGTGGCCGGGGCGAGCGCGGCCATCACCTCGCGCAGCGCGGGGTGGGCGTCCTCGACGAGCGAGATCAGCCGGGCGACGGCACGCGGGTTCCCCTCCCGCGCCGCGGAGACGAGGGAGGGGACGTCGACGTCGCGGGCCGTGGCCAGCGTGGTCAGCCCTGCGCCGGGACCTTGACGACGAGCGCGTCGCCCTGGCCGCCACCGCCGCAGAGGGCGGCCGCACCGACACCGCCGCCGCGACGCTTCAGCTCGAGCGCGAGGTGGAGGGCGATGCGCGCGCCGGACATCCCGATGGGGTGGCCGAGGGCGATGGCGCCGCCGTTGACGTTCACCTTGTCCTCGTCGAGCCCGAGCTCCTTGGCCGAGGCCAGACCGACGGCGGCGAAGGCCTCGTTGATCTCGACGAGGTCGAGGTCGGTCGGCGAGATGCCCTCTCGCTCACAGGCCTTCGCGATGGCGCGGGCCGGCTGGCTCTGGAGGGTGGAGTCCGGGCCGGCGACGACGCCGTGCGCGCCGATCTCGGCGAGCCACTCGAGGCCGAGCTCCTCGGCCTTGGCCTTCTTCATGACGACGACCGCGCAGGCGCCGTCGGAGATCTGCGAGGCCGAGCCGGCGGTGATGGTGCCGTCCTTGCTGAAGGCCGGGCGCAGCCGGCCGAGCGACTCGGTGGTGGTGTCGGCGCGGATGCCCTCGTCGGTGCGGAACTCGATCGGGTCGCCCTTGCGCTGCGGGATGGAGACGGTGAGCACCTCGTCGTCGAAGAGGCCGTCCTTCCAGGCGCGCGCGGCGAGCTGGTGGCTGCGCGCCGCGAAGGCGTCCTGCTCCTCGCGGGTGAAGGCGAGGTCGCCGGTGTTGGCGGACTCGGTGAGCAGGCCCATCGCCTGGTCGGTGAAGGCGTCCCACAGGCCGTCCTGGGCCATGTGGTCGTGCATGGTCACGTCGCCGTACTTGAAGCCGTCGCGGCTCTTCTCGAGCAGGTGCGGGGCGTTGGTCATCGACTCCTGGCCGCCGGCGACGACGACCTCGAACTCGCCGGCGCGGATCAGCTGGTCGGCGAGGGCGACGGCGTCGATGCCGGAGAGGCAGACCTTGTTGATGGTCAGCGCCGGCACCGACATCGGGATGCCGCCCTTGGTGGCCGCCTGCCGCGCGGGGATCTGACCCTCGCCGGCGGTGAGCACCTGGCCCATGATCACGTAGTCCACGGCGTCGGGGCTGACGCCGGACTTCTCGAGGGCACCCTGGATGGCGAGGCCGCCGAGGTCGGAGCCGCTGAAGCCCTTGAGCGAGCCGCTCATCCGCCCCATCGGGGTGCGGGCGCCGGCGACGATGACGGTCGGGTCGGTGGACATGCGGGGGCCTCCGGGTCTGGGACGTGGGGGATCGCCTCGATGCTAGACCGCCATCCCGGGGCCTGCCGACCCCGCCGGACGGTGACGCTCACCACCCGCGCCCGGACGGCGCCCCGGGACTCTCACTCAGGGACGAAGACGTCCTCGATGGAGCGTTCGAAGGTCCGGGCGATGCGGAAGGCGAGCGGCAGCGAGGGGTCGAAGCGGCCGCGCTCGATGGAGATCACGGTCTGGCGCGAGACACCGAGCCGCTCCGCGAGGGCGGCCTGGGACAGCCCCAGCCCGGCCCGCAGCTCGGCGACGTGGTTCTCCATCCCGGTCACCGGCCCCGGGCGCGCAGCCAGAGGTAGGAGAGGCCGAAGGTGCCGAGGCCGAGCACGAGGGCGTGCGGCAGGCCGACGGGCGACATCCACCCCACGTCGAGCGCATCGCCGACGCCGTCGAGGAACAGCAGCCCGCCGATCAACGTGACGAACGCCGTCGCCGCCGCCTCCTGGAACCACGTGCGCTCGACGCTCATCTCGCCCTGCGCGACCTCGCGGTCGGTGCGGGCGCGGTCGAACCAGAGCATCTGGAGACCGACGGTGACCACCGGCCAGGTCGTCAGGGTGAACACGGTGAGCCCCACCGCCGCCGGCCAGTCCGGGCGCCGCGAGACGACGAGCCCCGCGAAGGCGAGCGCGACCGCGAGGCCGAGGAGCGTGGCCGGCAGCCAGCGCCGGGTTGCGGTGACGTCCATGGTGACCTCCGTGTGTCAAGGATGCTTGACGTGAAGGTAGCTTGACATCGTGACCGACGTCAAGCGTCCTTGACCACTGCCGCCGGGACGGTGAGACCCGCCACGCCCTCGACCCCCGGCCGCCCACCGCTCCTAGGCTGGATCCATGACCGCCAGCGACCTCTTCACCGCCATCGACCACGTCGGCGTCGCCGTCCCGGACCTCGACGACGCGATCGCGTTCTACGAGTCCACCTACGGGATGCGCCTGCTCCACGAGGAGACGAACGAGGAGCAGGGCGTTCGGGAGGCGATGATGGGCGTCGGCGACTCCGGCTCGTGCATCCAGCTGCTCGCGCCGCTCTCCCCCGAGTCGACGATCGCGAAGTTCCTCGACCGCAGCGGCCCGGGCATCCAGCAGCTCGCCTACCGGGTCGAGGACCTCGACGCCGTCTGCGCCACCCTGCGCGAGCGCGGCATGCGGCTGCTCTACGACACCCCCAAGCGCGGCACGAGCGAAAGCCGGGTCAACTTCATCCACCCCAAGGACGCCCGCGGCATCCTCGTCGAGCTCGTCGAGCCGGCCGCCGGGAACGACCACTGAACGGCAGCACCCTCCACCGGGCCGTCGCCCCCACCACCAGTCGAGAGTAGAGAACACGCCGTCCGACCGGCGTTCCACGCGGCGTGTTCTCTACTCTCGACGGGGTTCGGGCCCGGGGTCCGGGCCGGCGGCGACGAGCAGCGGCAGGAGGACGAGGGCCGCGTACGCGGGGATGACCAGCCCCGAGTCGTTGACGAGGAACCCCACCAGCGCGAGCACCGCCGTCCCACGCGCGACCTGTCCCCCGACCGGATCCGGGCGCCGGCCCAGCCGCCACGCGAGGACGGCCAGCACGGCGACGCCGATCGCCGTGGCGAGCAGCGGCGGCGACCCGAGGTTCGTGAGGTTCTGCGACAGCTTCCGCCCGATCACCTCGTCGGCACCGCCGTCGACGACGGTCTGCACGAACTCGCCGAGGTGTGTGCGCGCCGCCGGGGCCCGCAGCCAGTCCAGCACCGCGACCGCGCCGGTGACGAGACCGACCGCGACGACCGCCGTCACCACGCGGACCACGGTGAGCCGCAGGCCCGCTGCGGCGGCGAGCACGACAAGGCCGCCCAGCAGGAGACCCGGAGGACCGCCGAAGTCGGCGCCGTAGGACGGGTGTCCCTCGAGGGCGGTGGCGACGAGGAGCACGACGGCCGCGAGCGCGACCGCCCAGCGACGCCCGGGCCGCCGCCACGACCCGACGAGCGCGACGACGGTGAGGACGGCGACCCCGTAGACGGCGTAGCTGGTGTTGCCGACCCCGTAGAACCGGCCGCCGACGGTCGGGTTCTGCCCGAAGACCGACGCGAGCTGCAGCCCCGAGCCGGTGAGGACGTCGCCCCCCAGCACGACGAGCGAGACGCCGGCCACCACGGCCAGCGCCCCGTGCCGCCACCGCCGGCCGGCGAGGAGGGCCGCGGCCGTCATCGCCGCGACGACCACGGCGAGCACGCCGTTGAAGGCGAGCCCCGGGGCCCCGGCGTGCCACCACGGGACGAGGTTGGCGACGAACGTGGCGGTCGGGACGCTCGCGAGCGCCACCCCGGCGGCGGCGAGCGCCGTCGGTACGGCGCGCCCGGGCCGGCGCCACCACGCGAGGCAGACGGCCACGCACCAGAGGGCGAAGCCGGCCGCGAGCCATCCGGTGACCTGGGGGCTGACCGAGCGCAGGGTGCCCGAGCGGACCTCGAAGCCGACGCGGTCCGCGACCCGCTCGGCCACCGGCTCGTCGTCGGGGTCGACGGTGACCGGGCGTCCGGTGAGGCCGGCGTCGTCGGCACCGGCCCCGACCAGGAGGGTGGCGGTGAGGTCCTGGAGCTGCACGAGCCCGGGCTGGCGCGTCGAGGGCGAGGTCAGCACGCCCCGCTCGACCCCGGCGCCGACGAGCACCACCGCGCGCGGCCGCACCGGGCCGTCGCCGTCGGCGAGCCCCGCCACGACCAGCCGGGTCCCGCGCGATGCCGGGTCGGACACGATGCGCGACAGCTCGAGGTTGAGGGCACGCAGCGCCTCCGGCCGCCCGGGGCCCACGGGCAGCGGTGCCACGCTGCGCAGCTCGACGGCGCACTCGCCGCTCACCACGCGCCCCTGCGGGTCGGCCGCCCCGATCGCCGCGGCGTCGCCGTCGGCCGACACGCACGTCCCGGCGGCCGTGAGGCGCTCGGCGAGGGTGCCCGGCCGGGCGCCGTACGAGGCGGCCCGTGCGGCGGCGAGGTACCGGTCCCACCCGCCGACGCGTCCGTCGGTGACCGCCTCGGGCGCGAGGCAGGGGCCGGGGGCGTCCGCCGCGCGGCGCCCGGCCGACAGCGTCAGCCACCCGTCCACCTCGCAGGTGCGCGAGCGCACGGTCCGCACGGTCAGCGAGCCGACCGCACCGTCGCCGGCGAGCTGCCACAGCACGGGCACGCTCGTCTCGCTGACGTCCGACCAGGACAGGCCCGGCACGCCGAGGACGATGACCCGCTCCCCCGCCGCGTCGGTCGCAGAGGGCGACGCCGACGCCGCGGGCGCGGCGAGCCCGCCGAGGAGCACGACGAGGACGGCGAGGACCACACCGACCGACCACCGGGGTCGATGCACCGCGGCGCTCACGCGGTCACCATCTCGTGCTGCGCGATGACGACGAGCGAGGCCGTCCACGCGAGGGGCGCCACCGCTGCCGGGCGCCCGTCGTGGAGCACCTTCTCCGGCAGCGAGCCCGCGTCGGTGCGGTGTGCCCCGAGCCAGTCGAGGAGGCGGGCGGCGCGGTCCGGGAAGCCGTTGGCCGCCCAGGCCGCGGCGAACAGCGCCGTCTCGGGCGTCCAGCTGATGCCGTCCTGCTTCCACCCGGCCCCCGGTGCGAGACCGCCGGCCGGGCGGGCCATCGCGGTCTGCGCACGGTCCACGGCCTGGAGCACCGCGATGGACGGCTCGCGCGGCCCGATGGGGGCCACGAGGAAGGTGACGGCCGCGTCGGGTACGTCGTCCCCGAGGTGGCGCGGGTATCCGGTGGCCCCGAACTGGCGGTGCAGCTGGGCGTCGAGCTCGTCGGCGGCCTGCCGCGTCCGGTCGGCGAGCGCCATCTCGCCGACGTGCGTCAGAGCGTCGGTGCCGCTGCGCAGCCCGACGAGGACGGCGGCCGCCGTGCCGAGGGTGAGGGTGTGCTCGACGAGCTCCCAGTAGTCCGACGACGGCGAGGGCACCCCCGTGCCGGCGTCGCGGGAGGCGAGGAGCCGGCGGGCGCAGCGCACGAGCATCGGCCGGACCGGGGCCAGCAGCCGCGACGCGTCGTCCGGGAAGCGCGCGCCGACCTCGGCCGCCGCCCAGAGCGTCCAGCCGACCCCGTCGAGCTGGGGCGGCCGGTCGTCCGGCGTGGTGCCGGTGCGCACGTCGTAGCGGGCCTCGAACCAGCCGTCCTCGCGCTGGACGGCCTGGAGGAAGGAGAGCTGGGCCATCGCCTCGTCGGGCCGCCCCACCCGGGCCAGCGCGACGGCGACGAAGGCCGTGTCCCGCGGCCAGGCGTAGCGCCAGCGGTCGGTCCACCCGGCGACGGCGGCCGGCAGGCCGGTGGTCAGCGCCCGCAGGTCGAGCAGCGCCGAGCGCAGCAGGCCGTCGTCGCGGACCCGCCCCACCCACGGGGCGCACCCGCCGAGCCAGGCCTCCTCGTCGTCGACGAGCCGCGAGCGCTCGGCGCAGTCCGCGAGCACCCGCGTGCCGGGGACCAGGGACTCGGCGCGCCCGGCCGGGACCAGCGTGCGCACGAAGGGGGCCGAGAACGCGACCGTCTCGCTGTAGAGCGGCACCTCGGCGTGCCGGGCCCGCTCGAGCGCCACGGCTCCGGCCGCACCCCCGGCCGCGACGAGCCCGCCGCCACCGATCAGCAGGCCGCGGCGGCTGACGGTGGCGGGACTCACCCCGGAACGGTATCCCGGAGCCCGCGGCGCCGTCCCACGCCGTCGTGAGCAGGGTCACGGGTGACTGCCGTCTCAGGCAGTACCGGCGGGTAGGACCGGCCGCTAGGTTCGCGTCCAGTTGTCCCCCAGCACCACCGAAGGAGCACGACCCCATGGAGCAGATCCGCGAGGCCATCCTCTCCGGTGACCGCAGTCCCGAGACCTACGCCGCCCTCGCCGTCCCCGAGTCCTACCGCGGCGCGACCGTGCATAAGGACGAGGTCGAGATGTTCGGCGACCTCCCGACCAAGGAGAAGGACCCGCGCCGGTCCCTCCACGTCGACGAGGTGCCCGTCCCCGAGCTCGCCCCCGGCGAGGCGCTCGTCGCCGTGATGGCCAGCGCCATCAACTACAACACCGTGTGGACCTCGATCTTCGAGCCGGTCTCGACGTTCGGGTTCCTCGAGCGCTACGGCCGCACCTCGGAGTTCGCGAAGCGGCACGACCTGCCGTACCACGTCGTCGGCTCCGACCTCGCCGGCGTCGTCCTGCGCACCGGCCCGGGCGTCACGAAGTGGAAGCCCGGCACCGAGGTCGTCGCGCACTGCCTGTCGGTCGAGCTCGAGGACGCCGAGGGCCACGACGACACGATGATGGACCCGCAGCAGCGCATCTGGGGCTTCGAGACGAACTTCGGCGGCCTCGCCGAGCTCGCGATCGTCAAGGCCAACCAGCTGATGCCGAAGCCGGCGCACCTGTCGTGGGAGGAGGCCGCCTCCCCCGGGCTGGTCAACTCCACGGCGTACCGGCAGCTCATCAGCAAGAACGGCGCCCACATGAAGCTCGGCGACCGCGTGCTCATCTGGGGCGCCAGCGGCGGGCTCGGCTCGTACGCCACCCAGATGGCGCTGGCCGGCGGCGCGACCCCCATCTGCGTCGTCTCCTCCCCCGAGAAGGCCGACATCTGCCGGGCGATGGGCGCCGAGCTGATCATCGACCGCTCCGCCGAGGGCTTCCGGTTCTGGAACGAGGAGAACACCGAGCAGAACCCGAAGGAGTGGCAGCGCCTGGGCAAGCGGATCCGCGAGCTGACCGGCGGCCACGACGTCGACATCGTCTTCGAGCACCCGGGCCGGGAGACCTTCGGCGCGTCGGTGTACGTCGCGCGCAAGGGCGGCACGATCATCACCTGCGCCTCGACCTCGGGCTACCTCCACGAGTACGACAACCGCTACCTCTGGATGAACCTCAAGAAGATCCTCTCCTCGCACTTCGCGAACTACCGCGAGGCGTGGGAGGCCAACGAGCTGGTCAACCGCGGCCTGATCCACCCGACGCTGAGCAAGACCTACCGGCTCGAGGAGGTCGGGCAGGCCGCGCTCGACGTCCACCGCAACGCCCACCAGGGCAAGGTCGGCGTGCTGACCCTGGCGCCGGAGGCCGGCCTGGGCATCACCGACCCCGAGAAGCGGGCCCGCTTCGAGACCGAGATCAACCGGTTCCGGGACGCCTGAGCCACACCGCCCGGACCACCGACCTCCGGCCCCCGCCCGCCACTAGGGTGAGGGGCCGGAGGTGTGTTCGTGAGGCTGTCGACGCTGTGGGCGCCGGTCGAGCGGTGGGGTGAGTTCCGCCGCCGCCAGCGGGCCGCCCTCGAGGAGAGCAACCGGCTCGACCCGGCGGACGTGCCCGACGTCGAGCTGCTGCCCGTCGAGGCCGTCACCCACCCGCCCGAGGGCGGTGCGGTCCCGGGGCCGACGTCCGCGCCGACCTCCGGCCCGCTCGCCGCGTTCGGCGCCGCCGGTCAGCCGCTCAACCGGCACTCCCCCTTCTACCTCGGGTTCTTCGGCGCGAGCGGGGCGATGCTCGCCTTCGGCCTCTGGACCAGCCTCGGGCGGCTGGCGACCACCATCACGCTGCTGCTGGTCTCGTTCTTCCTCGCGCTCGCGCTCAACCCCGTGGTGGACCGGCTGGCCCGCCGGATGCCGCGCGGCGCCGCCGTCACCCTCGTCTTCTCCGGCCTGATCCTCGCCTTCGTCGTCATGGGGTTCCTCGTCGTGCCGCCCGTGGTGGACCAGGGCGGGGCGCTGGTGCAGCAGGCGCCGTCCTACGTCACCGACCTCCTCAACGCCCGGTGGGTGCGCGACCTCGACCAGCACTACGACGTCATCGACCGGCTGCAGACCGAGGTCAACGCGCGGCTCACCGACCAGTCGTTCATCGGGGGCGTCCTCGGCGGCATCCTCGGTGCGGGACGGGCCGTGCTCTCCGGCGTCTTCCAGGTGCTCACCGTCCTCGTGCTCACCCTCTACCTGCTGGCCTCGCTCCCCCGGGTCAAGCACGCCGCCTACGCGCTCGTCCCGGCGAGCCGCCGGCCGCGCGTCGCCTCCCTGTCGGAGGAGATCATGCGGCGGGTCGGCTCCTACGCCATCGGCCAGGTCGCCATCGCCACGCTCAACGCGTGCATGTCGTGGCTGGTCATGACCATCCTCGGCGTCCCCTACGCCGCGGTGCTCGCCGTGAGCGTCGGGCTGCTCGGGCTCGTCCCGATGGTCGGCGCCACGCTCGGCGCCTCGCTCGTCTGCGTCGTCGCGTTCTTCGACGAGCCGCGCACGGCGCTCATCCTGCTCGTCTACTACGTCGTCTACCAGCAGATCGAGAACTACGTCATCGCCCCGCGGGTCATGCAGCGCACCGTCTCGGTGCCGGGCACGGTGACGATCATCGCGGCCCTCACCGGCGGCGCACTGCTCGGGGTGCTGGGGGCGCTGCTCGCCATCCCGGTCGCCGCGGGGATGCTGCTCCTCTACGAGGAAGTGCTCGTGCCGCGCCAGAACGAGGCGTAGCGGGGCGCGATCAGGGGCGGGCGGCCTCGCGGGCGCCCCAGCACCGGGTGTGCCAGTGCCGCCGCTCCTCGACGCCGCCGACGCCGGTGGCCGGCCACGCGACCACGTGCGGCGTGCCGACGGGGATGCCGGTGTGGCAGCCGGGGCAGACGTACTCGCGGCCCGAGGTGGCGCCGCTCAGCCGACGCACGTGCCAGGGCCGGCCGCGCCACTGCTCGGTGGCCACCTCGGTGCTGCCGCCGAGGGGACGGCTCTCGAGGTCGCGTCGGCGACGGTTGGACCGGGGCACGCCCCCAGTCTCCCGGATCAGCCGCGCACGCGGGACGACGAGGGGTCGTACGGCGGGCGCAGCGTGACCTCGGCCGGGTACCGGGTCCCGGCGACGTCGACCTCCCACCGGCCCTCGCGCAGCCACTCGGCCGTGACGCCGTCTGCGTGCTCGACACCGGCCAGCCCGACGGCGCCGCCGACGGTCCAGCCGAAGGAGCCGCTGCGCACGTCGCCGACCGGCTCGCCGTCGCGGTGCAGCACCTCGCCGTGGAACAGCAGCGGCTCGGGGTCCGCCAGGACGACGGAGACCACGCGGTGGCGCGGGGGTCCGGCGTCGGCGGCCGCGACGACCGCGTCGTGACCCCGGAAGCCGCTCGGCTTGTCCGTGGCCACGGCGAACGACAGGCCCGCGGTCCGGACGTCGTCGGTGGTGTCGACGTCGTGCCCGTAGTCGCGGTAGCCCTTCTCGAGGCGGAGGCTGCCGAGCGCGGCGAGCCCGGTCGGCCGCAGCCCGTGCGGCGCCCCGGCCTCGAGCAGCCGGTCCCAGACGGCGGTCGCGGCGCCGGCCGGGACGTAGAGCTCCCAGCCGAGCTCGCCGACGTAGGTCACCCGGACGGCGAGGACTCCGGTCCCGTCGATCTCGACCGTGCGGGCGGCGCGGAAGGGGAAGGCCTCGTTGCTCCAGTCGGTCTGCGGCGCAACGGCTTCCATCACCCTGCGCGAGGCCGGGCCCTGGAGGCTGAGCATCGCGTGCTCTTCGGTGACGTCCTCGACGGTGGCGTCCGCGTCACCGAGCGCGCGCCGGAGCATCCCGAGGACCTGGGGGTGCTGGGTGTCGGAGGCGACGACGAGGAGGTCGTCGGCGGCGAGCCGGGTGACCGTGAGGTCGGCGAGCAGGCGGCCGTCGTCGGCGAGCCACTGCGTGTAGGTGATGCGGCCGTCGACGGAGAGGTCTCCGGCGCTCAGGTGCTCGAGCACGGCGAGGGCGTCGGGCCCGCGCACCGCGAAACGGCCCATGAACGACATGTCGAAGAGGCCGGCGGCCTCGCGCACGGCGCGGTGCTCGGCCTCCCAGTGCGCGAACCAGGGGGCGCGGCCCCAGGTGGGGTCGGCCCGCGGGGTCTCCCCCGGGCCGGCGTACCACGCGGCGCCCTCCCACCCGGAGACGTCGCGCAGGTACCCGCCGGCCGCGACGACACGGTCGTGGACCGGCGAGCGGAAGACGCCCCGGGAGGTCGCCAGCTGCACGCCCGGCGTGTGCGCCGCGTAGACCGTGCCGAGGACCTCGGCGGTGCGGGCCCTGCGGTGCTCGGGCAGCAGCTGGTGCTCGCGGAAGCGGGCGACGTCGATGCCGGTGACGTCGACGTCCGGGCGGCCGGTCAGCACCCAGTGGGCGAGGATCCGCCCGAGCCCGCCGGCCGAGAGGATGCCGACCGAGTTCAGCCCGGCGCAGACGAAGTAGCCGTGGATGCCGGGCGCCTCCCCGACCCCGGGCGAGAGGTCGGGCATGAACGACTCCGGGCCGCAGAAGAAGGTGCGGATGCCGGCCGTCTCGACGACCGGCACGCGGGCCATCGCCTTCTCGAGGAACGGGCCGACGCGGTCGGTGTCGGGGGGCAGCGTCCCGAAGGAGAAGTCGCGCGGGATGCCCTCGACCCTCCACGCCGCCGCGACCGGCTCGAAGAGGCCGACCATCATGCCGCCGCCCTCCTCGCGGTAGTAGCCGTAGGAGGCGGGGTCCTCGAAGACCGGGGCGTCGGGGCTCATCCCCTCGATCGGCTCGGTGACGAGGTAGTAGTGCTCGGCGGCCTGGTTGGGCACGACGACGCCGTTCTGGGCGGCGAGCTCGCGGGCCCACATCCCGGCCGCGTTGACGACGACGTCGCACTCGACGGTGCCGCGGTCGGTGACGACCCCGGCCACCTCCTCGACGACGCCCCGGCGGCGGGTGAGGACCTGCTCGACGCGCACCCCCTCGGCGACGCGGACGCCGTGCGCCCGGGCTCCCTTGGCGAGGGCCATCGTCAGGTCGACGGGGTTGACCCGGCCGTCGCCGGGCACGTGGAAGCCGCCGACGAGGTCGTCGGTGCGGGCGAGCGGGAAGAGCTCGGCCATCTCGGTGGGGCTCACCTCGTCGACGTCCAGGCCGAGCCGGCGCTGGAAGGCCGCGACCCGGCGGTACTCCTGGAGCCGGTCGCGGTCGGCGGCGGCCTCGACGAGACCGACCGGCTTGAAGCCCGTGGACTGGCCCGTCTCGGCCTCGAGCCGTCCGTAGAGGTCGCGCGAGTAGAGGCGCAGGCGGGTGCTCGTCTCGCTGAGGGAGCCGAAGCAGGTCATCAGCCCGGCCGCGTGCCAGGTCGTGCCGGAGGTCAGCCGGTCGCGCTCGAGGACGAGGACGTCGCTCTCGCCGGCGTGGGCGAGGTGGTAGGCGATCGAGGTGCCGATGACACCCCCGCCGACCACGACGACACGGGCGCGGGACGGCAACGCTGCGGCACTCACGCCCGCGAGCCTAGGGGCTCGCCGCTGCATCCCACTCATTGCCCATCTGCCACCTCGGAGGGGCCTGACGAGGCCTTGAGAGGTGGCGGATGCGCAAGAAGTCGGCCGCTTCCGCCCGCACGCCTGCGTGTCCCCTGATCTCGGCGCCCGGACCGCGCCCCTCCGCACGGTCCCGGCGTCGAGCGGCGCGCGTCAGCCCACGGGCTCGTCCGCCGTGAGCAGGGGGCGCAGCCGGGCCAGCGCCCGGTGCGCGACGACCCGGACGTTGCCGGTCGAGATCCCCACGACGTCGGCCACGACCTCGTCCGGCTGGTCCTCGAGGTAGCGCAGGACGAGCACGGCCCGCGAGCGGGCGTCGAGCACCCCGAGGAGCCCCTCGAGGACGACGCGGGCCTGGACCGCCTCGTCGGGGGGCGGGCTCGACCCGAGGCGGCGCTCGACGGCGGCATCGGACGTGAGCGTCCGGGCGCGGGCCGGGCGCCGCCCGGACAGGAAGGTGTTGACGATGAGCCGGCGCACGTAGCGGTCCGGGTCGTCGGCGGCCGAGACCCGGCGCCACTGGACGAGCACCTTGACGAGGGAGTCCTGCACGAGGTCCTCGGCGTCCGCCTCGTGCAGGGTGAGCCGGCGCGCGAACTGCAGGAGCCGCGGGCCGGCTGCCCGCACGTACTCCTCGGCCGCCGGTGGCGTGGCCGGCCACCTGCGCCTCACCGGTCGCTCGCCCACGACCAGCCGGACTCCTCGAGGTTCGCCACGACGATGCCGACCAGCCGCAGGGCCTCGGTCCGGGCCCGCGCGTCCGAGACGTCGAGGGTGACGACGGAGACGATCACCCGCCCCACGCGCCGCACGACCACGGACTGGTGCGCGTTGTAGGTCCCCTCGAGGTAGAGCGCGTCGCCGGGCGGCGCGCCCTCGGGCCAGGGAGCCGGGGCGACCCGCGCCCAGCGGCAGGGCCCGGTGTCGTCGACCAGCTGCTGCCACCCGCGCCCGTCGGACCACACGGACACGGTGATGTTGACCGAGCGGCTCTGGTCGGCCGTCCACGCGGATCCCAGCACCGTGGCGAGCTGGTGGGTGGCGTCGGGTCCCGGCGGCGAGTCGGCCTGCGTCGGGTCGCAGCTCTGGGCACCGAAGACGGGGGCCGACAAGGGGTACTCGACGGGCGATTCCTCGGAGTAGTCCAGGTCCCCCAGCTGCGCCGGGTCCGGCAGGACGTCGGGGACGGCGACGGCGTTCGACGGCGTCGGGGTGGGGGTCGTCGGGGTGGGCCAGTCGGTCCACGTGTAGTGCGTCACCGGGGTGGTCGTCCGCGGAGCGGCCGGGAGAGCCCGCTCCGGGGTCCAGGCGGACCACAGCTGCGGCACGAGCACGGCTCCCGCGACGGCGACTCCCATGAGGACGGTGACCCGCCCGGCCCGGCGGCGCCGGGCCACGACCGAGGTGTCGATGATCCGGTCGAAGAAGTCGTCGCCGGCGGCCGGCCCGTCCTGCTCGGCGAGCACCGCGAGCTCGCGCAGCCGGCTCCGCAGCTGGTCGTCGTCCATGCTCCCCCTCGGGTCGTCGGGGGCATCCGCCCCTCACACCATGGACGACGCCGCGACTCCCCCGCTCGTTACACCGACCACGTCGGACATCGGTGCGGACCCCCGTGCCCCGGGTCAGGGCACGAGCTCGTCCGCCGTGAGCAGGGGGCGCAGCCGGGTCAGCGCCCGGTGCGCGATCACCCGGACGTTGCCCGTCGAGATCCCCACCACGTCCGCCACGACCTCGTCGGGCTGGTCCTCGAGGTAGCGCAGCACGAGCACCGCCCGGGAGCGCGGGTCGAGCAGCGCGAGCATCCCGTCGGCGAGCACCCGCGCCTCGACCGCACCGTCGCCGGCGGACGCGACGGGAGCAGAGGCCTCGACGAGCGCGTCGGAGGTCACGGTCCGGGCCGATGCCAGCCGTCGCCCCGACACGAAGCGGTTGACCATCATCCGTCGCACGTAGCGGTCGGGGTCGTCGGACCGCTCCACGCGGCGCCAGTGCACGACGAGGCGGACCAACGTGTCCTGCAGCAGGTCCTCCGCGTCGGCGTCGTGGAGCGTCAGGCTGCGCGCGAACCGGAGGAGACGTGGGCCGGCGGCCCGGGCGTACTCCTCGACGCCCTCCGGAGCCCGAGGCGCGCGGGCGGACCTCACGGGCCCACCGCCGGCCACGGCGAGTCCTCGAGGCGCGTCGCCATGAGGCCGACCAGCCGGACCGCCTCGACCGTCGGGTCCGTCGTCCCGCTGCGGTGGATGCTGACCGCCACCGACCGGGTGCCGACCCGCCGCACGGCCACGACCCACCGGGGGTCGTCCCGGCCGACGAGGAGCAGCCGGTCCGGGCGGTCGCCCCCGGGCCAGGGGACCTGCTCGACGCCGATCCACCGGCACGGGCCGGTGTCCGCCACCAGCTGCTGCCAGCCCCTCGAGTCCGTCCACGCGGCCACGGTGAAGGACGCGTCGTCCACCCCTTCCTCGGTGACCTCGGGCAGGACCGCGCCCATGGTCGCGACGTCCACGGGGTCGACCGCGCCCCTGGCCGGGCCCACCACCGTCGAGTCGCAGATCTGCGGTCCGAGGACGGCGGGCTGGTCCGGCCCCGTCATCGGGCCGCCGCGGTAGCGCAGCCCCCGGAGGTCGTCCTCGTCCGGGAACAGCGCCTGCACTGCCGCGCCCTCGCCGCCGGAGGGCGAGGCCGAGGGTGTCGGCGTGGACCGGGCCCCCGATGCCGCCGGCGGTGCCGTCCGGTCCGGTCCGGCGCCGAGGGCCGGCACCGTGACGACCAGGCCGGCCACGAGGGCCGCGGCGCCCAGCGTCCCGGCGGCCCCGCGGGCCATCATCCGCCGTCGCCGCAGCCGACCGCCGCGTGCCAGCGCCTCGTCGAGCAGCCCCTCGGGCACCGAGGGCGTGCCCGCCCGGTCGAGCACGGCCCGCAGCGCTCCCCCCGTGTCGTGGTGTCCGTCCACCGTCATCCCCTCCGTCCCCGCGGGCCGGCTGCCCGCCACATCATGGACGACGCGTCGGTGGGGGGGGGGGGGGGGGGGGGGGGGGGGGGGGC
>NZ_JBNVZV010000005.1:0-250534 GCF_050496545.1 Phycicoccus avicenniae | reverse complement strand
CCCCCCCCCCCCCCCCCCCCCGCCCCCCCCCCCCCCCCCCCCCCCCCCCCCCCCCCCCCCCCCCCCCCCCCCCCCCCCCCCCCCCCCGCCCCCCCCCCCCCCCCCCCCCCCCCCCAGGAAGGTCACCATTAGTGGCAGAGCCAAGGGTCGCGGGAGGCTGCCCGATCAGATGGCGCAGCCGTCGACCGCCCTTAAAGTTTGACCCGAGGAGGTCGATGCGATGCTGCAGGACGACCACTACCCGGTGCTGCTGCCGCGTGCCGTCGATGGTCCGGGCATCGAGCCCCGTCCCAACTTCGTGTGGGTCCGAGGGGTGGGGGCCGGTCTGGGCGTCGTGACGAGCGTTCCGTAGCCCGTCTCCGGCTTGCGGTTTGGTGACCTCATCTCCCACGGGCTGGAGCAGCGTGAGCTGGTGAATGCGCACGGGGTGTCGGTCAAGGGGCCTCTCCAGGACGCCCGGGTGCGGTCGTCGGAGACCGCAACCTGGAGCGTGACCGTGTTCGGCGCCTCGGAGGTCGACCTCGACCACCTCGGCGATCTCGCCCTGGCGCGGGGGCTGGGGGCGGACGTCTGGGACGGGGCCGGGACGTCAGGCGACGCGCACGACCTGGCTCGCGGTGCGTTCATCCCCGCCGGACGCCCGACCGAGGTCGGTGTGACGCTCGGGCTGGCGGGTTCCCGGCGGGACGTGGAGGCGTTGATGTGCGACTTCGAGCAGGATCGCCGCTATGTCAGCTGCCTCGACATGGTGGAGATGGTGATGGGGATCGAGCGCGAGTAGCGCCCCAGCACGACGTGCTCACCGTTCCCCCGCTCGAGCCGACGGGTTAAATGGTCATGACAAGACATGCGGTGGCTTCGGGATGGCACGGGGATGGCACAAAACCAAAGTGCTGCCACCGTAGGCGGGATCGTCGCAGGTCAGGGTCCATGTGCGGTGAGTCATTCGGTGTCTTGTAAACAGGGGGTTGGGGGTTCGAGTCCCCCCGCCAGCTCTCTTCTCGCGACGTTGAGCCCCTGTTCTCACGTGCGAAGGCATGCCCGTCAGCGCGTCGCTCGCTGCACCCAGGTGGCCAGAAGTGGACCGACCTGACCGCGTGGGGACGCCCTGGGCATCAGCTACCACCTGCGTGACCCACGACTCGAGGGAGCGGGCCCGGTGGTCACCTCGTTGAGGGATGGTCCACGAGGACGCCATCGGAGACGTCGCCCTGGTCGGATGGGTCGGCCGGCGGGTCGTGTCCCGACGGACGAGGGTGGGGGCGCACCTTCCGGCGCAGCGAGGTCGTCCGTTCGGACGACCCCGCCGTGATGCATCTTCTTCACCCATTCTTGACTGTTGCACTTCTGGGCATGGGGAAGCGAAGAGGGGCAACGGGTGGGCGGCTGCAGGCCGTGGTCGGGGCGGTGGCCCAGGACCGGGTCGTGTTCTGCGGCCCGCTCGGCGTCGGGAAGACCACGGCCGTGCGGGCGATCTCGGACGTCGAGGTGGCCAACACCGATGTGCGACAGGCGAACAGCCGGCACGGTGGAGAGTCGCGGTCGGACAAGACCACCACGACCGTCGGCATCGACTACGGGGAGTGGCAGGAGGGCGCGAGCTCGAACGTCGCCGTGTACGGCACGCCGGGGCAGGTGCGGTTCGACACCGTACGCACCTCGACCATGTCGTTCTCGGTGCACGTCGTGCTGTGGCTGTTCGGCCAGAACGAGTACGCCTTGGAGGAGGCCGAGGAGTGGTTGCGCTACCTCGGGGTCCAGGACGCCTCGGTCTATGCCAACCTCACGGTCGCCGTCAGCCGGCTGGACGAGCCGGGTCCGCACCCGGACCTGGACGCCTACCGGCCGCTCCTGGACTCCTTCGGTCCCGGCATCCGGCTCATGGCCGCCGATCCTCGGGACAAGGTCGACGTCCAGCGTGTCGTCGCCCTCGCACTCGGCCGTGAAGTGCCTGTGCCACAGGGCGTCCCGGCGTGAGCGCCGTCGTCGAGGCGGCCCTCGGCTCACGGGTGGAGCCGCACGAGCTGCGGAGCCGGCTCGAGGTGGGGGACTGGGACGCGCTCTCGCGCACCCTCGGAGTGGTGGCTCAGCCCGAGCTCGAAGCCTTGGGTGAGCGGGTCCCGGACATCGAGACCATCCTGTTCTGCACCGCGGACGGGCTGAACCTCTGCACGCTCGGGGTCTACGAGCGTGACGTGGGCCGGCTGTCCGCGCTCACGAGCTCGATCTTCAGCGTCGCCATGGCGCTCCGCAAGGCCGCGCAGGCGGACTCGGCGGGCCTGACGGTGCACCTCTCCGCCGAGGAGACGCACACCGTGCTCGTCTCCGTGCACCTCCCGGACGTCGGCGACTTCGTCCTGGGAGCCCAGGCGTCGGACATCCAGCACGCCGTGCTCCTCGTCGAGACCCGCAGGACCGCGGAGGACCTCACGCAGAAGCTGGCCTCCGTCGCGCGGTGAGCCGTCTGCTCCGGGCCCTCGGGCTCGCTCGGGCCTCACCGACCGAGGAGGACACCGCCGCACCGAGCCGCGGCCCCGCCTCCTCCACCACGGCATCGACGTCCGCCGGCGTCGTGATCGAGGTGACGAGCTCGCCCCCGGGCAGCGCGTCACCGACCAGCACCAACCACACCGCACCACCTATCGACCCCCCGGGTCACGACACCGAAGGAACACAGATCATGGCTGACTACGAGAGCATCATCGAGGCGATCCAGACCGACGTCACCGGCTTCATCGGCGCCACCATCGTCGACCTCGAGTCGGGGATGTCCCTGGCGTCGCGCTCGGCCGTCTCGAACTTCGACCTCGACGTCGCGAGCGCCTACAACAGCGAGATGGTCAAGGGCAAGTTCAAGACGATGAAGGCCCTCGGGCTCGACTCCGAGCTCGAGGACATGCTCCTCACGCTGAGCGACCAGCTCCACCTCATCAAGGTCATGGACGGCGGGACGACGTTCCTCTACGTGGCCGCCAACAAGGCCAACACCAACCTCGCCCTCCTCCGCCGTGCGGTGAACCAGCACACCGTCGGCCGCTGACCCCGGCGCGGCGGCGCGGCCCTGGGCGCCGCCGTCCCGGACCCTGCGGGGCCTGCCCCTCCGTCCACGGCGGAGCGGCAGGCCCCGACCCATGTCCAGCCACCAGGACGCGCAGGCGCCGAGCCCCGTCGTCGACGTCCTCGACTCGCCCCTGCGCGGGTGGCCACCGGCCTCCGGATGGGGGCCGGGCCGTCGGCCGACCGGAGGGGCGGCGCATCGGCCGTCGGTACCGAATGTTCGGAAAGTCCAATCCGGACGGCGCGGTGGTCTCGAAGCCCCTCACGACCGGTCGCGTCTTTCAACCAGCAGGGGCGTGACGCCGCCCGGCAACGGCGCCGGACGTCACTCGCAACCGATCAGCAGGGGCTTTTCGTGCGAAACCGAACGTGTCTCGTTGTCCTGTCCACTTTCGCCCTCCTCCTCCCGTCCTCCGCGGCCCTGGCTGCGGACTCTCCCCGGCCGGCCTCTCCAGGTACGACCCTCTCGGCGGCGACCCCCGAACCGGTGCTGCCCGAGCAGGGTGGCTCCCTGACCGACCCGTTGGGCGGGGGCATCCCCGCCGTCGACGACCCGTCGACGGCGCCGGCCACACCTGACGACGTGACGGCGCAGACGCAGCCGTCCGAGAACCCGTCCAGTGTCCTCGGGTGGACCGGAGTGCTCCTGCTCGTCCTCGTGTCCCTCCTGCTGTCCGGGGTGGCCTTCACGACCCTCGCGTGGATGCTCCACGCCTGGCGGACACCGGAAGGCCTGCGCGCCACCCGGTTCGGTGGTCGGTCCAGCCGAGAGAAGCCGCTGCGCTTCAGCCTCCTGGTCCCAGCGCGCCACGAGGAGCAGGTCCTCGGCGACACCCTCGACACCCTGAGCGCCCTCGACTACGGCGACCTCGAGATCATCGCGATCGTCGGGGACGACGACGAGGGGACGGCCGCCGTCGCGCGAGCTGCCGCGGCCCGTCATCCCGGGCGCGTCCGGGTGGTCGTGGACTCCAGCGTCCCGAAGAACAAGCCGAAGGCGCTCAACACGGCGTTACGCGAGGTGACCGGGGACGTCGTCGGCGTCTTCGACGCGGAGGACGAGGTGCACAGCGACCTCCTCGCGCACATCGACGCGCGCTTCCACGAGACGAAGGCCGACATCGTCCAGGGCGGCGTGCAGCTGATGAACGTCCACACGACGTGGTGGTCGATGCGCAACTGCCTCGAGTACTACTTCTGGTTCCGCAGCCGGCTGCACTTCCACGCAGGGCAGCGGTTCATCCCGCTGGGCGGCAACACCGTCTTCATGCGGACCGACCTCCTGCGCGAGGTCGACGGGTGGGACCCCGAGTGCCTCGCCGAGGACTGCGAGATCGGCGTGCGCGTCTCGACCCGCGGCGCGACCGTCGCCGTGGCCTACGACCCCGAGCTCGTGACACGGGAGGAGACCCCGGGCGCCCTCCCGTCGCTGATCAAGCAGCGCACCCGCTGGAACCAGGGCTTCCTCCAGGTGCTCGCCAAGGGCGTGTGGCGCGACCTGCCCACCGCGCGGCAGCGGCTACTGGCGCGCTACACGCTCTCGATGCCCTTCCTCCAAGCCTTCACCGGCCTGATGATCCCGGTCTCGATCGCGCTCGTCCTCTTCGCGAAGGTCCCCACCTGGGTCAGCCTCGTGACGTTCCTGCCGCTCGTCCCGACCCTCGTGACGCTCGCGGTCGAGGCCGCGGGCCTGCACGAGTTCGGCCGGGCCTACGACGTCAAGGTCCGCCTGCGCGACTACGTCGTCCTCGTCGTGGGCGCCTTCCCGTACCAGGTGCTCCTCGCCGGCGCCGCCGTGCGCGCCGTCTGGCGCGAGAAGCGCGGCCAGCGCGGCTGGGAGAAGACCGAGCACAGCAACCTGCACCGCACCCCGGCGCCGACCCTCGCCCCGGTCGTCGAGCTCGCCGATCGGAAGGCCTCCTGATGACCGTCGTCGACCGCCCCACCACGAGCACCGAGCCGACCCCCGTCGAGCCTGCTCCCCGCCCCTCCCGCCTGCGTCGGGTCTGGGACCGTGCCCGCAACCCGCGCGGCGACCTCGTCGTCCTCGGGCCGCTGCTCGTCCTCGCGGGCGTCGTCATGCGCATCGGCCTCTACAGCGCCCCGCAGCGCATCGACGACGAGGGGACGTACGTCGCCCAGGCCTGGGCCGTCTTCCACCTCGGCGAGCTGACCCACTACACCTACTGGTACGACCACCCGCCGCTCGGGTGGTTGCAGATCGCTCTCTACACCGAGCTGACGGGCGCGTTCGACCGCGCCCCGAACGCCGTCGGGGCGGGCCGCGAGCTCATGGTGCTGCTCGCCCTGGTCAGCGCCGCCCTGCTGTGGGTCCTCGCCCGCCGGCTGCGGATGCCGCGCTGGGGCGCCGGGCTGGCGGTCGCCCTCTTCACGCTGTCGCCCCTGGCGGTGCAGTTCCACCGGACGGTCTACCTCGACAACGTCGCGACGCCGTGGCTCCTCGGGGCCTTCGTCCTGGCCCTGAGCCCGCGACGCCGGCTCGGTGCCTTCGCGGCCGCCGCGGTGTGCTTCGCCGTCGCCGTGCTCTCGAAGGAGACGACCTTCCTGCTGTTCCCGGTCCTCGCCTACCTGCTGTGGCGCCGCAGCCGCGGCGGGACCCGGCGCTACGCCGTCGCGGTCTCGGCGACCCTCTTCGTGCTCATGGGCACCTTCTACGTCCTCTTCGCGGCTCTCAAGGGTGAGGTGGTCCCCGGTCAGGGGCGGACCAGCCTCCTCGGCGGCGTGCTCTACCAGGTGTCCGGCCGCGAGAGCAGCGGCAGCATCTTCGACCCCGAGTCCCTCGGCCACCGCACGGTGTCGATCTGGCTGCAGCTCGACACGGTCCTGCCCGTCGTCGCCGTCGTGGCGACCCTGCTGGCGCTCTTCGTGGGCCGGTTGCGCCCCTTCGCCGTCGCCATGCTGATCCTCCTGACGATGCTCGTGCGCCCCGGGTACCTGCCCGTGCCGTTCGTCGTCGCGCTGCTCCCGCTCGGGGCGCTGCTCGTCGCGGCCGTCACGACGACGCTCTGGCAGAGCCGGCCCACCCGCCTCGCGGGTCGTCGGGTCGGTCGAGCGGCGGGGGCCGCGCTGGTCGCCGTCGGCATCGGCCTCACCGCCGTCGCCACGCCCGCCTGGGCCGGCCAGCTGCGCGGCCTGATGATCGCGCCGCTCGACCAGCCGATGTCCGACGCGACCGCGTGGATCGCGCAGAACGTGCCGACGGGCGAGCGCATCCTCACCGACGACGCCCTCTGGGTCGACCTCGTCGAGCAGGGCCGCGCCCGCGGCGACGTCGTCTGGTTCTACAAGCCCGACACCGACCCGGCCGTGCCCAAGGGCGCCGACTCCTACCAGTGGGTGGTCTCGACCGACTCGGTCCGCAGCGACCCACGCTCCTTCCCGACCCTGGCCGAGGCCCTCGACCGCAGTGTCCCCGTCGCGGCCTTCGGGACCGGTGAGCGCCGCGTGGAGATCCTGCGGGTGGGGCCGTCCGGCACCGACCCGGCCGTGCTGGACGACCAGCGCGCGGCAGCGGCCGCCGCCGGCCAGCAGCTCGTCGCCAACCCGGCCATCACGACCTCGCCGGCCTCCCGCGACGCCCTCCTGTCCGGCCGCGTCGACCCGCGACTGCTCACCGTCCTCGCGTCCGTGAGCGCGCAGCACACGGTCACGCTCGGGTCACTGCCCCAGCCGGCGGCGGAGGAGGCCGCCGGCGCCGCACGGCGCACCGTCACCATCACCGAGGTCGACGGCGGTCCCGCCACGCCGGACGCCGCGCCCGCCGCCGAGGTGGCGCGGGTGTCCGCCGAGCGGTCCGCCCCCTACGCCGCCGACGTCCGCTTCACCGAGGCCGGGCCGGGCACCCCGCCCGCCCTGGTCCTGTCCTGGCCCCGGGCCGACCGATGAGCACCGCTCCCGCCACCCCGACCCGTTCCACCAGGTCCGCGACGCGCGACCTGTCCGCCACCGGAGAGAGGAACACCATGCACACCACCACGCCACACCGGACGCCCCGCGTCCTCGCGGTCCTCACGACCGCGGTGGCCCTCGCCCTCGGCGCGTTCGCGCCGTCGGCGTCCGCTGCCGCCTCCGCCCCCACCGCCGACGGGATGGCCACCGCCTGGGTCCGTGCGGCCCATCTCGTGCCAGGGATGGGGGAGATGACCATCAGCCTCGTGCCGTTCGCGGGCGAGGCGGTTGGGGACGTCACGAAACCCGGTGTCCCCGAGGCCGACAAGGACGGCGCCACGCGCGTCGTCGAGCCGGCGGCCGGTTACGGCACGGCGGGCGAGTACCGCCAGGTCCCGCAGGGCCTCTACACCGTCACCGTCCGCCCCGCGGGCGCTGCCGTCGACGCCCCGCCGGTCCTGACCGGCACCGTAGACGCCAAGGCGGACCAGGCCTACACGCTGGCCGCCGTGGGCAGCAAGGCGTCCCCCCGCATCCAGGTGCTGTCCGACGACCTGCGTCCGCCGAAGGCGGGGACCGCGAGCGTCCGGTTGCTCCCGGCCGCCACCCGGGCCTCGGCGGTCAGCGTCGCCGCGAAGAACGGCCCCACCGTCGCCGACGACGCGATGTTCGGCCGGCCCACCGGGTACGCCGCCGTACCCGACGGGCGGTGGACGCTCGACGTCAGCACGACGGCGACGAGCGGCGGCCGCTCGATGCAGGGGATGAGCACCACCGGCACGGTCGACCTCGCCAGCGGCGGGGTCTACACCCTCCTCGTCCTCGACTCCGCGAGCGGCAACGGGGTCACCCTCAAGGCGGTCGTGGACGCCCAAGGCGTCCCCACCGCGCCGAAGGACGGTGTCCAGACCGGAGGAGGCGGCCTCGCGACGCGCCCGGTCGACCCGCGCCTGGTCGGCGGGCTGGGCCTCGCGGCTGCCGGCGCCTCGGCGCTCCTCGTCCTGACCGCGCGTCGGCGCCTGACCCTCTCGTCGACACGCTCCGGCTGATGCGGCGCGTCCGGGCGCCGCTGGTGCTCGTCGCGGTCCTCTCGGTGGCCGTCGCCACCGTGCTGGCCCTCGTCGTGACCGGGCGGTCCCCCGACCGGGACGCCCCACCGACGGCCGCGCCGAGCACGGACCCGTCGCGGTCGGGGACCGCCCTGCCCGCGGGCCCGGACCTCGCCGCCCGCTTCGTCGACGCCTACGTCGACGCGGACGGACGGGTGGTCCGGCGCGACCAGGGCGGTGACACCGTGAGCGAGGGGCAGGCCTACGCCATGCTCCTGGCCGTCGCGGCCGACGACGAGGACACCTTCGACCGGGTCTGGGGGTGGACGCGCACGAACCTCGCGCGCCCCGACGGCCTGCTGTCCTGGACCTGGGCGGACGGCGCCGTGGTCGACGCCAACTCCGCCGCCGACGCCGACGTCGACGCGGCCCACGCCCTGGTCGTCGCCGGAGAGCGCTTCGGCCGGCCCGACCTCACCGGCGCCGGCAAGACACTGGCGACCGCGGTGCTGGACCACGAGACGGCCGAGACCTCGCTGGGCCGGGTGCTGCTCGCCGGGCAGTGGGCCAAGACCGAGCCCTACCGGGTCAACCCCAGCTACTCGGCCCCCGCCGCCTACGCGGTCCTGGGCCGGGCCACCGGTGACGCCCGGTGGGCGCAGGTCGCCGACGGCGACCGGGCCGTGCTCGGCGCCCTCCTCGACCAGGCACCACTGCCACCGGACTGGGCCCAGGTTCGGTCCGACGGGACGGTCGACGCGATGCCGCCGCCCGGAGGAGGGGACGTGGCCTACGGGTTGGACGCCCAGCGCATCGCCGTCCGCTACGCCGCATCGTGCGACACCGACGACCGCGCCCTCGTCGGGCGGCTCGGCGGTGCAGTCCCCACCGCGAGCTCCGACGTCCGTGGTGTCTACGACCTCGGCGGCACCGCGAGGGTCGACTGGCAGCACCCCGTCGCGCTCGTGTCGGCGGCCGCCGTCAGCGACGCCGAGGGCGCGTCCGGCGCGGCCGGCCAGCTGCTCCGGGCGGCGGCCGACCTCGACACCCGCGCCAGCACCTACTACGGCGCGGCCTGGGCCGCCCTCGGGGAGGACCTCCTCGAGGACCCGACGACCCTCGGCATCACCTGCCGGGAGCAGGAGACCCGATGACCCACCACTCCACGCCCGTGACGTCCGCGCTCGTCGTCGTCCCGACCTACGACGAGCGGGAGTCCGTCGAGCGCGCGGTCGCCCGAGTCCTGGCCGCCGACCCACGCACCGAGGTGCTCGTCGTCGACGACGGCAGCCCCGACGGGACCGCCGACGTCGTCGAGGCGCTCGCCGCCGACGAGCAGCGACTGCACCTCCTGCGCCGCAGCGGCAAGGGCGGCCTCGGCAGCGCCTACCGCGCCGGCTTCGCGTGGGCGCTGGAGCGCGGGTACGACGCCGTCGTCGAGATGGATGCCGACCTGTCCCATCCCGCCGACCGGCTCCCGGCCCTGCTCGACGCCCTCGCCGGCACCGACGTCGTCATCGGCTCCCGGTGGGTGGACGGTGGTGCGACAGAGGGCTGGCCGCTGCCCCGACGACTGCTGTCCCGCGGTGGGAACCTCTACGTCCGCTTGGCGCTCGGGCTCGGCGTGGGCGACGCAACCGCCGGCTTCCGGGCCTTCCGGCGCTCCGCGCTCGAGACGGTCGACCCCGCGAGCCTCGTCAGCGAGGGCTACGCGTTCCAGATCGAGTCGACGTACGTCGCGCGCCGGCTCGGGCTGCGGCTGGCCGAGGTCCCGATCACGTTCACCGAGCGTGCCGAGGGCACCTCGAAGATGAGTGGGAGCATCGTCCTCGAGGCGTTGCTGCGGGTCACCGGCTGGGCCGTGGGCATCGGCCGGCCACCGGCCGCCCGGCGGCGCGCCGTACTCGCCCGCCGTGGTTCGGCTCCGGCCATGGGGCCGCTCGCGAAGGTCGCCGCGGTGCTCGCCGCGCTCGCGCTCGTGGGTGGTGTCGCGCTCGCGGCGCAGGCGGCCACGCACCCCGAGCCGGCGCGGCTCGCGCCGGTCCCGGAGCGCAGCGTCCCGCCGTCGCCGACGGCGACGTCCCCGGGTCCGTCCCCTTCCGAGGGTGCGGGCGCAGCACCCGCGGGCGGGGCCCGGGACGCCGGGTCGAACGACGCCTCGATCCCGGTGCCGGCCTCCGGCTCGGACACCCCGTCGGCTCGACAGCCGGTCGCGGTCCGCATCCCGGCCATCGGGGTGGAGTCGCGGTTGATCGACCTCGGGATCGCGAAGGACGGGACGATGCAGGTCCCGGCCGACCCGTCGCTGGCGGGCTGGCTGACTGCCGCCCCGGCGCCGGGGGAGCGCGGCCCCGCGGTCATCGCGGGCCACGTCGACACCCACGAGGGGCCCGCGGTGTTCGCCCGGCTGCGCGAGCTCCGGCCGGGTGACGACATCGAGGTCGAACGCAAGGACGGCACGGTCCTCACCTTCACCGTCCGGCGGCTCGAGAGCTTCGCCAAGGACGACTTCCCGACCGCACGCGTCTACGGCCCCGCCCCCGGCCCGGTGCTGCGTCTCATCACGTGCAGCGGGGACATCGACCCCGTGAGCGGGCACTACGTCGACAACACCGTCGTCTTCGCCTCCTGAGCGCGCACCCGGCCCACCGGGGGTACGGTGGAGGGCACCGTGCAGGTGCGCCGCAACGTGCTGACGCAACAAGGCCTGGAGGGGCGCGGGACATCCCACAGGCATGCGTCGAGGAGGGCATCAGGGTGCAGGATGTCGACGACTACCCGGTGCTGCTGCTGCGGTCCGAGGACGCTCGAGGCTCTGGCTTCGTCTGGGTTCGAGCAGCCGGCGACGGTCTCGGCGTGGTGACCAGCGTGCCGACCCCCGACTCCCCGCTACGGTTCGGCGACCTCGTCGGGCACCGTCACGAACGGGTGGAGGTGTTGCGCAGGCACGGCGTCGTGGTCAGCGGTCGACGGCAGACCGACCGGGTGGAGCGATCCGGGATCGCGACGTGGGGAGTGACGGTTCTCGGCGCGTCGGAGACCGACCTGGACCACCTCGGTGACCTGGCCCTGGCCCGAGGGTTGGGGGCCGACGTCTGGGACGAGACCGAGGCGATCAGGGACGCCCACGCCCCGACACCCGGGGCACGGATTCCGGCTGGACGCCCGACCCAGGCCGGCGTGACGCTGGGTCTGGCGGGTTCTCGGCAGGACGTGGAGGCGTTGATGTCCGACGTCGAGCACGATCGTCGCTACATCACCTTCGTCGACCTGCGGGAGATGCTGACGGAGGCCGGCGAGGTGTAGGGCCTCTCGGATGACCGGCGGCGTGCTCGTGGCCGTCACGTGTCGGCCTGCACACGGAACCCGGACGAGGCATACGGCGACGCGGGGACGGCACGGGCACGGCACGCGATGGTCACGGTGCCGTCGTCTGTCGGCACATCCGCAGGTCAGCGCGGGTGAGGCGCGATCCGGGCGGTGACTTGTAAACGGGGGGTTGGGGGTTCGAGTCCCCCGCCGACTCCGTCACCTCCCTGCCCACCTGCGGCTGCTCTCGCCTGCTGGGCCACGGCCGCCGTGCCCGACCCCGCGCTCCTGCCGACCCTCGACGTCCTCGATGCTACATTGCTAAGTCATTTGCCTATGGAGCATAGGTAGTTTCATGATGGTCGTATGGACGCAGTGACCGAGAAGGAGATCCGTGCGAGCTTCGTGAACGCGACGAAGGGTGAGGCCCGCCGACTGGGGATGCCCCGTGACCTGCTCGAGCGGTCGTGGGAGGACTCCGCGCAGCTGGCGTGGCTGGACCCGAAGTCGCCGTTGAGCGGGTACCTCGTGATGCCGACCACCGACGGCCTCGTCGGTGTGCAGCTGCGGCGTTCGGCGAACGACGGCAGCAGCCGCAGGGCACGGATGTGCGCACTGTGCGCGACGACGCACAGCGCGCAGGGGGCGGCGCTCATGGTCGCGCCGCGGGCCGGGAAGGCCGGGCGCGACGGGAACACGGTCGGCCTCGAGATGTGCGCCGCGCTGGAGTGCGAGCAGTACGCGCGGGGTCTGCTGAAGCCTCCGGGGGCCAACTTCGTCAAGGAGACGCTGTCGGTGGACGAGCGCGTCGACCGGCTGCGGCGCAACGCACTGGCCTTCGTCCACCGGGTCATGTCGTGACGGCCCGGGCGGAGGGCGCGGTGGCACGGGCCGGGCTGAACGCCGACGTGGTGACGCGCACCGCGGCCGACCTCGCCGACGAGTCGGGTCTGCCCGCCCTGACGATGGCCGCGGTGGCCCGCCGGCTGGGGATCAGGGCGCCCAGCCTGTACGCCCACGTCGACGGCGAGCGGGACCTGCGCGAACGCGTCGCGCTGTTCGCCCTCGCCGAGATCTCCGACCGGTCGGCGGCGGCGCTGGTGGGCCGTGCCACCCGGGACGCGGTAGAGGCGCTCGCCGACACCCTCCGGTCCTACGCCCGGGCCCACCCGGGCCGCTACGCCGCGTCCCGGACGCGACTGGACCTGCGGACGGCCGTCGACGGCGCGGGTCCGCGCCAGAGCGACCTCCTGCGAGCGGTCCTCCGGGGTACGGCATCACCGACCCGGCGGAGACCGTCCACGCGATCCGCGTCCTCAGCGGCCTGCTCCACGGGGTCGTCGACCTGGAGGCCGCCGGGGCGTTCGACCACAGCGACCCGCCGCCCGAGGAGTCCTGGCCCTGCGTCGTCGACGTCCTCGACGCGTCCCTGCGCAGCTGGCCACCGGTCCCGCGCTAGCGGGCCGGCCGGACCGGGCCGATGCCGGCGAGCGAGAGGCGCAGCAGCGCGTCGGCGCGGCCGGCGGGGTCGGCGTGGAACTCCGTGGCCAGGGCGGCGCCCACCGCCAGGGCCACGAGGTCGGTCGCGGTGACGTCCGCAC
The DNA here is from genome assembly GCF_050496545.1 of Phycicoccus avicenniae. Classification (GTDB taxonomy): domain Bacteria; phylum Actinomycetota; class Actinomycetes; order Actinomycetales; family Dermatophilaceae; genus Phycicoccus; species Phycicoccus avicenniae_A. The sequence continues at coordinate 237,609 of NZ_JBNVZV010000005.1, read as the reverse complement.
GCACCGCACCATCGCGGATCGCGGTGTCGAGCAAGGGCCCTGCCGCCTGCGCCAGCTCGGCCGAGCAGCTGTCGCCGCCCGCCGCATCGTCCACGCTCTCGTAGCTCAGGGCCGTCGCCAGGGCTCGGGCGTCGACGCAGTAGGACACCACCTCCCGCAGCCACAGCACGAGCGCCTCGGCGCCGGGATGCGTGTACGCCAGGGCCCGGGCGCGATCCGACAGGGCCGCGACGCGCGACCGGGACACGGCCTCGACGAGGGCCTGCCGCGTGGGGAAGTGACGACGCACGGTCGCGGACCCGACCCCCGCGACCCGGGCGATCTGCTCGAGCGAGGCCTGCGGTCCGTGGGTGGCCACCTCGTCGTCGGCGACGGCCAGGATCCGGGCGTAGTTGCGTCGGGCATCGGCGCGTGGGGCCACGACGGCACCTCCGAGTTGCTAAGTGGCGGACCCCGCCATATCGTTGAAGTGGCGGTCCCCGCCACTTACTGTCCCATCCTAGGAGAACCATGACCATGCCCTCTGCCCCGGTCCTCGTCACCGGCGCCACCGGTCAGCAAGGTGGCGCCGTGGTGCGGGCGCTCCGACGAGCCGGTGTCCCGGTGCGGGCGCTGGTGCGCGACCCCGAGACCCCACGCGCGCAGGCGGTCCGGTCCCTCGGCGCCACCGTGGTGGTCGGGGACCTCGACGACCCCCGGTCCCTGCCGGCTGCCGTGGACGGCGTGCGATCGGTGTTCTCGGTCCAGATGCCCGTGATGACGGACTCCGGGGCCGACTTCGGCGGGGAGGTCCGTCAGGCGACCGCTCTCGTCGAGGCGGCGACGGCTGCCGGGGTGCCCCAGTTCGTGCAGTCCACCGTCGCCGGCGCCGGTGACCACACGAGCCATCCGGACTGGGCCCCGGGACGATGGGCGGTCGAGGCGAGCCTCACCGCCAAGGCCGCCGTCCAGGACCTCGTCCGTGCAGCAGGCTTCGCGCGCTGGACCCTCCTCAAGCCCGGGACGTTCATGGAGAACTTCCTGCCGACCACCGGCTTCATGTTCCCGCGAGGCCTCGACGGGGGCCTGGTCACCGTCCTCGACCCGGACACCGTCCTGTCCCTGGTCGCGGTCGACGACATCGGAGCCGCGGCCGCCGCGGCCGTCCTCGAGCCGGAGCGCTTCGACCGCGTCGCGCTGGAGCTGACCGGGGACCGCCGCTCGGTGCGCGACATCGCGGCGGTCCTGTCCGAGGTGTCCGGGCAGAGGGTGCAGGCCCCGGCGTTCTCCCACGTGGAGGCGATCGCGGCGGGGATGCCGCCCGCCCTGGTCGCCCACGAGTGGCTCAACCGGGCCGGGCAGCCGGGCCGTCCCCAGGACGCGCTCGACCTCGGCATCGCCGTGACCGACTTCCCGACCTGGGCCGCGACCCGGATCGCCTGACGCCACCCCGCCGGGCCTCCGCGCCGGCGGGGGCGTCGGTCGGGCCTAGCATCGACTGCATGCAGCGACCGGTTGCGGGACAAGGGGTCGACCGCACGGACGGGTTCGCCGGCTGCGTCCTCGTGGCCCGCGGCGACGAGGTCCTGTACCGCGCGGAGGGAGGCCCGGCGGACCGGGAAGCGGGCACGACGTGCTCGCCACAGACCCGCTTCCAGATCGCCTCGGTGAGCAAGCAGTTCGCCGCGGCGCTCGTCCTGCTGCTGGTCCAGGAAGGCGTGGTGGACCTGGCCCGGCCGATCGGGACGATGCTGGGCGGCTGCCCCGCCGCGTGGCGGGACCTGACGCTGCACCACCTGATCTCGAACACCTCGGGCATCGAGCACTGGCAGGCCCTGCCGGGCTTCGACCCGGTGCGACCCGGCGAGCGGGAGGGCCTGCTGGAGCGGATGGCGGCGCTGCCGCTGCGCCACGTCCCGGGAAGTGCGTGGACCTACTCCTCCCCGGGGTTCCTGCTCGCCGCGACCGTGGTGGAAGCAGTCACCGGGCGCCGGTGGCCGGACCTGGTCGCCTCGCGCCTCCTCGAGCCGCTCGGGCTCGCATCGACCACCGTCGGCGCGGTACCGCACGGCGACGTGGCTCGCGGGTACCGCGGCGGGAGGCGCGTGGACGTCGACGACTACGCGTGGTTGCCCGGCACCGGGGACCTCTGGTCGACGGTGGACGACCTCGCCCGCTGGACGACGGCCCTCCACGGGGGAGGCGTGCTGACCGGGACGTCGCACGCTCGTCTCGTCCATCCGCACGGCGCCGTCGGAACGGACTCTCCTCCGGGCGGTCCCGTGCTGCAGCAGGGATACGGGTACGGCTGCTTCCTCGGCTCGCTCGCCGGTCGTCGCGCCTGGATGCACCCGGGTGACAACCCGGGGTACCGGTCATTCGTCGCCCACCTGCCCGACACGGGGGAGACGGTGGTCGCCCTGACGAACGAGGAGTCGGTCGACCTGGACGACGTGCTCCGGCGGGTGGTCCCCGTCCTGGACGGCGCCTCCGCCCTCGACTGACGCCCGGGCGTCAGCCGGCTGCGGCCTCGGCGGTGTCCCGCAGGTTGCGCAGCCAGTCGGCGAGCGAGGCGTCGAGGGCCGCCTGCATGACCGGCGGGTCGGCGTCGACGGCCGGGCCCGCCCACGACTCCCGCGTGGCCACGACGACCCCGCCCCCGGTCTCGGTCAGCTCCCAGACGTGGATGGCCGTGATCCCGGCGGCCGGGCCGCCCCAGACGATGCGTCGCGGTGGGTCGACCTCGTGCACCGTCGAGACGATGTCGAGCCCGGAGACGTGCCAGTGGAACGTCGAGCCCGGTGCGAGCCTCCCGGGCCCGTCCGCGCGGGTGACGTCCGGCTGCCAGGTCGGCCAGGCGTTCACCGCGGTCTGGATCTCCCAGATCGTCCGGAGGGGTGCGCGGACGAGGATGTCGTCGCGCGTGATGACGGGTGCGGTCGTGTCGATGTCCATGTCGGTCTCCTCGGTGGTGGGTGACGAGCGGGCCGGAGGTCGGGCGCCCGCGGTCGGGTCTGGTCAGGGTCGGTGTCGCGCAGCCCGGCTCGTGAAGAACAGGGCGAAGCGAGCCAGGGCGCGCAGGCGCCTGCCCCGTGTGAAGCCCTCGCCCCCGAGCGAGCCCAGGAGCCGGACCAGCTCGGTCACGGGGATGTGGAGGACGATGTCGCGCCCACCCGCGGGTCCATCGGCCCGGACCACCCGCGCGTCCAACGTCGTGAGCCCGCGCAGGAGCGCCGCGGGAGCGCGCCGCCGGACGGTCTTGGTCCCCTCGAACCTCCAGCGTGCTCCCGCGTCGTCGACGAGGTCGAGCCGGTAGGCCATGGCGACCGGGGCCCGGGGGAAGAGCATCAGGGTGCCGGTGGCCTCGGCGTCGACGAGCCCGTGGACCCGGACGCGGCCGTGGACCGCGACCGGGTGGTCCGGGTCCTCGAGGAAGCGGTCCAGGCTCTCGACGTGCGCTCGCAGCCGTAGGTCGGCCGCCGGCCCGGCCCGGCTCACCATCCGTTCGCTGAAGTGGACCCCGTCACCGGCGGTGGCCGCGCGACGCACCGCCATGGCGTGGGCCGCGCGGTCCTCGGGTGGGGTGCTGGGGCGGACGTCGGTCCACTCCGGGGCGCGCCAGGCCGCGTCGCCGGTCAGCCGGCGGACGAGCGCCTCCACGTGGTGCTCGGCCACCGCGAGGATGGTCGCCGACGGGTTCACCGTCGTGGCACCCGGGACGGCGGCGCCGTCGAGGACGAAGAGGTCCGGGTACCCGTGCACCTCGCCGAGGTGGTCGACGACGCCGTGGTCCGGGTCGGACCCGACGGGGACCCCGCCGAGGGCGTGCACCGTCACCGGACGCCGCAGGAGGGTCCACGTGGTCGCGGTGCGGACGGGGGAGCCGAGGCGTCGGGCCATCGCCGGCCCGACGCGACGCTGGGCGCGGTAGAGGCGGGACTGCCGCGCGTTGGACCAGTCCAGGACCGCGCGACCACGCTCGTCGAGCCGGAGAAGGCCGTCGGCGGAGTCGCGCCCCATGGCCAGCAGGGCGAAGGTCCGGTGCGGGTCCGTGGGCCGGACCCTGGTCCAGAGCGCCCGGGCTCGCGGGAACGGGAGCAGGGTGGAGAGGAGCCGCTGGAGGGGGAGCGGGACGGCCCCGTCCTGGACCTGAAACCAGACGGGGCGGCCCCGCTCCCAGACGTCGAGGACGGTCGTGGTCGTGATGGTGGGCCCGGTCGTGAGGTCTCCGCGGCCATGCCGCTGGTTCGTCGTCGCGAGGAAGTCACCGTTGCCCGAGAACCCCTGTCCGAGTGTGGGGGACAGCCGCGGGAGGGTGCCGTCGACGTCCCGCGCCCGGAGCAGGAGCTCGGTCGTCGCGACCGCGCCCGCGGCGAGGACGAGCCGCGTCGCGGTGCGGCGGCGCACGCCGGCGGCCCGGTCGGCGGGGTCGACGAAGGACACCGACCACCCGCGCGGGTCCGGCTCCACCCGGACGACCTCGGCACCGGTGACGGCCCGCGCCCCGGACCGTTCGGCCACCGCGAGGTACGTGTGGTCCAGGCTGTTCTTCGCGCCCTGGTTGCACCCGATCACGCACTCCCCGACGAAGCTGCACCCTCGCTGTGGGACCCCGTGGATGTTCGGCGCCTCCTTGGCGGGATCGCCGAACGTCACCGCCAGCAGTGGACGGACCCTCGCGTCAGGGATGTCCAGCTCGTCGGTGACCTTCTCGAACAGGCCTGTGCGCAAAGGGTCCCGGCCGGTCAGGGGGTCCGGCGGCATGACGGACACCTGGAGCATGTGGGCGGCGAGGTCGTAGTACGGGTCGAGCAGCTCCCGCCCCAGGTACGGAGCCGCCGCGGGATCCAGGGCGCTCGGCGCCGGACGGGCGAAGACGTTCGCGTAGGCGAGGGACCCGCCGCCCCAGCCGGCGGCCTGGACGACGGCCATCCGGTCCAACCATCGGATGTCGTAGAGGCCGGAACCCCTGTCCCACAGCCATCCCGCATCGAGGTCCGGGTCGCGCGGGAAGGATCCCGGGGCCCAGCGTCGTCCACGCTCGAGGACGACCACGTCCTGGCCGGCCTGGGCGAGGCGGGCCGCGGCGACGGCGCCGCCGAACCCGCTCCCGACGACGACCACGTCGGAGTGCGGCACGGCTGCGCCGGTCACGAGGCCCTCGCACGCGTCAGGCGGAAGGCGCCGTGGCCGGCCAGGGTCAGGACGGCGAGTCCCGCGCCGAGGGCGGCGAAGGTCCGGGCTGCACCCAGCGCGGAGATCATCGGGACGAGGAGCACCGGGGAGAGGAACTGGCCGAGGAAGATCGCCGAGACGAGGCCGCCGAGGGCCCGGCCCCGCCGTGCCGGCGGGACGAGGTCGGCCACCCAGAGGTTGAGGTTGGGCACGACCAGCCCGACCCCGAGGCCTCCGACGAGCACGCCGGCCACGGCGCCCGCCGTGGTGGGGACCGTGCCGACGACGAGCCAGCCCACCCCGAGCAGGACCAGGCTGAGCGTGGTCACGCCGACCTGGTCGAGCCGGGCGCGGACACGGGAGAAGAGGGTGGCGGACAGGGCGCCGCTGGCGGTGCTGGCCGCGACCACCACGCCGATGGTCGTCGCCGGGACGCCCCGGTCGGTCAGGAGGAACGGCAGCTGGGTGGGGGCCATGAAGAAGACGAGGGTCCCCAGGGCTGCCACGACGTAGACGAGGGCGACGCGCGCTCCGGTCCGGCGGCCGGCGGCGCGGCCGTCGCCCGACGGCGCCGTCGGCGGTGCAGCGGGGCGCGTCCACCGCGCCGGGGGGAAGGCGAGGAGGGCCAGGGGGAGCACGAGGGCACCGGCGGCATAGATCCAGAACGGCGCGTTCCACGCCAGGGTCGACAACCAGCCCGCGAGCGGGAGGAAGACCACACCCCCGAGGCTGGCGAAGGTCTGCTGCAGGCCGATCAGTCGGCTCCGCCGCTCCCCCCGGAAGGCCTGGGTGATGATCGTGCTGACGCTCGTCATCACGCCGGCCACACCGACTCCGAGCAGCACCCGCGTCACGAGCAGCCAGGTGAGGGACGGCACGAAGGCTCCGGCCACGCCCGCGACGGCGTAGACCACGAGCCCACCGACGAGCACCGGGACCGCACCGACCCGGTCCGACACCGTGCCGACGACCAGTGCCGTGACGGCGATGCCGAGCGAGGTGATGGTCAGCGCCAGGCGGACCAGCACGTCGGCGTCGGGACCGGCGCCCAGCGCGGCACCGAGCTGCGGGAGGCTGGGCGAGATGACCGCCGCCGCCATGATGGTCAGGGTGGAGGCGGCCAGCAGCGTGGCGACCACGAGCCGACCCGGGACGGGGGGCGGTGCGAGGGTGGCGTCGACGGTCCGGTCCGCGACGACGCCGGGCCGGCGGGATGGCTCAGGGGGCATGGCTGCTCCGATGTGGACGGCGACTCGTGTGGCGGAGTCCTGACCCGTCGACGATGCCTCGGGCGGCTGCCCGACCGGCAGGGGTCCCAGCTGCTCAGTGGTGCTCGGAGCTGCCCGCCACGCCACCGCGCAGAACGGCCCAGACGGCGTCGGTCAGCGCGTCCAGGCCGCGGGAGAGGTGCCTCCGGTAGGTGCTGAACGGGACGCCCAGCCGGCGCGCGGCCCCCTTCTGGGTGGCGGGGCCAGACAGGTAGGTCGCGACGACCGCGTCGTGGCCCTGGAGGGCCCGCTCGTCGCCGCGCATCGAGGCCAGGGCGGAGCGGACCAGCGACCGCACGGCGGCGTCCACCGCGCGCGGATCCGCCTCCCCCTCAGCCGAGCTCGTCGACGGGGTGACCGCACGACCCAGGGTGGTCCCGGCGAGGGCGAGCGGGCGGCCCCACAGCCCGAGGGCTTCCCGGACGGCGTCGTCGAGGTCGGGTCGCTCGATCGCGGGACGCGCGTCCTCGCTCGTCTGGGCGCCGACGACCTCGAGGAGCCAGTCCTCGAAGCGGTACCCGCGCCAGTCCCGGCCGAAGAGGGCGTACTCGCGGCCGTCGAGCTCGACTCGGCCGCCGGTGTCGAGCATGGCGCCCCCGAGGCGGCGGGTCCAGGCCGGTGGGTCGGCGTACACGAGGAACCCGGCACAGATGGCGGAGTTCCGGGCCACCCGCGCCAGGGCCAGCCAGTAGGTGAGGTCCCGGGCGTGGGCCGCGGCCGGCTCGGCGGGGTCGTGCACGACGAAGCGCGCCATCGCGAAGGTGTCGCCCTCGCGCAGGCCGACCGCGCGGCAGTAGGCCCAGGCCTCACGGAGCACCGGGTCGCGCTCGAGGTCCTGCTCCTCCGGAGGCGCCGCGAAGGTCAGGCGCGTCGAGAAGCCCACGGGCCGAAGGGTGTCCGTCGTCCGGTACAGGACGAAGGCGTGCGGCTGACGGCGCAGCCAGTGGTCGACGAGGGCGGCCATCTCCGGGCCGAGCAGGCGAGCGGCCAGCTCGCGGACCAGGTGCTCGTCCGCGCTCGCGAGGGGTTCGTCGGCGACCCCGCCCCTCCCGTCCCAGCCGAAGGCGTCGGACAGCAGGTCCCGGTGCAGGTAGAGCAGGTCGCCCATGACCTCGGCCGCCTCGCGCTCCCCGCTGAGGCGGACGCGGCTCAGCAGGTGCTCGCCCAGTCGCGTCCGGACCGCGTCGAGGGCGCGGCGGTCCCTCCACTTGAGGTCGGCGACGAGCGCCTCCCGGACGACGTCGTGGGGGAAGAGGCCGGTGGGGGAGGAGTCGATGTACGGCTGGTCCCGCAGCCAGGCGAAGAGCGTCGAGGTGTCCTGGTCCGGGAGTGCGACGCGCAACAGGGCCTCCGTGGTGGTGGCGGCCAGCGCGGCGACCTCGAGGGTGCGGCGGTGAGCGTCGTCGGGCACGTCGCCGACCAGGCGGCCGAGCAGCGAGCGCAGGACCTCCGCGGACGGCGCCCAGTCCGCGCCGTCGGTGCGCTCCGAACCGGCCACGGCGACGGCCAGGGACAGGGTGAGGGGGTTACCCCCGGCGAACCGGATGACGGCGTCGTGCACGCTGCGCGAAAGGCCTCCGGCAGAGAGCAACCGGTGCGCGTCATCGCGGGAGAGCGGTCCCACGGCGAGCTCGTGCATCGTCCCGGCCCACCCCGGGTCGATGACCCACTGCAGGTCCGGGCCCGTTCGCCCGGCGATGACGACGAGGACGTCGGCCGGGACGCCGGGCAGGACGCGGTCCCGGAGGAAGGACTCGAGCCACTGGCACTGCTCGAAGGTGTCGACGAGCACCACGGCTCCGGGGTCCTGCCCGGCTCGCGCGAACGCGGCCGCGAGGTCGTCCGGGCTGCGCAGGTCGCGTCCGTCGACCATGAGGACAGGGCGCCCGAGCGTCCGGGCGCGGGTGTCCACCCAGTGCAGGAGCGAGGTCTTGCCGATCCCGCCGGGGCCGTGGACCCAGACCACGCGGGCCGCGCCGGGGGCCCCGTCCAGCGCCGAGCCGAGGACCTCGATCTCGGCCGCACGGCCGATGAACGCGCGGTCCCGCGCGCGGCGGATGTGGTCACCCACCTCCGGTGTGTCTCGTCCCCCGTCCACGCCGACAGTGTGACCCATGGCGTCGTGGAGGGGTCCCCGCGAGCTCGCGGGCGGAGGTCACGACTGCTGCTGGGGGTTCGCCGCACCCGAGTAGGAGGGGAGGTTGGCCACGAGGTCGCGGACGTCCGCGATCTCGGCGTAGCGGCGGGCGTGCAGCGCCTCGATCTTGTCGCCGATCTCCGGGTCGGCGTCGTCGGTCGTGTCGTACGAGACGAACGAGTCGACGATCGGGAGGCCGACGCGGTCGGTGTTGAGGTGGGCGGGGTGCACGAGGTACTCCCAGAAGCCGTCGATGTCGGTGATGGCGAAGACCGCGCCGTACTCGAACTCCCCGCCGAGGTCTCGGCCGACGACGAAGTGCTCCACGGAAGGGATCTCGCGTCCCTGGGTGCGCAGGCTCTCGAGGGCGACCTCGACGGCAGCCGGGTCGGCGTCGGCCTTCACGGTGAACCGGTTGTGGTGGTAGATCATCGCTCGCTCCTCACGGCCGGCGCGGGCCTCCCGGCCGGCTTCACTGGACCGGGACCGCCCCGGCACACGAACCACCCTGCGGCCTCGTCGTGCCCGGGGGCGCCGGCGTACCGTGCCCACTGCTGTCCACCGGTGCCCATCGCGGGGCGCCGGGCTTGTGGTGGCCGTAACGGCCAGGTGTGGGGTGGAGGCAACACCAGCACCCGGAGGACCACCATGAGCCGAACCATCCGACGAACGTGCGCGCTCCTCGCCGCCGTCGCCCTGCCCCTGACGGGATGCGCCGCCTCGACCGGCGCCGACGCACCGCCCCCCACCACGGAGGGAGCCTCGGCCCGCGGGCCGCAGCCGCCACCGTCGGAGGAGATGCGCGTCTTCTACGACCAGGAGCTGACGTACGGGTCCTGCACGGACTTCGCGACGACGGCGTCGGACGCGGAGTTCTACGGCCGCGAGCTGCTCCAGTGCGCCCGCCTCGAGGTGCCGCTGGACTACGAGAACCCCACGGGGAGAACGGCGCAGATCGCCGTCATGCGGATCCGTGCGACGGGTGAGCGCCAGGGCGCACTCGTCGTCAACCCCGGGGGGCCCGCGTCACCCGGGACGTCGTTCGCGGCGATCATCACGGGCACTCCCGGCTACCAGCGCCTGGGCGAGCACTTCGACGTCGTCGGCTTCGACATGCGCGGCACGGGCGCGTCGACACCGACCGTCGACTGCCTCACCGACGAGCATCGCGACGGGGACGACCTCGTCGCCACGTGGTTCTTCGGCGGGGACAGCTGGGACGCCGCGACGGCGAAGCGCGTCGCCGACCAGTGCGCCCGCGACTCCGGCGGCGCGGACGTGGTCAGCCACCTCGGCAGCCGGGACACCGCCCGGGACATGGACGTGCTGCGCGCGGTGATCGGGGAGGAGAAGCTGAACTTCATGGGTGCCAGCTACGGGACCCGGCTGGGAGCCGTCTACGCGGAGATGTTCCCGTCCCGCGTGCGCAGCATGGTCTTCGACGGGGGGATCGACCCGAACCTCGACACCCCGGCGCGCATGGAGCAGCAGTACGGCGGTTTCGAGTCCGCGTTCCGCACGATGGCCGCCGCCTGCGCGAAGGCGAAGGGGTGCCCCCTCGGCACCGACCCCGACCGGGTGGACCAGCGCTTCCAGGAGATCGTCCGTCCGCTGGTCGACCGCCCGGTGCCCGTGGCCGGCGGGCGGAGCCTGACCTACCGCGCGGCGATGGAGGCCGTGCTGTTCTCCCTCTACAACCCCGAGGGCTGGCCGGCCATCGTCTCCGGTCTGACCGAGCTCGGTCAGGGCAAGGGGGACAGGCTCCTGGCGGCCCGGGACGCGGCCCACCAGAAGCAGCCGGACGGCAGCTACAGCACCTTCCTCGAGGGCGCCTTCGCGACCCACTGCAACGACAAGGAGCGGCTGGACCCCGAGGCCGAGACCGCGATGCGGCGACGCATGCTGGCCGCCGCGCCCTTCATGGACGACGGGAGGAACCGGACCGCCCGCGACTCCTGCGAGAGCTGGCCCGCCGCACCGACCTTGGGCTACCCCTACGCCACCGGCATCGAGGGTCTGCCGACGACGCTCGTCGTCTCCGTCACCGGGGACCCGGCCGCGCCCTACGCCGGCAGCGCCGCCCTGGCGAAGACCCTCGGGGCCCGTCACCTGACCGTCGAGGGCTCGCAGCACGGCGCCGCGTACGTCGCCGGGAACACCTGCGTGGACGACATCGTCAACGACTACCTCATCGACCTGGCCCTTCCCGCCGCCGACCCGCGGTGCGCCCTGTGAGGCGTCGGCCCGAGTCCCGGGCGCGGGGTGCGCCGGCGGCCTCGCCCGGCGAGGGCGCGCCGCGGGCACCCCGTCGGCGCCTGGAGTCGGACGGAGCCCGGTACTGGACGAGCACGGCCGCGGCCCTATTGGTGACGGTCGTCGGCGCGGTCGTGGCGACCGTCGGGCGCGGGGTGTCCCCCGAGCCCACGGTCGAGGGGCTCGCGGTCTTCTACTTCGCGATGTGGATCCTGTTCTGCTGGTTCTACGCCGCGCTGACCTGGCGGGTGATGCGCACGCTCGACGGCTCGCGGCTGGCCGACTCGCTGCGGGAGGACGTGCAGGCACGCCGGGCCCGGCGGCGCAGCGAGTCGCTGTACGGGACCGGCGGTCCCTCGGCGGCCGTCGTGCTGTGCGTCGCCGCGCTGGCGGCGGTGCTCTGCACGGCCCTGCTCCCCGAGCTGCGGGCGAACACCCTGACCACCGTCCTCGCGATCCTCGTGGTGGCGGCCACGTGGGTGCTCCTCGTCACCGTGTACGCGGTGCACTACGCCCGGGAGCAGGCCAACACCGGTGGGCTGCAGTTCCTCGGCAGGGAGGACACCGAAGTGTCCTTCGACGACTTCGCCTACCTCTCCGTCCAGGTCGCCACGACGTTCGCGACCTCGGACGTGACCGTCACCTCCACCGCGATGCGCCGGGAGGTGACGGTGCACAGCGTCATCGCCTTCACGTTCAACACCGTGGTCGTCGCCCTGCTCGTCTCGCTCCTCCTGACGGGTGGCACCTGAGCGCCCGGACGACCTCCCGCACCACTCCACCGAAAGGACCGTCATGACGACCATCACCGAAGAGACCCACACCGGCCCACCGCTCGCGGGCCGGCCCGTCCTCACCTACCACCCGGTCGTGCTCGACGTCCCGGGCCGCGCGGTCCCGTTGTCCCTCAAGGTGTCCGCCCCGGCGACCGGTGAGGACCTCCCGGTCCTCCTCCTCTCCCACGGTCACGGGGCGTCGGTCTTCCTGTCCTCCCTGCACGGCTACGGCCCGCTCTCGGACTTCTTCGCGTCCGAGGGCTTCGTCGTGCTCCAGCCGACCCACCTGGACTCCGGCACCCTCGGCCTGCGCGAGGCGGAGGACCCGGACGCGCCGCTCTACGCGCGCTCCCGCGCCGACGACATGCGCCGCATCGTCGACGCGCTCGCCGGGATCGAGGCGGCGGTGCCGGGTCTGGCCGGACGTGTCGACCGGACGAGGATCGCGGCCATCGGGCACTCCCTCGGGGGGCTCACCACCTGCATGCTCCTCGGGGCGGGGATACAGGACCCCGACAGCGGCGAGATGGTCGACGGCCGCATCGAGCGGGTCTCGGCCGGAGTGGTGCTGGCCGCGCCGGGGAACGGCGACCTCGCCGAGTGGGCCGCGACCACCTACCCGTGGTTGCGGCACTGCGACTTCTCGACGATGACCGCCGACGCCCTCGTCGTCGCGGGGGACCGGGACCTCAACCCGATGTTCTCCGAGCGGCTGAGCTACCGCTGGGACGCCTACACCCAGAGCCCGGCGCCCAAGTCGCTGCTCATGGTCCACGGCGGTGAGCACATGCTCGGCGGGGTCTCCGGCTACGACGCCGCCGAGACGACCGACGAGAGCCCGGAGCGGGTGGCCGCCATCCGCACGGCGGCGCTGGCCTACCTCCGGTCCGCGCTGTCCCTCGGGGGAGACCCCTGGCCGGAGGCCGTCGCGGCCGCCGGTCCCGGCCTGTCGGTCGAGCAGAAGTAGGACGGTGAGGCGCGCGGTGCCGGCCGAGGAGGTCGTGGGGATGCAGGTCTTCGTCGTGGGTGTCACCGGACGCACCGGGCTCCTCCTCGCCCGGGACCTGGTCTCCCGCGGAGACGTCGTGCGCGGGCTCGTGCGGGACGACCGCGGTCGGCGCGCGGCGGAGGAGGCCGGTGTCGTGGTGACGCGCGGTGACATCGCCGACCTCGACGTCGGCGCGCTGGCCGGGATGCTCGCCGGCGCGGACGTCGTCGTCTACGCGGCCGGGTCGAACGGCGGGGCTCGTGAGGTGACCGACGCCGTGGACGGCGAGGGCGTGTGCACGGCCCTGGCCGCTGCCGTCGCCACGGGGGTACCCCGGTTCCTCCTCCTCTCGGTCCTGCCCGAGGCGTGGCGCGAGAGGGAGCTGCCGCCGGACGAGGAGCACTACTTCCACGTCAAGAAGCGGGCCGACGTCGACGTCACGAGGTCGTCCCTGGACTGGGTCGTGCTGCGCCCCTCGCTCCTGACCGACGGGTCGGCGACGGACGCCGTCACCTTGGGGCCGGCGGTCGTCCACGGGGAGGTCGGCCGGGCCGACGTCGCGGCGACGATCGCCGAGATCGTCCACGAACCCGGGATCTCGCGCCAGGTCCTCGAGCTCGACGGTGGCCGAACGCCCGTGCGGGATGCCGTCCGGCAGAACGTGGTCGGCAGCACGCGGTGATGACCGCCCGCTACTGCGCGAAGGAGTCCGCGGGGCGCCCGAGGGTCCGGGCGGCCCGCGACAGGACGTCCCGCTGCGCGGGGCTGTAGAGGTCGGCGACGGCCAGCCGGAGGGTCCGGCGCGCCGCGGGGGAGGCGGACGCAGGGTCGAGCTCCAGCTGCTCGAAGAGGTCCTGCCGCTCCACCGCGAGGGTTTCCAGGTGGTCGGCGATCCCCCGCGCGATCGAGGTGCGCAGGCGCTCGTCGCCGTCCTCGGGCAGGGCGTCGAAGGCCAGGACGGCCGGCGAGGAGCGGTAGTCCGGCATCAGCTCGAGGTAGGCCTCGAGGGCGGGCCGGGCCATGACCCGGCTGAGCACGACGAGGAAGGCGCGCTCGGTCGCCGGCAGCCGTGCGGCATCGGCGGCGGCGTCGACCGGGAGGTCGGTCGGGGTGGCTCGCTCGAGCATCGTGGCCAGCTCGTGCCGCGTCTGCTGCAGCTCGTCGACGGCGGCGGCGAGCCGGTGGTCGAGCGCGCGCAGGGCCGCGGCGGGGTGCTCGTCGGCGGTCCCGAGCGCGGCGATCTCCGGGAGGGTGAGGCCGAGGTCGACGAGCCGGCGGATGCGCAGGAGCCGGACGAGGTGGGACACCCCGTACTGCCCGTACCCGTTGCTACGGCGGTCGGGCTCGGGCAGCAGGCCGATGTCGTGGTAGTGGCGGACGGTGCGCCGGCTCGTGTCGGCGAGCTCACCGAGCTCGCGTGGGCTCCAGGCCATGACGGTCTCTCGGGTCGGGGTCGGGATCGGTGTGGTGGACGGGGGGCCAGGTGCGCAGCGTGGTGTCGAGGACGTCGACGACCCGCTCCCAGGACCGGTCGGTCCCGGGCCGGCTGTGGTCGAAGGAGCCGGCCGCCTCGAGGTCGACCATCCCGACGACGAGCGCGCTGAGCACGCGGATCGCGTGCACCGTCTCGGCGGGGTCGGTGATGTCGTACCCGCGCAGGACCGCTCGCAGCAGGGCCGCGTGCCGGGGGCCGGCGCTCGCCTCGGCCGTCTTCGTGTCGAGCGGTGTCCGGGAGGCGGCGTACCGGCCGGGATGGGTTCGCGCGTAGGTGCGGATCGTGAGGGCCAGGGCCTCCACGGCGTCCCGCCCGGAGCGTCCCGCCAGCGCCTCCGCCACCCGGTCGGCGATCTCACCGATGGCGAGGACGGCCACCCGGACGCGCAGGTCCTGCGTGCCGCCGACGTGTGCGTAGAGACTCGGGGTCGAGACGCCGAACCGGCGGGCGAGCGTGGTGACGGTGACCGCGTCGATGCCCTCGGCGTCCGCCAGCTCGGCGGCCGCGGTCGTGAGGATGTCCGGGGTGAGGCCGGCTCGGGGCACGAGCGCTCCTTCCTACTGGTGCTCGGTGTTGACCTAAGCATCGTAGGTCACGCGTGGGCGTCACGGGAGGTGACGTGCGCCGTGACCTCGAGGGTCGCACGCCGGGACGTGACCCACATCACACGACAGCACGCTTGAGGTGGCCGCCGCGGCCACGTGTCGAGTGGGCGGGAGTCGTGCCGCCCGGACGGGCCGGCGCCTGTCCCCATCCCCTCCGTAGGAGTGATCCCCCGTGTCGCAGAACCAGACCCGCCCGCCGACCGGCGCGCCGGCCCCTCGGCCCACCGACGGGACGGACGGCTCCGGCCGGATGCGTCCCGGCGTCCCCGAGATCGTGGTCGGGCTGCTCGTCTGGACCGTCGCGGTGAGGGTCCTCGTTCCCCGGCTGAGGGAGCTGGAGCTGGATCCCGTCGTCACGGGCCTCGTCCTGACCTCGCTGTCCGGGATCTTCGGGCTGCTCGGGTTCGCGGCGGCCCTCGGGCTCCGCATCCGCTCCGTGCCGGCCTTCGGCCTGCGTCCGGTCACCCGGCGGTGGGTGCTGGTCGCCGTGGGTCTCGGTGTCGCGACGCTGGTGGTCAAGAGCCTCGCGTCCGCGGCCTGGATCTACCTCAGCGGCGACACCTCCAACCCGCAGGCCGAGTACGCCCAGGGCGCGGGTGGCGGCGTCGTGGCGCTCGTCCTGGCCACCGTCTTCCTCGGGCTCCTCACCCCGTTCGGCGAGGAGCTGCTCTTCCGCGGCGTCGTGACGAACGCCCTGCTGCGGTACGGCCCCGTCGTCGGGGTCGTCGGCAGCGCGGCGGTCTTCGCCCTCTACCACGGCATCAACTCGGTCCTGCCCGGCGCGTTCGTCGTCGGGTTGGTGACGGCGGAGCTGTTCCGGCGCACCGGGTCCGTGTGGCCCGGCGTGATCGTGCACGTCGTGGTCAACCTGCCCGCGCCCCTCATCTCGGTCCTCGCCGACCTGGGCTGACCACGCACCGACAGCAGGCGTCGCGGCCGCGGTCGCGACGACGACGACGAAAGGAGCCCGTGATGGGTGGAGGACGGCTGGCGGACAAGGTGGCGGTGGTCACCGGAGGAGCGGCGGGGATCGGCCGCGCGGTGAGCCTGCGGTTCGCCGTCGAGGGCGCCGTGGTCGTGGTGTGCGACATCGACGCCGAGGGCGGTGAGGCCGTGGCGCACGAGGCGCGGGCGTCCTCGCCCAGCAGTCGTTTCGTCCACCTCGACGTGGCCGACGAGGCCTCGTGGGAGGCCGCGATCGAGGCGGTGGAGCAGGAGCACGGGCGGGTGGACGTGCTCGTCAACAACGCCGGGCTGCCCTACCGGCGCCCGCTCGCCGACAGCCCGCTGTCCGAGTGGCAGGCGCTCATGGCGGTGAACGCCGGCGGGACCTTCCTCGGCCTCAAGCACGGCACCGCCGCGATGGCCCGCTCCGGAGGCGGCTCCGTGGTCAACGTGTCCTCCGCCGCCGCGCTGGTCGGCGTCGCGGCGATGACGACCTACTCCGCCACCAAGGGTGCCGTCCGGGCCATGTCGCGGGTCGCCGCGATGGAGCTCGCCGGCCAGGGCATCCGCGTCAACTCCGTCTACCCGACGAGCGTGCGCACCGCCATGGTCGTCTCCGACGCGCGGGACAGCGGGGTGGGCGTCGAGGAGTTCCTCGAGGCGGCGGCCGCCCTCAGCCCGCTGGACGGGATCGCCGAACCCGAGGACGTGGCCGCCGCCGTCCTCTTCCTCGCCGGTGACGAGGCCCGCTTCGTCACGGGCGCCGAGCTCGTCGTCGACGGCGGTGCGACGGCCGGTGTCGGGTGACCCCGACGTCCTCCCCCGGGCGGGGGTGAGCAGTGCGCAGCGCCCGCCTGCTGCGCCGTCGTGTCGGTGCCCATCCCGTGGCCGTCGCGGCGACCGCCGCCACCGTCCTGGCCTCGGTCGCCGTCGTCACCGTGCTCCAGCTGCTGACCGCCCAGATCTCGACGTCGGGCGTCCGCTCGACCCTCGACGTCCCCGCGAAGGACCGGTCGGTCGTGGTGTCGGCCGGGCTCCGCCCGGGCTCGCTCGCACCCGTCGACGCCGCCGTCCGCCGGTCCTTGGCCGGCTTGCGGCAGAGCAGCGTCACGCGGGTGGCGACGACGACGACGCGGGGGCTGCCCGGACGGCTCGCCACCGACCGTGCCCTGCTCGCCGACGTCGACGGCACGCAGGCCGCGAGCGACCTCGTCTCGGGACGGTGGCCGCGGGCCTCCTCCGACGACGGCCGGCCGGCCGGTGTCCCGGTCGAGGTCGCGCTCCCGGAGACCGCGGCCCGGGCCCTGGGACTGGCGGTCGGTGACCGGCTCGTGGTGTCCGACGTCGTCGACGAGGATGCCCCGGGGGCGACCTTGGTGGTGACCGGGCTCTTCCGGCCCCGGTCGCCCGAGGACGCCCTGTGGGTCGACCTCCCGCTCGGGCTGGTCGGCGTCTCCGCGTCCGACTTCACCACGTACGGTCCGTTCGTCGTCCCGCCCGGCGCCTTCGACGGATCGCTGGTCGGTGCGTCCACCGTGACGTGGCGGGCCGCCGTCGACCTCACGACCACCGACGCGGCCGCGCTCCCGGCGCTCTCGCGCAGCGTCGACGAGACCGTCCGAGACCTGCGCCGCACCGTGGGGCTGCCGGTCGAGCCAGGGGCCGCGGACTCGGCCCGCCCGACCGATCTCCCGGTGAGCAGCCCCCGGGTCCTGTCCGACCTCCCCGGGCTCGTCCGCTCCGCCCAGGTCGTCGAGCGGCGGATCACCGTCTCGACGCTGGCGCCGACGCTGCTCGTCGGCCTGATGGGGGCCGTGGCCCTCGTCGGCACCTCGGCGTTGCTGGCGTCGCTGCGTTCCCGGGACACCCGGCTGCTCGGGCTGCGCGGCGGCTCGGCGGCGCGGCTCGCGGCCCTCGCGCTCGCGGACGCCGTGGCGCTCACCCTCCTCGGGGTCGGCGGCACGGTGCTGGTCGCACCGGTCGCGGCCCGGGCCCTCGCCCCCGGAGTTCCGGCCGCGTCGAGCCCGTCCGGGCTGCCCGACCCGATGCTCTGGCGGGTGCTCATCCCGCTCACGGTGCTCACCGTGCTCGTGGTCACCGTGACGACCTCGTGGGTCGGGGCGGGGGCGTCCACGCACCGGCGCGGGGGCAGGGACGCCGGCGGCGGGCTGCGGGTCCTCGCCGGGGCCGGGGCGGACCTGACGCTCGTCGGTCTCGGGGTCGTCGCGGCGGTGCAGCTGCGCCGTTACGCCGCGACGGGGAGCACGTCCCTCGACCCGGTGACCGCGGCGGCGCCCGCCCTGGTCGTCGCCGGGCTGGCCGTGCTCTGCCTGCGGCTGCTGCCGCGGGCGGCGCGCGCGCTCGCCGCGTGGGCGGCGAACCGCCGAGGACTCGGCGCGGCCTGGGCCGGCTGGCAGCTCGGCGGGAGGATCGCCCTGCAGACGGTGACCGTGCTCCTCGTCGTGCTGGCCACGTCGCTGGGGACGATCGCGCTCGGGCACTCGGCCACGACGCAGCGGGCCTTCGAGGACCAGTCCGCGCTCGAGAGCGGCGCAGCGCTGCGGGTCGTCAGGGGGGTCGGCGAGGGGGCCGGGGACACCGAGTCCCTGGTCCGGCGCATCGTCGGGGACGACGAGGTCATGCCGGTCTGGCGGGGGAGCGCAGGGCTCGGCGCACTGGGGACGGTGACGGTCCTCGCCGCCGACACCGCCGTCGCCGGGAGGGTGATGGACGTGCGGCCGGACACCGTCGCCGCCGGCGTGTGGCCGGCCGTCGTGGGCCGCCTCGCCGCGGCGCGGGACGTCGGCGCCGGGGCCGCCCTGCCGGTCGGTGGTCGTCGGTTGGAGGTGACCGCCCGCACGACGCTGCCGCGACCGGCGACCGAGGGCTACGCGGCCGTCGCCCACCTCAGGGACGCCCGTGGGGTCGTCCGTGACGTGCCGCTCGGTGCCGTGCGCGGCACCGACACCCGCCTCGTCGCCGACCTCACGGAGGTCGAGGGCCCCGCCACCCTCGTCGGTATCGCCGTCCCCCTGCCCGACATCGTCCGCTTCGGCGCGGATGCCGACGACGTCACCGCCCTGTCGGTGTCGCGGGTCGCGGTCGACGGGGCGGAGGTGGCTGGGACGGAAGGGTTCTCGGACGACTCGACGCTCCAGGGCCTCTGGTGGGACGCGGCCCCGACCGCAGCCGGCCCTGTCGCGGCCGTCGTCACCCCCGACGTCGAGGCGGCGCTCCGCTCCTCCGGCAGCGGTGCGGTCAGCCTCGCCCTCGGTCCGCGCGAGGTGCCGATCCGGGTGGTCGGCGTGGTCGACGTCCTCCCGACGGCCGACGTCCCCGGCAAGGGCGTCCTGCTCGACCTCCCGAGTCTCGGTGCGGCGCCGGTGAGCGTGGACGGCGTCGAGGAGCGCAGCCGCGCGGTCATCGAGCCGGACGAGTGGTGGGCGAACCCACGCGACCCCGGCGCAGCAGCCGCGGCGCTGGCTGCCGGGTCGGCCTACGGCACGACCGTCGTCCAGCGCGCAGAGCTCGTCGCGAGCCGGCGTGCGGACCCGGTCAACAGCGGCCTGATGTCGGCGATGCTCCTCGTGGCGTCGGCCTCCGCGCTGCTGGCCGCCGTCGGCGTCGCTGCGGGCACCGCGGCGCTCGCGGGTGCCCGCCGGCAGGAGAACGCCGTGCTCCACGCCCTCGGCATGCCCCCCTCCCGCATCCGCTCCGTGCTCCTCCTCGAGCGCGCGCTCGTCGTCTCCGTCACCGTCCTGCTCGGCGTGGGTGTGGGCGCCGTCGCCGCGGTCGCGGTCGTCCCGTTCCTCGTCGGCGGTGACGGCCACCCGCAGGCACCGCCCGTCCGGGTCGTCCTCCCGCTCGGCCTCCTCGCCGCGTACGCGACGGCACTCGCCGCCGCGTTGTGGGGTGTGACCGCCGCCGTCCTCGGCAGGGCGCCCCGTGGCTCGGTCGAGCAGCTGCGCGGCGGGTGGTCGACGTGAGCGTCGGGCGCGCCGCGCGCAGGCCGCGACAGGGTGCCCTCGGTGTCGGCCGGCTCGTGCGCCGGTCGGTGCGGGCGGGCGCCGGGACGACGTCCCTCATGGTCCTGGTGGCCGCCGTCGCGACGTGCTTCCTCGTGGTGACCCCACGGGTCGAGGCGCGGGTCGCCGACCGGGGGGTCGTGGACGCCCTGACGGCGGGTGCGGCGCCCGAGCGGGAGGTCCGCCTGCACACCGACCCGGCGAAGGTCGCGGGCCGGCCCGCGGTCTCGACCCGGACCGGCCCCGGCCCCTCGGCGCCGTTCGCCGCGGTCGACGCGGCGGTGCGGGAGGTCATGGGCCACGACGTGCTCCGGCTCCTCGGCGACCCGAGCGTCGCCGCCACGACCGACCTGGGCGTGCTGACCCGTCCGGGAGCGGCGCTGCCGCTGGGTGCGCGGTCGGTCATCCGCATCCAGAGCGGTCTGCTCCAGCGGGTGGACTGGCTGGAGGGCGGGCCACCCGGGGCCCCGACCGCCCGCCGCACGATCACCACCGCCCGCGGCCCGCACACGGTTCGCCTGGTCCCGGTCGCGGTGCCGGCGCGCACGGCGGAGTACTGGGGCCTGAAACCGGGGGACGAGCTGCACCTCCAGGGGCCCGGCGACCTCACGCCGGCCGCCGCCGTCGTCAGCGGGGTCTACGCCCCGCGTGATCCCGAGGACGGCTTCTGGCAGGCCGACCGCCGGATGGTCGGTGTCGCCGTGATCGCCACTCCCCTGGGCGCCGTCGAGGCCCATGCCGCGCTCGTGGCCGCACCCGCTTCCTACGGGGCGGTGTCGGACTCCGTGTGGCGCGCGGACACCGGACGGTCCGGCTCGCCGGCCCTGGACGCCTCCTGGCGCTACCCGCTCGTGCCGTCGAGGGTGGACGCCGAGGACGTGCCCGTGCTGCGCGCCCTGATGGCGCGCCTCGACACCGACCCACGCCTCGACGGCCTCACGAGCCGCACCCTCACGACGACCAGCGGGCTGCCCGGTGTCCTCGACCGCTACGACGCCGCCCTCCGGAGCGTCTCGGTGCTGCGGTCCTTCGTGGGCGCCGGCCTCACCGCCCTCGTCGCCCTTCTCCTGGCGTTTACGGCCGTGACGGCGGTCCGGCTGGGGCGGCCCGGCGCGCGCCTCCTCCGGGCCCGGGGCGGGTCGGTGGGTCAGGTCCTGGTGCCGTCCGCTGCCGGTCCTGCCGCCGCGATCTCGGCGGTCCTCGTCGTCTCGGCCGTCACCGGGTGGCTGCTGCCGGGGCGATGGGACCGGCTCACCGTCCTCGAGCTCGTGCTGCTGGCCCTGGCTCCCGTGCTCGCCGCGGTCGGCGCCGTCGTCCTCGACCTGCGCAGGGCGGAGGACGCCGACTCCACCGACCTCGCGGCCCGGCGGGCCGTCCTCGTCCGGCGCGCGCGCCGCGTGGTCGGCGAGGTCGCCGTGCTCGCCGGTGCGGTCCTCGCCGTGACCACGGCCCGGGCCCGGGGGCAGGAGATCGCGAGCGGTCGCACGGACTGGCTGGTCTCGCTCACCCCCGTCCTCGTCGCAGCGGCGGGGGCGGTCATCGCCCTACGGGTCCTCCCGTGGCCGGTGCGGACGGCCGCTCGCCTCGCCCGCCGAGGGCGGGGGCTCGTGGCCTTCCTGGGGCTGAGCCGGTCGGCCCGGACCGGCGGCGCGAGCGCCCTGCCCGTCGTCGCCGTGGTCGTCGGTGCCGCCGTCCTCGCGCTGTCCGCCTCGCTCGTGATCTCCGTGCGCGACCAGCGCGACGTCGCCGCCCTCCGTGACGTCGGCGGACCGGTTCGCGTCGATGCCGTCCGCGTCGACCCGGACGACGTCGAGGCGCTGCTCGACCGCCCCGGTGTCATGGACGTCGTGCCCGCCTACGTCGAGGAGGGGACCGTCATCGACCGCGGGGTCACCACGCAGGTGCTCGTCGTGGGGGCGGACCCGACCGCGTACGCACGCCTGCTCGCGGGGACGGCGGCCCCCCTCGCCGCCGTCCCCGCCGAGGGCACCGGCGACGCGGCGCGCCTGCCGGCCGTGGTCGGCCCCGGCGTCGGGGAGGGGCGCGAGCTCTCGGTCGGCGGGGTCCGGGTGGACATCGAGCCGACCGCCGTCGACCCCTCGCTCGTCCGCAGGTCCGGCGGGCGGGAGGTCCCCGCCGTCCTCGTCCCGCTCGACCGGCTCGGCGAGGCGGTGTCCTTCGCCCGACCCCACACGGCCTTCGTCGCCGCCGACACCCGCGGCACGGAGGACCTGCTGTCCGCCGACCCGGCCACGGTGACGCCGAGCGACCGCGTCACCGGTGTGCGCGCCGCCACCGACGTGGTCGAGCGGGTCGGTGACCTCGCCCTGCCGCGCTTCGTCGCGTGGACCTACGCGGTCGGGGCGGCCCTCGCCGTCCTGCTCATCCTCCTCGCCGTCGCGCTGCTCCTCGAGGGCACGCGTCACGAACGGGCCACGCTCGTCATCCGCCTGCGGACGATGGGACTGCCGCACGGCGCCGAGCGGTCCCTCGCCTGGACCGAGGTGCTGCCGGTCGTCCTCGTCGCGACCGTCGCCGGCGTGGTCGTCGGCTCCCTGGCGCCGGTCCTGGTCGGGCCCGCTGTCGACCTCTCGCCGGTCACCGGCGGGTTGGGGAGGCCACCGCTGGAACCACACGTCGCGCCCGCCCTGGCGGCCGGAGCGCTGGTCCTCGTCGTCGCGGTGCTCGCCCTCGTCGTGGACGCCGCACACGCACGCGGCGGAGCCCTCGCCGAACACCTGAGAAGAGGAGCCACCGCATGACCACGAGCACCGCTCCGGCCACCCACCGTGAGCCCGACGTACCGCCGGACGTCCTCTGCGACAACCTGGTCCGCATCTTCCGAGCGGAGGGCATCGAGGTCGTCGCGCTCCAGGGACTCGACCTGCGGATCGAGCGCGGCGAGCTCGTCGCCCTCGTGGGTGCCTCCGGGTCGGGGAAGTCGACGCTGCTCGGCATCCTGTCCGGGCTGGACGCCCCGAGCGCGGGGAGGGCCCTCGTGGCCGGCCACGACCTCGCGCACCTCGGACGCCGCGAGCGCCTCGCCTACCGCCGCTCGACGGTGGGGTTCCTCTTCCAGCAGGCGGCGGCCAACCTCCTGCCGTACCTGACGGCCAACGAGAACGTGGAGCTGCCGATGCTGCTCGCCGGCGTGCGACGGCGCGAGCGTGCCCTGAGGGCACGGGAGACGCTGGAGGTCCTCGGGGTCGCCGACTGCGGGGACCGTCGTCCCGGGATGCTGTCGGGTGGTCAGCAGCAGCGGGTGGCCCTCGCCGTCGCCGTCGCGAACCGACCCCGGGTGCTGCTGGCCGACGAACCGACCGGTGAGCTCGACACCCGTAGCAGCGAGGAGGTGTTCGGCGCCCTCCGCCGCGCCAACCGTGACCTGGGGACGACCGTGCTCGTCGTCACGCACGACGCCCTGGTCAGCGAGCAGGTCACCCGGACGGTGAGGATCCGTGACGGGCGCACCTCGACCGAGGTGCTTCGTCGGGGAGACGGTGCCGCCGGCGAGGTCGTCGCCGAGGAGTACGCGGTCCTCGACCGGTCCGGCCGCCTGCAGCTGCCGTCGAGGTTCACCTCCCGCCTGTCGATGCGGGACCGGGTCCGCCTCGACCTCGAGCCCGACCACATCGGCGTCTGGCCCGCGACCCGGCGCGACCCCGGGGACGCATCGTGACCGGGCCGGTGCTCGAGGTCCGGGACGTGGTCCGGACGTTCGGGCTGGGGGAGAACGCGGTCCATGCCCTGCGAGGGGTCTCGCTCCGGGTCGAGCCCGGTGAGCTCGTGGCCGTCCGTGGCCGCTCCGGGTCGGGAAAGACCAGCCTGCTGAACGTCATCGGCGGCCTGGACCGCCCCGACGGCGGGTCCGTCCACCTCGGCCCGCACGACGTGACGGCCATGGCCGACTCCGGCCTCCTGCGGCTGCGCCGGGAGCTCGTGTCCTACGTCTTCCAGTCCTTCGGGCTGGTCCCGATCCTCACGGCGAGCGAGAACGTCGGCCTGCCGCTGCGGCTGCGGGGGACCGCGAGCGACGAGCGTGAGCGCCGCGTGCTGGAGGCGCTGGACCACGTCGGCCTCGCCGGGCACGCGGGGCACCGGCCGGACGAGATGTCCGGTGGCCAGCAGCAGCGGGTCGCGCTGGCCCGGGCCCTCGTCGCCGACCCCGGCGTGCTGCTGGCCGACGAGCCGACCGGCCAGCTCGACTCCGAGACCGGGGCCGAGGTCATGGACCTCATCGCCCGGCTCGCACGGGAGAGGTCGATGACGACGCTCGTGACGACGCACGACCCGACCGCGTTGTCGGTCGCGGACCGCGTCCTGGAGATCGTCGACGGCACTGTGGCACAACCCGATAGCGCGTCGGCGGAGAGCCGTCGACGTCCCACCGAGAGCGGCTGACCACCCGGTCCGCCGCACGTCGAACACCGCACGGAGGAGAGACCATGGACATCCATCGCCAGGCAGAGGACAGCGGGACCCCGGCACCCGAGGCCACCTTCACCGGGGAGGTCACCATCAGCGGGTACTTCCGCCGAGGGGCGCCGAGCCGTCTCGTGGGTGCGGCCGTGGCGTTCGCGCCGGGTGCCCGCACCCCGTGGAAGACGACGACCCGCGGGCAGACGCTCGTCGTGACCAGCGGCACCGGGTGGGCCCAGGTCGAGGGGGAGGCCGTCGCTGAGATCCGCGTCGGTGACCTCGTGTGGTGCCCGCCGGGTCCACGCCACTGGGAAGGCGCCCGCGAGGACGAGCGGATGACCTACGTCGCCGTCCAGGAGGGCGACGTCGCCTTCGGCGACGCGGTCACCGACGCCGAGTACTCCGCCGGCCGGACGGCCCCGTGAGCGACGACGGCGGCTCGCGAGAACCGCTCCGGCTCAACGACGGCCATCACCTGCCGGCCATCGGTCTCGGAACGTTCGGGCTGACCGGGGAAGCAGGGATCGCAGCCATCGTCTCCGCCCTCGGCCTCGGCTACCGGCTGCTGGACACGGCCGTCGGCTACGGGAACGAGTGGGAGGTCGGCGAGGCGGTCCGTCGCAGTGAGGTGCCGGGGGAGGACGTCGTCGTCGCCACGAAGATCCGGGCCCGTGACCACGGCTACGACGCGACCCGACGCAGCATCGCCGAGTCACGGCGCACCCTCGGCGTCGACCGGATCGGGCTGCACCTCATCCACTGGCCGAACCCGCGTCTCGACCGGTACGTGGAGACCTGGCAGGCCCTGGTCGCCGCGCGCGACGAGGGTGAGGTGCGGTCCATCGGGGTCTCCAACTTCACTGCGGCCCACCTCGAGACGCTCGTCGGAGAGACCGGTGTCGTGCCTGCCGTGAACCAGGTCGAGCTGCACCCGCACCTGCCCCAGGCCGCGCAGCGAGCGGTCCACGAGCGGCTCGGCATCCGGACGCAGTCGTGGAGCCCACTGGGTCGCGGCCGGGTGCTGCTGGAGCGTCCCGAGGTCACCCGCCCGGCCGAGCGGCTGTCGGCATCCCCCGCACAGGTGGTCCTGCGCTGGCACCACCAGCTCGGTGCCGACCCCGTCCCGAAGTCCGCCGACCCGGGCCGACAGCGTGAGAACCTCGCCCCCGTCGGCCGGCTCACCGAGGCCGAGATGGACGCCATCACGGGGCTCGGTCGTCGCGGGGGACGGCTGTGGGGTGGTGACCCGGAGACCACGCACCTCTAGCACCCGGCCGGCACGACGGATCCCATCCACCCACGCGCGGTCACACGCACCAGGAGGACGACGACATGACGAGAGAGAACGAGGCGGTGTGGGTGCGGTCCCGGTGGTCGCGACCACGGGTCGGTTCCGCCCCACACCCCACCGCCGGTCGCGGGGAGGTCGTGGTGCGGACGGGCGCCGTGGCCGTCAACCCCGTCGACACGATGCCCCCGCCGGTGCGCTGGCTGGTGTACCCGTGGCTGCGCTACCCGACCGTGCTCGGCGTGGACGTCGCCGGGTGGGTGGTGGAGGTCGGCGAGGACGTCACGGGCGTAGGGGTCGGCGACCGCGTCATCGGCCTGGCCACCGGCCAGGAACGGGACCGCAACCGACCCGAGGGAGGGGCCTTCCAGCACCACGTCGTCCTCGATGCCGACCTGACCACCGCGCTGCCTGACCGCCTTGCGCTGACGGACGCGGTGGTCCTGCCCCTGGCGGTCGCCACCGCGGCCGTCGGTCTCTTCCACCCCGACCGGCTGGACCTGGACCTCCCGGGCGATGCGCCCGGGACCGAGCGAGGCACGGTGCTCGTCTGGGGTGGGTCGACGAGCGTGGGGTGCAGCGCGATCCAGCTCGCCCGACTCGCCGGTCACCGCGTGGTGGCGACCGCGGCGCCGCACAACCAGGACCTGGTGCGCGGCCTCGGCGCGGAGGAGGTGCTGGACCACCACGCTCCCGACGCCGTCGCGGCGGCCGTCGAGGTCCTGGAGCGCGGAGGCCACCGGCTCGTCGGTGCGCTGGCCGTCGCGCCGCCGTCGCTCGGTCCCACCCTGCGCGTCGTCCGGTCGGTCCGCCCGCACGGCGACCCGGTGCGGGTGTCCTCCGCGCAGCCGGGTCCCGCGACGACCGTCCGTGGGCTCCTGGCCCGCCGGTACGGCGTGCACGTCTCCGCGATCTGGGGAGGTGACCTCTCCCGCAGCGACCTCGGCCGCATCGTCTACACCCAGCTGCTGCCCTCGGCGCTCGCCGACGGCAGCCTCCGACCGGCGCCCCCGGCCGACGTCGTCGGCGACGGGCTGGCGCAGGTTCCCGTGGCGATCGGGCGCCTGGAGCGAGGGGTCTCAGGACGCAAGCTCGTGGTCACCACCTCGTCGTGACGTGACCCGGCGCTCGTTCTGCGACGTGCCCGGTCCGATCCCGATGAGTTCCGACGACGTCCCGGGTCTCTCTCACCACAGCAGCACCAACCGCCCTCGGCCTCCGTCCGGGGACCCGAAGGAGACGTCATGATGCTCACCGACTCCGTGCTGGACCAGACCCGTGAGGTCGCCTCACTGGTGGCCGGCGTCGACCCCCGGTCACCCGTGCCGACCTGCCCGGAGTGGTCCGTGCGGGACCTCGTCGAGCACATCGGCGCGACGCAGCGGTGGGTGACCCGGCTCGTCGAGGAGCGGGCCACCGACCCGGCGGTCGCGTTCTCGATCCCGTGGGAGCAGGCCCCCGAGGACCCGGGCGAGTGGGCCGCGTGGCTCGAGGACGGCGCCACCGCCGCCGTGTCGACCATCGACCGGGCGCCGGCCGACGTCGCCGTCTTCGACCCGGGCCGGACGGGCGACGGTCTGTCCTTCTGGTCCGCGCGCCTCTTCGGCGAGGTCTCGGTGCATCGCCTCGACGTCGCGCTGAGCGTCGGCCAGCCCTACACCTTGGCCCCGGCCCTGGCGAGCGAGGCCGTCGACGACTGGCTGTCCACGGTCACGTCAGCGGGCTGGGCCGCCATGGTCCCCGGCTTCGCCGAGGCGATGCGTGGGAGCGGCCAGACGATCCGGTGGTCGGCGCGGGACGCCGACCGCAGCTGGCTCGTCCGTCGTACGGACGCCCCGCTCGAGCTGGAGCGTTCCGCAGCGTCGACCGCACCCACCGGCCTCGACTCGGACGTGACCGTCGCCATCGAGGGCGACGCCGTCGACCTGCTCGGTGTCCTCAGCCGGCGTCGTCCGCTGGACGGCCCGGCCACGACGGTGATCAGCGGCGACCGCCCGGAGCTGGACCACTTCGTCGACCACATGGTCTGGATCGGCGCCCGCTGACCCGGGCTCCGGTGGGGGCCGGTCCCAGCCGCGGGCGTCAGGCGGTCGGCACGACCCGGGCCGCGGGGAACAGCTCGCGGAAGGTCCTCTGCGCGGCCCGGCTGCCGCGGACGGTCAGCCGCGGCGACAGGGCCTCGAGGTCCGCCGTGCCCCGGCAGAGCTCGACCAGGGCGGCGGCCGAGCCGGTGAGGACGAGGTCGGGGTCGGCGCTGCGGTCGGGGCGCTCGAGCCTGCCCCCGCGCACCTGGAGCCACAGCTCCTCGCCGTCGAGGTCGAACCGCACCAGCAGGTCGCGCCCCGCGGCGGCGGCGCCGTCGAGGAGCGGAGCCAGCATCCCGTGCACGGCGGTCCGTGGGCGCACCCCACCGTCCACGGGATCCGCGAGGAAGGGCAGGCCGAACTTCGCGAGAGCCCCCAGCACCGGGCCGATGCGCCGGCCCTCGCTCGTCAGCGCGTAGACCGTGCGGGCGGCCGGCGCGGGGAGCTCCTGCTGCTCGACGAGGCCGGCGCCCTCGAGGTCCCTCAGCCGGTCGGTCAGCAGGTTCGACGCGATCCCGGGGAGGGAGGTGCGCAGGTCGGTGAAGCGCCGCCGCCCGAAGGAGAGCTCGCGCAGGACGAGCAGCGTCCAGCGGTCGCCGACGACGTCGAGCGCGGCGGCGATCCCGCAGTACTGGTCGTAGCTCTTGCCGGGCATGCGGCCATCGTATGACGCTTGATTTCCTCTATCAAGTGGTTGATTTTCTCAAGCGAAAGGGTCTAGCGTCCCCGTCCATGGACGCCCACGCCGCGGGAGCACCCCGCCCGGTCAGCCCCTGGGCGGTCGTCGCCGTCGCGAGCCTCGCCGTGTTCATGGTCTTCCTCGACGCGCAGGTGCTCTTCGTCGCGTTCGACGACATGCGCAGCAGCTTCCCGTCGGTGTCGTTCGCGACGATGTCGTGGACGCTGTCGGCCTACACGATCGCCCTCGCGGCGGCGCTGGTGCCCGCGGGCCGGATGGCCGACCGGTTCGGGCGGCGCCGCGTCTTCCTCGTCGGGCTCGTGGCCTTCACGCTCGCCTCGGTCCTCTGCGCGCTGGCCCCGTCGGCCGCCCTGCTCGTGGCGCTGCGCGTCCTCCAGGCGCTCGGTGCCGCCGCCCTCGTGCCGGCCTCGCTCGCGCTGGTCCTCTCGGTCTTCCCGCCCGCCCGGGTCCCGGTCGCCGTGGCCGTCTGGGGTGCGTCCGGTGCGCTCGCCGCGGCCGCCGGCCCCGCCCTCGGGGCGCTGCTCGTGCAGACCTGGGACTGGCGGGCGGCCTTCCTCGTGAACGTCCCCGTCGGGGCACTCGCCCTCGTCCTCGGCGCCCGCCTCCTGCCCGAGTCGCGGGAGGCCGCGCGGGCCCGCTTCCCCGACCCGCTCGGCATCGTCCTCCTCGCCGGCGCCCTCACCCTGCTGGCGCTCGGCATCGTCCAGAGCGACCCGTGGGGATGGGCCTCACCGACCACGCTGGGCGTCCTCGCCGGTGGTCTCGTGGTTCTCGCCGTCTTCGTCCGGCGGACCCTCGCGGTCCCGCACCCGGCGCTCGACCTGACGATCTTCGCCACCCCGTCGGTGCGCTGGGCGAACATCGCCACGGCCGCCTTCACCATCGGCTTCACCGCGATGTTCTTCGCCCTCGTCCAGTTCACGCTCGCGGTGTGGCACTACGGCATCGTGCGCGCGGGGATGGCGATGATGCCCGGCCCCGTCGTCGTCATGGCACTCGCGCCGGTCTTCGGCCGCGTCGCCGCCCGCCACGGCCAGCGCGCCCTTCTCGTGCCCGGCGGCCTCCTCTACGCCGGCGGCGGGCTGCTGCTCCTCACCGGGCTCGGTGACCGACCCGCCTACCTCACCGAGCTGCTCCCCGCGTCCCTCGTCACGGGGCTCGGGGTGGCGCTGGTGCTCCCGCAACTGACGAGCGCCGCCGTGCAAGGTCTCCCGCGGGACGACTTCGCCGCCGGCGCCGCCGTCAACCAGGCGATCCGGCAGCTGGGCGCGACCTTCGGCGTCGCCCTCACCGTCGCGATCCTCGGCACGGTCACGCCGACGACCGCCGCCGGGGACTTCCACGGCGTCTGGGTGATGCTCGTCGTCTGCGGCGTGCTGACGTCGGCCGCCGCCCTCGCCCTGCCCCGCCGCCGGGCGGCCCACGACCCGGTTACCACCGCGCTCCAGGCCGGGGCGCAGCCGTGAGCACCACCGCCGACAGCCTCTCGACGCTCTCCGGGCTGGAGGTGATGCAGCGGATGGCGGCGGGCCTGCTGCCGCCCCCGACCATCGCGACCCTCCTCGGGATGGACCTGGAGTCGGTCGAGGACGGCTCCGCCGGCTTCGTGCTCACCCCGGACGACCGCATGCTCAACCCGCTCGGGTCGGTCCACGGCGGCATCGCGGCGACCCTCCTCGACTCCTGCATGGGCTGCGCGGTGCACACGACCCTGCCGCCCGGTGCCGACTACACGACGGCCCAGCTCAACGTCCACTACCTCCGCGCGATGCGGCCCGGCACGGGACAGGTCCGCGCCGTCGGGACGGTGCTGCACCGGGGCCGCACGCAGTGCACCGCAGAAGGGCGCCTCCTCGACTCGAGCGGTCGCCTCCTCGCGCACGCCACGACGACCTGCCTCGTGCGGATGCCCTGAGCCACAACCGGATCCCTCCGGTGCTGCGCGGAGGACGGTCAGGCGGGGAAGACGCCGCTCGAGAGGTAGCGGTCACCGCGGTCGCAGACGACGAAGACGATCGTCGCGTTCTCGACCTCCTCGGCCACCTTCAGCGCGGTCCAGCAGGCTCCGGCTGCCGAGGGGCCGCCGAAGATGCCCTCCTCGCGAGCCAGCCGGCGGGCCATCTCCTCGGCGTCGGCCTGGGTGACCTCGACGGTCCGGTCCACCGCCGAGGGGTCGAAGATGCTCGGCACGTACTCCGGTGGCCAGGCACGGATGCCGGGGATCTTCGAGCCCTCCGCGGGCTGGGCGCCGACGATCTGCACGTCGGGGTTGCGGGACCTCAGGAACCGCGAGACCCCGGTGATGGTGCCGGTGGTCCCCATCGCGGAGACGAAGTGCGTGATGCGACCGTCGGTCTGGCGCCACAGCTCGGGGCCGGTCCCGAGCTCGTGGGCCCGCGGGTTGTCCGGGTTACCGAACTGGTCGAGCACCCGGCCGCGGCCCTCCTGCTCCATCCGCGTGACGACGTCGCGGGCCTCCTCCATGCCACCCGCCGCGGGCGTGAGGACGAGCTCGGCACCGAACGCGCGCATCGTCTGGGCCCGCTCGACGGAGGCGTCCTCGGGCATCACGATGACGAGCGGGTAGCCGCTGATGGCCGCCGCCATCGCCAGGCCGATGCCGGTGTTGCCCGAGGTGGCCTCCAGGAGCGTATCGCCGGGGGAGATCTCGCCCCGCTGCTCGGCGCCCCGGATCATGCTGATGGCCGGCCGGTCCTTGACCGACCCGGCCGGGTTGTTGCCCTCGAGCTTCGCGAGGAGCACGTTGCCGCGGCGGTCGTTCTCGGGCCCCGGGAGGCGCTGCAGGCGCACCAGCGGGGTATCGCCGATGACGTCCTCCATCGTGGGGTACTCGGGAGGGGTGCTCACGCGCCGAGAGTCTACGGTCGGCGCCGTCCCCGGCCCCGGTGCCGACGCCCTCGACCCCACGCGCCGCGTCAGTCGGGGACGGACTGGCTCGACGCCGCGAAGTTCACACTGATCCGCGGGCCGGCAGGAGTGCTCTCCTTGGGCACGCAGTGGCGCCAGTCGGTCTGGCACCGGCCGCCCATGACGACGAGGTCGCCGCTCACGGGGCGCAGGCGTGTGCTCGGGCCGCCGCCGGTGGGCCGGAGGAGGAAGCGGCGCGCCGCACCGAGGCTCAGCACCGGCACCACGCACTCGCGCCGACGGGCGGACGCGCCGTCGCCGTGCCACCCCGTGCTGTCGTGGTGGTCGCGGTACAGGTTGAGCCACAGGCGGTCGTAGACGACCCCGTACCGCTCGGTCAACCTCCGCGCGAGGTCGCGAAGCATCCCGGGCGCGGTGGCGAGGTCGCGGTGCTCGGCCGTCAGGCGTGGCTCCGTCACCTTCCGGCCGTACATCCACCGAGAGCGCTGCTCCCACGCGCTGGTGCCGAGGAGCTCGTGAAAGAGGTCGTCGGCCGCTGCGACCCACTCGGGGACGTGCTCGACCCACGAGTGCGCGTCGAGGTGCATCCGCCGGGCGCGCGGTCCCTCCTCGTCGCCCCCGAAGAGGGGAAGGGGTGCATCGCTCACCCCTCCACGTCTACCAGCGGGCACCGACACGTCACCGGCGGCGCCGGCGCTCAGTCCCGCGCCACCTCCGGCGGCAGCGGCCAGTCGCCGTCCTCGCGGACGGCCCGGATGATGCGGCGGCTGACCTCGCGCAGCTGGCGGGCCTGCGCCGCGGTGAGCCGGTCGAGGACGAGGTCGTGCACGAGCCGCACGTGGCCGGGTGTGGCCTGCTGGACCTTCCTGCGTCCGGCCGCGGTCAGCGTCGCCAGCGTGTAGCGGCCGTCCCGGGGGTCGGGCGAGCGCCGCAGCCACCCCCGTGCCTCGAGCCGGGTCGCGGCTCGGGACAACCGCGAGAGCGTGCTGTTGGCGTACCCGGCGAGGACGCTGAGGCGCAGCTCCTGCCGGTCGGCGTTCGCCAGGGCGTAGAGGACGCCGTACTCGAAGTGCGTGAGGTCGGCGTCGCGCTGGAGCTGGGCGTCCAGGGCGGCCGGCAGCCACTCCAGCACCGTCGCGAACGACGCCCACGTCTCCAGTGCCTCGCCCGTGAGGCGCTCGGGCGTGCGGGGTTCCGGCATGCCCGCAGCCTACGCAGTCGGACCGCACAGCGAGGCCTGCGTGACTTGCCTGGGCAAGTGTTCCCGCATATCGTCACTTGCCTGAGCAAGTAATTCGGCGACACAGGAGGAGTGGGCACATGGATCTCGGACTCGAGGGCCGGCAGGCGTTCGTCAGCGGCTCGACCCGGGGCATCGGGTACGCGGTGGCGAGGCGGCTGCTCGTCGAGGGCGCGGCCGTGACGGTCAACGGGCGCAGCCGGGCCGGCGTCGACGACGCGGTCCGACGGCTGCGGGCGGAGGTACCGGGGGCGAGGGTCGACGGTCTCGCCGCGGACTTCGCGGACCCGGACCCGGTGGAGGCCCTGCTCGACTCGCTGGGGCCGGTCGACATCCTCGTCAACAACGTGGGGATCTTCGGCCTCGAGGAGTTCGCGGCCGTCCCGGACGACCTCTGGCGCACCTACTTCGAAGTCAACGTCATGAGCGCGGTGCGGCTCTCGCGACGGCTGATCGGACCGATGCTCGAGCGCGGTTGGGGGAGAGTCGTCTTCGTCAACAGCGAGTCCGGGGTCAACGTTCCGGCCGACATGGTCCCCTACGGCGCCACGAAGGCCGCCTCGCTGGCCGTGGCCAACGGGCTCGCCAAGCTCACCCGTGGGACGGCGGTGACGGTCAACACCGTCCTGGGTGGCCCCACCTGGTCGGACGGGGTGGCGGCCGCGGTCGAGCACGTGGCCGGGCAGAGCGGGGTGCCGGTCGAGGCGATGAGGGAGACCATCGCCGCCGGGAACCCGACCTCGTTGCTGGGGCGGTTCATCGAGCCCGACGAGATCGCCTCCCTGGTCGGCTACCTCGCCAGCCCCCTGGCGTCGGCGACCAACGGTGCGGCGCTGCGTGCCGACGGCGGGGCGCTCACCGGGATCCTCTGAGGCCGGCCCGGCCTGCTCGTCGTCCGGGGGAACGACGACGGATGCCGGTCGCCCGACCATCGACGTCGTTGCTCGTCCGCGGTAGCGTGAACGCCGAGGTCATGGGCCCGTCCGGGGGTCCGCCGACCGGCGTCGGGGGCAGCCTGCGCGTCCGTCCACCTGATGCATCTGCACCACTGCGGGTGGTGCACACGGGTCTGTCGGGGCGGGTGCGCGGAGGCGGAGAATCAGGGTGAGCGACGACGGGGAGTGGACGATGCCACCCAAGGCGCCGGCGGTACGGCCGAGCACCGCGACGATCACCGTGGTGATCGTCGACGACCACCTCATGGTCGCCGACGCCGTCGCGTCCGGGCTGCGTGCCGACGAGCGGATCGCCGTCGTCGCCGTCGCGGGCACCTGTGCCGAGGGGCTGGCGGAGGTGCGTCGCCACCGCCCACGGGTGTGCCTGCTCGACCAGCGGCTGCCCGACGGCCTCGGGACCGACCTCGTCCCCCGGCTGCTCGAGGCCAGCCCCGACACCAAGGTCCTCCTCGTGACCGGCGACGACAGCCTCGACGTGCTGCACCAGGCGGTGCGGGCGGGCGCGGTCGGCATCGTCAACAAGGGCCAGCGGGCCTCGGCCCTGCGCGAGGCCATCCTGCGGGCGGTCGAGGGCGTGACGATCCTCAGCGCGCGGGACGTCCAGCGGCTCCTGCCCTCGGCCGGCGCGGGTGGCCCGGCCCTCGGGGACGATCTGACGCCGCGGGAGCGCGACGTCCTCCGGCTGCTCGTCCAGGGGCTCACGACCCGCGAGATCGCGGCGCGGCTGTTCATCTCGTACGCCACGGCGCGCAACCACATCCAGTCGGTCATCGGGAAGCTGGGCGCCCACACCAAGCTCGAGGCGGTGACGGTCGCCCTCCGGGAGAACATCGTGAGCGGCCCATGAGCCCGGCCGGCCCCGGCCCCTCGGACCCGGACCGCGACGTGACGCGGCGGGTGGTCCTCTGCGACGACCAGGGTGACGTGCGGGAGGCGGTGCGCCAGGCCGTCGAGTCGGTCCCGGGGTTCACCGTCGTGGGCGTGGCCGAGGACGGTGACGCCTGCCTCGAGGTGCTGCGGAGGGACCGGCCGGACGTCCTCGTCCAGGACGTCAGCCTCCCCGGTGGCGGGCCGGCGCTCACCGCCGCCGTCCGCGCCGAGCACCCCGACCTCGTCATCGTCGTCTTCTCGGCGCACGCGGAGCCCGCCGTGCGCCGGGGGATGCTCGAGGCCGGCGCGGACGACTACGTCGTCAAGAGCGGGCGCCTCGCACCGCTGCGGGAAGCCCTCCTGCGGCACGAACTGCCTGCTCAGTGACGTCGTCGGGGTCTTTCGGTCGGAGCGCGGGCCCTCTAGCATGGCGAGCCAAGGGGTGACTCGCGACGCCCCCGGGGAGGGCCGATGGCCGACGACGAGACCACGCACGGCGCCGCCGCCGAGCAGGCGCTCGAGCGGATGGTCGGCGGGGTCTTCTCCGTGGCGCGCGACGGCACGGTCCTCTACGTCAACCGCGCGATCCTCTCCCTGGCGCGGGCGTCGTGGGAAGACCTCGTGGGGCGCAGCGTGTACGACCTGGCCCCACAGAGCCGCGACCTCGACTTCGTGCACTACCTCGACCTGGCCCTGGCCTCCGGGGAGGTCGAGGAGTTCGAGTCCTTCGCCCCGCGGGTGGGTCGCTGGCTGCGCCGGCGCCTCTACCCGACCGCCGACGGGGTGACGGTCCTCGTCGACGAGGGGCCTGCCGGTGCCGGGCACGGGGTCCCCGACCGCCTGCGCGAGGCCCTCGAGCGCGCCCGCACGGCGGAGCTGCGGTACCGGGACCTCCTCGACACCATGGCGGAGGGCTGGAAGGAGACCTCTCCGGAGGGCGACCTGCTCGTGGTCAACGACTCCTTCGCCCACCTGCTCGGCTACGGCGACGCCGAGGACCTGCTCGCGAACGTGGCCAGTGCGAACGACCTCTACGTCGACCCCGACGACCGCGTCCGCGGGCTCGCGAGCGAGACGGGCGGACGACCCCGGATGATCGAGGCGCAGATGCGGCGGCGGGACGGCGGCACGGTGTGGGTGCGCGCCGTGCTGACCCCGCGGTACTCGGTCACGGGCGAGCTGCAGAGCTACCGCGGCTTCGTCGAGGACATCACTGACCAGCGCGAGGCCGAGCGCCGGCGCCGCGAGGCCGAGGAGCGCATCGAGGCCCGCGAGCGCACCCTGCTCGCCGAGGTCGTGCACGACGAGCCGCTCCAGCTCATCGTCGCGGCGATGCTGCGGCTCGACGTCCTCCAGCCCCAGCTGCCCCCGGAGGCGCGGGAACCGGTCGAGCAGGTCACCTCGCTGCTCGACCAGACCGTCGAGCGGCTCCGGAACCTCGTCGCGGCCCTCAGCCCGCCCGACCTCAGCGACGGTCTGGGGGAGGGGCTGCGCACGCTCGCCGACGGCATCTTCATGGGGACGCCGACGACCGTCGAGGTGGTCGACGAGCTGGCGGGCCCGCTCGCGGTGGAGGCGCAGGGCGTGGCCTACCGGATCCTGCGCGAGGCGCTGGTGAACGCCCGCAAGCACGCTCGGGCCACGAGGGTGGTCGTGGACCTCGAGGAGCAGGACGGGGACGTCGTCCTCTCGGTGGTCGACGACGGAGTCGGGGGTGCGCGGGCCAGTCCGGAGCCCGGCCACCTCGGCATGACGTCGATGGTCACCCGGGCCGACGACCTCGGTGCACGGCTGCGCGTGGAGAGCCCTCCGGGAGGGGGCACGGCGGTCTCCCTGGTCCTCGCCCGGGCCTGAGATCCGTCCGGCTGATGCAGGTGCATCAGGGAAGTGGGCACAGCCGCATCTGTCGGTCGCTCACGGTGAGCGGCGAGGATGGAGCCACGCCTCGAGGACAGCGTCCTCCGAACCCCTGCACGGGGGACGCGGTCCAACGAGGCACACGACGGGACTCCAGCCCCCGAACCCCTGCACGGGGGCCGGAACCCCCCGACGGTCAGGGAGCCCGGTCCCCTGTCCCCCTCTATGGGGCCGGGCTCCCCCCATCGCCTCCGGGGACCGGACCTGCCGCACGACGGTCCGGTCCCCGGACCCATGTCCGGGGTCGGCGCACCGACCACCGACGCCACGAGCCCCCGGCCGGGCAGAGGCCGGGGGCTCGCGTGGTCGTCCGGGTCAGCCGCGCCCGGTGACGGGGGTCTTCATCCGGACCCTGACCTCGCGGCTGACGTCACCGACGTACTGGCCGCTCTTGCCGGCGTACGAGAAGCGGTAGTAGGAGTCCTTCTCGCGCTGCACCTCGGACCACACCGCGCCGCGGGCGTCGGACTGCAGCGAGGCAACGGTCGTCCAGGTCGTGGAGTCGGCGAGGCGGCGCTGGAGCGCGACGGTCTGGTTGCTGACCGCGACGTCGTCGGGGGTGGTGAGCCGGCCGCTGACCACGGGGCCGCGGCGGTCACGCACGTAGGAGCCGGACAGCTCGGTGACCGTGGTCAGCGTGGCCGTCGCCGACGTGGGCAGGGTGGTCGTCGTCCCTGCGTACGTGAAGCGCGCGACCGTGGGGCGGTCGGGGCTGTCGACGAAGGCCACCTGCCCGGCAGCGTTGGTCTTCACGGTGCGGACGTACGAGAAGGCGGTGGCGTCCACCGCACGGGTGGCGATGAGGACCGGGGCGGAGGCGAGCGCCTTGCCGGTGGTCTTGGACTTCAGCGTGACGGTCGCGGTGCGCGGCCAGAGGCCGGTGACGGCGACGGTCGCGGTCGTCGCGACCTTGGGCGCCGGCGGCGGAGCGGGAGTCGGGGTCGGGGGCTTGGGGGCCGGGGGCCTCGAGCCCGGGTTGTAGGTGCCGAAGTACTGCCAGTGCCACGGCTCGGGGTTCGAGCCCTTGGCCAGCGCCCACGAGGGCTGGGCGTAGCCGTACTTGGGCCCGACGCTCGAGAGCCACTTGTGCCGGGCGTCGGTGTAGACGTTGATGCCGCAGCCCAGGTCCAGGGCCAGGCCCCAGCCGTGCGTCGAGGTGCCGGGCTTGGCGGCGCGCGGCGACCCGTACTTCTTGAAGAGGGCGACCTGCTTGTCGTAGGAGCGGTAGGCGTCGTTGATGCAGAGGTTGCTGCCCCACTTCGCCTTGTACAGCGTGTTGAGGGCGATCAGCTTGACCGTGGCGTCGCAGCGCATCCGGTCCGACGTGTCCCAGGGGATGGCGCAGAGGGCGGAGGAGGGGATCTTGCCGTTCGAGTAGCCACCCCACGCGAGGGAGGAGGTGGCGGCGCCCGCTGTCGGTGCGGCGGCGATGAGCACGGCGAGGGTCAGGAGAGGGGCCAGCAGCAGGGTGAGCGGGCGTCTGAGGGCGGACATGGGACGGGTTCCTTCCGGGTCGACCGCCTACGGAACGTGACCTGTCGGGTTGGGACTCCGGTGCCCCGTCCTCGCCTGAGGACTTCACCCCGAGGAGCGGCTCCAAGTGCGTGGGCGCCCCGCCCCCACCACAACAGAGGGACAGCGATGGCCACCGGGTGCTGGTGGGGTTCGGCGCCACCCGGTCCGACCGTGGCGGCCGCCACGAACGGGAAAAGGCCTCGTCAACGACGCTACGGACGCGCTCCGGCGGGCGGGTCCGGGTGGGTGACGGGTGGCCGAACGGCCCTCGGGTTCATCCGTTCGGCCACGGCGTGTCGCGTGCCCGTCGGCCCGCGCGGTTGGCCGGCCGCCGGTCGGGTAGGTCAGGGGTGCCTGCCGGGCCGGTGGGCGGGTCGCCGTGCGACCGCCGCAGCCAGCGAGGAGACCCGTGGGGACGACAGCAGCACCGAGGACGGGCGCGGCGACGACCCTCGGCCTGCCCGGCCCCTCGACCGGCGAGATGGTGCGGGCCTTCCGCCGCGTGCGCCGCGACCCGCTCGCGTTCCTCGGCGAGGTCGTCGAGCGGCACGGTGACCTCGTCGCCTTCCCGGTCCCCGGGGCGCCGGCCCTGCTCGTCAACGACCCGGCGGCCGCCCGCCAGGTGCTCCGGACCTCCGGCCGCTCCTGGGGCAAGCAGACCGTGCAGTACGCGGCGCTCGCCCGGGTCACCGGCCCCGGGCTGCTCGCCTCCGCGGAGCCGACGTGGATCCGGCACCGGCGGGTCGCGGCCGGTGCCTTCCACCACGAGCGGCTGGCCGCCGTCAGCGCCGAGGTGGCCGCGGCCGCGGACGAGGCGGTCACGGAGCGGATGCGGCGGGTGCCGGAGGGGACGGCGGACGTCGTCGACGTCGCGGCGCTCGCCCACCGCATCGCGCTCGACGCCGTGGGTCGCGCCCTGTTCTCCACCGATCTCTCCGAGCGCTCCCGGCTGCTCCTCGACGCGACGAGCGCCGCGGCCTCCCTCGTCGTGCGCCTCGGCCGCTCCGTGCTGCCGCTCGCCGACCGCGTTCCCACCCCGACGACGCTGCGGCTGCGTGCCACCCGCCGCCGCCTCGATGCCGTGGCCGCCGACCTCGTCGCGGAACGTCGTGCGCGAGTGGCGCGCTCGGCGACGGACGACCACGGAGCGGACCTGCTCGGCCTGCTGCTCGACAGCGGGATGCCCGACGGCCAGGTCCGTGACGAGCTGGTGACGATGGTCGTCGCCGGCCACGAGACGGTGGCCGCGGCCCTGTCCTGGACGCTCATGCTGCTCGCCGAGCACCCGCAGGTGCAGCAGCGGGTGCGCGAGGAGCTCGCCGCGCACCCCGGCCCGGTGACGATGCTCGACCGGTCCGACGAGCTGCCGTTCACCCGGGCCGTCGTCGACGAGTCGCTGCGCCTCTTCCCGCCGGCGTGGGCGCTCTCGCGCAAGGCCGTGGAGCCGGACGTCGTCGCAGGTCTCGAGCTGCCGGCGGGCAGCCTGGCGATCATCAGCCCCTGGACGCTGCACCGCCGCCCGGACGCGTGGCCCGAGCCGGAGCGGTTCCGGCCCGAGCGCTTCCTCGGCGGCGTCCCTGCGGGCAGCGGCTACCTGCCGTTCGGCCTCGGGCCGCGGTTGTGCATCGGGCGTGACTTCGCGCTGGGGGAGATGCTCGTCGTCCTCGACCGGCTGCTCGCGGCGGCGCACGTGTCCCTCCCGGACGGTTGGCGACGGCCCGCCCCCGAGGTGGGGGTGGCCGTCCACCCCCGGGGTGGGATGCCGCTCGTCCTCCGGCGCCGGGGCACGACCGGATGACGACCGCCGCCCTCGCGGTGCTGCTGCTCGTCGCCGGGCTGGCCGCCCACCACGGGCTGCGCGACCTGCGCACCCTGCCCACGGGGCCCTCTTCTCGAGGTGCCGCCCCTCCCTCCGCCGTCTCCGTCGTCGTCCCCGCCCGTGACGAGGAACGCGGGATCGGCCACCTCATCGGCTCCCTCGCCCCGCTCGAGGACCCGGTGGGGGAGGTCCTCGTCGTCGACGACGGCTCCCGCGACGCCACGGCGGAGGTCGCCCGGGCCCGCGGCGCCGTGGTGCTGGCGGCCGGCCCGCCGCCGCCGGGGTGGACGGGCAAGGCGTGGGCCTGCCGCGTCGGCACCGAGGCGAGCAGCGGCGACCTGCTGCTCTTCCTCGACGCGGACGTCACCCTGGCACCGGGGGCCGTCGCGGCGCTGCTCGAACAGCACTCCCGCAGTGGGGGGCTGGTGTCGGTGCAGCCCTTCGACGACGTCCGCCGCCCGCACGAGCAGCTGGCCGCCCACCTCCACCTCGTGC
This sequence comes from Phycicoccus avicenniae, assembly GCF_050496545.1. Lineage (GTDB taxonomy): Bacteria > Actinomycetota > Actinomycetes > Actinomycetales > Dermatophilaceae > Phycicoccus > Phycicoccus avicenniae_A. The sequence goes on along the minus strand of NZ_JBNVZV010000005.1, from coordinate 197,771 downwards.
CGCTGCTGGCGAGCGGCGCCTTCCGCGCTCGTCCGACCCGGCCCCCGATGGCCTTCGGGCCGTGCCTGCTCGTCTCCCGGTCCGACCTCGAGCGCGCCGGTGGGCACGCGGCGGTGCGGGGGGACGTGCTCGACGACGTCGGCCTGGCGCTCGCCCACGACCGGGCCGGCCTCTCCGTCACGTGCGCCGTCGGCGGCGACCTCGTGCGGATGCGCAGCCACCCCGAGGGCCTGGGGCGGCTGGTCGCCGGCTTCACGAAGAACATCGCCTCCGGTGCCGGTGCGACGAGCCCCCGCACCCTCGTCCCGACCCTCGCCTGGCTGTGCGCGCAGCACGCCGTCGCCGTCGGTGCGCTCGCCGCCCTCCTCGCCGCCCTGGCGCCGGGACGGTTCCCCGAGCCGGCCGGCGGTCCGGTCCTGTGGGCGCTCGCCTGGCCGGCCACCGCCCATCAGCTGCGCCACCTGCTGCGCCGGGTCGGTTCCTTCCGGTGGTGGACGTGGGCGATCTTCCCCGTGCCGCTGCTCGTGTTCGACGCCGTGTTCCTCGCCTCGCTCGTCCGGACCCTCGGGGGGTCGGTGCGCTGGCGTGGGCGCGTGGTCCCCGTTCGCGGCCGCCCCGATGCCGACGGGGGCCCGGCGTGCTGAGGTACGTCGCACCCCAGGCGGTGACGGTGGTCCTCGACGTCGCTGCGTGGGGCCTCTTCCACGCCGCGACGGGCTACACGGCGCACCGCCTCCCCGCCGACCGCCTGGCTGCCGACGGCCCGCTGCTGCGCGCCCGCCGGGTCGAGGCCGGGGGGCGCGTGTACCGCCGCGTCCTGCGTGTCGACCGGTGGAAGGACGCGCTGCCCGAGGCCGGCGCGCTCTTCGCCGGCGGGGTGAGCAAGCGGAGCATCCCCACGCGCGACGTCGCGGGCCTGGAGCTGCTCGTGCGCGAGACCCGCCGCGCCGAGCTCGCGCACTGGTGGGCGATGGCCTGCGGACCGCTCTTCGTGCTCTGGAACCCGCCGCTGCCCGCGGCCCTGCTCGTCGCGTACGGGGTGCTCGTCAACGCGCCGTTCATCGTGATCCAGCGCTACAACCGGTTCCGGACCCAGCTCCTGCTGGAGCGTCTCGCCGCACGGGCGGCGCGGGCGTGAGGGAGAGCCGGCACGGGCCGGTCGCCCAGCTGCTCATCGCGTGGTCACCGCTCGGGCTGGTCCTGCTCGGTTACTGGCTCGCGCAGTGGGTCAGCGCGCCGCTGGCCGCCGGCGGGCCGACGAACCGGCTGGGCGCCGGTGTGCACGTAGTGGGCCCGGCGCGCGCCGACACGTGGGTGTTCGGCGCGCTGCCGACGGTCCGGCTGCAGGGGTGGCTGCTCGCCGACGACCCCCGGTGGTGGGACGCCCTCGCCGCGGTCGTCTACGTCTCGCACTACGTGGCCATCCCGCTCGTCACGGCGCTCGCCTGGTTCGTCCTGCGCCCGCGCTTCGTGCCGTGGCTGGTCGGGGTCCTCACGACCTGCCTGCTCGGGTTCACCGGGTACGTCCTCTACCCGGCGGCACCCCCGTGGATGGCGGCCGACCTCGGCGCCGTGCCGGTGGTGGAGCGGGTCTCGACGCTCGGCTGGAGCCATCCGGCCCTGGAGTGGGTCGGCGCCCTCACCGAGCTGGGACAGGCGGGCAGCAACCCGGTGGCGGCGATGCCGTCACTGCACGCCGGCGCGGCGCTCCTCGTCGCGCTGTTCCTCCGGCCCGCGGTGCCGCGGTGGGTCCGCCCGGTGGTCCTGGCGTATCCGCTGCTCATGGCCGCGACGCTCGTCTACACCGGCGAGCACTACGTCGTCGACGTCGCCGCCGGCTGGCTCGTCGCGGTCGTCGGCCACGGCGCCGGCCGGGTCGTGCAGCGCCTCGCGGCCGGCCGCACGCACCCAGAGCAGGATGGTCAGGGTGACCATGCTGAAGCCGAAGAGGAAGTCCTCGACGGGGATGTCCCACGGCCGGCGCACGCCGAGGGTCTGTGACGCGTCGTAGAGCACGATGGGCGCCGACTGCTTGGTCAGCCAGCCGTCCACGAGCACCTGGAAGACGGCGACGATGCCCATCGCGGCCCAGAAGCGGGCCGTGCGCAGGACCCCCGTCCGTAGCCAGAACCGTTCTGCGGCAAGGGTCAGGAGCACCGACAGGACGGCGAGGGCGGTGTACTCAGGCATCGTCCCCCCTCGGTCGCAGCCGTGCGAGCACGGTCCCCACGGCCTCATAGGTCAGCAGCCCGCAGAGCGGCACGACCACGAAGAAGACGACCTCCTCGAGGGGCACGCCGAGCGGCAGCACGACGCCGGTGGTGTACCGCTCGCTGTACGACCAGTGGCCCCGGGCGATGCCGAGGACGTCCCACGCGAGGAAGATCAGCACCACCGGGAGGAGCGCGAGGAGCAGCCGGCGCGGCCGGCGGTAGACGCGGGCCCGCAGCACCCACTCCAGGGGCAGGGTGACGAGCAGGCAGCCGGCCATGAGGAGCAGGTACTGCGCGTGGTCGGGCAGTCCCATCAGGCGGCCACCGTCCGGGCAGCGGGCGGAAGCTCGTCGTCGGGCCGGGCGACCCAGCCCCGCGGGTCGCCCGGGAGGGCCGCGAGCTGGGCGACCTGCTCGGCGCACCACGGGGAGACCGCGAGCCGCCCGGCCAGGACGTCGTCGCGGAAGCCCGCCCACGGGCGCCACTCCACCGATGCCACCTCGTCGGGGTCGGGGAGGCGGGCAGGGCCGGCGGCGCGCGCGACGAGCACCGGGCAGACCTCGTGCTCGACGAGGCCGCCCATCGTGGCGCGGTAGCGGAAGCCGGGGAGCACGACGCGCACGTCGGCCAGGGCGAGCCCGAGCTCGTCGTGGGCGCGACGCCTCACCGCGTCCTCGAGCGGCTCACCGGGCCGGGGGTGGCCGCAGACCGTGTTGGTGAGGACCCCGGGGAAGCTCGGCTTGTGGTGGGCACGCGTGGTGAGGAGCAGGTGCCCCGCGTCGTCGACGACGTAGCAGGAGAAGGCCAGGTGCAGAGGCGTCGCGTCGTGGTGCACCGAGGACTTGCGCGCCGCCCCGACCGCGGCCCCGGTGTCGTCGACGAGGACCACGTCGTCGTCGGCCCGCCAGCCGGTCGTGTCCCGCCGCGCGGCCCGGTCCCGCCGCACCGCCCGCTCGGGGTCACGCCCGAGGACCATCCGCGCGGCGAGGACCGCCTTGGCGGGCGTCGGCACGCGCACACGGCCGGCGAACACGTCGTACCCGGCATCCTCGATCCGGTCGAGGATGCGCGCGTAGAGCACCCGCGCCGTCGCGACGCAGCGGCGCGAGGCCCCCGGCAGCGCGGCGAGGCCCTCGTCGGCCTCCCGGTAGAGCCGCCGGTTGCGGGCCACCTGGAAGGCCATGAGCTCGCGCCACTCCGGGGTGGCCCGGCGCGCCCACGGGTCGGCGCCGAAGCGGTCGAGGTCCTCCTGGGGGAGGTAGACCCGCCCGCGGTCGAGGTCCTCGTCGACGTCGCGCAGGAAGTTCGTCAGCTGGAACGCCTGCCCCAACGCACGGGCCGGTCGCAGCGCGTCGGCCGTCGGGTGCAGCACCGGCAGCATCATCTCGCCGATGACCGCCGCGCTGCCGTCCATGTAGGCGAGCAGGTCGGGCCAGGTCGGGTAGCTGCGCTGCGTGAGGTCGGAGCGCATCGCGGCGAAGAACCGGTCGAAGCAGGCCTGGGGTATCCGCCTCTCGCGCACCGTCGTCCCGACCGCGGCGAGCACGGGGTCCGGGGAGGTCCCCGTCGCGACGGCCTCCTCGAACCGGCCGCGGAAGGCGTCGAGGGCGTCGGCCACCGGAGCGCCCGGGTCCGGCCCCGCGAGGTCGACGATGTCGTCGGCGAGGCGGGCCAGGGTGTAGACGGCGAAGACGTGACGGCGGTCCTGCGCGGGCAGCAGCCGGGCCCCCCAGTAGTAGGTCGTGCCGTGCTCGCGCGTCACCCGTGCGCACTGCTCGTACCCGGCGGCGAGATGCGGGTCCGCGACGACCGTCACGACGCCACCCCCACGGGCCGCGGTGCGCGCCGCGCCGTGCGCGCGGCGTGCTGCTCCACCCGCTCGGCCGCGAGCCGGCCGCTGACGAGCACCATGGGGATGCCGACGCCCGGCGTGGTGCCGGAGCCCGCGAGGACGAGGCCCGGCACCCGACGCTCGACGTTGGGCGGGCGGAACGGCCCGGACTGCCGGAAGGTTTGGGCCAGCGCGAACGGCGTCCCGAGGTGCATCCCCTGCTCCTGCCAGTCGTCGGGGGTGACGAGCCGCTCCTCGACGACGTCGGTGGGGTAGCCCTCGGCGTCGAGGAAGGCGTGCAGCCGCTCGCGCATCGGGCCCGCCTCGTGCCGCCAGTCGAGACCGGACCCGTTGTGCGGCACCGGTTCCAGCACGTACAGCAGGCTGTGGCCATCCGGTGCCATGTCCGGCTGGGACAGGGTCGGGACCGTGACGAGGCGCGACGGGTCAGGCATCAGCTCCTGCCGGTCGACGAGGTGCTCGAACGCCTCGTCCCAGGTGCGGCCGAAGTGGATGTTGTGGTGGCGCACCGCCGGGCCGGGCCGGCCCCGCACCCCGACGTGCCACACGACCGCCGACGGCGAGTACCGGCCGTGGCGGGTGACGCGCGGTGGCGGGACGCCCGGCAGCAGCCGGGCGTAGGCGACCGGGAGGTCGAGGGTGCACACGACGGCGTCGGCGGCGAGCCGGGTGCCGTCGGCGACGGCCACACCCGCCACGGCCCCGTCGCCCCCGCGCAGGACCTCGGTCACCTCGACCCCGGTCTCCACGGACCCACCGGCCGCGACGAGCGCGGTGGCCAGCGCGGTGGGGACGGCGTGCATCCCGCCCTCGGGGTGGAAGACGCCGCGGACGGTGTCCATGTAGGTGATGACGCCGAAGACCGCGCGCGCCGTCGCCGGGGCCACGCCGGCGTAGAGGGCCTGGAAGCCGAAGATGCGGTGCAGCCGCTCGTCCTCGAAGAACGAGGCGATCCTCGGCCCCAGGGCGCGCAGCCCACCGAGGCGCAGCAGCCGGGCCGCGGCCAGCGGCGAGCGCACGAGGTCGAGCGGGCCGTCGATGTTGCGGTCGACGAAGGTGTCGAACTCGGCGGCGTACAGCGCCTCGAGCCAGGTGACGAAGCGGTCGAAGCCAGCCGCGTCGCGCTCGCCGGACAGCCGGCGCACCTCCTCTCGCAGCGCGCTCATCTCGGCCCGCACGGCGAGCTCGCTGCCGTCGGCGTAGACGGCGCGGTACGCCGGGTCGAGGCGCGTCATCGGGACGAGCTGCCCGGGGTCGGCGCCGACGGCCCGCAGAGGGGCGTGCAGGAGCTCGGGCATCGTCATGACGACCGGGCCGGTGTCGACCCGGAAGCCACCCATCCGCAGGGTTCCGGCCCGGCCCCCGACCTCCGCCTCGCGCTCGAGGACCGTCACGTCGTGGCCGGCGGCGGTGAGGTGGCAGGCCGCCGCGAGCCCTGAGAGCCCGGCGCCGACGACGAGGACCCTCACGCCGACCTCCAGGCCACGGCCCGGGCCAGCGCGCCGAGGGCGGTGCGCGAGCGGTCGTCGACCGCCAACCCGTCGAGCACCTCGTCGGCCCGGTCCACCAGGTCGGCGACGGCGTCCTCCGCGAGCTCACGGACGCCGGCCGCCTCCATCGCGGCCTGGAGCCGGTGGACCCCGTCGTCGTCGAGCGTGCCGGCGTCGCACGCCGCGAGGAGGGGGCGGTCGGCGTGCGGCAGCAGCTGCTCGGCCCAGGCGAGGAGGGCCGTCGGCTTGCCGCAGCGCAGGTCGTCACCGGTTGGCTTGCCGGTGGCCGCGGGGTCGCCGAAGGCCCCGAGGACGTCGTCGCGGAGCGCGAAGGCCTCGCCGACGAGGTCGCCCCACGCGCCGAGCCGCTCGACGAGCTCCGGTGCTGCACCGGCCACCTCGGCGCCGAGCTGGAGCGGACGGGCCACGGTGTAGCGCCCGCTCTTGAGGCGGGCGATGCGGCGTGACGTCGCGAGGTCGCGGCCGCGTCCTGCGGTGTGCGTGAGGTCGAGCACCTGCCCCTGGACCAGCTCGGTGGCCATCACCCGCCAGGTGCGGGCCACGCGCGGGTGCCCGCGCGAGGCGAGGAGGGTGGCCTCGCTCAGGGCGAGGTCGGCGACGAGGACGGCGATGCTGTCGCCGAAGAGGTCGGCGTCCCCGAGGGCGGCGGCGCGGCGGTGCCGGGCGGCGGTGACCACGTGCAGGGTGGGGCGCCCCCGCCGGGAGTCCGAGCGGTCCATGACGTCGTCCTGGACGAGCGCGAAGAGCTGGAGGAGCTCGAGGGCCGCGGCGACGTCGACGAGGCGCGCGCGCGTGGCGTCACCGCCGCCGGCGGCCGTCCACCCCCAGCGGGCGAGGCGCGGACGGAGCCGCTTGCCGTGGTGGCGGGCGCGGTCGGCGAGCTCGCCGACGAGGTCGACGTGGACGGGTCCGTCGGCGTCCTCCGGCGTCTCGCCGACCTCGAGGAGGATGCCCCGCAGCTCGGCGAGGACGTCCTCGAGGAGCACGTCGACCTCGTCGAGCAGGACCTGCCCGTCGGCCCCGGCGCCGAGCAGGTCGGTGGCCTCCACCGTGGGGTCGATGGTGCTCACACCGTCTCCTCCGTCGTCCTCGCGCGCACGGCAGACCCCGGCCGGGGCGCCCGTCGTGGGGTGGACCTGCCCAGTCGGCGCCCGGCCAAACCGTCTGTCGAACCTTGGGCTCAGCGGCTCGGGCTCGCCAGGGCCGTGCCGTCGAGCGCGGCGCGCAGGGCCACGAGCGAGTCGAAGACCTGCACCGCACCCGCCTCGTGCAGCTCGCCGACGGAGAACCCACCGGTGCGGATGCCGATCGTGGGCACCCCGAGCCGCGCCGCCGCCTGCGCGTCGTAGACGGAGTCACCGACCATGACCCCGCTGCCACCACCGACCTTGTGGAGGGCCGCCGAGACGAGGTCCGGCTCGGGCTTGCTGCGCTCGACGTCGTCCGAGGTGGTCCAGGCGTCCGCGAGCTCCTTGCCCTCGACGAGGTCGAGGAAGACGTCGACGTGGTCGGCCTGGCCCGAGCTCGCGAGGACGAGGCGGAAGCCGCGGTCCTTGAGCTCGACGAGCAGCTCGTGGGCGCCGTCGAAGGGGCGGACCTCGCCGAGGAGCTCGTCGAACTCGTCCGACCACGCGGCCCGCAGCGCGTCGCCGTGCTCCTCCTCGACATCCCGCCCGGCCACCGCCGCGACGAACTGGTCGCCTCCCATGCCGATGCCCCGGTGCAGCCGCCACACCGGCAGGGTGATGCCGTAGCGGCGCAGCGCGCGGAACCACGCGAGCGCGTGCTGGTAGTTGGTGTCGACGAGCGTGCCGTCGACGTCGAGGATCGCCGTGTCCGCCATGGAGGGCCCCTACCCCGGGGTGCGGGCGGCCACGCGTGCGGGGACCATCCCCACGCGAACCGGCACACCGCGGCCGGGGTCGGCCGGGAGGCGGCGCTCGCGGACCGGCCGCACCGGCCCGACGGGGCTTTCCGCGACGAGGGAGAGCGCTGTCGCGGAGCTCGCGAGGATGCCGAGGGCAGGGTCCTCCCCGGGGCACCGGTGGCCGTTCGCCACGGAGCCGCCACCCTGCGGGACGAGGGCGTCGGCGACGACGTGCCGGTCCCCGAGGAAGCGCGCGGGGTCGAAGGAGAGCGGGTCCGGCCACTGGTCCGGGTCCCGCAGGGTGCCGACGACATCGAGGAGGACGCGCCGGCGGGCGGGCACGTGCACCCCGAGGACGGTCTGGTCGGTGCGGGAGCGGGCCGCGAGCAGCGGGACGAACGGCGCGAGCCGGCGCACCTCGCGCGCGAACGCGGTGGCATGCACACCCCGGTGCCCCTCGGAGAGGGCCGAGCGACCCTCGGCGTACTCGGTCCGCAGGACGCCGCGCCACCGGGGCTCGGTGACCAGCGTCCGGGCCGCGAAGGCCACGAGGCGCGAGACGGCCACCGTCGGGCGGAGGATGTTCTGCAGCTCGACGCCCGCGGTGTGCGCGTCGAGCAGGTCGCCGTCCGGTCCCCGCCATCGTGCGACCGCCTCGAGCGCGCTGCCCGCCGGGGGGTGCGGCGCGCCGGACCGGGCCCGGTGCACGACGTCGGCGGCCCACCGGTCGGAGCGACGGCGGGCGGTGGCGGCCCGCACGAAGGCCGGCCCGACGACGCCGAAGCCGTCGACGACCGTGGCGAAGCGGTCGGCGATGTCGTCGGCCTCGTGGTCGGGGACGAGGACACCCGCCCACTCGAGCACCGCGCGACCGACGAGGCGGGCGCTCGTCCGCTGCACCGGCAGGGTCGAGCCCTCCTCGAGGGTGGCGACCAGCTCGAGCCATCGGCGCGAGACGTCCGCGACGAGGCCGTCGACGGCCCGGGTGTCGAGGGCCTGGACGAAGAGCTCCTTGCGCCGTCGGTGCTCCTCGTCGTCGAGGCCGTGCACGGCGCCGCGCCCGAGGAGGACGCGGGCGAGGGGAGCCGGGGTGGCTTCCCCTCGGGCGAACCGTGCGGTGTCGGTGAAGGCCCTGACCCCCTCGGGCCCCCCGAGGAGGACGACTGGCGCGCCGCCGAGTCGGATCTCGAGGACCGGTGCAGCAGAGGCAGACCCGATGCCCGAGCGGCCCCTCAGGACGGACGAGAAGCCGTACCCGTGCCGGAGCAGCAGGATGCCCACGTCGGTCGAGGGGCGGACCGGGGGAACGGGCATGGGCGGCTGGTACCCGGGCGGTCCGATGCGAAACCCCGGCGGGTGACCACCGCCGGGAGCCGGCTGCTCGACCGCCGGGGTGGCCACCCTGACTGTGTCCTGCCCTGCACCCGCGGGACGGAAACCCGTCCGACGCGGTTGCGTTCAGGCGGGCTCCCCGGCCGGCAGGTCCCCGGCCTCGGCGACGTCCTCGGCGATCTGGACGAGCTTGCGGTTCGTGTCCTGGCTGACGACGCGCAGCATCGCGAGCGCCTCCTCGCGCGTGATGCGGTGCCGGGACATGAGGATGCCGATGGCCACGCCGATGGTGCGGTTGCTCGCGAGGGCCTTCGAGAGGTTCTCGGCACGGTCGTGCGCGAGGTGCGCGGCGACGAGCAGGGAGCACTGTGTCGCGAGCAGGAGGCCTTCTCGCAGGGCGAGCGCACCGAAGGCGTCGTCCCGGCGGGAGTACACGTTGAGGGCGGCGACGACGTCGTTGCCGTCGGGGAGCGTCAGCCGCTGGGCCAGGACGCTGCCGACGCCGACCTCCTCGTGCACGCGACGGCCGTACTCGGGCCAGCGCGGGTCCTCCTGCACCCGGCCGGTGACGAAGACGTGGTCCTTGACGACGGCGTCCACGCACGGGCCGGACCCGATGTCGTACTGCACCTCGTCGGCCTGGAGGGCCTCGTCGTGCGACGCGGCGAGCGTCCGCAGGGACTCCGAGCGCATCAGCGTGATGCTGCACCAGTCCGCACCGGGGACCAGGTCGGTGCCTCGCGCGACGAGGTCGCCGATCAGCCGGCGGGTGCTGCGGTCGTGCGGCTCGCGGCCCGTCGCGGTGAGCAGGTCGGCGACGACGCCGAGGACGTCGCCGGTGCGCTCCTCGGGACCGTTCCGGCCGGCGCGTGCAGCGTCGCCGGGATCGGTGGTGCCTCTCATCCGGTCTCCTCTCCGGTCGGGCAGGGCAGGGCCTGTCGTTGCGCGGGCCTACCCACCCGGCGGGTCCGCCACGCGCGCCGGACGCGCGCTCCTCGCGCGGCGTCCGCCCGCCTTCTCGAGTCGGTGCGCCGGGCCTCTCCCGAGGGCGGCCGTCCTCGGGGTGTCGTCCGGCGGGCCGGCGGGTAGGGCCCCGGTCCGCCCGACGGAAGGTCACCCGTGCCCGAGCTCACCGCCCTCGTCCTCAACTGCACCCTCACCCCGTCCCCCGGCGCGTCGAGCACGCAGCTGCTCGCCGACCAGCTGCTCGAGCAGCTCGCCGGCCACGGCGTCACCGGGTCCTCGGTCCGGGTCGTCGACCACGACGTCCGCCCCGGCGTCGAGCTCGCCATGGGCGACGGCGACGAGTGGCCGCGCATCCGGGAGCAGGTGATGGCGGCCGACATCCTCGTCCTCGCCACGCCGACCTGGCTCGGCCAGCACTCGAGCGTCGCCCAGCGCGTCCTCGAGCGCCTCGACGCCGAGCTGTCCGAGACCGACGACGAGGGACGCCTGCGGACCTTCGGCAAGGTCGCGCTCGCCGTGGTCGTCGGCAACGAGGACGGCGCCCACCACATCTGCGCGGTGCTCTACCAGGCGCTCGACGACGTCGGGTTCACGATCCCCGCGAACGGCTGCACGTTCTGGAACGGCGAGGCGATGACGGGGACCGACTACCAGGACCTCGACGAGACGCCGGAGGCCACGGCGTCGGCCACGGCCACGGCGGCGGCCAACGCCGCGCATCTGGCGCGGCTGCTCCGGGCCGAGCCGTACCCGGCGTCCTGAGGGTGGCCCCCCGCGCATGGCGCCGACGGCGGCGGGTACCTGCACGGGAACGCAACGGTCGGAAGGAGGCGTGGTCGTGACACCCACCTGCGGGAGCCGCGCACTGCGCGATGCCGTCAGCCCCGCCCGCCGGGGCGAGGTGCTCGTGGCCCTCCTCGAGGACGTCCTCGGGTGGCAGCGGCGCCGACCACCGGGACGCCCCTCGCGTGGCCGGGCCGTACCCCGGACGGTGCATCGTGTCCGCTGACGGCACACGGTCCGACGCCACGGCCGGCGAGCGTAGCTGCCCGGTGACGGTCGAGGACCGCCTCGTCGGCGCGTTGGTGGACCAGCACGCGCAGCTGCGCGACCTGCTCCGTGCGGCGGCCCGCGCCCGAGCCGGGCAGCGGGCCGAGGCCGTGGAGCGGCTGCTGCGCGTGGTCGCCGTGCACGTCGCCGCGGAGCGCGTGGCACTCACACCGCCGGGGGAGTCGACGTCCGGCCGCCCGGAGCAGGACCTCGTCACCGCGGTGGAGCTCCTCGAGGACCTCGGGGCGCACGGTGCCACATCGACCGTCCGTCTGGGCGTCGTGGCCGCTGCGCTCGTCCGACACGCCCGACACGGTGAGGAGGAGACGGTGCCGCGCTACGTCGCCACCCACGACGAGTTCGACATCCGCTGGGCGGCAACGGCTCTCGGCTCCGTCCCGGACCTGGTGGCCGAGGTCGGGCCCGCCGCCGCCGTGCCCGTCGGGGTGAGCTTCCGCCAGCAGCTGCGCGCGGCCCTCGACGCAGTCCGCGAGGCGTTGCGCCACGCGTGACCCCGTCGAGGGTTCGTCGCGGAAGCCCTGCCCGCCCCCGGGGCGTGGGAGTCTCGGGACCTCGGTCCAGCCCCGGCCGCACGGGTCAGACAGCGAGCCCTCCCTTCTGGTGATGGAGCCCTGTCATGCCCACTGGACCGACCTCCGTGTCCGCCGACCGCCGACCCCGCACCACCCGTGCCCGGGACGAGGACGTCGAGCAGCTGCTCGGGCAGCTGCTCACGGCGACCGATCCCGACGCCCGCGCCCGACTGCGGACCGAGGTCGTCGCCGCCCACCTCCCCCTCGCCGACGGCCTCGCGCACCGGTACGTCGGGCGCGGCATGGAGCGCGAGGACCTCGAGCAGGTCGCCCGCACCGCCCTCGTGGCCGCCGTCGAGCGCTACCGGGCGGCCTCGGGCACCGGCGCCGGCTTCGTCGCCTTCGCCGTCCCGACGATCACCGGCGAGCTCAAGCGCCACTTCCGCGACTGCGGGTGGGTGGTGCGACCGCCGCGCCGCATCCAGGAGCTGCGGTCCGAGGTCGCCGTCGCGGAGGAGTCGCTGCGCCACCGTCACGGGCGCGAGGCGACGGTCGACGAGCTGTCCGCCCTGCTGCGGTGCGATGCCGTCGACGTGGAGTCGGCGCGCCGGTCGGGCAGCGGTTTCCGTCCCGTCTCCCTCGACGCCCCGACCCTGGGCGGCGGGTCCGAGGGTGAGCGGCTCGGCGACGGGCACGACGAGGTCGGCCGGCTCGAGCTGCACCTCGACCTCCGCGGGGCCGTCGCGGGACTCGGGGAGCGCGACCGCCGCGTCGTCCGGATGCGGTTCGTCGAGGAACGGACCCAGGCCGAGATCGGCTCGGCCCTCGGGGTGAGCCAGATGCAGGTGTCGCGCATCCTCGCCCGCATCCTCGCCGACCTCCGCGGCTCGCTCGCCGTCGCAGCCGCCTGAGCCCCTCCTGCACCCGGTGCGACGAGTGCCCGCCCGACGGGCGTTTCCCGTCCACGAGCCCGGGGTACCTCCAGTCCGCCCCGGCGCCCCGGCCGGTGCAGGACGAGGAGGCGCAGGATGAGCCCCGCCCGGCTGAGCGACGTCGGCATCGCCTCGTGCCGTTCCTGTGGGCGGGTGGTGGCCACGTTGCGTGCCGAGCTGTCGTTCACCCCCGGAGTCGAGCCGGCCGTGCACTGGTACGAGTCGGAGCGTCAGTGCCGGTGCAGGGCAACGCGGCTGCCGCGCCCGGCGGCGTTGCCCGCGTCGGTCAAGGTGCGTCTGGGCGACCTGCGGGCGGCGGCCGCCGCCGCCCGCCCGTGGGAGGAGCTGACCGGCCGGCCGCCGTTGCGCCTCGTGGTCTGAACCGCCGCCCCACCGCGCTGTCGAGACCTCGTCGTCCGATGTGCTCCACGGCACCGTCGTCGCCTACTGTGTGGCCCGGAGGGTGTGCGGGTCCAACCACGGCTCAGCCGCCCCCGGAACCACCTGAGGACACCCGTGACGACCTCTGGGCGCCCCCGCACCACCGCCGAGCCGACCCGGCTCACGCTGCTCGACTCGCTGTTCCCGGGAACGGACGAGACCTCGGCCCTGGCCCGGGCCACGGACTGGGCCCGCACGCCCCTCGGCGACCCGTCGGCGTGGAGCTCCGAGCTCAGCGCGGCCATCCGCACGGTCATGCCGGCGAGCATCCCCATGCTCCTGTGGTGGGGCCCGCAGCTCGTGCAGGTCTACAACGACGCCTACCGACCCATCTGCGGCGTGAAGCACCCGCGGTCGATGGGACAGCCGGCGGCCGAGTGCTGGCCCGAGGCCTGGGCCGAGCTCGGGCCGCGCGTCGGGCGCGTCGTCGGGCTCGGGGAGTCCGACCACGAGCAGGCGCTGCTGCTCTTCCTCGAGCGCTACGGCTACGTCGAGGAGACGTACTGGCGCTACTCGTTCAGCCCGGTGCGCTCGATGGACGGCGAGGTCCTCGGGGTGTTCGTCGCGACCACCGAGGTCACCGCGACCGAGGTGGAGCGCTACCGGCTCGCGGCCGTCCACGAGCTCGCGGTCGTGTCGACCGCCGCCATCCGGTCGGCGGAGGACCTCGTCCACCGGGTCGAGCCCGTGCTCGCGAGGGACCGGCGGGCCGTGCCCTTCGCGGCCCTGTACCTGCCGGACCCCGGCGGTGACCTCGTCCGCGCCGCGGCGCACGGCATCGTCGACGGCAGCCGCGCACTGCCCGAGCGCGTTCCGTCCGGCGCTGCACATCCCGTGGCCGACGCCGCGCGCGCCCGCGGTCCCCGGTCCGTGCACACCATCGACGGTGAGCTGGTGGCCGAGCCGTCGCCGCTCGGCGCGCTCGTGCCGACCGACGTCGTGCACGTGCCGCTGTGCTCGCCCGACGGCCCGCTCGAGGGGGTGCTCTCGGTGGGGCTGAACCCCTACCGCCCCGACGACCGTCCCTACGAGACGTTCGTGACCCTGCTCGCGCGGCAGCTGACCGCGCTGCTCACCGACGTGCGCGCCGCCGAGCACGAGCGGTCCCGGGCCGAGAACCTCGAGGTGGCGCTGCGCACCAACCGCACCATCGGCATGGCCGTCGGCGTGCTGATGGCGAGCCGCCGGCTGTCCGACGAGGACGCGTTCCGGCTGTTGCGCGACGCGAGCTCGACCGCGAACCGCAAGCTGCGAGACGTGGCCGAGGACGTCGTGCACACGGGCCGGCTGCCGCATTGAGAGGTCGCCGAGGTCGCCCCGGTTGGTCATGCCACCTCCGGGGTAGTCGACCTCGTGGGTCGGGACGGACCGGCCCCCGAGGAGGACACACGGTGGTGGACGTCGCCGAGCCCGACACCGACCACGAGGAGCCGGGCAGTGCGCCCGTCTTCTCGCAGCAGGGACCGCTGCTGCGGGACCCGCCACCCCCGCCCGGCTGGCGGAACCCGCTCGAGGGCACCGCACTGCTCGACGAGGCGCCCGACCGGCGCCCGCGACCCGGTACCGAGGAGGCACGACGTGGCCAGTGACCAGGGATCACCGTACGAGGACCCGGACGGGCAGGACCAGGCCGACCGGAGGGTGCGCGAGGTCGCGCTCCAACGGCTGCTGGACGACCTGACCGCTCGCCTGCACGGACGCCCCGAGGGCGAGGTGCTGGCCGAGGTCGACCGCGCGCTCGCGGCCGGGGGCTTCACGGACATGCCGCCACGATGGCGCGAGGCGGTCTCCTCGGCCGTCGCCTCCGGCACGCCCTACGTCGTGTCGGTCGACGCGGCCGAGGAGCGCGCCGACCGGCTCGACCGTCCGGACTGACGCCGGGCTCGTCAGTCGGGGACCTCGGGCAGGGTGCCCGTGTCGGTGACCTCCGCGGCGACGTCGCGCACCTTGGTGTTCAGCGCCATGCTCGCCTCGCGCAGGAGGCTGAACGCCTCGTCGCGCCCGACGCGGTGGTTGGCCATGAGGATGCCGACGGCCATCCCGATGGTGCGACTGGACTCCAGTGCCGCGCGCAGGTTGCCGACGTCCTGCCGGCGTAGGTGTGCCTCGAGGACCAGGGCGGCGAGCGGCGCCAGGACCGACCCCGTGACGACATCGGCGGGTGAGAACGCGTCCGTGGCCTCCGCGTAGAGGTTGAGCGCGGCGTGGTCGGTGCCACCGAGGGGGAGCCGGAGCGCGAGCACCGAGTGCACCCCGGTGTCGCGCACGCAGGCCGGGCCGAAGTCCGGCCAGCGGTCGTCGGCCCCGACATCGGCGGACAGGGTGACCGTCGGACCGGCGGCCGCGTCGAGGCAGGGCCCCTCACGGCTCGCGTACTGGAGCTCGTCGACCGCCAGGGGCACGGGGCCGGACGCCGCGACCGTCACCGGGTGCCGCTCGCCGCGCAGCAGGGTCAGCCCGGCGTGCCCGGCGTCGGGGACGGCGATGCCGGCCAGGCGGACCACCAGGTCCGGGGAGACGGGTTCGTGCTCGGCCGTGAGGATCGCTGCCGCCACGCCGGCCACGTGCTCGGCGAGGGCACGCTCGGACGCGGTCGTGTCGGACATCAGCGGCTCCGGACCCGGTGCCACCCGCCGTGTCTCGACGCGTGCGACCGTCCCGCCACCGTACGCCCCACGGGCACGCCGGTCGAGCGCGTGCGGACCAGCGGGCGCGGTGGCGCCGTACCGCAGGGCATGACCGCGGGCGACCGTGGGGCACACGTGGCCGCGATGCGGGAGCTGCTCGGGGAGTGGTTCCTCTCCTGACGCTCGCCCACAACCGTTCATCGCGTTGCCAATGGCCCTCCTCGGGCACACTGACGCCTGTGCCACAAGCCCTCTGGACGCTGTTCCACCGATCCACACGCTCAATGGTTCGAGTGCGACGGGGCGGCATCGAGGTGCGGTCGTTCATCCGCGACATCCCGGGAATCGTCGTCATGGTGGCGTGCTTCGGGCTCTTCCTGTGGGCCGGTGTGACCGCGCTGGGCGAGGGAAGCCCCGGGGGGTGGGTGGCTCTGCTGTTCGCGCTCGTGCTGGTCTACCCGCTCGCACGGCGGCTCGGGGGGAGCGGCGCCATCCTCGCCACGCCCGCCGGACTCACGCAGCGGGTCAGGTTCTCGCGCAGGGAGGTTGCCTGGGACGATGTGACGGAGATCGTCGACGACCTCGGAGGCCACGTGGTGATGACGACGCGGTCCGGCTCCCGGGTGGAGTTCCTGACCCTCGGGTTGCCTCCGGTCGCGTGGGGGCCGCAGCTCGAGGACTGGCGGGCGGACCCGCACGCGCTGGCCGCAGAGCGCGTCGGGCGCGAGGTCGAGGTGCTGCGCGAGCGGGTCCGGGCCCTGAGCCTGCGCTGACCCGACGCTCGGCGCCCGTGGTTCCCGAGGTGGCACCATCTGCCCATGGAGGTTCTCGGGGCGGCCGCGCTGGCGCTGCTCGGGCTGGCGAGCGTGACCTTGTGGGTGGCGTCGCACCGCAGCGAGCGGGTCTGGCGCCGGAACGCCGCGGCGTTCTCCGGCGTGGTGTCGCCGGCCACTGCCGAGGGCTCCGTGGGCGGCATGCTGCCCCTGAGCGTCGGGCTGGTCTCTGAGGGCTTGGGGCTGCTCGGGTTCCTGCTTGCCGAGCAGCGCTACGGCGCGGGCTCGACGGCCGAGGCCTACCGTTTCTGGGTGCGCGCGGCGTTCTGGTCGCTCGTCCTCCTCGTCGTCTGCTTCGGTGCCAGCGTGACCATCACCCTGCTCCGCCGGCCGCGCTGGTTCTTCCCGCACTCGGTCACCCAGGAGGTGCGTGCACCGTGACGCAGGATGCCGGCCGCCTCCTCCCCGACCGCACCGACTCCCGCTCGCTCGCCGGACCCGACGGGCGCGACGTCGTGAAGATCGAGTCGTTGGACGTGGAGGCAGGTCAGCAGCTCGTCCTCACCCTCCGCGTGGTCGGTGCCGAGGGCCACTCCCCACCCGGCTCCGCTACGGGCGCTGTGGACGAGGGCGCGCGGTGAGGAGGTCGTTCGGGGCGGTCGTCGCGGTGGCTGCGCTCGCGGCGGCACTCTCCGTGCTGGCCGCCTCGCGCCGCCCCCCGACGGCCGTGCTGGCGCTCGTGGCGGCGGCCTCCGCCGTGTCCTTCGTCCACGGGTTAGTGGCCGTGGTGCGGCGGACGGCCGGGCCGCAACGCGGGGACCGGTCGGGCAAGGGGTTGCGTGCGCTCCTGGGCCACCCGTCCACGGCGCGGGTGGTGGTCATCGGCGGCCTGGCGCTCGGGGCGTGGGTCGTGCTGGTGGTGGGTCTGACGGGACTCGCCGGCGGTGTCCCAGAACGGAGTGCGGACCGCGCCTGTCCGTTCGTCCAGGTCGACCACGGCACGCGCGAATGCCTCGACGAGGACGGCTACCGGTCGCTCGTGGCCCGCTCGCAGGCCGCAGCACTGGCCGCCGCGTCCTTCTTCGCCGGCGTGGGGGCGCTGCTCGCCGGGCCCCCTGAGGACCACCGGGCCCGGCGACGGGCCGCGTCCGCGGGGCCGGTCCGATGACCGACGAGCGCGACGGCTCGGAGGTCCTCGACATTGCTTGGCGCGAGCGGCACCGCCGGATGTGGCGGTTCCTGGTCCTGGCGCCGTACCCGATCTTCGGGGTCTTCGTCCTCCTCATCCCCCTGCGCGAGTCGCTCCGCCGCGAGGCGGTCGTCGGGATCGCCGTGCTCGGCCTCGTCGCGCTCGCCGCCTACGTGGTCGTCGGGCTGGGGTGGGTCTGGCAGGTGTACCGCGACGCGCACCGGAGGATGCGGCGCTGACCGGTGCCACGGCCCGGCCCGGAAAGCGGGTGCGGGCCAGATCCCCCTGTGGCAGCGTCGAGGCCGTGGCCGACGACATCACCACGCAGCTCGTGACCCGGCTCGTGCGCGAGCAGTTCCCGCAGTGGGGCGACCTCGCCGTCGAGCCGGTGCCGCGCCAGGGCTGGGACAACCGCACCTTCCGCCTCGGCGACGAGATGACGGTGCGGCTGCCGAGTGCGCCCGGCTACGTGCCGGGGGTGCGGCGCGAGGAGGCATCGCTCGCCCTGCTCGACGGGCGGCTCCCCGTGCGGCTGCCGCGGGTCCTCGCCCGGGGTGAGCCCTCGCCGGCCTTCGACCGGCCGTGGTCGGTCCGCCGCTGGATCCCCGGCACGACGCTCGGTGATGCCACGGTGCCCGACCGGATCCGCGTGGCGCGCAGGCTCGGCGAGACCCTCGGGGCGATGCACGCCGCGCCGACCGACGGCGGGCCGTGGGCGGGTGCCGCCTCCTTCCACCGCGGCTGCCACCCGAGCGCCTACGCGGACGAGGTGCAGGAGTACCTCGAGGAGCCCGGATGCCCCATCGACCCGGGGCTCGGCCGCGAGATCTGGCACGACGCGATGACCTCTGCGTGGACGCGCCCCGGGGTCTGGGTCCACGGTGACCTCGCGCCCGGCAACGTCCTCGTCGACGACGAGGGCGACCTGACAGCCCTGATCGACCTCGGGCAGAGCGGGATCGGGGACCCGGCCTGCGACCTCGTCATCGCCTGGACCTGGTGCGACGCCGATGCCCGTCGCGCCCTGCCCGACGCCGTCGGTCTCGACGTGGCGACGTGGCGCCGGGCGAGGGGCTGGGCGCTGTGGAAGGCGCTCGCGACCCTCACCGGCGAGCCGGGGGCGCTGGCCCCCGAGCAGCGTCGTTCCCTGACCGCCCTGCTCGCCGACCCCGTCGTCTGACCCGGCTCAGCGCAGCCAGAGGAGGACGGCCGCGGTCGTGCCGGCGAGCACGACGAGGGCCCGCAGCACGGCCTCGGGCAGCGCCCGGCCGATGTGCGAGCCCACGTACCCGCCGACGACCGACCCGGCGGCGAGCAGCAGCACGGCCGACCAGTCGACCGGCGCGACGAGGACGAACACCACCGCGGCCACCAGGTTGGCCACCATGACGCCGAAGGTCTTGAGCGCGTTCAGGATCCGGAACTCCACCGCTGTGCCGAGCCCGAGCACGGCGAGCAGCATCACCCCCGAGCCGGCGCCGAAGTAGCCGCCGTAGACCCCGGTCAGCACGGCCGCCACCCGCGTGCCCCGCGACACCGACGACGGGTCCGCAGCGGGTCCACCGGCACGCCGCGCGACCCACGCCCGGAGCCGGGGCTGGACGCCGACGAGCAGCGAGGTGCCGAGGACGAGCCACGGCACGACCACCTCGAAGACCGACCCCGGCAGGCCGAGCAGCAGCGCCGCACCGCCCACCGCACCCAGCGCGGACGTGACGAGGACGACCCGGGTCAGGGCGGGCGCCTCACGCAGCTCGCGCCTGTACCCGAAGGACCCGCTGACGCCGGCGGGTGCCATCCCGAGGGTGTTCGACGTGTTGGCGACGACGGGCGGGAGACCCACCGCGACGAGCACCGGGAAGCTGACGAGCGAGGCGACCCCCACGGTGGAGGTCAGCACCCCGGCCACGAGGCCGGCGGCGAGGACGGCGACGACCTGCGCGGCCTCCACCCGCCCGCCCTCAGCCGCCGAGCACCGCGGCGACCGCGCCCGGGAGCGACTCGACCCGGCCCCGGCGGACCGCCTCGGCGAGGGCCCGCACCGCTGCGGGGTCGGCGCCGGCGTCGCCGAGCTGGCGCATCCGCTCGGAGAGCGCGAGGTCGAGCCGCGCCAGGAGCGAGCCGTCGTCGACGAGCCGCAGGACACACGACCAGACGTCGTCGAGCCCGCGGACGCCGCCGTCGTCGGCGAGCAGGGCCGAGCGCAGCGCGGCGTCCGGGTGGCCGGCGGCCTCGGCGGCCAGCGCGGCCATCGTCGCGGCCCGGGCCCGGCGCAGCTCGTGGAGCGGGGCGTCGTCGAGCGGGGGCAGGACCACTCGCGCCTGCGGGTCGCGCACCACCGCGCCGTCCCCGTGCCGCACCTCGAGCCGGCCGCGGACCTCGAGCGCCACGAGCGCCCGGCTGAGGGTGGCGCGGCTGACCCCGAGGTCCTTGGCCAGCCGCCGCTCGGGGGGCAGCCGGTCGCCGGGGGAGAGGCCCTGGGCCTCGATGAAGTCGCCGATGTGATCGGCCAGCTGCTCGTAGAGGCGCGGTCGGGCGAGCGGCTTCGGGCCGCTCCCGGCAGTCCCCTGACCTGCACCGACGTCGGTGAGGGCAGCCTGCGGGTCGGTGCTCGTCATCGCACCGTCCTCGGGCTCCGCGCGCACGTCATGAGGTCAATCTATTGACAGATGGCTCGTTGGCCAAGAGGCTAGGCCACTGAACCACGAGCGACCCGCCGGGTCGGCCCGAGCAAAGGAGCTCGCATGCACGACGTCATCGCCCTGGGGGTCCTGGCCCTCGTCTTCCTCGTCGCCACCGTGCGATCGATCAACATGGGCGCCCTCGCGCTGGTGTCGGCCGCCGTCGTCGGCGTCACCGTCTTCGGGGTCGGCCCGGACGAGGTCGTCGGCGGCTTCCCGGCCTCGCTCTTCGTCATCCTGGTCGGCGTCACCTACCTCTTCGCGCTCGCCAAGAACAACGGCACGGTCGACTGGATGGTCCACGCCAGCGTCCGCGCCGTGCGCGGCCGGGTGGCCCTCGTGCCGTGGGCGATGTTCGGCATCTGCGCGGTCATCGCCGGCATCGGCGCCGCCACCCCGGCCACCGTGGCGATCGTCGCGCCGGTCGGGATGGGCTTCGCGGCCCGCTACCGCATCAGCCCGGTGCTCATGGGGATGGCCATCACGCTCGGCGCCACCGGTGGCTCGTTCTCGCCGATCGGCATCTTCGGTGCCATCACGAACGGCGTCGTCTCCGACAACGACCTCCCCGGCAACCCGGCGCTGCTGTTCGCGATGTCCGTCCTCGCCTGCTTCGTCATCACCGTCGTGGCCTTCGTCCTCTTCGGCGGCCGCGAGCTGATGAGCCGGGGCCGCGACGCCGAGGCCGAGGAGCACATCGGCGAGGCCGCGACCGCCGCCAGCCGCACGGCCACCCGCACCACCGTGACCGGCACGCCGGAGTCGGCCGTCGAGCACGCACGCACGGGTGGGGCGCCGACGACGACCGCCCCGGACCCCGAGGACGACGACTCGCGCCTCAACCCCGAGCGCATCCTCACCCTCGTCGGGCTCGCCTTCCTCGCGATCTCGGCCCTGCTCCTGAAGTTCGACGTCGGCTTCACCGCCCTCGGCGTGGCGGTCGTCCTGACGCTGGTCTTCCCGCAGTCCGCCAAGGGCGCCGTCGACAAGATCGCTTGGGGGACGGTGCTGCTCGTCGGCGGCATCGTCACCTACGTATCGCTCCTGCAGGACCAGGGCACCGTCGAGTGGCTCGGCCAGCAGGTCGCCGCGGTCGGCGCACCGCTCGTCGCCGCGCTGCTCATCTGCGTCATCGGCGCCGTGGTCTCGGCGTTCGCGTCGACCACCGGTATCCTCGGCGCGCTCATCCCGCTCGCCGTGCCGTTCCTGCTCACCGGCCAGGTCGGTGCGGTCGGGCTGGTCATCGCGCTGGCCATCTCGTCCTCGGTGGTCGACATCAGCCCGTTCTCGACCAACGGTGCCCTGTGCGTCGCCAACGCCGAGGACAAGGACCGTGACGGCGTCTTCCGCCAGCTGATGCGCTGGGGCATGAGCCTGGTCGTCGTCGCACCGCTCGTCACCTGGGGCCTGCTGGTGGTGCCCGGATGGCTGTGAGCGCCGGCCCGCTGAGCGGCACCGTCGTCGTCGACCTCAGCCGCGCCCTGGCCGGCCCGCACGCCGGGATGATGCTCGGCGACCTCGGCGCCCGGGTGGTCAAGGTCGAGTCGCCCGGGCACGGGGACGACACCCGCGGATGGGGGCCGCCGTTCGTCGCCGCCGACTGGCCGGCCACCGGTCCCGCCGACGGCGTCTCGACGTACTTCCTCTCCTGCAACCGCAACAAGGAGTCGATCGCCCTCGACCTGAAGTCCGACGAGGGGCGCGACGTGCTCACCGCGCTCGTCGAGCGGGCCGACGTCCTCGTCGAGAACTTCCGCACCGGCGTCCTCGACCGGCTCGGCTTCACCACCGAGCGGCTCCTCGAGCTCAACCCGCGGCTGGTCGTCCTGTCCATCACCGGGTTCGGGCACGACGGCCCCGAGGGCGGACGCGCCGGCTACGACCAGATCGCGCAGGGCGAGGCCGGCCTGATGTCGGTCACCGGCTCCGGCCCGGAGGACCCGCAGCGCGTCGGTGTGCCGATCGCCGACCTCCTCGCCGGGATGTGGGGAGGCTACGGCGTGCTGGCCGCCCTGCTCGAGCGTGAGCGCACCGGCCGCGGCCAGGTCGTGCGGACCTCGCTGCTCGCCGGCGTCGTCGGCATCCACGCCTTCCAGGGCACGCGGCAGACCGTCGCGGGGGAGACCGGTCTCGCCCAGGGCAACCACCACCCGTCGATCGCGCCGTACGGCCTGTTCCGCTGCAAGGACGGCGCGGTGCAGATCGCGGTGGGGAGCGAAGGCCTGTGGCAGAGGTTCTGCGCGGCCTTCGACCTCGACCCGCACGCCGACGGGATGGCCACCAACCCCCAGCGCGCCGCGAACCGGCACGCCGTCATCGACGTCGTGGAGGCGGCCTTCGCGCCGTACGCGTCGGCCGACCTGCTCGGGCGGCTGGCCACGGCCGGCATCCCGGCGGGCCGGGTCCGCACCCTCGACGAGGTCTACGCCTGGGACCAGGTGCGCTCGCAGGGCCTGCTCGTCGACGTCGACCACGCCGTCCTCGGGCCGGTCACGCTGCCCGGTCCGCCGCTGCGCTTCTTCGACGGCTCGGGCGCCGAGACCACCCGCACCGCGCACTCCGCGCCGCCGATCCTCGACGGCGACCGTGAGAGCGTCCTCGCCTGGCTGGACCGCGCATGACCCGCCGGCTGTCGGCCCACGCGCTGCTCGGGCTCGTCCTCGACACCGGCTCGTGGACCTCGTGGGACGAGGCGCCCGTCGACGTCGGGGCCGGGCCGGCGTACGCCGCCGAGCTCGCTGCCGCCGCCGAGCGGTCCGGGGTCGACGAGGCGATCGTCACGGGCGAGGGGCTGCTGCGCGGCCGCCGGGTGGCCGTCGTGGCCGGCGAGTTCACCTTCCTCGCCGGCAGCATCGGGGTCGCCACCGCCGACCGGCTCACCCGTGCCGTCGAGCGGGCCACCCGCGAGGGGCTGCCGCTGCTCGCCGCGCCGGTCAGCGGGGGCACGCGCATGCAGGAGGGCACCGTCGCGTTCCTCCAGATGCTCCGCATCACCGGCGCCGTCACCGCCCACAAGGCGGCCGGGCTCCCGTACCTCGTCTACCTGCGCAACCCCACGACCGGCGGCGTCCTCGCGTCCTGGGGCTCGCTCGGCCACGTCACGGTCGCGGAGCCGGGGGCCCTCATCGGCTTCCTCGGCCCCCGCGTCTACGAGGCGTTGTACGGCAGACCCTTCCCCGAGGGGGTCCAGGTCGCGGAGAACCTCTTCGCGCACGGGATCGTCGACGCCGTGCTCGAACCCGAGCGGGTCGCCGACGTCCTCGACCGCGCCCTCGCCGTCCTCACGGCCTCCCGGACGCCGAACGTGCCGTCGCTGCCCGACGACGTGCGCGGCGAGGTCGAGGACGTCCCGGCCTGGGAGTCGGTGACCACCTCGCGGCGCAAGGAGCGGCCCGGCATCCGCCGCCTCCTGCGCTACGCCGCCCGGGACGTGGTGCCGCTCAGCGGGACCGGCGCCGGCGAGCTGGACCCCGGCCTGCTCCTCGCCCTCGCCCGCTTCGGCGACGTGCCGTGCGTCGTCCTCGGCCAGGACCGGCGCGGCCAGACCGAGGAGCGCCCGATGGGGCCCGCCGCCCTGCGCGAGGCCCGCCGCGGGATGCGACTGGCGCGCGAGCTGCGGCTGCCGCTGGTCACCGTCATCGACACCCCCGGTGCGGCGCTCTCGCGGGAGGCCGAGGAGGGTGGGATGGCCGGCGAGATCGCCCGCTGCCTCGCCGAGCTCGTCGAGCTGGAGGCGCCGACCCTGTCGGTGCTGCTCGGCCCGGGCACCGGCGGGGGTGCGCTGGCCCTGGTGCCGGCCGACCGCACCGTCGCGGCGCAGCACGGCTGGCTCTCGCCGCTCCCGCCCGAGGGCGCGTCGGCGATCGTGCACCGCGACACCGAGCACGCACCGGAGATGGCTGCGGCACAGGGCGTTCGCTCCACGGACCTGCTGCGGGCGGGCCTCGTCGACCTGGTCGTGCCCGAGCGCCCCGACGCGGCCACCGAGCCCGAGGCCTTCTGCCTGCGGATGGGTGCCGTCCTCACCCACGAGCTCGCGGACCTGCTCGCGACCCCCGACGCCGACCGGCTGGCCGCCCGGCGTGCGCGCTTCGCCCGTCTGGGGAGCGTGCAGCACGTAGCGTCGGCGGGGTGAGCGAGGACGACGGACCGCAGCGCACTCCCGACGGCCGCCACATCGTGGTGAACGGGCGCCGTTGGCGCGCGAGCGACCCGGGCATCCCCGAGAAGCTGCGTGCCGAGCTCGTCGCCGAGCTGATGGATGCCCGCCGCCTCGTCCGTACCGAGGGCGACGCCGTGCGGCACCGGGTGCAGGACGCCAAGGTCGCCCTGGGCGAGCGCGGCGAGCCGTGGTGGGAGGAGCCGTCGGAGGCCGGTCGGGCCGAGCGGGTGGCGGCTGCCTTCCGGGCGCTGCTCCGGCACCGGCCGGAGGGCACGACCTGCCCGAGCGAGGCGGCGCGCATCGTCGGGGGAGAGGGCTGGCGCGCGTTGTCGGCGTCGGTGCGCGAGAACGCCTTCGACCTCGCGGACGCGGGCGAGCTGACCGTGCTGCAGAAGGGCGAGCCGGTGGAGCGGGGCGCCAAGGGCCCCGTGCGGATCGGTCGGGGGGACCGCTTCCGCGCATGAGGGGAGGCCCCCGGCCTCAGCGCACGAGGTCGGCCAGGGCGAGGACGTCCTCGGGACCGGCGAGGTCCGGGGTCGTGAGGAAGACGGTGGAGACCCCGAGGGCCGCCAGGGCGGCGTGGCGCTCGCGGTGCTGCCCGACCGTGCCGGCGTGCGACCGGGCGGCGTACGTGGCGGCGGACGTCCGACCCCGCATCCGCTCGACCCGGGCCCAGACGTCGTCGCGGTCCCGCCCGACGACGGGCACGTCGAGCACGGTGACGGCGACCTCGGCCTCGTCCCGCCCGAGGTCGGCGCAGTGCCGGCGGAGGACGGAGACCTTGTGCGAGAGCACCTCCGGGTCGGTCGTCGTGAGGTTGCACGCGTCGCCGAGCTCGGCCGCGATCCGCAGGGTCCGGTGCTCCCCACCGCCCCCGACCACGACGGTGACCGGTGACGTCGGCCGCGGGTAGCAGGTGGTCTCGGGAAGGGCCACGTGGCCGTCGTCGTACGGCTTGGTCCCGGCCGCCCACAGCGCCCGCATGGTGCGGATCGCGGCGTCGAGGTCGTCGAGGCGCTCGGCTGCGGGTGGGAAGGGCACCCCGAAGGCGGCGTGCTCGCGCTCCCACCACCCGGCCCCGACCCCGAGGAAGGTCCGGCCGCCCGTCAGGGCCGACAGCGTGGCCGCGGCCTTGGCGGTCACCCCGGGCGGCCGGAAGGTGACCGGCGTGACGAGCGTGCCCAGCCGCAGCCCGGTCCCCAGCCCGGCCAGGGCCCCGAGCGCCACCCACGGCTCGGGGATCGGGTCCCACGCGCGACCCACCTGGGGAACCTGCACGAGGTGGTCCATCAGGGCGATGCCGGAGAAGCCGACCTCGTCGGCGGCCAGCGCCATCGCGCGCAGCCACCCGAACGGGTCCTCGCCCCAGGGGAAGCGGGAGAGCTGGAGCACGACCTCGACACCGGTCGATGCGGTGCGCTCGCCCGGCGTGGCGCGGGCCGGCCCGGGCGGCGGCGCCACCGGGCCGGCCGAGGGTTCGGTGTCACCCGTGTCGACCACGAGGACCTCGTCCCACCCGTCGTCGGCCAGCTCGGCCTGCACCCGCGCCGACTGTCGCAGCTGCTGGGTGAGGACCTTCGCGGGCACCGGGCGGTCCCTGAGGGCGTTACGGCTGCGGCACACCGCATCCGGAGCCGTGACCAGGACCGCGACGGCGGGCACCCCGCTCGCCCGCGCCGCGGCGAGCCACGACCGGCGCCGGCCCGGGTCGAACCCCAGGGTGTCGACGACGGTCGTCAGGTGGCGCCCGATGCGGGCCGCGACGACCGCCTCGAGGACCGCGAAGGCGTCGTCCGACGCGTCGAGGTCGGCCGGGCCGCTGCCCACGACCGCGCGGAGCGCATCGGAGGAGACGACCTCCTCGGGCCGGTAGCGCGCGGCGGCCCAGGTCGACTTGCCGGACCCGGACGCGCCGACGAGGACCACGAGCGCCGGGTCGGGGATCG
The DNA here is from genome assembly GCF_050496545.1 of Phycicoccus avicenniae. Lineage (GTDB taxonomy): Bacteria > Actinomycetota > Actinomycetes > Actinomycetales > Dermatophilaceae > Phycicoccus > Phycicoccus avicenniae_A. The sequence goes on along the minus strand of NZ_JBNVZV010000005.1, from coordinate 171,696 downwards.
GCACGGGCCCGCTCGCTACTCGTCGCCGCGCAGGGTGAACGAGCGCAGCCGGTCGCCGGTGAACCACACCGCGCCGACGGTGATGACGGCCGCGGCGACCAGCGAGTACACGGTGCCGGTGTCGGCCGGGTCGACGAGGTCGCTCAGCGCGTGCGCCACCTCGCGCCCCCACGCCCCGACCGAGAGGTACCGGATGCCCGACAGCACCGACCCGAGCAGGCCCTCCCAGAAGAGGGTGTAGAGCAGGCCGACGACCACCGCGTGGCGCGTCAGGGCGGCGAGGGCGAGGAACAGGGCGGCGTACGCGGTGCCCGCCACCGCCCCACCGACGAGCAGGGCCACCGCCCGCCCGGGCTCGGAGGGGTCGAGCAGCAGGGCCACGAGGGCGAGCGGCACGGCGCCCAGGACCATCGTGGTCAGCCAGGCGGCCGCGTACTTGCTGACCGCGATGACGTGCCGGCTCACCGGCTTGGCGAGCAGGTACACGACCGACCCGTCGTCGATCTCCGGGCCGAGCACGGCGGTCGAGGCGAGCAGCGCGACGAGCGGCAGGGCCAGGGTGAGGCCGAGCCCCACGGTGGCGTCGAGGCCGGTGTCGTCCCCCGTCAGCAGCCGGACGACGACGGCCAGCGCGACGAGCGCCAGCGGCACGAGGAGCAGCACCAGGCCGCGGCGCCGGCCGAGGACCGCCTGGAGCGAGAGGCGCAGGATCGTGCGGTTCACGGTCAGCCACCCACCAGGTAGGAGAAGACGCTCTCGAGGGAGTCGTCGGTGGGCGCGAGCTCGAGGACCCGGATGCCGTGGTCGCGGGCCACCCGGGGAAGCCGGACGGCGAAGGTCCCGAAGTCAGCGACCGACACGGCGACACCGCCCTCGGGTCGCAGCGAGACCGCGACGACGGACGGCTCGGCGATCAGCCGCGAGGCGAGCGTGCGGTCGTCGTCGGCGAGCACGACGTACTGGACGGGCCGGTCGGTCATCAGCCGCCGGATCTCCCCGAACTCCCCGGACGCGGCGTGCCGCCCCGAGACGACGACCTCGATCTGGCGGGCGACCTGCTCGACCTCCTCGAGGATGTGCGAGCTGAAGAGCACGGTGCGGCCCTCGGCCCCCATCCGCCGCAGCAGGGCCATGAGGTGGAGGCGCTGGCGCGGGTCGACGCCGTTGAAAGGCTCGTCGAGGAGCAGCACGGCGGGGTCGTGGACGAGCGCGGAGGCGAGCTTGACGCGCTGGCGCATCCCCTTGGAGTAGGTGCCGATGCGGCGCGCGGCCGGCTCGACCATCTCGACGACCTCGAGCGCCCGTTCGGTGGCGGCGCCCGGGTCCGGGAGGCCGTGCAGCTCGGCGTTGGCGAGGACGAACTGGCGGCCGGTGAGGTAGCCGAAGCTGACCTCGCGCTCGGGGACCAGGCCGATGGTGCGGTACGCGGAGGTGTTGCGCCACAACGGGTCACCGTCGAGAGTGACGCTGCCGGCCGACGGTGCGACGAAGCCGGACATCAGGGCGATGAGAGTGGTCTTGCCGGCGCCGTTGGGGCCGAGCAGGCCGGTGATGCCGGGGCGCACGGTCATCGAGATGCCGTTGACGGCGACGACGTTGCCGTACCAGCGCGAGGCCTGGTCGAGGACGAGCTCGCTCACGAGGTCGCCTCCCGCCGGTAGCGCAGGACGAGGGCGCCGAGGCATCCGCCGGCGATGGCCACGAGGACGCCGACGTACGCGAGCTGCATCCCGGTGCTCGTGGGCGGCGTGAGGGCGTCGGCGTCGGTCCAGGCCGCCATCAGCCCGCGGTACAGGGAGTAGGGCGAGAACAGCCCGGCGATCTCGCCGACCTGCGGGCGGCCCTCGTCGCTGGAGATGCCCTGGACGGCGGTGACGACGCCGTTGCCGATGACGAGCAGGGCGATCGTCGCGACGACCGCGAAGCCGCGCCGGGTCGACCACGACGAGATGAGCCCGGCCACCCCGGTGAGCGCCAGGGCCAGCAGCACCGCGAGCCCGAGGGCGATACCGGCCTCCCGGGTCTGGTCCGAGACGTCGAGCTCGACGAGCAGGGCGACCGCGTAGAGGATGACGATCGGCAGGACGAGGAAGACCAGCGTCGCCGCGAGCAGGGCCACCCACCGCGCCACGGCGTAGGCGCTCGAGCGCAGCGGCCGCGCGATGTAGAGCGCGATGGTGCCGTGCCGCAGGTCGCGCGAGAAGAGCACCGGCCCCTGCGAGGCGACGAACACCCCCAGCAGCACCTGCGTGGTCGACGCGTACTCGGCGTACCCGATGGGCAGCCGGTCGAGGCCGCCGAAGGCCATCACGCCGCCGACGATGACGGCCGGCAGGAGGTTGAGCCCGAGGAGGACGAAGGGCAGGACCTTCGAGCGCGCCGAGCGCCCGAGCCCGAACGCGTTGCGGAAACCGGTGAGCGCCAGCGAGCGGGCGATGGCGCCCGGGCCGAGCCGCGGCCCGGTGTACGGCCGGTAGCCGAGGTCGTGGATGACGCTGCGGCCCTGCGCCGTGGCCTCAGTGGGGTCCGACATCGGGCACCTCCTCGGCTCCCCGGTGCCGGCCGACGTGGCGTGCGGTGCCGGGGTCGTCGCCGTCCTCGCCGTCCTCGTCGGCGTCGCCGCGGCCGTCCGCGTCGACCGGGCCGGGGGCGGCGTGGGCGCCCTCGGCGAAGACGTCCTCGAGGTGGCGGTGGTCGGCCTGCATCCGCACCAGGCCGACGCCGAGGTCGCTCGCGGTGTCGCGCACCACGTCCCGCACGTCGCGGGTCGTGGCGGTGGCCTCCGCCGCCTCGACGGTGAGCAGCGACCCGCGTGCCACCACCGGGACGCCGGCTGCCGCGAGCGCGGCGGCCATCCGGGCCTGCGCGTCCTCGCCGAGCACCTCCACGAGCAGGGTGCCGGTGGCGTCGAGGAAGTCGTCGGTGCGCGAGGCCCGCAGCAGCCGGCCGCCGTCGAGGACGACCACGTTGTCGCTCACCCGTTCCAGCTCGCCGAGCAGGTGGGAGGTGACGACGACCGCGATGCCGAAGTCGTGGCCGATGCGGCGCACCAGCCCCAGCATCTCGTCGCGAGCAGCGGGGTCGAGGCCGTTGGTCGGCTCGTCGAGCAGGACGAGGCGCGGGTCGTGGGCCAGGGCCTGCGCCAGCTTGGCCTTCTGCTTCATGCCCGTCGAGTAGCCACCCATCGGCCGGTACCGCTCCTCGGCGAGGCCGACGTGCCGCAGCACCTCGGCGGCCCGCTCGCGCGCCGCGACCCGCGGGAGGCCGGACATCATCGCCATGTGCACGACGAAGTCGCTGGCGCTGACGTCCGGTGGGAGACAGTCGTGCTCGGGCAGGTAGCCGACCGCGGCGCGCACGGCGGCGCCCTCGGTGACGACGTCGTGGCCGAGCACCTCGGCACGCCCGCTCGTGGCCGGGACGAGTCCCAGGAGGATCTTGAGGAGGGTCGACTTGCCCGCACCGTTGGCGCCGACGAGGCCGGTGGTGCCCTCGCCGATGTCGAGCGTGAGGGCGTCGAGGGCCAGCACCGCACCGTAGTCCTTGGTGAGGTGGTCGACCGTCACGACCGCCGTCATGCCCCTCACCGTAACGGGATCCGGCCCGTGGGCTCGTGAAGAACCTCTGGAGATGGCGCTCCGGGTGCCGTCGGGGGGAAGGGGTCAGTTGTCGGCGAGGGCGAGCGTGCGCCGGGCCCGGAGCACGACGGCCTCGTCGACGAACCGGCCGTCGGGAAGGGCGAGGGCGCCGATGCCCGCGTGCGCGGCGGCCTCGGCGGCCGCGACCACCTCGCGGGCGCGCGCGACCTCCTTGGCACCCGGGGTGAAAGCCTCGACGACGACGGGCAGCTGGGCGGGGTGGATGGTCGCGCGCCCGAGGAAGCCCAGTGACCGTCCGACCCGGCAGCTCTCCGCGAAGCCGGCGAGGTCACGAACGTCGTCGTACACGGACATCGCGGGGGAGGGCAGACCGGCCGCGGCGGCCGCGACGACGAGGCGGCTGCGCGCCCACAGCAGGCCGGAGTCGTCGGTGACGGCGAGCTCCGCGCGCAGGTCGGCCTCCCCGAGGCCGATGCTCGCGACGGCCGGGTCGGCGGCGGCGAGGTCGCCGGCGTCCTCGACGCCACGGGCCGACTCGACGAGCAGGTGCAGCGGGCGCCCCCGGAGGCGCCGGGCGAGGGACCGGACCATCGCGGGGTCCTGGGCCTTCGGCAGCCGCAGGCCGACCTCCCTCGGCAGGCCGGCCACCAGCGCGAGGTCGTCGTCGTGCCACGGCGTGCCGAAGCCGTTGACCCGGACCTGGAGGGGACGGCCCGCGTCCGAGGCGACCGCGCGGGCCGTGGCGCGGGCGGCGTCCTTGGCGGCCGGGGCCACGGCGTCCTCGAGGTCGAGGACGACGACATCGGCGGCGGAGGCCAAGGCCTTCTCGACCCGGTCGGCGCGGTCGGCCGGGACGTACAGCCAGGTGAGCGGGACGCCGGCCATCAGGCCTGCTCCGTCCGTGGACCGGCGACGACGCCGGAGGCATGCAGGGCCGCGACCTCGGCGGGGTCGTACCCGAGCTCGGCGAGCACCTCGTCGGTGTCCGCGCCCGGGGCCCGGCCGGTCCAGCGGGTGGGGGCGTCGCCGTCGCCGAGGCGGAACAGCCCACCGTGCACCGCGATCTCGCCGAGGTCGGGGTCCGCCACCCGGCGCACCGTGCCGAGGGCCTCGAACTGGGGGTCGGCGGCGATGTCCTCGGCGGTGTAGACCGGCGCGACGGCGGCCTCGGCCCGTTCGAACGCGGCGAGCACCTCGTCGCGGTCGTGTCGCCCGATCCACCCGCCGACGGCGTCGTCGAGCTCGTCGGCGTGCTCGGCGCGGGTGCGCCCGGAGGCGAACCACGGCTCGTCGACGAGCTCGGGACGCCCGACGAGGCCCATCAGCCGCTCGGCGATGCTCTGCGAGCTGGTCGACACGGCGACCCAGTGGTCGTCGGCGGTGCGGTAGATGTTGCGCGGCGCATTGTTGACCGACCGGTTGCCGTGCCGCGCCTGCACCGTGCGCAGCTGGTCCCACCGGGTGATCTGCGGCCCGAGCAGCGCCATGATCGGCTCGACGATGGCCACGTCGACGACCTGCCCGAGCCCGGTCGCCTCACGACGGTGCAGCGCGGACATCACGGCGAAGGCCGTTGCGAGGGAGGCGATCCCGTCAGCAAGGCCGAAGGGCGGAAGGATGGGCGGCCCGTCGGGCTCACCGGTCGATGCCGCGAACCCGCTCATCGCCTCGGCGAGCGTGCCGAAGCCGGGACGTCGGCGGTACGGCCCGACCTGCCCGAAGCCGGTGACGCGGGCGAGCACGAGCCCGAGGTTGTCCTCGCTGAGCGCGTCGTAGCCCAGCCCCCAGCGTTCGAGTGTGTCGGGCCGGAAGTTCTCGATGACGACGTCGGCGGTGGCGCACAGTCTCCGGAACACCTGTGCGCCGTCCGGTGTCGAGAGGTCGACCTGCACCGTGCGCTTGTTGCGGCCCAACGTCTTCCACCACAGGTTGTGGCCGTCCTTCTCCGGCCCGTGGCCGCGGGAGGGGTCAGGGCGGCGTGGGTGCTCGACCTTGACGACCTCGGCGCCGAGGTCGCCCAGGTGCATCGCCGTCATCGGGCCGGCGAAAAGCGTGGAGGCGTCGACGACGCGCAGGTCGTCCAGCGCCCCGGTCATCGGGCCTCCTCCGAGGGTAGGTCCCAGGCGAGCCGGAATCCGATGCTCGTCGAGCGTCCGAGGCCCGAGCCCGGCACGAGGTACTTGAGGACGTAGTGGGGCTCTCGCACACCACCGTCCGCATACCAGCTCGATCCCTCCGTGTGGTGGGCCGCGCCTCCTTTGAGCATCGTGAACCGGCTCCTCCCGTCGCTGTGCTCGCTCTCGGTGTGGTTCCAGACCGCCGGCTCCCGCCGCTCGACCCCGCCGCGTTCGGCGGCCAGCTGCCACTCGTCCTCCGTGGGCAGCCGCCCGCCGGCCCAGCGGGCGTAGGCCCGGGCGTCGGCGAGGTCGATCTCGGTGACCGGCCCGTCACCGGCGTCCTCGGCGGACCGGCCGAGCCAGGCCGGCGGACGACCGCCGGGGACGGCCGGCCGGTGACCGGTCTCGGCAACGAACCGGGCGAACTCGCGCTCGCCGACCTCGAGGCGGGCCACGGCCACCGGGGTGGCGAGCGACACCGCCCGTTCCACGGTGCGCAGGTCGTGCAGGCGCGGAGGCAGCGGCTTCCACTCGTCGACGAAGGGCGCACCGTCGTAAAGGCCCGTCTCGCGGCACCGGTACCGGACGGTGAGGACGTGCTCGCCCGCCGGGACGACGGCGACGTCGTCCGGCGGGGTGCGGTGCGACGGCTCCGGCACCACTCGGACCGCACGCCGGTGCGGGAAGGTCGCACTGCCCGGGCGGGGTGGTTTCGGGTCGAGCCACGAGGTGTCCGCCCCCTCCGGCGCCTCCCACAGGCCACCGATGCCGTACGCCGGCACGAGCACCTCGACGGCGTCGCCGACGCGGGGCGCGGGGCGTCCGGTCCAGACGTCGTGGGCGGTGCTGCCCGTACCGCCGAGCCGGGGCACCGGCAGCGTGGCGTCGGTCGCGGAGCGGTTGACGAGGGCGACGAGGCGCTCGCCGTCCGCCTGGTACTCCGCGCCGAAGACTCCAGCCGCGACGGCCTCGGGCCCGAGATCGACGAGCGGGGTCCACCGGCCCTCGACGAGCAGCGGTGACAGGGCCCGCTGCGCGGCGGCCATCCGGCAGAGCAGCTCCGCGTCCCGCTCGGACCATCCGACCCAGGCGCCGAAGACGACCTCCCACACCATCACGCCGATCCCGTTGAGCCAGGCCGACTGCAGCTCCTCGTGGTGGTCGCGGTGCCAGCGCCGCACGTGGTGCATCTGGTGGCGGCGCTCGGCCCAGTGCGACCGGACGACGCCGGGGACGGAGGAGTCGGCGAACCACTGTGCCCACGACAACGGGTGGTCGACGAGCCGGGCGAGCGGCACTGTGGACTCGCCCTCGACCGCGACGCCGGGGCGGGCCGCGGCCAGCCCCTCGAGCAGCGGGCCACCGCCCTCCTTGAGGGTGTCGAGGAAGACGCCGTCGGCGTCGAGGCCCGCGACGAGGGCGGCGAGCTCGGTGGCGTCGTCACGAGACCTGCGGGTCCCGGTGTCCCAGGGGTTGTAGTCGACGAAGACCCGGACCCCGAGGCCGTGCAGCGCGTCGACGAGGTCGCGCAGCCCGTCGACGTCGCGGTAGAAGTCCCACTGGTTCCGGTCGTCGATGCCGATGACCGGGTACGCGTGCCAGAGGACCAGGCCGTCGACGCCACCGAAGCGCTCGCGGAAGTCCGCGACGAGGCGCTCGGGGGTGAACACGTGCCGGTCCCAGTCGTAGAGCAGCTCGTCCCAGAGCCAGACCTGGCTGACCACGACGCACGAGCGGGCCCATGCGAGGTCCTCGCGACGGTAGATCGAGTCGTCGAGGTGGTCGCGGACCCCGTCGCGCCAGCGGGCGAGGGATGCACGCCAGGCCGGCCAGTCGGCGGGGTCGTCGGGGGCCGCGAGGATCTTGCCGTCATCGAGCGCCGAGAGGTCGGCGCCCGGCTCCAGCGGCACCGCTCGCGGCCGGTCGAGGGGACGCGGGACGAGGGGGTCGAGGTCGGCGTCCATCAGGACCCGTACGCGGCCACGGCGGCGGCCTCGGTCCGGTCGGCGGTCGGGACGGACTCCTGGGCCCCCGCCCGCTGCACCGCCAGGGAGGCGGCGGCCGAGGCGGCTCGCATCGCCGTGACGTCGTCGGCTCCCGCGGCGAGCCGGGCCGCGAGGACGCCGCAGTAGGTGTCGCCGGCGGCGACCGCGTCCACCGCCGTGACGCGTGGTGCCGTGACCTCGAGGGGTGCACCGGACCCGCGGCGGTGCAGCCGGGAGCCTGTGGCGCCGAGCGTGACGAGCACCGCCGGCACCACGTCGAGCAGGGCGGCCACCGCGGTGTCGAGGTCGGCGGTGCCGCCGAGGTCGGCGGCCTCGTGCTCGTTGACGACGAGGACGTCGACCTGCGCCGCGAGCTCGGGGAGGAGCGGCGCCGACGGGGCGGCGTTGAGGACGAGGAGCGCTCCGGGGCGGCGGGCCGACGCGGCGGCCACGAGCACCGGCTGGGGGACCTCGAGCTGGGCCAGCACGACGTCGGCGTCCCCGACGATCCGTCGCGCGGCGTCGTCCAGCGACACACCCTCGTTGGCTCCGGCCGCCACGACGATCGTGTTCTCGCCGGAGGCATCGACGGTGATGACGGCCATCCCCGTCGGGCGGTCGGCCAGCCGGGCGACCGCCGCCGCGTCGACACCGGCGGCCACGAGCCCGGCGACGAGCGACTCGCCCTCGGCGTCCGCCCCGACCGCACCGACCATCGCGGTCGGTGCGCCACCGGCTCGCGCAGCGGCCACGGCCTGGTTGGCCCCCTTGCCCCCGGCGGTCCGTCGTAGCGACCCGGCGAGGAGGGTTTCACCGGCGCCCGGCAGCCGCTCCGTGGTCAGGGTGAGGTCGGCGTTGAGGCTGCCGACGACGACGACCCGGCCGGCGGCTCCGGCGCTCACGAGGACCTCTTCGCGCCCGGCGTCCGGACCGCCTCGACGACCGGGGCGCTGGACTCGCGGACCTCGAGGCGGGGCTCGACCCGCACCGTGCGGGCGTCGCGCCCCGGCGAGGCCAGGCGGTCGAGGAGCAGCTCGGCCGCGAGCCGACCGCGCTCGCGGGCCCCGAGGGACACGCTCGTGAGCGAGGGGCTGAAGACCCGGGCGAACTGCGTGTCGTCGATGCCGACGACGGCGAGCTGGCGGGGCAGGCGGCGCCCGGCACTGAGGGCGCCGCGCATCACGCCGAAGGCGAGGAGGTCGTTGCCGGCGATGACCGCGTCGGGGCGGCGGCGCCCGGAGAGGGCGGCGACCCGGGCCCAGGCGTCCTCGCCCGCCGCGACGGTGAAGGCGTCCGCCTCGACCACCTCGGGGGCCAGGCCGGACTCGACACAGGCCTCGAGGTAGCCCTCGCGCCGGGCCCGTCCCGGCGAGGTGCCGGCCGGCCCGTTGACGAACGCGATGCGCGAGCGCCCGGTCCCGACGAGGTGTCGGTGGGCGAGCAGCACGCCCGCGCGCGAGTCGGTGCGGACGGTGTCGACCGGCACGCCCTCGCCGACGTCACCGACGACGACGACCGGCACGGGCGAGTGGACGAGGGCGTCGACGAGCTCGGGGGAGCGCTGCAGCGGGCTGATGACCAGCGCGTCGGCGTGGCCGCGCCCGAGGCCCCGCACGTAGGCGACGAGGTCGTCGAGGTCGTGGCCGGTGGAGGAGACGACGAGCCGGGCCCCCGTGCCGCCGAGGCCCTGCTCGACCCCCTGCATCATCTCGGTGTACACCGGGTTGCCGACGTCGTCGACGGCCAGCGCGACCTGGAGCGTCGAGCCCATCTTCAGCGCCCGACCGGTGGCGTCCGGCACGTAGCCGAGCTCGGAGGCAGCGGCCCGCACCCGGTCCTCGGTGTCGCGCCGGGCGGACTTCCCGCTCAGCACGCGGGACACCGACGCGATCGAGACGCCCGCCAGCTGGGCGACCTCGACGACGGTGGGGCGACGGGTCACGGGCGGGCCCCCGTCGCGACCGCGTGCGTGCGCTCGGCGAGCTCGGTGAAGGTGGCCCCGTCGGCGCCGGGGAGGGACGAGGAGACCCGCCCGCGCAGGGGCTCGCTCCACCGGGCGGTGATGGCCGAGGTGCCGCCCAGCGCGCCGGCGATGCCGCCGACCGTCGCGCCGTTGGAGTCGGTGTCCCAGCCGCCCATGACGGTGAGGCTGACCGCCCGGTCGAAGTCGCCACCGGACGCGGCGAGCGCGTAGGCCACGAGCGCGGCGTTGTTGAGAACGTGCACCCAGTGGTGCCCCGTGTACTCGCGCTCGAGCGCGACATAGGCCTCGGTGGGGTCGGAGGTCGACGCGGCGAGGTCGCGCCCGAGCGCGACGGCACCCGCCATCCGGCTCCGCGGCGGTATGACGCTCGCTCCCACGTCGAGCACGGTATCGATGTCGGAGCCACGCACCGCCTCGCTGCCCATCGCGGCGGTGAACATCGCGCCGTACAGGCCGTTGCGGGTGTGGCTGACCGAGGCGTCGCGCCAGGCCCACTCGGCGGCCCGCAGCGGGTCGCCCGCGCTGACCCAGCCGTAGAGGTCGGTGCGGATCTGGGCGCCGATCCACTCCCGGAACGGGTTGCGGACGCGGGCGGTGTCGGGCGGGGTGAGGCCCTCGAGCAGGTTGCGGTAGGCGACCCGCTCGGCGGTGAAGGCCCGGCCGGCCGGGAGGTCGAGCAGCCAGCCGTTCGCGACGTCGTCGGGGGTGAAGCCCGCGCCGTGCTGCTCGAGGACGCGTAGGGCCATCAGCGTGTAGTTGATGTCGTCGTCCTCGGGCGTGCCGTCGAGGTTCTCCTCGAGGCTCGTCGTGCGGCTGGCCCGGTTCCAGGGCCAGCGCTCGGCGACGTCGGGAGCGAGGCCGACGGCCGTGAACCACCGGTCCAGCGGCCAGCGACCGGTGGAGCGCAGGATCGCCTCGATGCCCTCGCGCGGCACCTTCTCGACGGGCTTGCCGAGGACGCAGCCGACGGCGCGGCCGAGCCACGCGGCGTGCAGCCGGTCGAGGTCGGCCGGGGACGCCGCGCGGGTCGGGGCCGTGGCGGCGATGGCGTCGCGGATGGCCGGCCAGTCGCTGGGCTCGCGGTCGGCGCCCGGGTCGGGGAGGGCGTCGAGCTCGGTGAGCAGCTCCTCGGCGAGGGCGCGCTGGGCGGGGCCGGCCACGTCCGGGGAGGCGCCGACGTAGGGCGGGTCGAGCGGTCCGTCCCACGCGACGGCCCAGCGGGCGCGCACCGCCTCGACGTCGCGTCCTTCCTGCGCGGCCTGCCAGAGCTCGTGCCGGACGAGGTCCTCGGGCTGGACCCAGGTGACGCGCAGGGCGGGTCGGGTCACGAGGCGCCCCCGGTGCCGAGCAGATCACCGACGGCGCGCACTCGGCGGGCGAAGGCGGCCTCGTCGGCGGCGAACACCTCGGCGGCCACCTCGGCCATCGCGAGGCCGCCGGCGCGCAGGTCGAGGCGCGAGGCCCGGCCGACCTCCTCGACCCATTCGGCGGGCAGCCCGGACTCGCCGCCGAGCGCCCCGGCGATGGCGCCGCCCATCGTGGCGATGGAGTCGGAGTCGCGGCCGTAGTTCGTCGCCCCGAGGATGGCGCCGCGGGCGTCGCCCCCCGTGACCTTGAGGAAGCCGAGGGCGACGGGGAGCTCCTCGATCGAGCGCAGCCGGCTGGGCCGCCGGCTGTCCTGGGCCGGCTCGCGATAGACCTCACCCACCGTGTCGAACGGCCGGACGGCGCTACGCAGCAACGGGATCGCGTCGCGCCAGTCCGACCCCGGGACTGCCGCGTCGAGGACGGCCGCGATCGCGTCGCGGGTGCCGTCCTGCGCCAGGGACGACGCCGCGGTGAGCACGTCGTCGACGCTCGCGCCCGGAGCCATGGCGGCCGCCACGGCCGCCGCGAACACCGCGGCCGCCTCGCGCCCGTAGCTCGACTGGTGGGCTCCGGCGAGCTCGAGGGCCTCCGTGTACGCACCCTGCGGGTCACCGGCGTTGGCGATGCCGACCGGGGCCATGTACATGGCGGCCCCGCAGTTGACGACGTTGCCGACCCCGGCCTCACGCGGGTCGACGTGTCCGTAGTGCAGCCGGGTGACGAGCCACTTCTCGGCGAGGAAGACCCGCAGCAGCGGCACGGTCTCGCGCTCGAGCTCGGGGATCCACTGCACCTGGTTCATCATCAGCGGCACGAGGTCGTTCGCGACGTCGTAGGCCGTGAGGTGGCGGCGGTGCTTCGCGTACACGGACACCAGCAGGTTCGTCATGAGGGTGTCGTCGGTGACGTTGCCGTCGCCCTTGTGGTACGGCGACATCGGCTTGGCGGTGCGCCAGTCGGGCATGAAGTAGTCGACGATGCCCTCGACCCAGCCGTCGTATCGCTCGACGATCTCCTCGGTGCTCCGGCCCTCGGTGGCACCCCCGATCGCATCGCCGACCGCCGCGCCCGCGAGGGCACCGATGGCTTTGTCCTGCAGCGTGTTCCGGGTGTTGCTCGTGGTCTGGTCCACGGTCGTGGTGCTCATCTGCTCCTCATCGGGGCGTTCTCGGTGCGTGGTGACGGGACGGTGGCCGAGGGCCCCGGGTCGCGGGGCCCCCGGGGTCAGCCCTGGGCCGTGGTCCAGCCGTCGGTGAGCCGCTTGGCGAGGGTGGCGTCGTCGATCTTGCCCGCGAGGTACTCCTGGAAGGCCGGGGTCGCGGTCTCGGTCTTCCACTGCGGGAACTTGTCGGCCTTCTGCCACGGGGCGTCGACGAGGGCCGGGCCCGCGGCGAGGACGTTCGGCCAGCCGTGGTCGGTCAGCTCGGTGGCGGCGATCTTGGCCGACGAGGTGGTCATCGGGATGAGGGCGTCACCCTTCGCGACCGCGGCCAGGTTCTCGGCCTTCGCGTACCAGGCGATGAACTGCATCGCCTCTTTCGGGTGCTGGCTCTGCCGCGCGACCGAGAGGGTCTGCGGGTTCGACGCCTGCGCCTGGCTCGTGCCCTCGAGCACCGGCAGCATCGTCCAGTCGAAGCCCTTCGGCGCCTTCTCCTCGACCTGCGCCTCGACGTAGTTGCCGGCCATGATCATCGCGTACTTGCCGGCGAAGAAGCCGGGCAGCACGTCGGACCCGGCCTGCGAGGTGGACGTGGGGGCCATCGACCCGTCGTCGATCATCGCGCGGACCCGCTTGGGCACCTGCATCTCGTTGTCGCCGACGGTGATCGACGGCTTCGCCTCGTCGCCGGAGAAGTACTTCCCGTCGAACGCGAGGCCGCTCGACATCAGGCCGGCCGTGGGGGACTTCAGGCCCCAGGCGAAGCCGAAGTTGCCGCCGGAACTCAGTTTCTTCGCGTTCGCGGCGAGGTCGTCCCACGTCCAGGGGGCGTCGGGGGTCGGGGCGGTGATGCCGGCCGCCTTGAGCGCCGCGGTGTTGGCGAACACGTTGTAGACCTGCGCGATGGTCGGCACACCGGCGACCTTGCCGTCGACGGTCACCGACTTCCACACCGAGTCGGGCACGTCGGACTTCAGCTCGGCGGGCAGCAGCGGGCCGAGGTCGGCGAGGTAGCCCTGCCGGCTGAAGCCCGCGATGTCGGCGGACTCGTCGTGGATGACGTCGGGCGCCTGGTTGCCCGCGAACTGGGTGACGAGCTTGTCGTGTACCGAGTTCGGGTCGACCTTCTGGTAGTCGACCTGGATCTCGGGGTGGTCCTTGTTCCAGGTGTCGACGATCTGCTGGGTGGCCTTGACCGTCTCGTCCTGGAAGGCGTAGCTGGCGAAGGTGATGGTGACCTTGCCACCCGAGGACGCGCCCGCGTCCGAGTCGGGCGACCCGGAGCCGCTGATGCAGCCGGTGAGGGCGAGGGCGGCGGCGGTCGTGGTGACGGCGACGGCGGTGAAGCGGCGGTGGTTCACGAGCGGATCCTGTTCTGGGCGAGGGCTGGGCGGGAGCGGGTCGACGGTGCGGAGGGGTCAGCCCTTGACCGAGCCGGAGAGCATGCCGGAGACCAGCTTCCGCTGGACGACGGCGAACACGAGAAGGCTCGGGAGGGTGGTGAGCAGGGCAGTGGCCGCGAGCGGCCCGAGGTTGACCGACCCCTCCGCGCCCACGTAGCGGGCGAGGAGCAGCGGGGCGGTCTGGAGGTCGGGGTCCTGGATGACCACGAGGGCGAAGAAGAACTCGTTCCACGCCGAGATGAAGGCGAACATCGAGGTGGCGACGAGGCCGGGCAGTAGGAGCGGGAAGACGATCCGGGTGAGCACGGTGACCCGGCCGGCGCCGTCGGTGGCCGCGGCCTCCTCGAGGTCGCGGGGGATGGCGGCCACGTAGCCCTGGAGCATCCACAGCGTGAAGGGCAGCGACCAGACGACGTAGACGAGCACGAGCCCGACAAGGGTGTTGAGCAGCCCGAGGTTGCGCAGGACGATGAAGACCGGGATGACGATGAGGATGAACGGGAAGACCTGGCTGAGCAGGATCCACCCGATGCCGATGTTGCGGACCACGCTGCGGTAGCGGGCGAGGGCGTACGCGGCCGGGAGGGCGACGATGGTCGTCACGAGCGCCGTGGCGATGGCGACGACGAGCGAGTTGCGCAGCGCGGTGAGAAGGGTCGTCTGCTCGACGGCGACCCGGAAGTTCTCGAAGGTCGGTTGCTCGGGCAGGAAGGTCGGCGTGAGTCGGGTGAGCTCGGGGGCGGACTTCAGCGAGGTGAGCACGAGCCAGAGCAGGGGGAACCCGAGGAAGACGGCGTAGGCGGCCAGCGCCACGTACTGCGCCGCGCGGACGGGGGCAGAGGTACGCATCAGGTGGCCTCCCGCAGCTGGCGCCAGAGGTAGACGCCCATGATCGCCATGACGACGACGACCATCGCGTTGCCCAGGGCCGAGGCGTACCCGAACTCACCGTTGCCGAAGGCCCGCTGGTAGGCGAAGAGCATCGGCAGCTGGGTTCGCCCGCCGGGTCCGCCCTCGGTGAGGACGTAGACCAGTCCGAAGGAGTTGAAGTTCCACACGAAGTCCAGCGAGGTGATGGCGACGACGACCGGGCGGATGGCCGGCCAGGTGACCGCGCGGAAGCGCTGCCAGCCGCCCGCGCCGTCGAGGGCGGCCGCTTCGTGCAGGTCGGGGGAGACGCTCTGGAGGCCGGCGAGGAGGGCGATCGTGGTCTGCGGCATCCCGGCCCATACGCCCACGACGATGACCGCCGGCAGGGCGAGCTCGAAGCTGCCCAGCCAGTTGATGTTCGTGTCGATGATGCCGAGGCCGTTCAGCACCCCGTTGAGGACCCCTGCGTCCGGGTGGTAGATCAGCTTCCAGAGGATCGCCACGATGACCGACGGCATCGCCCAGGGGACCAGGGCCAGCGGCCGCACGAGCCACTGGAAGCGCAGCTGGGCGTTGAGCAGCAGGGCGAGGCCGAGGGCCAGGACGAACTGGATGGCCGTGACCGAGAAGGCCCACACCAAGCCGATGCGGAAAGAGCTCCAGAAGAGGTCGTCCTGCAGGAGGCGCGAGTAGTTGTCGAGGCCGTTGAAGCGGAACTGGACGTCGAAGCCGGCTTTGGCGTCGGTGAAGCCCAGCCAGATGCCGTTGACGAGGGGGTAGACGCTGAAGAGCACGACCGGCACGAGGCTCGGCAGCAGGAGGAACCACAGCTGGCGTCCGGAGAGCCGCTCGCCGGAGGCTCGCGGGGGCTTCGCCCGCCGCTGACGCGGAGGGTCGAGCGTGGCCTGCGCCATCAGTCTCCTTCGACGACCGTGCCGGTGTAAACGTTCTGCTGTAAACAGTAAACGTTTACAGTTTGTCGTCGCCGAGTCTGCCGCGTGACGGGTCGGGATGTCAAGGCGCCTCGTGTCGAGCCGGTGCGCGCCGATCGAGATCCGTGCGGGCGACGCGACCGGCGTGACGCGGAGCGTCCGGTGGACAGGGGGCGGCAACACCGTCGCGACGACCACCCCGCTGCGGCCAGAAGGCGCTCGGCCCCACGGGCTACGTTGCGGGAGGTGACACGTTGCTGCTGCGGTCGGCCGCCGTCGGTTCAGCCCACCTCGTGGTCGTCCACGCACGTTGTGGCCGTTGCGCTCGGTGGTGAGGGGCGCCTTCCGGGGTGGACGTGCAGGACCTCAGGCGTCGACGGGTGCCGGGGTCCGGTCGACGATCGACCCCGCGGGGAGCCGTCCCTCCGTCGACACGGCGAAGCACATGACCTCGTGGTCCCCCAGGCGCCACCCGCGGGCCTGTGGGAAGGAGTAGAAGACGTCCACGGTCGGGTCGTCCGCGGCGGCCGGTGCGAAGTCGGCCAGCCGGTCGAAGCACCCGTCCCCCGCCAGCCGGTCGAGCTCGTCCTCGGCCGGGTAGTCGCCGTCGGCGAGGTCGAACCTCGCGAAGACCTCACCGTGGTGGGGGGCGTCGCACGGTACGGCCGGCACCTGCCCGAGGTCGTCGGTCTCGCTGAGCTCGCCGACGCAGTCGCCGATCCGCAGGTCGGTGGCCGAGACGGTTCCGGCACCGCCCCCGGCCCCGTCGTCGGCACGCGAGGCGCTGCCGGCGACGGCGAAGACGACGAAGGCGAGGATCCCCACCACCCAGAGGCCGGACAGGACGAGCCCCGCGATCGCGAGCCCGCGTCCCGCCTGGCCGCTCCGGCGGACCTGCCCGAGGGCCACGCACCCGAAGACGACGCTCAGCAGGACGCCACCGATCATCCCGAGGACGAGCGAGGCGATGGCGAAGCCGTTGGTGCCGGGCTGGTGCCGTCCGTCCGGCGTCGAGGGACCCCGCCACTGCTCCACGGGAGGGGCCGCAGGCGCCGCCGACCACGAGGGCATCGGGTCGGACGGTGGGGTCGTCGGTGGCTCGCTCACGACGGCGAGGCTAGGGCTCGTGCGGGCCGGTGGCCGCCGAAACGCTCCGATCCGGCCGCTTCGGACGACGCACCGACGCAGCCGGGAAGCTCCCGCGCCACGCAGGGCCGTCCGGGAACCGTGGGAGGTGCTGCGTGCCGGCGAGCGAGGACGGGCCGGACGGAGTCAGTCCTGCGGGAGGTCGACGTACACGAGGGCGTCGTTGCCGCCACGGCAGACGACCGGCGTCGTGTTCGAGCACTCCATGCGGTAGTCCTGCTTCGTCACCGGGGAGTTCGCGGTGACCGTGGCCGGGAGCGTCCCACCCGCGGCGACCAGCGCCCGCGCGGTCTCGATCGCGAAGTCGCACGTCGTGACCTCGTTGCCGCTCCACGCGGTCGCTCCCTCGGCCTCGGCGCACTTCTTCGCCGTCGAGGCGCGCTGCGTGGGCGAGGGGCCGGTGGCCGACGGCGAGGCCTCCTCGCTCGGTGAGCCGCCGGGCGTGGAGGCGACGGTGCTCGAGGCGGTCGGCGCGGCGGCGGGGGCGTCGGGCTCGTCGGAGCCGAAGTACCAGAGCAGGCCGACGAGCATCAGCAGGCCGACCACCGCCAGCGCCACCATCCCGATGCAGCCGCGGCGGGAGTCGGGGTCGGTGGCCACGCGCGGCTCGCGCTCGTCGTCCGCGGGCCCGGCGGCGTAGCGGCCGCCGGGGCGGTCGACGTCGGGGTAGGCACCGAACGGCAGCAGCTCGTCGAGGTCGGAGGTGTCCTCGACCCAGGGCTGGGGGTCGTCGTCGCCGGCGGGGGACAGCGGCTCCTCGTCGGGGCCGGCGAGCAGGGCGGTGCCGCAGCGGGGACAGAAACGGGCCTCGGCGTCCACCGCGGCGCCGCACTCGGGGCAGGTCACGGGTCTCTCCGTCCGTGGGTGTCGATCCCCGCCACGATAGCCACGGACCGGCCCCGGCCCCCAAATCGCCTGTTCGGGGGCCGGGGCCGTCGAGGGGTGTCAGTGCCCGCGACCGCCGTGGTCGTCGTGGCCGTGGTGGCCGCCGCGGGTCCGCAGGCCCCAGCCGTACGCGAAGGCGG
The DNA here is from genome assembly GCF_050496545.1 of Phycicoccus avicenniae. Lineage (GTDB taxonomy): Bacteria > Actinomycetota > Actinomycetes > Actinomycetales > Dermatophilaceae > Phycicoccus > Phycicoccus avicenniae_A. The sequence goes on along the minus strand of NZ_JBNVZV010000005.1, from coordinate 154,108 downwards.
GGTCGTACCCGCGGTCACCGACGTTGATCGGCTCCTGGGCCACCGAGCGCGGCCAGGTCAAGGGCAGCTTCCCGGTGAAGGGAGCGTCGCCGAAGAGGACGTCCGACACGCCCCGGCCCTCGCTGCCCGGCAGCCACGACGCGACGAGCGCGTCGATGTGCCGCAGCTGCGCCGGCGGGATGACGACCGGCCGCCCGGACACGACGAGCACGACGCACGTCGAGGCCTTCGCGCAGACGGTGTCGACGGCCCGGGAGTCCGCGGCGGAGAGCTCCATCGTCTTGGCCGGGCGGGGCTGCCCGGCATCGCCCGGGTCCGAGGACCAGCTCGGGCCGCCGACGTCGCCGAAGCCCTCGGAGTACGGGGTCTCGCCGACGACGACGACACCGACCGCACCACGCGGCACGGGTGCCGAGGCGTCCTCGCTGAACGTGACCCTGCGGGACTCACCGCGGATGCCGTCGAGGATCGTCTGGCCGGGGATGTCGGTGGTCGACCCGCCCTGCCAGGTCAGCGTCCATCCGCCGGCCTGGTTGCCGATGTTGTCCGCGTTGCTGCCGGCCACGTACACCGGCCGACGGTCGCTGAGCGGCAACGCCTTCCGGTCGTTCTTCAGCAGCACCTGCGACTTCTGCACGGCCTCGCGCGCGACCTTCCGGTGCGCCGCCGACCCGACGTCGTCGAGGTTGCGACGGTCGGTGTACGGGTGCTCGAAGAGCCCCAGCTCGAACTTCTTCGTGAGGATGCGGGACACGGCGTCGTCGACGCGGGCCATCGGCACCCGGCCGGCCTGCACGGCAGCGGTCAGCGTGGTCGTGAAGTCGCGGAAGTCGTAGGGCTCCATGAACATGTCGACGCCCGCGTTGACGCCCGTCTCGACCTGGTGCGCGTACGTCGAGCCCGGGTCGATGTGGTGGATGCCCTCGTAGTCGGAGATGACGAATCCGTCGAAGCCCTGCTTCTCCTTGAGCCAGCCGCTGAGCAGCTCGCGGTTGCCGTGCATGTTCACGGGGTTGCCGAGGCCGTCCTCGGTCCAGTCGACGTCCGAGTAGCTGGGCATCACCGACCCGACGTCCCACCGGTGGATCGCCGGGCGGTAGGGGTCGAGGGCGAGCCGGTCGAAGGTCCGCCGGGACACCTGGTCCACGCCCTGGTCGACGGGGTAGTTCCCGGTCTGCTGGCTGTTCGAGCCGGTGCCGTACGTGGTGAGGCCGTCGCCGGCGAAGTGCTTCGCGGTGGCGAGCACCCGGTCGGGGTCGTCCAGCTGGCCGCGCCGGCCCTGGAGCCCGCGGATGGCGGTCTCCATCGTCGTCACGAGCTCCGGTGTCTCGCCGAAGCTCTCGTAGGTACGGCCCCAGCGGTCGTCGCGCGCGACGCAGACGCACGGCGCGAAGGCCCACTGTGGACCGGTGGCCCGGGTCTCCTCGGCCGTGATGTGGGCGACGCGCTCGACGAGGGCCGGGTCGCGGGTGGCGCCGAGGCCGATGTTGTGCGGGAAGACGGTGGCGCCGTCGAGGTTGCCGTGGCCGTGCACGGAGTCGACGCCGTAGACGAGCGGGATGCCCAGCCGGCTGCCGAGGGCGGCCCGCTGGTAGCGGTCGACCATGTCGGCCCACGCGGTCGGCGTGTTCGGGCTCGGGACCGAGCCCCCGCCGGAGAGGACGCTGCCGAGGCCGAGGGTCGTGATCTGGGAGGGGTCGGCGTCGATGCCCCCGCGCTCGGCCTGGGTCATCTGCCCGACCTTCTCGGCGAGCGTCATCCGCGCGAGCAGGTCCGCGACCCGGCGCTCGGTCGGGAGGTGCGGGTTCTTGTAGGGGAGGGAGGTGCTCGGCCCGTGGCCGGTACGGGTGACGGCCGGGGCCGCGGTCGCCGAGGCGGCGGCGACGGTGCCGCCCCCGAGGACGGCGGCGGTGACGAGGACGGTGAGCCTGCGGAGCGGCGGCGTCGCGACGGTGGAACGCATGCGGGTCCCTTCGGGTCCGGGAACCGGCCGGGGGGAGCCCGGTCGCGCCGCGGGCGCCGGCGTCCGCGGCTCCCATCACGCTAGGCACCGCGGGCCGCGGGGAGGTCAGGCGAACACCAGCACTCGGTCAGCGTTCGGCATCGGCTCCGGCCGGGTTCCCGACGCCGGAACACGGCGCCCGGGCCCGGGCGCCACGTCCCTACCCTGCGCGCATGACGACCACCCTCGAGACCCCCACGACCGCCCGCACGGTGACCGCCGCGGGCATCGCCACGACCGTCCACGTGCTCGGCGACCCGGCGACGCAGCCGGTCGTCGTGCTCGTCCACGGCTCGGGCCCCGGCGTCACCGCCCACGCCAACTGGCGCCTGACGATGCCCGCGCTCGCCGAGCGGTTCTGCGTCGTCGCACCCGACGTCGTCGGCTTCGGCTCGACCGAGCGACCGGAGGGGTTCGAGTACTCGATGCCCGCCTGGACCGCCCACCTCGTCGGCGTCCTGGACGCCCTCGGCATAGAGCGGGCCGACGTCGTCGGCAACTCCTTCGGCGGCGGGCTGGCCGCCTCCCTCGCCGTGCACCACCCGGAGCGGCTGCGCCGGCTCGTGCTCATGGGGGCCACCGTCGCCCCGCAGCGCATCACGCCCGGGCTGGACGCCGTGTGGGGCTACGAGCCGTCGGTGGAGAACATGCAGGCCCTCCTCGAGCTGTTCGCGTTCGACCGCGCCGCGCTCGGCCCGGACCTCGCCCGGCTCCGGTACGAGGCGAGCATCGCCACCGGTGTGCAGGAGGCGTACTCGTCGATGTTCCCCGCTCCCCGGCAGCGGGCGCTCGACGCCATCACCCAGCCGGTCGCGGCGGTCGCCACCATCGGCCACCCCACGCTCGTCGTGCACGGGTACGACGACCGGGTCATCCCCGTCGAGTCCTCCATCGCACTGCTCGGGATGCTGCCCGACGCCCGCCTGCACGTCTTCGGCCGGTGCGGCCACTGGACGCAGATCGAGCACGCCGACGCCTTCAACCGCCTCGTCCTCGACTTCCTCTCGTCGTGACCGGCCGGATGTTCCGTGATGAGGAACGTGGGTGGCCGCTCCGCACGGGCCCGGCGACCCTCGTCATGGAGCGGCACGGTGCCGCGTCACCCACTGACCGCAAGGGAGCGCCGGTGCCGATCGTGACGATCCACCCGACGGGCGAGGTCATCCACCTCGACGCCGGTGAGACCGTGCTCAGCGGTCTCTACCGGGCGGGCTACTCGTACACGGTGGGCTGCCGGCGCGGCGGCTGCGCGATCTGCAAGGTCGACTGCCTCGCCGGTGAGTTCTCCTACGACCACCCGATCGCCGACACCGTCCTCTCCGAGGACGAGCGCACCGACGGCACCTGCCTCAGCTGCCGCGCCGTGCCGACGACGGACGTGACCATCGAGCTGCGCGGCGAGGACGTGCGCCTCGTCAACCCCTTCCTGCGCCAGATCAACGAGAAGGCGCGCCTGCGCGCCGCCGAGCTCGCCGCCGCCCCGGTCGGCGCCGCCACCACCAAGGAGTAACGCATGGCAGTCATGAGGATGGGCTACGCCCACGTCCGCGTCACGGACATGGCCGAGGCCAAGGACCACTACGCCAACACGATGGGCCTCTACGAGACCCACTCCGAGGGCAACAAGACCTACTACAAGGCCTGGGACGAGTGGGACCACCACTCGGTCGTCCTCGAGGAGGGCGGCGTCGGCCTCGTGAAGTTCGGCTGGAAGGTCGAGTACTCCACCGACATCGACGCGATCGAGAAGCGCGCCACCGCCTTCGGCGTCACCGTCGAGCGGATGAGCAAGGGCGAGAACCCGGAGATCGGCGACGGCATCCGGTTCACCACCCCGAGCGACCACGTCTTCGAGGTCTACCACGAGGCCACCTGCATCGGTACCGAGGTCGGGGCGCACAACCCGGATGCCTTCCCGCGCCACCTCGTCGGCGTCGGCGTCCCAGCGCTCGACCACGCGCTCATCACCGCCGAGGACCCGGGCCTGATGGACCGCTTCCTCACCGACGTCTTCGACTTCTACCCGACCGAGCGCGTGCAGACGAGCCTGGACGACGACGCCGACGTCATCGCGACGTGGATGACGAGCGGCAACCAGATCCACCAGCTCGCGGTCCTCGCCGGGCCGAACGCCAAGCTGCACCACTTCGCCTTTCGCCTCGGCGACTGGGTCGAGGTGGGCCGGGCCGCCGACCTCTTCTCGATGGACGACGTGCCGATCGACATCGGCCCGACGCGCCACGGCATCACCCGCGGCCAGACCGTGTACTTCTTCGACCCCTCGGGCAACCGCAACGAGGTCTTCGCGGGCGGCTACCTCGCCTTCCGCGACCGCCCGATGTCCGTGTGGACCCCCGACGCGCTCGGGAAGGGCGTGTTCTACCACGCCCGCGAGCTGAACGACGCGTTCACCTCGGTCCTCACCTGACGGCGGCCCGGGGCCCGTCCCCGGTGCCACCCACCGCCCCCGGTGACGGCGGCGACCCCTGCGTCGCCGTCACCGCGATGGCCCCTGCCCGGCAGCGCCCGGGCGCCCGCCCCGACGAGGAGCACCCCATGCTCGTGCGCACCGTGCCGGCCCTGACCTACGCCGGGGCCCGGGTGGCGCTGGACGCCGCGCTGGTCCGGGCCGAGGAGCTCGGGGTGGCGGTCAACGTCGCCGTGGCCGACGCGTCCGGCGCGGTGCTGGCCTTCGCCCGGATGGACGGCGCCTTCGCGGCCTCGGGCGACATCGCCCGGGACAAGGCGCGCACCGTGACCGCCTTCGGTGGCCTGTCGACGGCCGACCTCCACGTGGCCGTCGCCGCCGAGCCCTCGGTGCGCGAGGGCATCACCCACCGGGCCGGCGTGGCGGCCTTCCCCGGCGGCGTCCCCGTGCGCGTCGACGGCGCGCTCGTGGGGGCGGTCGGGGTGTCGGGCGGGTCCGCGGCCGAGGACTCGGACGTCGCCACCGCGGGCGCCACCGCGCTGGCCTCGCTCGTCGCCGCCCACACGACCGCCGTCCCCGCCCATCTCCAGCCCGTGCCGAGAGAGGCCCTCCCGTGACCCCGTTCATGCTGCGCGTCGCCGAGATCGTCGGTGCCCCGGAGGACCGGCTCCTCGACCTCGAGGAGCTGGCGCCCATGCCCGAGACCCGGACCAGCCGGCGGATCGCCACCGGCACCGGGGCCGACCGCCAGGTCGCCATCCGCTCGCTCGCCGAGCAGCTCGTCAGCGAGGCGAACGCGGTGCTCGGAGCGGCCGACGACCGGCTCTCGCTCGTCGACGAGCCGCTGCCGCACGAGCTCGCGTTCTCGGTGACCCACCGGGACCGCGCGGCGCGGGTGTCGACGACGTTCGAGGACGGGTCGGCCTACGGCCGGCTCGTCGGCGACGGCTTCGAGAGCGAGCTCCCGCACGAGCTCGAGGGGCCGGACGCGCTCCCTGACCTGATCGTGCGCCTGCTCGTCGAGTCCGGCGTCACCCACCACCGCGTCCCCTGACCCAGCGACCCACCCAGACGGGCCGGACACGCGAGCCGGCCAGCCCCAGAGGAGGCACCCGTGCAGTACGAACTGCTGACCCAGGTCATCGAGCCACCGCGCAAGACCTTCACCCACCTGGTGGCCCGCTACGGCGACCGTCCCGCCTCGCGCTACGAGGAGGGCACCATCGACATCCAGGCCAAGGAGAACTTCCACTACCGGCCACTCTGGGATCCCGAGCACGACATCTACGACGAGGCCTACAGCGCGTTCCGGCTGACCGACCCGTACTCGTTCACGGACCCGCGCCAGTACTACTACGCGCCCTACGTCACCTCCCGGGCCGCGATGGCCGACGCGGTGGCCGCCACGCTCGACTACCTCGACAAGCGCGACCTGCTCTCCCGCCTCCCGGAGGCCTGGTCGTCGGTGATGGGTGAGCTGCTCGTGCCGTTGCGGCACTACGAGTCCGGCGCGCAGATGGTGTCGTGCGACATCGCCCGCTTCGGGTTCGGCACGACGATCACGCAGTGCGCCGCCTACGCCGCCTTCGACCGGATCGGCAACGCCCAGGCCCTGAGCCGCGTTGGCATCGCCCTCGGCGGTGGGACGGCCGAGCTGCTCGCCGACGCGAAGACCCGCTGGGTCGAGGACGCCTCGTTGCAGGGCCTGCGGCGGTACGTGGAGGAGCTCTTCCTCGAGAAGGACTGGGGAAAGGCGCTCGTCCGCCTCGACGTCGCCGACCGGCTCGTCTACGGGCTGTTCTCCACCCACCTCGACGACGCCGCGATCGACCAGGGCGCGGGGTCGTACAGCCTGGTGGCCCAGCACCTCTCAGCCTGGTTCACGGACCAGCGCACGTGGGTCGAGGCCCTGTACAAGGCGTGGGTCGCCGACCCCGGCACGGGTGCGGCCAACAAGCAGCTGCTCGCCGACACCACCGCCGAGGCTCTCGCCGCCGCCCTCGTGGCGCTCGGTCCGGTTGCGGCGCGCGCCGACGAGCTCGTCGGTGCCGGTGCGGTGGCCTCCCTCGACGCCACCGCGACCACGATCCGCGACGCCGTCGCGGCCCTGAGCGACTGACCGGGAAGGACCGGAGCCCATGGACACCACCGCCCCCACCCGCCCCGTCGGCGTCGACATCCAGGAGAGCGAGACCAACCGCTCGGTCGTCGAGGCCATCGAGTCGACGAACGACGGCTGCACCGTGCAGCACATCCCCGGGATCGTGCGGATCACCGCACCGGGTCGCCTCGTCATCACCCGAGAGTCGGTCGAGGAGCGCCTCGGTCGCGAGTGGGAGACGCACGAGTTCCAGCTCGCCATCGTGAGCTACTTCGGGCACATCAAGGAATGGGATGACGACGAGATCGTCATCGCCTGGGACCACTGAGTCACCCCACGAAGTCCGCCCACGCGGAGCGTGGGACCCGCTCGTGACCCAGACCTCATAGACAGGACAAGCACCATGACCATTGCCCCCAAGGCCCCGCGCAAGCTGACGATGAAACAGCGCTACGAGGCGCTGACCCGGGACCTCGACTGGGAGCCGAGCTACGTCGCGAAGAGCGACGTGTTCCCGCACACCGAGTTCGAGGGCATCAGGATCCACGACTGGAGCAAGTGGGAGGACCCCTTCCGCCTCACGGTCGACGCCTACACGAAGTACCAGGCGGAGAAGGACAAGCGGCTCTACGCCGTGCTCGACGGGTTCGCCCAGAGCCAGGGCCACCTGACCCTCACCGAGGCGTCCTACCTCAACGCGATGAAGCTGTTCCTCCAGGGCGTCACGCCGCTGGAGTACCAGGCGCACCGCAACTTCGCCTACCTCGCCCGCCACCTCAACGGCCCCGGTCCCCGGTTCGCCGCGCTGTGCCAGTCGATCGACGAGATGCGCCACACGCAGACCGAGATCCACACCCTCTCCAACTACAACAAGTACTACGGCGGCTTCCACAACTACCTCGAGCAGCACGACCGGGTCTGGTACCTCTCGGTGCCGAAGTCGTTCTTCGACGACGCCCTGACCGCCGGCCCGTTCGAGTTCCTCATCGCCATCGGGTTCTCCTTCGAGTACCTGCTGACCAACCTCCTCTTCGTGCCGTTCATGTCGGGCGCCTCGTTCAACGGCGACCTGCCGACGATGACCTTCGGCTTCTCGGCGCAGTCCGACGAGTCGCGGCACATGACCCTCGGCCTCGAGGCCATCAAGTTCCTCCTCGAGCAGGACGAGGCGAACGTGCCGATCGTCCAGGCCTGGATCGACAAGTGGTTCTGGCGTGGGTATCGCGTCACGGCGCTCGTCGCCCAGATGCTCGACTACATGCTGCCGCGCAAGGTGATGAGCTGGAAGGAGGCCTTCGAGCTCTACTTCGAGGAGCAGATGCTGGGTGGCCTGTTCCAGGACCTCGCCTTCTACGGCATCACCCCGCCGAAGCACGTCGACGACGCAATCGCCGAGAAGGAGGTGCTGTCGCACCAGGTGTACTGGACGCTGTACCAGTTCTCGCACGCGGCGGCCTTCACGACGACCTTCCCCGACGCCGATGCCCAGGGGTGGCTGTCCGACAACTACCCCGGCACGTTCGACAAGCTGTACAAGCCGCTGTGGGACAGGGAGGCTCGCAACCTCGAGAACGGTGGGCGGCACTTCGTCCGTGGTCTTCCGCAGCTCTGCCAGGTCTGCCAGATCCCGATGCTCTTCACCGAGCCGGACGACCCGACGACGATCTGCCAGCGGCACTCGGAGTACCGGGGCGAGAAGTTCCAGACCTGCTCCGACGGGTGCCAGTGGATCTTCGAGCGCGAGCCGGAGAAGTACGTGCAGGCCTGGCTCCCCGTGCACCAGATCTACCAGGGCAACTGCGGCGGCCCGACGGTGCCCGACGTGCTCGCCTGGTACGGCATCCAGGAGGGCGACGGCGGCGAGTACAAGGGCTCGGTCGACGCCGTCCACTGGGACCAGTGGCACGACGCCGCGGACCACTCGCACATCGGATCGGAGGCCTGAGCGCCATGGCCGTCAACAGCATCGGCACGTACGACTTCCCGTCCCGCTCCCGCCAGGAGCTGTACGGCGACGACCAGCTCGTGCACGTGTGGTTCCAGGAGAACATGTGGTTCTGCGCGTCGGCCTGCTTCCGGGCGCCCAAGGCGATGACGTGGGGCGACTTCTGGAACGGCCTGCTCGTGCCCTACGCCGAGGAGGACCCGGACTTCGACCCGGCCGCCCGGCGCGTCTGGACCCTGCACGGCGAGGTCATCGAGCCGCGTGACGACCAGACCCTCGAGGAGCTCGGCGTCGAGCACAAGGACGTCATCGGGATGCGCGTCCTCGTCTGAGGCCCGCCCACCGTCAACGTCGGCCGCCGCGCTCGGGGGCTCCCTGACCCTGCGCGGCGGTCGACGTGGCGCCACCGAACGGAGCACGACCCACCATGACCCAGTCCCACACGATCACCGTCGAGCCGCTCGGCCGCGAGGTCGAGTGCCGCGAGGACCAGAGCATCCTCGAGGCGTGCCTGCGCAGCGGGGTCTGGCTGCCCCACTCGTGCACGCACGGCACCTGCGCCACGTGCAAGGCCGACGTCCTCGAGGGCGAGGTGGACCACGGGGCAGCGAGCTCGTTCGCGCTGATGGACTACGAGCGCGACGAGGGAAAGCTGCTGCCCTGCACCGCCCGACCGCGATCGGACGTCGTCATCGAGGTGGACATCGACGTCGACGAGTCGGTCGAGGTCTTCCCCGTGCAGGACTACACGGCGACCGTCATCGAGCTGACCGAGGTCGCGCGGGAGACCGTGCGGCTCGTCGTGGAGCTGGACCGGGAGATCGGCTTCAACGCCGGTCAGTACCTGAAGTTCCAGGTGCCGACGCGGGACGGGCTGCCGGCCGTCGACCGCACCTGGTCGATCGCCTCGCCGCCCACCGAGGACCGGCGCCTGGAGTTCCACATCCGCCGGGTGCCCGGTGGGCGCGGGACGGACGGCTGGGTGTTCGGCGGCCTGGCGGTCGGTGACACGGTGTCGGTGTCCGGACCCTACGGGCGCTTCGTGCTGAGGACCGGCGACGACCGGCATGCCGTGCTCGTCGGTGGGGGGACGGGGCTGGCGCCCCTGAAGTCGATGATCCGGCACGCGGTCGAGAACGGCGCCTCCGACGCTCACCTCACGCTGTACCAAGGGGCCCGCACCCGCGAGTGGCTCTACGACGTCGACTACTTCTGTTCCCTCGCAACGCGTTTCCCCGACCGGTTCACGTACCGGCCGTGCCTGTCGGAGGAGACCCCGGAGGACTGCGGGAAGTCGGCCGACGGGTTCGGGTTCGGCCTGGTCACCGACGTCATCGCCGCCGACCACGAGACGCTCTCGGGGTGCGCCGGGTACCTCTGCGGGCCGCCGCCGATGGTGGAGGCGGCGCTGAAGACCCTGATGTCCAAGCGGCTCTTCCCGCGCGACATCCACCGCGAGGACTTCTTCACCGAGGGCGACCGCGCCGGTGGCGGGGTGCGTTCACCCCTCATCAAGCGCTGAGTGCGGTGGGCTCCGTCCACAGGGCGGGTGAGTCGAGGGGGTTGTCCACAGATCGTCCGGTAGGGCTGTCGGGCTGTCGGTGGCGGCTGCGAGAATGACGGCATGTCAACGGGGACAATCGAACTCGCCGAGCGCCGTGCGCAGCTGGAGGCTGCTCGCGAAGCGCTCACCGGGTTCGGTGAAGCGCTCTCAACGGCGTCGGCCGCGGAGCTGACCGACGTCCTGGCCCTCGTGGACACCGTGGCCGCGCTGGCCTCGGCGGCGCGCGTGGCGGTGGCCGTCGAGGCCACCGGTCGCGGCGAGGTGGCCGGGGGTGAGGTGGCCGCGTGGCTGCGGGAGAACGCGCCCTCCCTGCGGCAGGGCGGTGCCGCGGCCGTGGCGAGGATCGCGCTCGAGGTGTCCGCCGCCGGGTCCGGTCTGACCCGTCGCGACCCCGACCCGTCCGGTCCCGTCGGCCAGGTGTGGGTCGCCGTCCGCGACGGGTGGCTCGACGCAGGGACCGGGTGTGCGGTCCTGCGCGAGGTCGAGCGCCTCCGGCCCATGCTGCACGACGAGGCGCTCCCCACCGTCACCGACGCCCTGGTCGACCTCGCCGCCACCTCCGGTACCACCGAGATGCGGCGCCTGCGCCCGGCCCTGATCGCCCGCTACGGCCACGACGGCGAGCTCGACGACCTGCACGCCCGCCTCGCCTGCGCCGCGCGCCTGTCCTCCCCGCGCATCGAGTCCGGCGACCTCACCGAGTACCAGCTGGCGATGACCCCCGAACAGGCCGCCACCCTCGAAGCCGCCCTCGGACCGCTCTCCGCGCCCGCCCCCAACCCCGAGACCGGGGAGGCCGACCTCCGCCCGGCCGGACAACGCCGCGTCGAGGCCCTCACCGAGCTCTGCCTGGCCGCCGGCAGCGCCGCGGCGGCCACCGACCTCGGCGCCGCCGCCACCCTGCACGTCACCATCGCCCTGGCCGACCTGCAGGCCGGCACCGGCGCCGGCGAGGTCCTCGACACGGTGGCGGACGGAACCCTCCTGAGCGCCGAGACCCTGCGCCGCCTCGCCTGCGACGCCGCCCTCATCCCCCATGTCCTCGGCTCCGACGACCAGCCGCTCACGATCGGCCGCGTCCTCCGCCTGTTCACCCGGGCCCAACGACGCCACCTCGGCCTACGAGACCGCCGCTGCACCTTCCCCGGCTGCACCGCGCCCGCCGCGTGGGCCCGCGCCCACCACGTCCGGCACTGGGTCGACGGCGGCGCCACGGACGTGGCCAACGCCGCCCTGCTCTGCCAACGGCACCACACCACCGTCCACCGCCGACGACTCTGGGCCGAGGTCCGCCAGCGACCCGACCAGCACGGCCACTACGTCACGTGGGACCTCACCGACGGCTCCTACGACCGCGCCCTCGCCGCACTCTCTCCACCTCAGGCCGAGCCCCACGTCGCCTGACCCGTCGTCCGACCCGACCTCATCTGCCGGTGAGCGGCCACGTAATGGGCCACGATGCACGTGTGGACTGCGATGAGTTCGAGCGAGTCCGATCGGAGATCTGCGCCTCTGGTCCTGCCAGCGATGGAGACGACCTGCTGGGTATGGAGATTGACTGCTGCGCCTTCCTCGGCGGCCGATCGTCTGCCGACGACGGTCCCGGTCTGTGGCAGGGGATGGAGGTGCAAAGGACCGGGGGCGCTGAGTGGCTCATCGTCGGGCGAGCCGTCGGCAAGCGATGCGACGCACAGGCGATCGCTATGGAACTCTCGGCGGTCTGGGATGAGCACCTTCGCTACCGCTACCGGTCGGCGCGCACAGTGAGGACCACAGGGGACGCGGTGACGCTCCGAGCGGTCACGCAGATCGCTGAAGGTGGACTGTGGGTGACCGCCGAGGTCCACGTAGCCCTGTCATAACGGGCTCTCCTGCCGCAGGGAAGGCTGCTGACTGGCAAGGCGCGATCGTCCACTGTGACACGCTGAGGTGATGACGCCAGGTGACGGCCGACGCGTGGAGCTCTGTGGCCCCAGCGGCTTCCGAGTTGTCCTCGAGGAGGACGCCTGTGGCGCCGCCTTCGCCTACCTGCTGCGTGACGAGGAAATCGTCGGCGACGTGTGGCTCTACAACACCCGGCCGGCGCCCCTCACTGCGCCATGGGCGCAACCGGATGCGCATCCCCCGTTCATGAACACGGCCGCGCTGAGCAGGGAGTGCGGCGAGCGTCGAGTCATAGGCGGTGGCGCCACTGCGCAATGGGGGTCCGAGGGAACGGTGGACGTCTACCTCGGCGACCGCCTCGAAGCGCGTCTCTGGCCCGGCGGCCGCCCGGGGCAGAGCTTCATGGCTGCTGCTCGCGGTCCCATGGCAGCACCGCTGGCTCCGCCATCGCGCAGATGAGCGGCCGTCAGTGCACTGCCGACGGGTGGCGCGATCAGGACAGGGTCGACCGCGTCAGAGGCCTGAGTCGCGCAGCGCCCGGCTCAGCGTGAAGGCCGCGGTGCGCACGGCCGGACCGAGCGTGCCCGGGTCCACCGAGCCGGTCGGCCCGGTGACCGACAACCCCGCACGCACCTTGTGGTTGGCCCCGAACACCGGAGCGGCGACGCACGAGACGCCCGCGTTGGCCTCCTCGAGGTCGAGGGCCATCCCCGTCGAGCGGATCTTGCGCAGCTCACGGGTCAGGCCACCGGGGGTGACGATGGTCCGGGCCGTCAGCCGCGGCAGGCCCGCCTCGACCCTGGCCCGCACCGTCGCCGCCGAGCTGTACGCGAGGATCGCCTTCCCCACCCCGGTCGCGTGCGCGGGCACCCGGCCACCGGTGCGCGACGCGATGTCGATCCCGATGTCGCCGAGGATCTCGAGGTACACGACGTCCACGCCCTCGAGCACGGCGAGGTGGATGCGCTGGCGGGTGGCCGCGCGCAGGTCCTCCATGACGGGCAGCGCCGCATCCGAGATCGAGCGATGGGCCGGCACCAGCTCGCCGCGCTCGAAGAGCCACATCCCGAGCCGGTAGCCGTCGGCCCCCGCCCCCGGCTCGGTCCGCTCGAGCACCCGCAGCGTGACCAGCTCCGCCGCGATGCGGTGCACGGTCGACTTCGGCAGCCCGGTGCGCCGTGCGAGCTCGGCGAGGGACAGCGAGGGGGAGTGGTGGTCGAAGGCGCCGACCACGGCGGCGGCGCGCGAGAGGAGGGTCACGGGCGCCTCGTTCCGCCCAGTGGAACGCATGCGTTGATCGAACCATGCCCCGGGGGGCACTGTCATCCCATCGTCAGAGGCAAGGGAGCCGCGGATGTCGACCATCGTCCAGGAGCAGGCCTGGTGCGCCAGCACGCCGAAGCGCACCCCTGCGGCCGAGCCCCACGCGGCCGGCCTGAAGTCGGTCGGGAGCGCCCTCGACGTCCTCGAGTGCTTCGCCACCGACGGCGAGCTGGGCGTCTCGGACATCGCCCGCCGCCTCGGCGTCGCGAAGTCCACCGCCCACCGCCTCCTCCAGACCCTCGCCAGCCGTGGCTTCGTCGAGCAGGACGCCCAGGGCCAGTACCGCCTCGGCATCCACGTCTACGAGCTCGGCGCGCTCGCCCTGGCCCGCAACGAGCTGCGCCACGTCGCGCTGCCGTTCCTGCGCCAGGTCGCCGCCGCCACCGGGCTCACCGTCAACCTCTCCGTGCCCGACGGCGCCGACATCGTCTTCGTCGAGCGCATCGAGAACAGCGACGGCGTGCGCATCCTCGGGCACTTCGGGCGCCGCCTCCCCGCGCACACCACGAGCAGCGGCAAGGCCATCGCCGCCTGGAACACCGACCTCGATGCCGCCCGCCGGCGCGCCGGCTTCCCGCCGCGGGTCAGCAGGACCGTTCGCGCCGAACCGGACTGGGACCGCACCCTCGACGGCGTCCGCCGCGTCGGGTACGCGGTGTCGCACAGCGAGTCCTTCGACGGTGCGTCGTCCGTGGCCGTCCCCGTGATGCTCCACCGGCAGGCCGTCGCCTCGGTGTCGGTCTTCGGACCGAGCGAGGTCATCGAGCCGCAGGTCGAGCGCCTGGTGCCGGTGCTCCTCGCCGCCAGCCGTCGCATCGCGCTCGCCCACGGTCGCTGACCCCTCCGCCGACACCCGGCCGACCCCGGTCAGCGGGTCGCGCCGAACCGCCGCACGTTCCCGGGAGCGGAACATGGCGCGCGCGCCGGTCCCGTCCCTCCGTACCGTCGAGGAGGACGCGCACCGCGCCCACCTCACCCCAGCCCGGAAGGACGGTCCGTGGACGACCAGACCCGCTCCCGCGTCGCCGCGGAGCTGCTCGCGGCCTACGACAGCCGGGTCCCGCTCGAACCGCTGACCGCGACCCACGACGGGATGGCGCTCGACGACGCCTACGCGATCCAGCAGCTCCAGGTCGAGCGGCTCGTCGAGCGCGGGCGAACCGTCAAGGGCCACAAGGTCGGTCTGACCAGCGCCGCGATGCAGCGCCTCCTCGGCGTCACCGAGCCCGACTACGGGCACCTCTTCGACGACTTCTTCTTCCTCGAGCACCAGCCGATCCCGGCCGAGCGATGGATCCAGCCGCGCATCGAGCCCGAGGTGGCCTTCGTCCTCAAGGCGCCGCTGCGTGGCCCGGGCGTCACCGTCCACGAGGCGCTGCAGGCCGTCGACTTCGTCCTGCCGGCCCTCGAGATCGTCGACAGCCGCATCCGCGACTGGCGGATCGGCCTCTTCGACACCATCGCCGACAACGCGAGCTCCGGCGGCGTCGTCCTCGGCTCCACCCCGACCCCCGTCGCTGACGTCGACCTGCGCCTCGCCGGCGCGGTCCTGCACCGCAACGGTGCGGTCGCCGGCACCGGGGCCGGCGGAGCCGTGCTCGGGTCGCCGCTCACCTCCCTCGTCTGGCTGGCCAACACCGTCGGCGCCCGCGGCGTCACGCTCGAGGCCGGCCACGTCGTCCTCCCCGGGGCCGTCTGCGCGATGGTCCCCGTGGCGGTCGGCGACACCTTCACCGCGACGTTCGCCGGGCTCGGCAGCGTCACCGCCCGATTCGTCTGAGGAGCCGGCATGACCGCCACCCCCGACCGCAGCCCGCGTCGCGCCACCGCCGCCATCGTCGGCCCCGGCAACATCGGCACCGACCTGATGTTCAAGCTGATGCGCCGCAGCGACATCATCGAGCCGCGGTACATGGTCGGCGTCGACCCCGCGAGCGACGGCCTGCGTCGCGCCCGTTCGGTCGGCCTCGAGGCCAGCCACGAGGGCGTGGACTGGCTGCTCGCGCAGGACGAGCTGCCGGACGTCGTCTTCGAGTGCACCTCGGCCAAGGCGCACGAGGCCAACGCCCCGCGCTACGCCGAGGCCGGCATCCTCGCGATCGACCTCACCCCGGCGGCGGTCGGCCCCTACCTCTGCCCCGCGGTCAACCTCGAGTTCAACCTGTCCGCGACCAACGTCAACATGATCACCTGCGGCGGCCAGGCCACCATCCCGATGGTCCACGCGGTCTCCAGCGTCGTCCCCGTGCCCTACGCCGAGATCGTCGCGTCGGTCTCCAGCCGCTCCGCCGGCCCCGGCACCCGCGCCAACATCGACGAGTTCACCGAGACCACGGCCTCGGCCGTCGAGGCCGTCGGCGGCGCCGAGCGCGGCAAGGCGATCATCATCCTCAACCCGGTCGAGCCGCCGATGATGATGCGCAACAGCGTGTTCTGCGCGATCCCGGAGGAGGCCGGCGAGCCCGGGCCGCTCCAGGACCGGCTGCTGGAGTCGATCCACGCGATGGTCCGCACCATCCAGGACTACGTGCCCGGCTACCACCTACGGGCCGACCCGCAGTTCGACCCGGCCCGCCCGCTGTGGAAGGGCCAGGCCCGCGTGTTCGTCCCCATCGAGGTGCGCGGAC
The DNA here is from genome assembly GCF_050496545.1 of Phycicoccus avicenniae. Taxonomy (GTDB): domain Bacteria; phylum Actinomycetota; class Actinomycetes; order Actinomycetales; family Dermatophilaceae; genus Phycicoccus; species Phycicoccus avicenniae_A. Next base: position 138,234 of record NZ_JBNVZV010000005.1, on the reverse strand, counting down.
GCGGCGACTACCTGCCCGACTACGCGGGCAACCTCGACATCATCACCGCGGCCGCGGCCCGCGTCGGTGACCTCATGGTCGCCCACCGGCTCGGGGTCGAGACGACGTGGAAGTCCTCGACCGAGCTCGGCGACGTGCCGGGCTCGCTCGTCGGCGCGCAGAGCGCAGGAGTGTGAACCCGTGGGAGACATGACGATCCGTCCCGAGGACATGCCCGTCGTGGGGCGCGAGGTGACCGAGTCCGAGGTCCTCGCGCGGACGCCGTCCGCCGGTGGCGCACGCGACCTCCGCATCACCGACTCGACGCTGCGCGACGGCTCGCACGCGATGCAGCACCAGTACACCGAGGCCCAGGTGCGCGGCGTCGTCGGCGCGCTCGACCGCGCGGGCGTCGAGGTCATCGAGGTCAGCCACGGCGACGGCCTCGGCGGCTCGAGCTTCAACTACGGCTTCTCGCTCGTCGACGAGCTGAAGCTCATCGAGGCCGCCGTCGACGAGGCCACCAGCGCCCGCATCGCGATCCTGATGCTGCCCGGCCTCGGCACGGTGCACGACCTGCGGGCCGCACACGCGGTCGGCGCCTCGGTCGCCCGCATCGCCACGCACTGCACCGAGGCCGACGTCTCGCTCCAGCACTTCGGCGCCGCCCGCGAGCTCGGGATGGAGACCGTCGGCTTCCTCATGCTGTCGCACAAGGCCGCTCCCGCCGAGCTGGCCCGGCAGGCGCGCATCATGGTGGACGCCGGCGCGCAGTGCGTGTACGTCGTCGACTCCGCCGGCGCGCTCGTGCTCGACACCGCCCAGGAGCGCATCGAGGCGGTCGTCGGCGAGGTCGGCGCCGAGGCCCAGGTCGGCTTCCACGGCCACCAGAACCTGTCGATGGGCGTCGCGAACTCCGTTCTCGCGTACCGCTCCGGCGCCCGCCAGATTGACGGTGCGCTGTGCGCCCTCGGCGCCGGCGCCGGCAACTCCCCGACCGAGGTGCTCGCCGCGACCTTCGAGCGGCTCGGGGTGCGCACCGGCGTCGACCTCGGTGAGGTCCTCTCCGCCGCAGAGGAGGTCGTGCGGCCGTTCATCCCACGCCTGCCGTGGATGGACCGCGCCTCGATCACGCAGGGCTACGCCGGCGTCTACTCGAGCTTCCTCCTCCACGCCGAGCGGGCGGCCGAGCGCTACGGCGTGCCGGCGCACGCCATCCTCACGAAGGTCGGCGAGGCCGGCTACGTTGGCGGCCAGGAGGACATGATCATCGACATCGCCCTCCAGCTCGCCGAGGAACGGGCCCAGGAGCTCGAGCTGGGCGATCTCGCCGCCGTGGGGGTGCGCTGATGGCGGGCGCACCCGCGGGGCGCTGGGACGTCGAGTCGGTCGCCGCCGAGCTGCTCGCCTGCGAGGACGAGCGCCGCGAGCGCGAGCCCTTCACCGACGAGTGGCCGGGCCTCGACCTCGACACCGGGTACGCCGTGCAGGACCTCAACCTCGCCAAGCGGCTCGAGCGCGGGGAGAAGCTGGTCGGGGTCAAGCTCGGCCTGACTAGCCGTGCCAAGCAGCAGCGGATGGGTGTGCACTTCCCCTTCGTCGCCTGGCTGACCGACGCGATGGTGCTGCCGGTCGGCGACCCCGTGCCCCAGGACCGGCTCATCCACCCGCGCGTCGAGCCGGAGATCGTCTTCGTGATGGGGGAGCGGCTGGAGGGGCCGGGCATCACCTGCGCGCAGGCGATGGCCGCCGTCGAGTCGGTCTGGGGCGGAGCCGAGGTCATCGACAGCCGGTACAAGGACTTCCGCTTCACCGCGGGCGACGTGGCCGCCGACAACGCGTCGTCCGGGGCCTTCGTCACCGGCCCGGTCGGGCTGCCGCCGTCCGAGCTCGACCTCGCCCTCGAGGCCGTGCTCGTCGAGGTCGACGGTGTCGTCACCGACTCCGCGACCGGCGCTGCCGTCCAGGGCCACCCCGGAGAGGCCCTCGCGCTGGCCGCCAACGACCTCGCCCGGCGCGGCCACGCCATCGAGGCGGGCTGGGTCGTGCTGACCGGAGGGATGACCGACGCGGTCTTCGCGCCGCCGGGCTCGAGCACCGCGCTGCACTTCACGAACCTCGGCTCGGTGTTCCTCGCCGGTGGGGAGGGCTGAGCCGTGCCGGTCGTCGACGTCACCCTCGCGCAGGGTCGCACCCCGGAGCAGCTGCGCACCCTCGTCACCGCCCTGACCGACGCCGTCGTCGAGGCGGTCGGCGCCCCCCGCGAGTCGGTGCGCGTCATCCTGCGCGAGGTCCCGCCCACCCACTTCGCCGCCGGCGACGTCACGATCGCCGAGCGCCGTTCCCGCACAGAGGAGGAGCCGTCATGAGCGACCTGCAGTTCTTCGGCCACGTCATCGACAACGAGGAGGTCGAGTCGATCGACGCGGCCCGCTTCGACGTCTGGAACCCGTGGACCCGCGAGGTGTGGGCGCAGGCGGCCGAGGCGTCCGAGAAGGACGTCGAGCGTGCCGTGCTCAGCGCGCGCCGCGCCTTCGACGAGGGACCCTGGCCGCGGATGGGACGCGTCGAGCGGGCCGCCGCCATCCACCGGCTCGCCGACCTCATGGAGGAGCGCGCCGACGACCTCGCCCGCCTCGACTCCACGAACATGGCCAAGCCGTTCGCGCAGGCGAAGCACGACGTCGCCCGGTCGGTCTGGAACTTCCGGTTCTTCGCCGACCACCAGCGCGACGCCGTCGGCGAGGTCTACCCGATGGACTCCGGCCACCACACCTACAGCGAGTTCGGGCCGGCCGGCGTCGTGGCCGCCATCAGCCCGTGGAACTTCCCGCTGATGATGGCCTCGTGGAAGATCGCGCCGGCGATCGCCTGGGGCAACACGTGCATCATCAAGCCCTCGGAGGACACCCCGGCGTCGGTGACGATGCTCGGCCGGCTCGCCGTCGAGGCCGGCTTCCCGCCCGGCGTCCTCAACGTGCTCAACGGCCACGGCGCACCGGCGGGCGCGGCGCTCACCGCCGACGACAGGGTCGACCGCGTCACGTTCACCGGTTCGTCGACGACGGGCAAGCACGTGATGGCCTCCGCGGCAACCCATCTGGCTCCGGTCTCGCTCGAGCTCGGCGGCAAGGGCGCCAACGTCGTGTTCGCCGACGCCGACCTCGACAACGCGGTGTACTGGGCGGTCGAGGCGATCTTCCGCAACGCCGGCCAGATCTGCCTCGCGGGCTCGCGGCTGTTCGTCCACTCCTCCGTCTACGACGAGTTCATGGCGCGCTTCGTCGAGGCCGCCGAGGCGCTGACCATCGGCGACCCGTTCGACCCGGCGACGAAATTCTCCTCGCTCGCGAGCAAGCGGCACTTCGACAAGGTCGCCTCCTACGTCGAGTCGGCGCGCGAGCTCGGCGGGACCATCAGGACCGGTGGGGTGGCCGAGGACGGCTCGTGGATCGTCCGGCCGACCGTCATCGACGGCCTGCCGCTCGACGCCGCGCCCTACTGCGAGGAGATCTTCGGCCCGGTCTGCGTCGTCAACTCCTTCGACACCGAGGACGAGGTCGTCCACCTCGCCAACGACACCCGCTACGGACTCAACGCGATGCTCTTCACCGAGAACCTGTCGCGGGCCCACCGCGTCGCCTCGCGGCTGCGCGCCGGCACGGTCTGGGTCAACTGCTTCTTCATCCGCGACCTGCGCACGCCCTTCGGCGGCGTCGGGGACTCCGGCGTCGGGCGCGAGGGTGGCAACTTCTCGCGTGAGTTCTTCACCGAGCCGAAGGCCGTCGTCATGCAGATCGACCGCGGCTGAGCCCGGGGCCCGGCCGGCGCGGTCCGTCGGGGAGAATGGCCGGATGGACGTCGTCACCAGGGGCTTCGCCGGCCGCCGCGGCCCGTCGAACCCGCGCATCCCCCCGGGCCAGTACCTGGAGCGCGACTTCCCGGTGCTCTCGGCCGGCCCGACCCCCGGGGTGCGCACCGAGGAGTGGCGCCTCGACCTCGTCGACACCGACGGCGCGCGTCGCAGCCTGTCCTGGGCCGACCTCATGGCCCTGCCGCGCGAGGACCTCACGACCGACATCCACTGCGTGACCAAGTGGAGCAAGCTCGACACCACCTGGCGCGGCGTGCCCCTGGAGGCCGTGCTCGACGGCGCCGGCGCGCTGGCCACGCACGTGCTCGTCCACTCCTACGGCGGCTACACGACGAACCTGCCGATGGAGGACGTCACCGGCGGGCGCGCGTGGGTCGCGACCCACTACGGCGGGAAGCCGCTGACCGCCGAGCACGGCGGGCCGGCCCGGCTCCTCGTGCCGCACCTGTACTTCTGGAAGTCGGCGAAGTGGGTGCGCGGCCTCGAGATGCTCACCGAGGACCACCTCGGCTTCTGGGAGCAGCTCGGCTACCACGCCCTCGGCGACCCGTGGCGCGAGCAGCGCTACGTCGGCGACTGACGAGGTCCCTCGATGAGCACCGCACCGCAGCCCATGCCCTGGCGCGTCGCGACCGTCGACGACGCCTGGCTCGAGACCCGCACCGCCCGCACCGTCACCCTCGACGTCCCCGGCTGGCCCGGGCACGACGCCGGCCAGCACGTCGACGTCCGGCTCACCGCCGCGGACGGCTACACCGCCACCCGCACCTACTCGGTCGCCTCGGCCCCCGAGCCCGACCGCCTCGTGCTCACCGTGCAGCTCGTCGGGGACGGCGAGGTCTCGCCGTGGGTCGTCGAGGAGGCCCGGGCCGGTGACCGGCTCGAGGTCCGCGGCCCCATCGGCGGCTGGTTCCGCTGGAGCGCGGAGATGCCCGAGCCGGTGCTCCTGGTCGCGGGCGGTTCGGGCGTGGTCCCGCTCATGGCGATGCTCCGCGAGCGCCAGCGCACCCGCACCACGACCCCGTTCCACCTCGTCTACAGCGCCCGCACCCCGGACCACGTCTTCTACACGAACGAGCTGCACGCCCTCTCGCTGACCAGCCCGGGCCTGCGCATCGACCGGCTCTACTCGCGCGGCGGACTGCCGGACGACACCCGCGCACCGGGGCGGCTGCGTCCCGAGGACCTGCCCGGGGTCGACGCCTTCGACGTCCCGCCGCACGTCTACTGCTGCGGGCCGTCGGGGTTCGTCGAGACCGCGACCCGCATCCTCCTCGACAAGGGGCACGACTCGGGCGCCATCCGCACCGAGCGCTTCGGCCCGTCGTCCTGACGGAGGATGCCGCCGGGCGTCACCGGTCGAGGGAGTCGAGGAGGGCGAGCGCCGCCGCGGAGATCTGGCGCCGGGCCTCGTCGTGGTCGAGGGTGGCCGTCCCGTCGCCCGGCTGGGCGCCGTAGTCACCGAACTGTGCGTGCGACCCGCCCTCGACGACCGTGAAGACCGTCCCCGGCGGCAGCAGCGCCCGCGATGCGGCGATGTCCGCCGGCGTCGCGAGCCCGTCCCGGGTCCCGGAGACCGAGGCCACCGCGGCGGTGAGGCTGCGGCTGACGTCGCTCGCCGGGTAGGAGGCGAACAGGAGGAGGCCGGCCGCAGGCGCGGTGGCGTCGTCGTCGGCGGCGTCCGCCTCCAGGGCGGCGACGGTCCCGCCGAGCGAGTGGCCGCCGACCACCCACCGGGTGACCTCCGGATGCTCCGCGCGGGCGCCGTCGAGGGCGGACGTGGCGAGGAAGCCGATGCCCAGAGGCTGCTTGACGACGACGACGGGGTGCCCGGCCTCGGCGAGCGGGCGCAGGACCGCGGCGTACGCGCGGGCGTCGACCCGTGCGCCGGGCTGGAAGAGGAGGCCGACATCGCTCGCAGTCGACCTGGGGGAGAAGGTGATCCGTGTCGGGGACTCGGTGACGGCGACGGTCCGGTCGGAGCGCATCGCGTCGAGGGCCGGCTGCACCGCGCCGAAGGGCCGCAACCACGCGACGGCCGCGACCCAGAGGATGCCGACGAGGAGCAGGACGACCCGGCCGACCGTGCGCCACCGGCCGGGCCGGGCGCGCGGTCGCCGCGACCGCCACCCGGCGACCCCGGCACCGGCAACCGTGAGGGCGAGGAGCACGGGGTAGGCGGGATGCGCGTGCAGCACCGCCTCCCACGCCGTCGTGGCCACCCACCCGACGACCAGGACGGCGGCGGCGGCCACAGCCCGGACGAGCCAGGTCCACGCCCCGGTGGGGCTGCGTGGTGCGGCGGTCATCGGGCCTCCCGTCCTCGCCCGGGCACGATACCGGCCGCCCGGGCGAGGAGGAGGTCGGTCAGCAGCGCTTGAGGGAGCTGATGACGTTGGTCGCGGCCGGGATGGTGTTCGCGCCACCGCCCGGGCCACCGCGCCAGACGTACCCGTTGTAGCTGGTGTCCTTGTAGAAGCACCAGCTGCCGGACGTGCGGTTGCGCATGCTCTCGATGTTGTTGTTCAGCCCGGTGGGCCCGGTGCCGTCGGCGAGGTTCACGTCGCCGTTGGCGAAGATGCCGATGGCGCCGGAGCCGTTCGGCCCGGTGAACACGCACATGCGGTTGTCCGGGCAGCGGGCGTACCCCGTGGCGGCGGAGGCGGTCGGTGCCGCCGCGACGACCATGCCGATCGCCCCGATGGTGGCAGCGGCTCCGAGAAGCTTGTGGCGCATGCAGATTCCCCTTGTGTCGTGGTGATGATTCCCCTGTACCGGTGTCGGTACGTCTTCACGCTAACGCGGTTCGTCCGGTCCGGCGCGGCGAGGAGCGCCCGGTCAGGGCCTCAGGGACCGGGAGGCGTCGGAGGACGGTCAGGCGGGGTCGCAGGTGAGGTGCACGCCCTCGGCCACCCGGTAGGGCGCGGCCGCGACGAGGGCGCCGACGACCCGGCGCAGCCGGCTGACCTCGGCCCGCACGGTCACCTGGTGCTCCTCGTCGCCGAACAGCGCCCGGCTGAGGGCGGCGGCGCTCATCCCGTCGGCACCGGCGCCGGCCAGCAGCCGCAGGACGGCGGCGTGCCGGGGGGTGAGCGAGGCCCGCCAACCGGCCCCGCCGTCGGCGGACCCCGACACCTCGAGCACCGCCTCGCCACCGACCGTGACGAGCCGCGCGGTGAGCGTCGTGCGGCGCTCGTCGGGGCGCACCAGCCAGCCCTCGCCGAGCCGCTCCGGCAGGCACAGCCCGAGGCCGGGCACGGTGAGCGGGCGGTCGGGACGTGGCGCCGCGATGCGGTCGCGGACGAGCACGCCGCTGTAGTGCGCGACCCAGCCGTCGTCGTCGACGAGGAGCACCGGACCGCTGGTCGTCGCGAGGACGTGCTCGGCGGAGCGCCGCAGCCGCTGGAGGGACTGCTCGTGGTGGCGCCAGAGCCGGGCCTCGGCGAGCTTGGTGGCGGTGTCGACGAGGGCGATGAGCGCCGGGTGCAGCGTCAGGGCCGGGCCCGAGACGTCGACGACACCGAGCAGCGCCCCCGTCCGGGGATCGTGCACCGGGGAGGCCGTGCAGTACCAGGGGTGCTGCCCCTCCTCGAAGTGCTCGGCCGAGAACAGCTGCACCGGAGCCTGTTCCGCGAGCGCGGTGCCGATGGCGTTGGTCCCGACGTGGTCCTCGGTCCAGGTGGCGCCCTCGGTGAACCCGAGCCCGTCGGCCTTCCGCAGCACCGCCGCCGACCCCTCCCGCCAGAGGATGACGCCGTCGGCGTCGGTGACGACGACGATGAAGCGCGAGGCGTCGGCCACCGACGTCAGCACCGAGCGGATCTCGTCGATGACCAGCGCCAGCGGTGAGTGGTGGCGCCGCCGCTCGACCTCGGCCCACGGCAGCGGGTCGCGGGCGTTGGCGTGCGTGGGGTCCAGGCCGAAGCCGATGACGCGGGTCCAGGACCGGGAGACGAGGGGCCGCAGCGGCGCGGGAGGGGCGGCGCCACCCATCACGGCGTCATGGACGCGGCGCAGCGCCCGGGCGTGCTGCCCGAGGTCGGTGCCCGGCACGACGGCACTGCCGGCGCGGTACGGCGTCATCGTCGACTCCTCACCGCCCGGGGGAGCGGCCCCGGACGACCCCGCCAATGTAGCCCGCCGCCCCGCGCCCCGCCCCGTGCGACCGGGCAGTGCAACGCGCTGCAACCCTTCCCCGCCGGACCCGCCGCAGGGTGTCCTGACCGGGAGCGCGGGACGACGACGTCCCGCCTGCCGCGAAGGAGCAGCCGATGACCGACACCCTGGAGCGACCCGCGACCGAGGAGGGCTCGGCCCCCCACCGCGCCGACGCGTGGCTCTCCGCGTTCGAGGAGGCGCTGACCGCCGGCGACGTCGAGCGGGCCGCCGGGATGTTCGCCGCGCAGAGCTTCTGGCGCGACCTCGTCTCCTTCACCTGGAACCTGACGACCGTCGAGGACCCCGACGGCGTGCGCGACCTGCTGGGCGCGACCCTCGAGCGCACCGCCCCACGCGCGTTCGCGACGAGCGAGCCCGCCACCGAGGACGGCGGCGTGGTGACCGCCTGGTTCACCTTCGAGACCGCCGTGGGCCGGGGCACCGGCCTGCTCCGCCTGAAGGAGGAGGACGGCGCCGACAAGGCGTGGACGCTCCTCACGACCCTCGACGAGCTCACGGGCCACGAGGAGCCGCGGCGCACCCGTCGGCCGGCCGGCGCCGAGCACGGCTCGAGCAAGGAGCGCACGACGTGGAAGGAGCGCCGCCAGGCCGAGGCCGAGTCGCTCGGCTCGACCACCCAGCCGTACGTGCTGGTCGTCGGCGGCGGGCAGGGCGGCATCGCGATGGGGTCGCGCCTGCGCCAGATGGGCGTGCCGGCGCTGGTCGTCGACAAGCACCCGCGCCCCGGTGACCAGTGGCGCGGCCGGTACAAGTCGCTCTGCCTCCACGACCCGGTCTGGTACGACCACCTGCCGTACCTCAAGTTCCCCGACAACTGGCCCGTGTTCGCGCCGAAGGACAAGATCGGCGACTGGCTGGAGTCCTACGTCAACGTCATGGAGGTGCCGTACTGGTCGAGCACCGAGGCGAAGAGCGCGACGTGGAACGAGGAGGCCGGCCACTGGGTGGTCGAGGTCGAGAAGGAGGGCCAGCCCCTCACGCTGCGCCCGACCCAGCTCGTCTTCGCCACGGGGATGAGCGGCAAGCCCCGGATGCCGGAGATCGAGGGCGCCGACGTGTTCCGCGGCGACCTCCACCACTCCTCGCGCCACCCCGGACCCGATGCCTACCGCGGCAAGAGGGCGGTCGTCATCGGGAGCAACAACAGCGCCTTCGACATCTGTGGTGCCCTGTGGGAGAACGACGTCGACGTCACGATGGTGCAGCGGAGCTCGACGCACATCGTCAAGTCCGACAGCCTGATGGAGTACGGCCTGGGTGACCTCTACTCGGAGCGCGCGCTCGACGCGGGGGTGACCACCGAGAAGGCGGACCTCATCTTCGCCTCGCTGCCGTACCGGATCCTCCACGAGTTCCAGATCCCCGCCTACGAGAAGATGGCCGAGGTCGACCACGACTTCTACGACCGGCTCGAGAAGGCCGGCTTCTGGCTGGACTGGGGCGACGACGGCTCGGGCCTGTTCATGAAGTACCTGCGGCGCGGCTCCGGCTACTACATCGACGTCGGCGCGGCCGACCTCGTGGCGAACGGCGACGTCAAGCTGGCGCACGGCCAGGTCGTCCGGCTCACCGAGGACGCCGTGGTGCTCGACGACGGCACCGAGCTACCTGCCGACCTCGTCGTCCTCGCCACCGGCTACAGCTCGATGAACGGCTGGGTCGCCGACCTCATCGACCAGGAGACCGCCGACCGGCTGGGCAAGGTGTGGGGCCTCGGCTCCGACACCACCAAGGACCCCGGCCCGTGGGAGGGCGAGCAGCGCAACATGTGGAAGCCGACGCAGGTGCCGAACCTCTGGATGCACGGCGGCAACCTCCACCAGTCGCGGCACTACTCGCTCTACCTGGCCCTCCAGCTGGCGGCCCGCTTCCACGGCATCGACACCCCGGTGTACCGGCTCCAGGAGGTGCACCACACGTCATGAGGGCCGCCCGCTTCCACGCCCGTGGTGACATCCGCATCGACGACGTCCCCGAGCCGGCTACCCGGCCGGGCACCGTCAAGGTCGAGGTCGAGTGGTGCGGCATCTGCGGCACCGACCTGCACGAGTACCTCGACGGGCCGATCTTCGCGCCGACGGCCGAGGCGCCGCACCCGCTGACCGGCGAGTCGGCACCCATCACCCTCGGCCACGAGTTCGCCGGCGTCGTCGCCGAGCTCGGCGAGGGCGTCACCGACCTCGCCGTCGGCGACCGGGTCGTGGTGGAGCCGTACATCATCTGCGGGCGCTGCGACGCGTGCCAGCAGGGTCGCTACAACGTCTGCGCGACACTGGGTTTCGTCGGCCTCTCGGGACAGGGAGGCGGCTTCAGCCAGTTCGTCGTCGCCGAGCGGCGCTGGGTCCATCCCCTGGGTGAGCTCGGCACGGACGTCGGCGCGCTCATCGAACCGCTGGCCGTGGCGTACCACGCGGTCCGGCTCTCGGGCGCGCAGCCGCAGCACTCCGCGCTGGTCTTCGGCGCCGGACCCATCGGGCTCGTGACGACCGCCTGCCTCAAGGCGGTCGGCGTCGAGGAGGTCGTCGTCGTCGAGCCGGCGCGGGCGCGGAAGGAGAAGGCCGTCGTCGCCGGCGCCGACCACGTCGTTGATCCGCGTGACGCCGACGTCGTGGAGGCCGTCATGGAGGTCACCGCCGGCCGCGGCGCCGACGTGTCCTTCGAGTGCGCCGGCATCGACCAGGTGCTCGCGACGGCCATCCGCTCGACCAGGGCCGGTGGCCGCTGCGTGAACGTCGCGATCTGGGGCCACGAGGCCTCCGTCGCGATGAACGACCTCGTCTTCCGCGAGGTCGACGTCCTCGGCAGCCTCGCCTACTGCGACGACCACCCGGCGACGATCGCGATGGTCCGCGACGGCAAGGTCGACCCGTACCAGTTCATCACCGGGCGGATCGACCTCGGCGACATCGTCGAGCAGGGCTTCCGCCAGCTCGTCGACAACAAGGAGGAGAACGTCAAGATCCTCGTCCACCCGTGACCCACCCCTGACCACACGCTCCCGCGGCCGGTCCCTCCCCGGCCGCGGGAGCGTGCACGGTGGCAGGGTGGACGACGGCGCCGCCGGCCGGTCGGCGCCGCCACGAGCGGAGGAGGACGACGTGCGGGTCGCGGTGCTGGGGACGGGGATCATGGGCGCCGGGATGGCGCGCTCGCTGCGACGGGCCGGCCACGAGGTGCGGGCGTGGAACCGCACCGCGGAGCGGGCCGAGCCGTTGGCGGACGACGGCGTGACGGTGGCCCGGTCGGTGGCCGAGGCCGTCGACGGCGCCGAGGTCGTCGTGACGATGCTCTTCGACACCGAGGCCACCCTGGCCGTCGGCCGCGAGGTCGTGGCGGCGGCCCCTGGCGCCACCTGGCTCCAGTGCGGCACGGTCGGGGTCGAGGGGGCGGCCCGGGTCGCGGAGGTCGGGGGTGACCGGGTGCTCGACGCGCCGGTGCTCGGCACGCGCAAGCCCGCCGAGGAGGGAGCCCTCGTGGTGCTCCTGTCCGGGCCGGAGGCGTTGCGGCAGAAGGTCGCTCCCGTGCTCGAGGCCATCGGCTCGCGCGCGGTCGTGGCGGGTGACGAGGTCGGGGCGGCCAGCGCCCTCAAGCTGGCGTGCAACGCCTGGGTCGCCCTCCTCACCGCCGGCACGGCGCAGTCCCTCGCGCTCGCGCAGACCCTCGGCGTCGACCCGGCGCTCTTCCTCGAGGCCATCGACGGCGGCCCGGTCTTCGCGCCGTACGCGAAGGTCAAGGGCGGCGCGATGCTCGCCGGCGACTGGTCCACCTCCTTCGCCGTCGACGGCGTCGTCAAGGACGTCGGGCTGATGGTGGAGGCCGCCGCGGCCGAGGGGTTCCCGACGGGGCTGCTGCACGCCGTCCACGAGCTGTTCGCCGAGGCCTCCGGGCAGGGCCACGGCGGCGACGACATGGCCGCCGTCCGCACCGTCTTCCCCTGACCCCATCCCACCCCCGTCCTCGGGTCGAGTGCGGAAGCGGTCGTCAGGGCAGCCGTTTCCGCACTCGACTCAAGCAGTGCGTCGGTCGAGTGCGGAAGTGGTCGCTGTGGCGACCACGGACGCACTCGACTCGGCGGGAACCGGGCCGTTGCCGCGGGTCAGGCCCGGCCGAGGCGCCAGAGGGTGCGGGAGGAGAACACCTCACCCGGCCGGACGACGGCCGACGGGAACGCCGGATGGTGCGGCGCGTCCGGGAAGCCCTGCGTCTCCAGCGCCACCCCGGCCGCCCGGTCGTAGGGGCGCCCGCCGAGCCCGACGACGCTGCCGTCGAAGTGGGCGCCCGTGTAGACCTGCACCCCCGGCCGGTCGGTGTGCACCTCGAGCCGCCGCCCCGAACGCCCGGTGAGCACCGCGGCCCGGCGCATCCCGTCGCCGTCCACGACGAAGTGGTGGTCGATGCCCCCGGCGAGCCCGAGCTGCTCGGACTCCCGGGCCAGCACGTCGCCGATGTGCGGACCGGCCCGGAGGTCGAGGGGGGTGCCGGCGACCGGGGCCACCTCGCCGGTCGGCACGAGACCGTCACCCACCGGCGTGTACGCCGAGGCCGCCACCTCGAGCGTGTGGTCGAGGACGTCGCCGGAGCCCTCGCCGTCGAGATGGAAGTAGGAGTGGTTGGTGAGGCCGAGCAGCGTGGTACGCGTGGTCGTCGCCTCGTACGAGACCTCGACCTCGTTCTCGCGCAGCGTGTACCGCGCCCGCGCCACGACCTCGCCGGGCAGCCCCTGGTCGCCGTCGGGGCTGGTCAGCCCGAGCAGCAGGTGCGCCGGGCCGTCGTCGAGCACCTCCCACTCGCGCGCGTCGAAGCCCTCCGGGCCACCGTGCAGCGCGTTCGGTCCGTCGTTCGCCGGCACCTGCACGGCCACCCCGTCGACCGTCGCCGTGCCGCCCGCGAGGCGGTTGGTGAACCGACCGACGGTCGCGCCGAGGTAGCCGCCCCCACCCACGTAGGTCGCGGGGTCCGCGTGGCCGAGGACGACGTCGACCGGGTCCTCGCCGGGGCGTCCGTCGTCGACCACGAGGCGGCGCACCGACGCCCCGGAGGTGAGGACCTCGAGGGCCAGCCCCCCGGAGCGGAGGACGAACGAGCGGGGCGGCGGTGTCATCGCCCCATCCTCGCCCACCGGGTCGCCCGCGCGGCCCCGGCCTAGACTCGCCGCATGCGCGTCCGGCTGGGTCTGAGGAGCCGCATCCTCGCCCTGACGATGCCGGTGGTCCTGCTCATCAGCGCCGCCCTCGCCGGGCTGGTGTACATCTCGCTCAACCAGGTCCTCGAGGCCTCCGCCCGCGACGTCGCCGAGGCCGAGGTCCTCGAGCTGCGGGCCGGCCTCGCGGTCAACGGCGTCAGCGACCTCATCGCCACGCACGCCGTCGCCGGCGGCACGCGCATCCTCCAGGTCGTCGAACCGCGCACCGGTGAGGTGGTGGCGGCGACCGGTGGGGCGCCCACGTCGCCGCTCGTGCGGCCCGAGGTCGAGGGCTCGCAGGTCCGGATCGGGTCCGTCGAGGACCTGCCGGGGCAGCGGCCGGGGTCCTACGTCGTCGCGGTCGCCGACGCCGTCGACCCCGAGGGCACGCACTACACGCTGCTCGTCGGGGTGCCGACCCGGGTGGAGGCGGCCGCTCTCGGGCAGTCCACCGAGTTCGCCTTCATCGGGGCGGTCGGCCTGATCGCCCTGCTCGGCTCGGTGACGACGTTCGCCGTCGGCCAGGCGCTGCGGCCCGTGGAGCGGATGCGCGACCAGGTCGAGGCGATCACCTCCTCCGGGGCGCCCCCGCGGCCGGGACCGGCGCTCGAGGTGCCCGCGGGGCGCGACGAGCTGGCCCGCCTCGCCGAGACGATGAACCACCTCCTGGACCGGATGGAGCACGCCGACGCCTCGCGGCGCGCGTTCGTCGCGGACGCCGGCCACGAGCTGCGCAGCCCGCTGGCCACCATCCGGGTCCTGCTCGACCGGCTCGCCGAGGAGCGCCCGCCCCCCGAGCGCGCCAGCGTCTCGGCCCGCGCCTCGGCGGAGGTCGACCGGCTCGCGGTGCTCGTCGAGGACCTCCTGACCCTCGCCTCGGCCGACGAGCACGCGATGGTCCTGCACCGCACCGAGGTCGACCTCGACGACGTCGTGCTCGCCGAGACCGGCGCGCTGCGCGCCCGGGGGATGCCCGTCTCCGTCGCGGTCGAGCCGGTGCGCCTCGACGCCGACCCGGCGCGGCTGGGGCGCGTCGTGCGCAACCTCCTCGAGAACGCCGAGCGGCACATGACCGAGGTCGTGCGCGTGCGGCTGGCCCACGAGGGGGAGGAGGCGGTGCTGACCGTCGACAACGACGGCCCCCCGATCGACCCGCGCGACCGGGAGCGCGTCTTCGGTCGCTTCGTGCGGCTGGACGACTCCCGGACCCGCGGCACCGGTGGCACGGGGCTGGGCCTCGCGATCGTCGCCGAGGTGGTGGCCGCGCACGACGGCACGGTGCAGGCCACCGAGAGCCCCGAGGGGTGGTGCCGGTTCGCCGTCAGGCTCCCGGCGGGACCTCCAGCGGGTTGAGCCGGTAGCCCAGACCCCGCACGGTCTCGATGACCTTGACGTCGAAGGGGGTGTCGACCTTCCGGCGCAGGTACCCGATGTAGACCTCGACGACGTTGTCGGCGCCGGGGTAGTCCGAGTCCCAGACGTTCTCGAGGATCTCGGCCTTGCTCTGCACCAGGCCGGCCTTGCGCATCAGGTGGTGCAGCAGTGCGTACTCGCGGGCGGTCAGCTGGATCTCGCGGCCCTCGCGGGTGACCCGGCGGGTGGTGGGGTCCAGGCTCAGCGGGCCGGCGGTCAGGGCGACCGGGCGCTCGGGAGCCCCGCGCCGGGCGAGCGCCTGGAGCCGGGCCAGGAGGACCGGCGTGCTGAAGGGCTTGGTCACGTAGTCGTCGGCGCCGAGCTCGAAGGCGTCGGTCTGGTCGAACTCGCCGTCCTTGGCGGTGAGCATCAGGACGGGGGTCCACACCTTGTGCTCGCGCAGGTGCTTGAGGACGTCGTAGCCGTTCATCCCCGGCAGCATGATGTCGAGGACGACGACGTCGTACTGGCCGACCACGCCCATCCGCAGCCCCTCACGGCCGTCCTCGCAGAGGTCGACGACCCAGCCGGCCTCGCGCAGCGCGTCGTCCAGGGCCGCGGCCAGGGGGCGTTCGTCCTCGACGAGCAGGAGCCTCACGCCGTCTCCCGCCTTCCCGCCTCGTCGTCACTGCGGGACCGACCACGGGTCCCCGTCGGGTACGATACTCGTGTCATGGACCGCCCCACGGGCGGATGGTGACCCCGAGCCGGCGCCCGGGAGCTGCGACCCCCCTGCACGCAGCTCTCGGGCGCCTCTCGTTGTCCCGCGGGCGGCGTCGTCGCAGGTCACGAGGGGTCCCGGTCTGGCCGGGGGTCAGTGCGAGCGCAGCGCCTCCACGAGCTCGGCCTTGGTCATCGAGGACCGCCCGTCGATCCCGATCTCGCGGGCGCGCCGCATCAGCTCGTCCTTGGTCCACTCCTCGTAGGCCTCGGAGCGGCCCCCGCGACGCCCGACGGCCGAGCGCGAGCTGTTCGCGGCGGCGTTGGCGATGCGCGCCGACTTCTCCTTGCTGTTGCCCTCGTCACGGAGCCTCTCGTAGAGCTCGGCGTCCTTGACCGAGGGGCCGGGGTCCTTGCGTGCGGGCACGGCCGCCTCCTTCGTCGGTGGTGCGTCGGTCCTACCCCGTCCCCGACCAGGCCACGCTCCCGGCGCGGATCGGGGCCTCGACGGCCCGTGGGACGACGGATTCCGCCGCTTTCGGCGGGGATTTCGCGCGGTTAGGATGCCGCCATGATCGAGCAGCAGCGGATCCTCGCGACCGCCATCCCCGGCCCGCGCTCCCAGGAGCTCCAGGCCCGCAAGAGCGCCGCGGTCGCCTCCGGCGTGGGCACCGGCCTGCCGGTCTACGTCACCGAGGGCGCGGGCGGCATCATCCGCGACGTCGACGGCAACCAGCTGATCGACCTCGGCTCCGGCATCGCCGTGACGACCGTCGGCAACGGCAACCAGCGGGTCGTCGACGCCGTCACCGAGCAGATCGCCCGGTTCACGCACACCTGCTTCATGGTCACGCCCTACGAGCCGTACCTCGGGGTGTGCGAGAAGCTCAACCAGCTCACGCCCGGCGACCACGAGAAGCGCTCGGCGCTGTTCAACTCCGGTGCCGAGGCCGTCGAGAACGCCGTGAAGATCGCCCGGCACGCCACCGGTCGCCAGGCCGTCGTCGTCTTCGAGCACGGCTACCACGGCCGCACGAACCTCACGATGGGCATGACCGCGAAGAACATGCCCTACAAGCACCGCTTCGGGCCGTTCGCCCCCGAGGTCTACCGCGTGCCGATGGCCTACCCGTACCGATGGGCCGGCGGCCCCGAGCGCTGCGCCGAGGAGGCGCTGCGCACGGTGACCGACATGATCCACGCGCAGGTCGGCGAGGAGAACACCGCCGCCGTCGTCATCGAGCCGATCCAGGGCGAGGGCGGTTTCATCGTCCCGCCGGAGGGCTTCCTGCCCGGCCTGGCCGAGTACTGCCGTGAGCACGGCATCGTCTTCGTCGCCGACGAGGTGCAGTCCGGGTTCTGCCGCACCGGTGACTGGTTCGCCAGCGACCACGAGGGCGTCGTCCCCGACCTCATCACGACCGCCAAGGGCATCGCCGGCGGGATGCCGCTCGCCGGAGTCACCGGCCGCGCCGACCTGATGGACGCCGTGCACGGCGGTGGCCTCGGCGGCACCTACGGCGGCAACCCGGTGGCCTGCGCCGCGGCGCTCGCGAGCATCGAGTCGATGGAGGTCGACGACCTCGCCGGCCGGGCGCGCAGCATCGGCAAGATCCTCGGCGACCGGCTCGGCTCGCTCGCCGAGAAGCACCCCGAGATCGGCGAGGTCCGCGGCCGCGGCGCGATGATGGCGATGGAGCTCGTCACCGACCCGGCCACCAAGGAGCCCGCGGCGGCGCTCGCCGGCGCGGTCAACAAGGGCTGCCACGAGCGCGGCGTCGTCACGCTCACCTGCGGCACCTACGGCAACGTCTTCCGCTTCCTGCCGCCGCTCTCCATCGGTGACGACCTGCTCCACGAGGCGATGGACGTCCTCGAGGAGTCGATGGGCGCGGCGCTGGCCTGAGCGTGGCCCCCTCCCTCCCCGCCGCGTTCGACCTCTCGGGGCGCACCGCGCTCGTCACCGGTGCCGGGTCGCCGAGCGGCATCGGGATGGCGTGCGCACGCCTGCTCGCCGAGTGCGGCGCGCGGGTCGTCCTCGGGGCGACCACCGACCGCGCTCACGAGCGGGCCGCCGAGCTGCGGGCCGAGGGCCACGAGGCCGCCGGGGCCGTCGCCGACCTGACGACCGAGGCCGGCGCATCGGCGGCCGTGGCGGCGGCGCTCGAACTCGGCGGCGGGCTCGACGTCCTCGTCAACAACGCAGGGATGGTGTCGGTCGCCTCGGGCGGTGACTACCTGCAGGGCGACCTCGAGGGCACGCCGCCCGACCGGTGGTCGGCCTCGATCGCGCGCAACCTCGACACCGCCTACCTCGTGACCCGCGCCGCGCTGCCGCACGTGCGCCGCAGCGGTTCCGGGCGCATCGTGATGGTCTCCTCGACGGCCGGCCCGGTCATGGCGCTGCGCTCCGACGTCGCGTACGCCGCGGCCAAGGCCGGGCTGGTCGGACTGGCGCGGGCGGTGGCGGTCGACGAGGCGCGGCACGGCATCACCGCGAACGCGGTCGCGCCCGGGTGGGTCGCCACCGGGTCGCAGACGCCGTCCGAGGAGCGCGAGGGCCACCTCGTGCCGGCCGGGCGCTCGGGGACGCCCGCCGAGGTGGCCGCCGCCGTCGCCTTCCTCGCGAGCCCCGGCGCGGCGTACGTCACCGGGCAGCTGCTCGTCGTCGACGGCGGCAACGGCGTGGCCGAGGAGCGCCTGCCCCGCTGAACACCCCCAACCATGCGCCGTCGAGTGCGGAGGTGGCTGCCGGGGCGACCACCTCCGCACTCGACTCGAAGGGAGGGGCTCGGGCTGGCGGACGGCGGACGGCCGAGGCTCCCGGCGCTCGTAGAATCGCCTCCGTGACCCGCCCCGTGCTCCGCCAGGTGCACACCATCGGCAAGCGCCGGGCCTGGGCCATCTGGTCCGTGGCGCTGTCGGTCTACGTCCTCGCCGTCTTCCACCGCACCTCGCTGGGCGTCGCCGGCCTGCTCGCGGCCGAGCGCTTCGACATCTCCGCGGCCCAGCTCTCGACCTTCACCGTGGTCCAGCTGACCGTCTACGCGGCGATGCAGATCCCGGTCGGCGTCCTCCTCGACCGGTTCGGCTCCAAGCGCCTGCTGCTCACCGGGCTGGTGCTCATGTCGGCGGGCCAGCTGTGGTTCGCGGTCGCCGGCTCCTTCCCCGTGGGCCTGGCCGCCCGCGTGATGCTCGGCGCCGGCGACGCGATGGTCTTCACCTCGCTGCTCCGCCTGGTCGCGGTGTGGTTCCGCGTCAAGCAGGCGCCCTTCGTCACCCAGCTCTCCGGCATGGTCGGCCAGCTCGGGGCGGTGGTGGCCGCCACCCCGCTCGCCGCCGCTCTCTCGACCTACGGCTGGACCCGCTCGTTCGCGACGGCGGGCGGCATCGGGCTCGTGCTCACCGTCGCGCTCGTCCTCGTCGTCAAGGACTCCCCGTACCGCGGCGAGGCCGTCGAGCGGATCAAGGTGCGCGCGCTGGCCCGGACCCTCGCCGAGGTGTGGGGCAACCCCGGCACCCGGCTGGGGCTCTGGGTGCACTTCACCTCCCAGTTCGGCGCGACCGTCTTCACCATGCTCTGGGGCTACCCGTTCCTGCTCAGCGAGGGGATGTCGGAGCGGGACGCCTCGCTCGTCCTCGTCGTCATGACCTTCACGGCGATGGCGGCCGGGCCGGTCATCGCCACGTTCACCGCCCGTCTGCCGTACCGGCGCTCGCAGCTGGTCCTCGGCATCGTCGCCGTCATCGCGACGTCGTGGGCGGTCGTCCTGCTCTGGCCGGGGCCGGCACCGGGCTGGGTGCTGGTGCTCCTCGCCGTCGTCACCGCCGTGGGCGGCCCCGGCTCGATGGTCGGCTTCGACCTGGCCCGCACCTTCCACCCGTCCTCGCGGCTCGGCCGGGCCACCGGGGTGGTCAACGTCGGCGGGTTCACGGCGTCCCTGCTGGCCATCGCCCTGATCGGCGTCGTCCTCGACCGCCTCGCGCCGGGCGGACCGGAGGACTACACGCTGGCCGACTTCCGCCTCGCGATGTCGGTGCAGTTCCTCTTCTGGGGCGTCGGCGTCGTCCAGCTGGTGCGCTACCGCCGCAAGAGCCTGGAGCACATCGACGCCGTGAACCCCGAGGCGCTCGAGGCGCTGCGCCGGGGCGAGACGCTGCTCCCCGGCATCTCCCGCGACCTCGACGACCGGCCGGGCTGACCGGACCGGGGCCCCGGGTTTCCTCGACGTTCACGTGCCCGCCGCGTGTCGAACCCCCCGGTGCGGCGCCGTGCTGCCTACCGTTGTCCACGGACCGGGCCACGTATGAGATGGCCCGGTCCGGCCACGTCCGTGGCCGGGACGGTCAGCGCCCCGGCGTCGCGCAGTACGTGAAGTCGCCGCCGAGCCGGGCGTGGTACTCCATCCTCCGCTGGCCGTCCGAGAGCACCAGGCGCTCGCCCTGGACGGTCATCTGCGTGTAGGACATCCCCGGCTGCGGGCAGCCGAGCGAGCCGTCGGCCCACTCGACCTGCTCGTACCCGGCCACCTGCACCGACGTGGCCACGATGCCCGCACGGCCGGCGGCGTCGGCGAGCGCGGCCTTCACCGCGGGGCGCTGCGCGAGCCCTTCCGGGATGGCGTCGTCGACCGGCGGCGGGACGGTGGGGGAGGACGACGGCAGCTTCGGCGGCGTCGCCGAGGGCGAGGACGCGGTGGGCACGGGGTCCGGCGAGCTCGGCGAGGAGCCGGCGGTGCTGCTCGTGGAGCCGCACCCGGCGAGGGCCAGGGCGGCGAGGGCGGCGGTGACGGTCAGGCGGGTGCGCACGGTGTTCCTTCCGCAGGGGGTGCCCGTGGGACGTGCCGGGGCCGGTCGGGGTTCCCGGGTCAGCGCAGGACGTGACGGCCGATGACGAGGCGCTGGATCTGGTTGGTGCCCTCGAAGATCTGGGTCACCTTGGCCTCGCGCATGAACCGCTCGGCCGGGAAGTCCTGGGTGTACCCGGCCCCGCCGAGCACCTGGACGGCGTCCGTGGTGACCCGCATCGCGGCGTCGGTGGCGACGAGCTTGGCGACCGCCGCCTCCTTGCTGAAGGCCTGCCCCGCGTCCTTGAGCCGGGCCGCGTGCAGGTAGGTGGCCCGGGCGCTGGTGACCGCGGCCTCCATGTCGGCGAGCAGGAACGACAGCCCCTGGAACTCGCCGATGGCGCGGCCGAACTGCTTGCGCTCCTTGGCGTAGGAGGCGGCGAGGTCGAGGGCGCCCTGGGCCAGCCCGGTGGAGGCGGCGGCGATGCCGAGCCGGCCGGCGTCGAGGGCGGAGAGCGCGATGGCCATGCCCTGACCCTCGTCGCCGATGAGCCGGTCGGCGGCGACGCGCACGTCGTCGAACATCACCTCGCGCACGGTGTCGCAGTGCAGGCCCATCTTCTTCTCGGGCGCACCGAAGGTGATGCCCTCGGCGTCGGCGGGGACGACGAGGCAGGACAGCCCGCGGCCGCCGTCGTCGGAGGTGCGGGCGAAGGTCGTGTAGTAGTCGGCGTGGCCGGCGTGGCTGATCCAGGCCTTGCGGCCGCGCAGCACGTAGGAGTCGCCGTCGCGGGTGGCGCGCGTGGTCATCGAGGCGATGTCGCTGCCCGCCAACGGTTCCGAGAGGCAGTAGGCCCCCAGCTGGGAGCCAGAGAGCATCCCGGGCAGGAGGGCCGCCTGCTGCTCGGCCGTGCCGAAGGCGGTGACGGGGTAGGCGGTCAGCGAGTGCACGGAGACCCCGACGGCCACGCTCATCCACGCCGAGGCGATCTCCTCGACGACCTGGAGGTAGACCTCGTAGGGCTGGCCGTAGCCGCCGTGCTCCTCGGGGTGGGGGAGGGAGAGCAGGCCGGCCTCGCCGAGCGTGCGGAAGACCTCGGTGGGGAACTGCTCACCGGTGGCGGCCGCGCGCTCGGCGTCGTCGACCCGCGGCCGCAGCTCCTTGGCGCAGATCTCGCGGGTCAGCTCGATGAGGTCCCGCCCCTCCTCGGTCGGCATCAGCCTCGTCGCAGCCATGCCCCGAGGGTAACGAGGTGCTTGGACGTCCAACAAAACCCCGGCCCGACCGAACTAGTACCAACCGCCTAGTACCTGAGGACACCCGTGGTCGGCCCAAGGTCCGATGGTCGGCGTCCGTGCCCCGAACCTACGGTTCCGCGCATGGACACCTGCACCCCTGCTGCGGCGACCTCCCGGTTCCGGACCGCGCACGACGGCGGCCGTCGCCGGCGGGTGGTCCTCACCTCGCACGACGGCTTCGGGCTCGGCCACGCGCGGCGCAACTCGCGGATCGCCGCCGCGGTGCGCGCCCAGGACCCCGACGCCGAGATCACCCTCGTCACCGGGCTGGCCAGCGAGCACGAGTGGCTCGGGGCCGACGGGGTGCGCGTGGTGCGCGTCCCCGCCGTCACCAAGGACGCCACCGGGCGGTACACCACGCGGGACGGCGGGGACCTCGCCGTCGCGCTGCGGGAGCGGGCGCGCCGGTTCGCCGAGGTCGTCGAGGAGGCCCGGCCGGACGTGCTCCTCGTCGACCGGCACCCGCTCGGCATCGGCGGCGAGCTGCGCCCGGCGGTCGCCGCGGCCCGCCGGGGCGGCGCGGCCGTCGTGCTCGGGCTGCGCGACATCCTCGACGAGCCGCCCGTCGTGCGCGCCGAGCTCGCCGGGCCCGACTGGGCCGGCGCCGGCCGGTTCGTCGACGAGGTGCTCGTCTACGGCGCCCCCGCCATCTGCGACCACGTCGAGGAGTACGGACTACCCGTCACCCCCGAGTACTGCGGCATCGTCACCGCGCCGGTGGCCACGCCCCGCCCGCTCGCCCCGCCGGTCGGCGGGACGGTGCTCGTCACGGCCGGCGGCGGCGGCGACGGCGATGTCGTCGGGTCCGTGCTCGAGGCCGTCGCGGACACCGCGCGCTACGACCGGGTGGTCGTGGTCCGGGGTCCGGCGGCGCGCTGGAGCGTCCCCGCCGGTGTCGACGTGGTCGCGCCCCGCGACGACTGCACCGACCTGTACGAGGCGGCGAGCGCGAGCGTGCAGATGGGCGGCTACAACTCCACCTACGAGGCGATCGTCTCCGGGCTGCGGCCGCTGCTCGTCCCGCGCCGTGCGCCGCGCCGGGAGCAGGCCATCCGCGCCGGGCGCCTCGCCTGCCTCGGCCTGGCCGACGTCCTCGACCCCGGCGCCGGACCGGACGAGGTGCGCTGGCTCCTCGACCGCCCCCGGCTCCAGACCGGCTGGGACCTGGCCCGCAGCGGCCTCGACGTCGACGGCGCGGCCCGGGTGGCCGGCCGCGTGCTCGCCCTCGCCGGCGCCCGCAGCGCCCCCGTCCTCGAGTCCGCCCCGGTCCTGGCGGTGGCCCGGTGAGCGGCGTGGTCGGCGTGCTCCGCCGCTTCTCGGGGCACGTCCGCCCGTACCGGAAGCTGCTCGCCCTCGGGGCGGTGCTCGCCGTCCTGGAGGTCGTCGTGCGGCTCGCGGAGCCGTGGCCCCTGCGCTTCGTCGTCGACCACGCCCTCGGTTCGGACCCCGCGCCGTTCCTCGGCATCACCGACCCGATGGTCGTCGCCACGCTCTCGGCCGTGATGCTGCTCGTCGTCGTCGCGCTCGCGGCCGTCCTCGACTACTGGTCCACGCGGGTCCTCGCCTCGGCCGGCCTGCGCCTCGCCGCCGACCTGCGCGGCACCGTCTTCACCCACCTGCACCGGCTGTCGCTGGCCTTCCACGGCCGCTCGCGCGTCGGCGACCTCGCCAGCCGCGTGACCAGTGACGTCGACCGCACGCAGGACATGCTCGTGCAGTCGCTGGCCGTCATCGGGCCCAACGTGATGCTCGTGGTCGGGATGTTCGCCGTCATGGTCGTGATGGACCCGGTCTTCGCGCTCGTGGCACTGGTGCTGGCCCCGGTGCTGGCGTGGACGGTGCACCGCTCGACGGTGCGGCTGAAGAAGACCAGCCGGGCCGCCCGCGCCGCCGACGGCGTCGTCGCCGCGGCGACCGCCGAGAGCCTGGCGGCCATGCCGCTCGTCCAGTCCCTCGGGCTCGAGCGCTCGCAGCGCCGCACCTTCGACGACCTCGCCGGCCAGAGCCTGCGCGCCGGCCTGGAGTCGGCGCGCATCCAGGCCCGGTTCAGCCCGCTCGTCGACCTCACGGCGGCCGGCTCGGCCGCGATGGTGCTGTGGGTGGGCACCTCGCGGGTCCGCTCCGGCGAGATCACCCTCGGGATGCTCCTCGTCTTCGTCTCCTACCTCGGGTCGCTCTACAAGCCGCTCAAGGCGCTCTCCCGGCTCAGCACCTCGCTCGCCAAGGGCGCGGCCGCCGCGGAGCGCATCGAGGACGTCCTCGCCCAGCACCCCGACGTCGCGGAGCCGGCCCGCCCCATCCGCCCGCGACGGGCCCGCGGCCACCTGGAGTTCGCGGGGGTCTCGCTGCGCTACGGCAGCACGCAGGTGCTGGACGACGTCTCGCTCGAGGTCGAGCCCGGGCAGACCCTCGCGCTCGTCGGCCCGACCGGTGCCGGCAAGACGAGCCTGGCCTCGCTCGTCCCGCGGCTGGTCGACCCCACGGCCGGTGCCGTCTACCTCGACTTCGTCGACGTCCGCTCGCGGGCCCTGGCCGACCTGCGCTCCCAGGTCGCGGTCGTCCTCCAGGACTGCCTCGTGATGCGCGGCACCCTGTGGGACAACATCCGGCTCGGCGACGTCACCGCCCCCGACTCCGCCGTCCGCCGGGCCGCGCGGCTCGCGCTCGTCGACGAGTTCGCGGGGCGCCTCCCCGACGGGCTGCAGACCTGGGTCGGCGAGCGCGGGACGACCTTGTCGGGCGGGCAGCGCCAGCGGCTGGCCATCGCCCGGGCGATCCTGCGTGACGCCCCGGTCCTCGTCCTGGACGAGCCGACGTCCGCCCTGGACGTGCACACCGAGGAGCTGGTCATGGAGGCGCTGTCCAACCTGCCCGACGACCGCACCACCCTCCTCATCGCGCACCGGCTCTCGACCATCCGGGGCGCCGACACGGTCGCGGTGCTCGACCGCGGCCGGCTCGTGCGGGTCGGCTCGCCGAGCGAGGTCGACGCCACGTCGGTCCCGCGGCACGCGGCGCCCGGCGTCGGTCCCGACGGCACCGGGACGGTCCTCGACCTCGACCGGCGGCGCGCGGCGGGGAGCCGGTGATGAAGGTCCTCTACGTGCTCAAGCGCTACCCGCGGCTCAGCGAGACCTTCGTCGTCCGCGAGCTGGTGGAGGTCGAGCAGCTCGGGACCGAGGTGCTCGTCGACAGCCTGATGCCGCCCGAGGACGGCCCGCGCCACGCCGAGGTCGACCGGGTGCGGGCCCGCGTGCGCTACCTGCCCCGGCGGACCGGATGGCTCGGGCCGGCGGTGCGTGCCGCGGTCGCGCAGCCGCGCGCCGTGTGGCGCGAGGTGCGGGCGGCGAAGGCGCGGGTGCGCTCCGGGGACCGCGGCGCGCTGCGCCGACTGGCCCACGGGCTGCTCGTCGCCGAGCGCGTGCGGCTGGAGCGCCCGGACGTCCTGCACGCCCACTTCGCCACCTCGGCCGCCGAGGTCGCGGCGCTCGCCGGCCGGCTCACCGGTGTGCCGGTCACGGTCACCGCCCACGCCAAGGACGTCTTCCACGTCGAGAACGCGGAGGTCCTCGCCGAGCGCCTGACGGGCACCTCGACCGTCGTCACGGTGTCCGACTACAACGTGGAGCATCTGGGCTACGTCCTCCCGGGAACGCGGATCCGGTTGGTGCGCAACGGCGTCCCACTCGGGCCGGTCAACGTGGTGCACGCCGGGCGGCGCGACGCGCCCGTCCTCTGCGTCTGCCGCCTCGTGCCGAAGAAGGGGGTCGACGTGCTCGTCCGGGCCGTGGCCCTGGCCGCCGCGGACGACCCCTGGCTGCGGCTCGACGTGGTGGGGGACGGGCCGCTGCGCGAGGAGCTGGTGGCGCTCGCCGACGCGCTCGGGGTGGGGGACCGGGTGACCTTCCACGGGGCGATGGAGTCCTCCGGCGTCGAGGCCGCGTACGCCCGCGCCTCGCTCGTCGCGCTGCCGTGCCGGGTCGACGGCGACGGCGACCGCGACGGCCTGCCGACCGTCCTCGTCGAGGCACTGGCGCGGGGCATCCCCGTCGTCTCGACCGAGGTGGTCGGCATCCCCGAGCTGGTCCGGGACGGCGTGACGGGGCGGCTGGTGCCGCAGGACGACCCGCAGGCCCTGGCCGACGCCATCACGGCCCTGCGTGCCGACCCCGTCGCCGCGCGGGCCCTCGGCGCCGCCGGCCGCGAGCTCGTGGCCTCGGCCTACGCACCCGAACGCTCCGGCCGGGCGCTGCTCGAGGTCTGGACGGAGGCGAACTCGTGAAGGTCGTCGTCCTCTGCACCGACCAGGGCGTCCGGGTCCCGGGCACCAAGGGCGCCTCGCTGCACCTGCGCGCGGTGGCCGAGGCCTACGCCGAGCTCGGGCACGAGGTCCTGCTGCTCGGGGTCGCCGGGCACGGGGCGCCACCGTCGGGGCCCCGGCTGCGGACCCACCTGCTGCCCCACCCCGGGCGCGCCGAGGGCGTGCTGCGCGAGCGGAACAAGCTCGCCCTCGTCGAACGGTTCGCGACCGAGGGGGCGGCGGTCCTCGCCGACTTCGCCCCGGACGTGGTCCACGAGCGGCTGGCCCTCTTCGGGACCGCCGGGCTGCGGCTGGCCCGGGCCGCGGGCGCGCGCCACGTGGTCGAGGTCAACGCGCTGCTGGCGCACGAGGAGGCGCGGTGGCGGGGGCTGGCCCACGTCGCGGTCGCGCGCGAGCGCGAGCGCGAGGTGCTCCGGGGCGCCGACCACCTCGTCCCGGTCAGCGACGAGCTGAGCGCGTCCGTCCGCGGGCTCGTCGGGCCGGCGGCCTCGGTGGAGACGGTGGCCAACGGCGTCGACCCGCGGCCCTTCACCGCCCCGCTCGACGTGGCGGCCACGCGGACCCGGTTCGGGCTGCCCGTCGGCGCGCCGCTCGTCGTCTTCACCGGGACGCTGCGCCCGTGGCACGGGGTCGAGCTCGCCGTCGAGGCGCTCGCCGGGCTGCGGCGCGAGGCCCACCTCGTCGTGGTCGGTGACGGTCCGGTGCGCGAGTCGCTCGCCGAGCGGGCCGCGGAGCTGGGGGTCTCCGACCGGCTGCACCTGCTCGGGCAGCGCCCGCACGACGAGGCCGTCGCGGTGGTGCGGTGCGCCGACGTCGCCGTGGCGCCCTACCCGGACCTGGCCGACTTCTCCTTCTCCCCGCTCAAGGTCTACGAGTACCTCGCGGCCGGGGTACCGGTCGTCGCCTCCGACCTCGGGCAGCTGCGAGGGCTGCTCGGGGGCCTCGGGGTCGGCACGCTCGTGCGACCCGGCGACGTGGGCGACCTCGTCGCGGGGATCGGGTCCGCGCTGGACAGGGGCGCGGGCCGGAGCGCGCGACGGGTCGCGGCCACGGTGCGCGACGAGTGGTCGTGGGCCGCCCGCATCGAGGACGTGCTGCGCGGTCTGGACCGGGCGTGCACGGGCCCGGGGAGCCTCGAGGCCACGGTGCGGGCGCTGGCGCCCGAGGACGACGCGGTCGCGGACGCGCTCCGCCGTGCCGCCGCCGAGCCCGACGGCCCGCTCGTCGGCCTGCGGTTCGGCCCCGCCCTCCGCAGGGTGGCCGGTCGGCGGGTCACGTTCTCCGCCAACCGCTTCGATGAGGACGTCGTCGTCAAGGCCTTCTCGTCACCGCGGGCACGCGGCAACGCCCGGCGGCTCGTGGCCTTCGAGCAGGCCGGACTCGCCGACGTCGTCCCGACGTCGCTCGGGACGTCCTCCGACGGCTGCGTCGGCGTCGTCTCGTTCCGTGCGGGCACGGTGATGGAGGACCTCGACGACGAGGCGTTCGTCACCGCGGCCCGCGACACCGGGCGCGTGCTGGCCCGCCTGCACGACAGCGGGGCCGCGCTCGACCGGCGCTGGACCGCGGCCGACGAGTGCGACCAGCTGGTCCGCCGCGCGCCGGACGGGTGCCGCGCGGTCGCTGCCGAGGAGGCCTCCCGGCGACCCGCCGACGGGGACCTCGTTCCCGCACACCGCGACCTGCACCCGCGCCAGGTGGTGCGCCCCGCGGTGGGGGAGGGCGTCTGCCTCATCGACCTCGACGACACGGCCCTCGCGCCGCGCGGTCTCGACGTCGGCAACATGGTCGCCCACCTGCGGCGCGAGGCCGTCGTCGGTCGGCGTAGCCCCGCGGTGGCCGGGGCCGCGGTCGACGCCTTCCTCGAGGGCTACGGCCGGGTCCCGGAGGACCTCGTCGCGTGGGAACGGCTGGCGCTGGCCCGGTTGGCCGGACTCGCCGAGAGCCGCCACGGCCGCCCGGAGGAGCGGGACGCGCTCCTGCGGCTCCTCGCCGGGCGGCCGGTGCCCGCTCCGCGCTCCGGGCTGGTGCCGACGGGCCACGCCGACCGCCCCGTGCGGATGTGCGTCGACGACACGACGGGTCGGCCGGTCGTCGTCAAGACCTACCTCGGCGCCGACGGCTCCCGCGTGCACGACGACATGACCGCGCTCTGGGCCTCGACCTTCGGCGGCGGGGCCCCGGCCCGGATGCCGGAGCCGCTCGCCTTCGACGGCGGGAGCGGTGACCTCGTGATGGCGCGCGTCGCGGGTGACGCCCTGGCCGTCCGGGGGTCGGTCGGGGCCTCCGTGCTCCGGGGAGCGGATGCCGGCCGCCTGCTCGCCGGCCTCCACGGCTCCGGGGTCGCGCTGCACCGCGTCCGCGACCGGCGGGCACTGGTGCGCTCGGCGCGGCGCAAGGTGGCCTCGCTCGGGCCCGACGAGTCCCCCGTGGTGGTCGGCGCCTTCACCACGGCCGTCGACGCCATCGAGGCGGCCTGGGAGGGAACGACATCCGGTCCACTGGTGCCGAACCACGGCGACTTCTCGCCGCGGAACGTCCACGCGACGGAGTCGCAGGTCGCGCTCATCGACCTCGACCGGCTGCAGCTCGCCGAGCGCGAGCGGGACCTGGCCTACTGGTGCGCCTGGCTCTGGGTGACCCTCGGCGGCTCCGACCCCCTGTTCGCCGGGCCCGCGGCGCCCTTCCTCACGGCGTACGCCACGGCCACCGGTCACCGCCCGGACCCCGCCGCCCTCGACGTGCACGGCGCCCTCGCCCTCGTGCGGATCGCCCACGGCTGGACCTCGATGCGGGCCGACGACGACGCGCGCACCGCGCTGCTGGCGGTCGCCACGGGTCTGGCGCGGGGACGGGTGCCCAGCGCGCGACGATGACCCACGACCCGCGGGGCACCGGCTCGGTCGGGCCCGGCGCGGGGTCGGCTCAGAGCTCGGGCAGCTGCTGGTGCTCGGGCTCCTCGTGCGGGTCGCGCAGGTGCTGGAGCGTCGGGCGCTTGGGGTCGCGGTGGTCGCCGGACGAGGTGCCGCGCACCCGTCGCTCGACCCAGGGCGCCGCGTGCGTGCGCACCCACTCGGCGTGCCCCCGCAGCTGCTCGGCCCGCGTGGTCCGGTCGGCCGGTGGCAGCGGGGTGGCCCACTGCGACACCTCGACGTCGTGCCCGAGCGCGGCCAACGCGGCCAGGGCGACGCGCTGGTGGCCCTCCGTCGTCAGGTGGATCCGGTCCTCGGACCACATCCGCCAGTCGCGCAGGGCGGTCATCCCCCAGAGGTTGAGCACGTGGCAGCCGTGCCGCTGGGCGATCGTGAAGATGTTCGCGCTGTGCACCGCGTGCCGGCCGCGCAGGGCCCGGAACAGCCCGGCCTCCCGGGTGTCGGTGGGTGTCGCGAGCAGCACGTCCGCGCCGGTGGCGCGCAGCCGGACGACGGCCTCCTCGATGCGGGACGCCAGCCCGTCGAGGTCGACGCTCGGGCGCAGCAGGTCGTTGCCACCGCCGACCATCGAGACGAGGTCGGGCTGCATCGTCAGCGCGGCGTCGAGCTGCGGGCCGACGACGTCGCCGAGGGTCCGGCCGCGGACCGCGAGGTTGGCGTAGCCGAAGGGCAGGTGCTCGGCCTCGGCGACGGCGTCGAGGCGGTGCGCGAGCCGGTCGGCCCAGCCGACGAAGACGTCGTCGCGCTCGGGGTCCGGGTCGGACATCCCCTCCGTGAAGGAGTCGCCGATGGCGACGTAGCGGGTCCAGACGCGGCGGGCAGGGTCACGGGAGCCTCCAGTCGACCGGGTCGGCGCCGGCCTCGGTGAGCAGGGCGTTGGCGCGCGAGAAGGGACGCGAACCGAAGAAGCCGTTGTGTGCGGAGAGCGGGCTGGGGTGGGCCGACTCGATGCACGGGATGCCGGGCAGCTGCGGTGCGAGAGAACGGGCGTCGCGCCCCCAGAGGATCGCGACCAGCGGTCCGCCACGCTCGACGAGCGCCTCGATGGCCCGGCCGGTCACCTCCTCCCAGCCGCGGCCACGGTGGCTGGCCGGCTTGCCGGGGGTCACCGTGAGGACGCGGTTGAGCAGGAGCACGCCCTGGTCGGCCCACGGCGTGAGGTCGCCGTTCTCGGGGCGGGGGAGGCCGAGGTCGGTCTCCATCTCCTTGTAGATGTTCACGAGGCTCTTCGGCACCGGGCGGACGTCGGGCTCGACGGAGAAGGAGAGGCCCATCGCGTGACCCGGGGTCGGGTAGGGGTCCTGGCCGACGACGAGGACGCGCACGGCGTCGAGCGGCTGCTGGAACGCCCGGAGCACGTGGGGACCCCCGGGCAGGTAGCCACGCCCGGACGCGACCTCACCACGGAGGAACTCCCCGAGCCGTGCGACGGCCGGCTCGACGGGGGCCAGGGCCCGTGCCCACGACGGGTGGACGAGCTCGTGGAGCGGTTTCGGCGCGGGCGGGGCGGGCGGGCTGGTCATCCGCACCACCCTATGACGCGCCGGTCAGTCGAAGATGCCCCGGACCTCGGCCAACCGGGCGGGCACGAGCCGGTACCAGGCCCACGTGCCGCGGCGCTCGCGCTCGAGGAGGCCGGCCTCGGTGAGCACCTTGAGGTGGTGGGAGACCGTGGGCTGCGACAGGCCGACGAGGTCGGTGAGGTCGCAGACGCAGGCCTCGCCGTCGGCGGTGGCCCGGATGGCGCTCACGAGCCGCAGGCGGACGGGGTCGGCGACGGCCTTGAGGAGCGCGGCGCTGCGCTCGGCGTCCTCCTTGGTCAGCCCCCCGCCAACGCCGATGCCGCAGCAGGAGGCGGCATCGGTGGGGGCGAGGGGGAGCTCGCGGACCGGCACGGTGTCCTCCTGGAGATCGACGAGCCTCTATATTGACACACGTCGATGCGATGGTCCATGGTGGGCGCCAGACATCGACGATCGTCGATGCACGAGTCTCCTCCCGGAGGTGCCCATGTCCGCAACCACCCCGTCCACCGGCCGCGTCCAGCTCGCGCTCAACGTCAGCGACCTCGAGGCCTCGGTCGCGTTCTACTCCGCGATGTTCGGGGTACAGCCGCACAAGCGCCGTCCCGGCTACGCGAACTTCGCCGTCGCCGAGCCGCCGCTGAAGCTCGTGCTCATCGAGACCGGGGAGGACGTGCGGGGCTCCGGCACCGCGGGTGCGCTGAACCACCTCGGTGTCGAGGTGGCCTCGACGGACGACGTCGTCGCCGCCCGCGAGCGCTTCCGCGAGGCCGGCCTCGCCGCCTTCGACGAGAACGACACGACCTGCTGCTACGCCCTCCAGGACAAGGTGTGGGTCCACGACCCCGCGGGCGCACCGTGGGAGGTCTACACCGTCAAGGACGACGCCCCGCAGGACCCGCGCGACGCCTTCGACCGGCCGGTCGCCCTCGCTGGCGACGGCGCCTGCTGCACCCCGGCCGCCGGCCACGCCGAGCGCGCCGCCGAGGGGTCCTGCTGCCCGTGAGCGGCCCTACCGATGTCCCGGCGCCCGCCCCGGCGGGCGCCGCCCGGCTCTCCACCCTCGACCGGCTGCTCCCCGTGTGGATCGGGCTGGCGATGGTCGCGGGCCTCCTCCTCGGCCGGGTCGTGCCCGGCCTCGGCGAGGGGCTCTCGGCGGTCGAGGTCGACGGCGTCTCGCTGCCGATCGCCCTCGGCCTGCTCGTGATGATGTACCCGGTGCTGGCCAAGGTCCGCTACGACCGGCTCGACACGGTGACCGGCGACCGGCGGATGCTCCTCGCGAGCCTGGTCCTCAACTGGGTCCTCGGGCCGGCGCTGATGTTCGCGCTCGCCTGGCTGCTCCTGCCGGACCTGCCCGAGTACCGCACCGGGCTCGTCGTCGTGGGGCTGGCGCGGTGCATCGCGATGGTCGTCATCTGGAACGACCTCGCCTGCGGTGACCGCGAGGCCGCCGCCGTGCTCGTGGCGCTCAACTCGGTGTTCCAGGTGCTCGCGTTCGCCGGCCTCGGCTGGTTCTACCTGTCGGTCCTGCCGGGGTGGCTCGGCCTGCAGCAGACCGCCCTCGACGTCTCGGCCTGGGACATCGCGCGCTCGGTGCTCGTCTTCCTCGGCATCCCGCTCGTGCTCGGCTACCTGTCGCGGCGCTTCGGTGAGCAGCGCTGGGGGAGAACGGCGTACGAGCGCTCCTTCCTGCCGCGCATCGGGCCGTGGGCGCTCTACGGCCTGCTCTTCACCATCGTCGTGCTCTTCGCGCTGCAGGGCGAGCAGGTCACGGGCAAGCCGCTCGACGTCGTGCGCATCGCGCTCCCGCTGCTGGCGTACTTCGTCCTCATGTGGGGCGGCGGCTTCCTGCTCGGCCGCTCGCTCGGGCTCGGGTACGCACGCACCACCACGCTCGCCTTCACCGCGGCCGGCAACAACTTCGAGCTGGCCATCGCCGTCGCCATCGCGACCTTCGGCGCGACCTCCGGGCAGGCGCTCGCCGGGGTCGTCGGCCCCCTCATCGAGGTGCCCGTGCTCGTCGGGCTCGTCTACGTCTCACTCGCCCTCCGGAAGGGGTTCTCCCGTGGCTGACCGCCCGTCCGTCCTGTTCGTCTGCGTCCACAACGCCGGCCGCTCCCAGATGGCCGCCGCCTGGCTGCACCACCTGTCCGGCGGGGCGGTCGAGGTTCGCTCGGCCGGCAGCGCACCCGGGGAGTCGGTCAACCCGGTGGGCGTCGAGGCCATGCGCGAGGTGGGCATCGACATCGCCGCCGAGCGCCCCAAGGTGCTGACGCCCGAGGCTGTGCGGGCCTCCGACGTCGTCGTGACGATGGGCTGCGGCGACAGCTGCCCGATCTTCCCCGGCACGCGGTACGAGGACTGGGAGCTCGATGACCCGGCCGGGCAGGGCATCGCGATGGTCCGTGAGGTCCGCGACGACATCCGGGAGCGCGTGCTCGTGCTGCTGGACGAGCTCGGGGTCCCCGCCGCCGGCGCCTGACCGACCCCGAGACCAGGTGACACGCACGCGGTCCGGCCCGAGCGCCTGCAGGTCACCTGATCTCGACGCGGGGGACCGGTGGCGGACCGGTGCACGAGGGCCGGCACCACCGCGTCAGACTGGGGTCGTGACCACGACGCCCCGCTGGAGCACCGTCCTCTTCGACCTCGACGGCACGCTCGCGGACACCATCCCGCTCATCGTGGCTTCCTACCAGCACGCGTTCCGCACCGTGCTCGGCGAGGAGGTCGACGACGCCCGGGCCCGCGCCTGGATCGGCCGGCCGCTGCTCGAGGCGCTGCTCGAGGAGTCGCCCGAGCACGGCCACGCCCTCGACTCCACCTACCGCGAGTGGAACCTCGCGAACACCGCGGCGCTCATCCGGCGCTACGACGGCGTGCCCGAGCTGCTCGAGGCGCTGGCCGCCGCGGGCGTCCGCACGGCCGTCGTCACCTCCAAGCGCCAGGAGACCGCGCGCCTCGCGCTCGAGGGCGTCGGCATCGACCACCTCGTCACCGTGGCCGCCGGGCTCGAGGACACCGACCGCCACAAGCCCTCGCCCGACCCGCTGCTGCGCGGCGCCACCGTGCTCGGCGTCGCGCCCGAGACCTGCGTCTACGTCGGCGACGCGACGGTCGACGTGCAGGCCGCGAAGGCCGCGGGGATGGCCGCTGTCGCCGTCACGTGGGGCGCCGGCGAGCGGGGCGCGCTGGCGGCCGAGGAGCCGGACGCGCTCGTCGACGACGTCGCCGCCCTGACCGACCTCCTCCTGGGGCGCGAGGGCTCTTAGACTCCGGGCGTGCACCCCACCTCCCAGTACGAGCGCAACGTCCACGAGGAGCTCTCCGAGCTGCTCGCCGCCGTCACGGCCTACGCCGAGGACCGCATCCGGATGGAGCCGCCGCTCGACCGCGTCCGGACCCAGGAGGACCTCGACGCCACCCTCGGCGCGACCATCACCGCGGGTGGCCTCGGCGGCCCGGAGGCGATGCGCATCTTCGCCGACGAGCTGGCGCCGGCCTGCCTGTCGGTCGACCACCCGCGCTACCTCTCCTTCATCCCCTGCGCGCCGGCCGACGCCGCCGTCGTCTTCGACCTCGTCGTCGGGGCCTCGTCGATCTACGCGGGCTCCTGGCTCGAGGGCTCGGGTGCGGTGTGGGCCGAGAACCAGGCGCTGCGCTGGATCGCCGACCTCGTCGGGATGCCCGAGCGCGCCGGCGGCGTGTTCGTGCCCGGCGGGACCATCGGCAACCTCTCCGCGCTCGTGGCGGCGCGGGCGGCGGCGCGGCACCGGGCCGCCGAGGGCGTGCGGCCGTTCCGGGTCGCCGCGACCGGCGGGGCGCACAGCAGCATCGCCTCGGCCTGCGAGGTGATGGACGCCGAGCTCGTCGGGGTGCCCGCGGACGACGCCGGCCGGCTCACCGGGCCGGCGCTGCGCGAGGTCCTCGAGGCGAACGGTCCGGAGACGTTCTTCGCGGTCGTCGCGACCTCCGGGACGACGAACTTCGGCATCGTCGACGACCTCGCGTCGGTGGCCGAGGTGTGCCGCGAGCACGGCATCTGGTTCCACGTCGACGGGGCGTACGGTGGGGCCGGGCTGGCCGCACCGTCGGTGCGCCACCTGTACGCGGGCATCGAGCACGCCGACTCCTTCATCGTCGACCCCCACAAGTGGCTGTTCGCGCCGTTCGACTGCTGCGCCCTGCTCTACCGCGAGCCGGCGCTGGCCCGGGCCGCGCACACGCAGCGGGCGAGCTACCTCGACGTCCTCACCGAGGCGCCGGAGTGGAACCCCACCGACTACTCGGTCGGGCTGACCCGCCGGGCGCGCGGCCTGCCGTTCTGGTTCTCCCTCGTCGTCAACGGCACGGATGCGTACGCGGCGGCCGTCGAGCGCACCCTCGACGTCGCCCGGTACGCCGAGGCCGAGGTGGCCCGCCGGCCCGAGCTCGAGCTGGTCCGCGAGCGCGACCTCTCGGTCGTCGTCTTCCGCCGGCTCGGCTGGTCGCCGGCCGACTACCAGGCGTGGTCGGACCGGATGCTCGCCGACGAGTTCGCCTTCGTGGTGCCCACGTCGCACGACGGCGAGACCCTCGCCCGCTTCGCCATCGTCAACCCGGCGACGACCGAGGCCGACATCGCGGCGATCCTCGACACGATGGCCTGAGCCGTCCGGTCGGCCGATGGGGTCCGTGGGGTCGGTGTGACTCGTGAGTCGTCCGAACGGCCCGATGTCCAGCCGACACGCGCAGGGCCCGGCCACGGGAATGACACGACTGTCATTCGGCGGCTACAGTGAGGACCGCAGCCGCAGCCGCACGCAGGGAAGGGTCGAGAACACACGTGAGTGCCGCGTCCGAACAGGTCACCCCTGCCGTCGCCGTGCCGGAGCTCTCCGAGCGCGACCGCGAGGTCCTCGCCTTCGAGCGCCAGTGGTGGAAGTACGCCGGCTCCAAGGAGACGGCCATCAAGGAGCTCTTCGACATGAGCTCGACCCGCTACTACCAGGTGCTCAACGCGCTCATCGACAACCCGGTGGCCCTGGCCCACGACCCGATGCTCGTCAAGCGCCTGCGCCGCCTGCGCGCCAGCCGCCAGCGCGCCCGCTCGGCCCGCCGCCTCGGCCTGGAGCCCTGAGCCCGCGCCGCCACCCCGGAGCCAGCGACGCCCGTCCGTGAGGGAAGCCGGACGGGCGTCGCTGTGCCCGGCCCCGGAAGCCCGTCGAGAGTAGAGAACACGCCGTGTGCACCCGGGCGCACACGGCGTGTTCTCTACTCTCGACGGCTGAGGGGCGAGGACGTCGCCCCAGGAGCGTCAGGGGAGGTCGGGGTCGGGGAACTCGACCGGCCATCCCTTCTTGGCCAGCTGGTCGCGCACCCGCTTGAGGTCCTTGGCGCTGGGGTCGGCGTGCGTGTACGAGGTGATCATCGCGGCGATGTCCGAGGGCCCGGCGGGGCTGACGTCGGCCCGGCGCAGCGCCTTGGCGACCTTCTTGACCTCCGAGCGGGTCAGCCGGCGCTCGAGCAGGGCGAGCAGCGGCACGTAGTCGTGCTCGGGCACGCCGCCCGGGTAGCCCTCGCGCAGCCAGTTGACGATGCGGGCCAGCGGGCTGCCCTCGCGCGGCGCCTCGTCCTCCTCCTCGTCGACCCCGCCGAGCGGCCAGCCGCCCAGCACGAGCTTGGCCGACACCTGCCGCAGCTGGTCGTCCTCGGGGACGAGCGCGCGGACGGCCTTGCGGGAGAGCAGCTTCTGGGCGGCGAGCTTGCGCAGCACGTCGTGGGCCGCCTCCGTGCCGAGCCGCTCCTGGAGGACGGCGCCGAGCGCGGCGGCCTCTGAGTCGGCGACCCCGTCGGGGAAGCCGGCGCGGATGTGCGCGATGACCGAGTGCGACAGCTGCTGCATGGGGCGACTCACTTCTTGTCGACGATGGCCGGGACGATGTTCTCGAAGCTGACGGCCTTCCCGAAGCCGCTCGCGACGATGAGCAGCAGCCCGAGGAGGACCCCGCCCACCACGACGGCGATGAGCAGGCCGGCCAGCGTACGCCCGAGCAGGGTGTACTGCGGCGGACCGCCGCCGTCGGTGGGTCGCGCACCGAGGGTCAGCACCCGCATCGCGAGCGCGTAGACGACGGTCAGGCCGGCGCCGAAGACGAGGCCGGCGAGGAGGACCTTGCCGGCCCCCTGGAGGGCGAGCTCGAGGCTGCGCATGGTGGTCGGTCCCTTCCGTCAGCGGGTCGTGGTCTTGGACGCGGTGGGCTGCTCGGTGCCGGCCGGCGCCGCACCCCACTCGTCGGTGACGTTGTGCGCCCCGACGTGCTCGCGCCGCGAGCGGTGGTACATCCACCCGGAGGCGGCGCAGAGGATGGCGAAGACGAGCAGGGCGCCGGCGACGCCACCGAGGGTGTGGCCGATCCACCACATGACGGCGCCCATGCCGGCGGCGATGGGGAAGGTCAGCGCCCAGGCGACGACCATCCGCCCGGCGGTGGCCCACCGGACGTGGGTGCCCCGGCCCAGGCCGCCGCCGAGGACGGACCCGGTCGCGACGTGGGTCGTCGAGAGGGCGAAGCCGAGGTGGCTGGAGGCGAGCAGGACGGCAGCGGTGGAGCCGTCGCTCGAGAGGCCCTGACGCGGCGTGATGTCGACGAGCCCCTTGCCGAGGGTGCGGATGATCCGCCAGCCGCCGATGTAGGTGCCCATCGCGATGGCCAGGGCGGCGCTGATCTTCACCCAGATCGGCACGGCGTCGGTGCGGTCCCAGTGGCCGCTCGCGATGAGGGCGAGCGTCATGACGCCCATCGTCTTCTGCGCGTCGTTCGTGCCGTGGGCGACGGAGACCAGGGAGGCGCTGCCGATCTGGCCCCAGCGGAAGTACCGCTCCTCGAGCTTGTCCATCACCGAGTTCGTCAGCCGGTGCACGAGCCAGCAGCCGATGAAGGCGACCGCCATCGCGACGACCGGGGAGAGCAGCGAGGGGAGCAGGATCTTGCCGACGACGCCGTCGAGCTTCGTGCCGTCGCCGGTCCACTTGACACCGGCGAACCCGAGGCCGGCCGCGCCGGCGCCGGTGAGCCCACCGAGCAGCGCGTGCGACGAGCTCGACGGCAGGCCGAGCAGCCAGGTCGCGAGGTTCCAGACGATGCCGCCGACGAGCCCGGCGAGCACGATGAGCAGGAGCGCCTCCCCGCCGCCGGTCAGGAGCTCGGGGCGCGGGGCCCCGTCGGCGTCCTGGATCTTGATGACGGCGTTCGACACGGTGAGGGCGACCTCGACGGAGAGGAAGGCCCCGACGAGGTTCAGCACCGCCGAGAGGCCGACCGCCACCTTCGGCGCGAGGGCGCCGGTGGAGATCGAGGCCGCCATGGCGTTGGCCGTGTCGTGGAAGCCGTTCGTGAAGTCGAAGGCCAGTGCCGTCACGATGACGAGCACGAGGATGATGGTCGCTGCGTCCACGAGGGACCAGTGTGGGGTCGACGACCCCGGTTCACCAAGGCAGGGGTCGGCGTTCACCCGTTGTTCACCTGAGGACTCGCCCGGGCCGCGGGGCGTGCGGGGCCCCGGGGGCGGATGTGCTGACACGATGACCCGATGAGCGACCTGGACTGGAGCACGCCCGAGGGGCTCGCGGCCATCCGCGCGCACCTCGTGGACCGCATCGAGGGATGGCGGGAGCCGGCGGCGCACGCCGTGGGGCTCTCCCCGGCGTCCTCGACCCCCGACTGGGACTTCCCGCACGTCACCGCGTCCCCCGGGGCGCGCCCGGCGCTGGCCACCGTCGTCCTCGCGACGATCCTCGGCCACGACGGCTCGACGGCCACCCTGCCGCTCTCGCACTCCGACCTGGAGGCGGCGGTGGACTCGCTCGCCCCGGCCGAGGCGTGCACGGACGTCCCGCACCCGAACCTCGCGGCGTGGCGCGAGGTGCTGCACGAGCTCGAGGGCAACCCGGCGCGGGAGGCGGTCGCCGTGTTCGTCGCCGACCTCGAGGAGCCGGTGGCCTCCGAGGCCGACGCCTCGCTGCGCGTGCGACTGGGCGGGGCGACCCCCGAGCTCTGAGCCGGCCAGGGCGTCCACGAATCGACACATTCGACGGTTCGTGGACGCCGGTGCCCGGGCCCGCAGCGACAACACGTGACACATTCGTCGGTTGTCGTCACCGGAGGCGGGCCCGGGGCGACGACACGTGACACATTCGTCGGTTGTCGTTGCCGTCCGCCGTGTGAAAAAAGTGCGCGCAGGACGTCATCGGCGGACATTTCTGTGCAAGGGTCGTCGGCGAGCGGGCACAGCGGCGTGACCGCCCCGGCGCCCCGGCGCCGGTCCTCGTTCCTGGAGGGGGACCCCCGATGACGCGTCCATCCGTCGTGGCCCGGTTCGCGATCTGCGGGCTGGCGGCCACCGCCCTGCTCTCCGGCTGCGTCGGCGCCAAGGAGTCCGGCGACGCCACCGACCCCAGCGCGAACGCCGACGCCAAGGACGTCACGCTGGTCATCAGCGCCAACGACGTCAAGGGCGGCAAGAACGCCGCCGAGGCGGCCTGGATCGAGGACGAGGTGATCCCGGCCTTCGTCGCCCAGCAGAAGGCCAAGGGTGTCACCGCGAAGGTCACCTTCAACGGTGCCGGCGTCGAGGACGAGCAGTACAAGACCAAGCTCGAGCTCAACCTGCGCACCGGCAGCGGTTCCGACGTGTTCGCGGCCGACGGCATCTGGCTCGGCGAGCTCGCCGCCGCCGGCTACGTCAAGCCGCTGGACGACGTCGTCGGCGACGCCGCGAAGAGCTGGGACGGCTGGGACCAGATCTCCGAGGCGGTCCAGGCCAACCTCTCCTTCAAGGACCAGCGCTACGGCATCCCCAACGGCACCGACGGCCGCGTCCTCTACGTCAACAAGACCCTCTTCGCCAAGGCCGGCCTGCCCGCCGACTGGCAGCCGACCTCGTGGGACGAGGTCCTCGAGGCCGGGCGCGCGCTGAAGAAGCTGCCCGGCGTCACGCCCATCCAGGTCAACGCGGGCGTCCCGATGGGCGAGGCGACCACCGCGCAGGGCTTCCTCCCCCTGCTCGCCGGCACCGGCGCGCCGCTCTACGACGAGGCCAAGGGCACCTGGCAGGGCGCGACCCCGGGCGTCACCTCCGTCCTCGAGTTCTACAAGGCGGTCTACGGCGAGGGCCTGGGCGACCCGCGGATGCAGCAGGACAAGGCCGGGCGCGACCAGTCCTTCGCCGAGTTCGCGCAGAACAAGATCGGCATCCTCGCCGAGGGCGACTACTTCTGGCGCTCGGTCATCTGCCCGAGCGAGGAGGACTGCGGCGCCACCTCGATGAAGAACCGGGACGAGGTCGTCGGCTGGGCCAAGATCCCGGCCGAGACGCCCGGGGCCGGCGTCGAGGGCCAGGACTTCGTCAGCGTCTCCGGCGGCGCCGGCTGGATGCTCAGCCCGAAGACGAAGTACCCCCAGCAGGCCTGGGAGCTGATGGCCCTGATGTCCTCGAAGGAGATGCAGGAGAAGCTGAGCGAGTCCCAGATCCGGGTCTCGGCACGTGCCGACGTCAACGCCGAGACGCTGAAGAACGACCCGCTGCTGTCGTTCATCAGCGAGGAGGTCCTGCCGATCACCACCTACCGCCCCTCCGACGAGGCCTACAACGAGGTGTCGCTGGCCATCCAGCAGGCGACGGCCGACGTCGTCTCCGGGACGGCGCCGCAGGAGGCGGCCGCGACCTACGCGAAGTCCCTGACCGAGGCCGTCGGTGCCGACCACGTCGCCGGCGGCTGACCGGGACGTCGCCGGGCTGGGGCGGGCCCGGGCGCTCGGGTTCGTCGCGCCGGCGCTCGTCGTCATCGCGGTCTTCCTCGTCTTCCCCGCGGTCTGGACGATCTACCTCGGGCTGCTCGACTACTCGCTGACCGGTGCCGGGGCGCAGGCGCCGGAGTTCGTCGGCCTCGGCAACTACGTCGAGGCGCTCGGCGACCCCGGGTTCACCCGCTCGCTCTGGCTGACGCTGGTCTACGTCGCGGGGTCGGCGGTCATCGGGCAGAACGTGCTCGGCTTCCTCCTCGCCTGGGGGCTGCGGGACGCCCGGCGGGTGGTCAAGCCGACGCTGACCGTGCTCGTGCTCCTCGCCTGGATCCTCCCCGGCTCGGTCGTCGCGTTCCTCTGGCAGGCGCTGCTCGACCGGCGCGGCGGCACCCTCAACGCGATCCTCGGCACGACCGACCAGGCGTGGGTGCTCGACCACCCGATGTGGGTCATCGTCATCTTCAACATCTGGCGCGGCACCGCGTTCTCGATGCTGCTCTACACGGCGGCCCTGTCCTCGGTGCCGCGCTCGCACCTCGAGGTGGCGCGGATGAGCGGTGCCAGCGGGTGGCAGCAGCTGCGCGACGTCGTGCTGCCCACCGTGCGCCGCCACGTCCTGACCAACACCCTGCTCATCACGCTCTGGACGTTCAACGACTTCTCGCCCTACCTGCTGACCGGCGGCGGGCCGAACGGGGCGAGCGAGATCCTGCCGGTCTACATCTACCGGGAGGCGATCATCGGCGGGCACCTCGGGTACGGCTCGGCGATCTCGCTGCTGCTCCTGCTCGCCAACCTCGTCATCGCCGTCTTCTACCTGCGGGTGCTGCGCGGCCGGAAGGACGAGTCGTGAACCCGGTGGTGCGCACCGTGGTCGGGCGCGTCGGCGGGTACGTGCTCGTCTGCCTGCTCGTCGTGTTCTTCGCGCTGCCGCTGCTGTGGCTGGTCCTCACGCCGTTCACGCCGAACCCGACCTACCGCGCCTCGCTCTCCGGGTTCACCCTCGACAACTTCGCCGGCCTCGTCGACAACCCGCAGGTCTGGCCCTCCATCCGCAACAGCCTCGTGCTGGCCGGCGGCTCCGCGCTCCTCGTCATCGCCCTCGCGGCGCTCGCGGCGTACGCGCTGAGCAGGGTGCGGGTGCCGGGGCGCGACCGGCTGCTGTACGCGCTGCTCCTGCTCTCCTCGATCGTCACCGGGACGGCGGCGATGGTGCCGATCTTCCTGATGCTGTTCCAGCTGAACCTCATCGACCGC
The DNA here is from genome assembly GCF_050496545.1 of Phycicoccus avicenniae. Taxonomy (GTDB): domain Bacteria; phylum Actinomycetota; class Actinomycetes; order Actinomycetales; family Dermatophilaceae; genus Phycicoccus; species Phycicoccus avicenniae_A. The sequence continues at coordinate 97,039 of NZ_JBNVZV010000005.1, read as the reverse complement.
CAGCTCGGCGTCGTCCTCGTCCTCACCGGCGGGCTGCTGCCGGCGGCGGTCTTCATGCTCAAGGACTTCGTCGACTCCGTGCCGCGCTCCTACGAGGAGTCGGCCCGGGTCTTCGGCGCGAAGCCGAACCAGGTGCTGCGGCACGTGGTCCTGCCGGTCATCCGGCCGGGGATGGCGACCGTCGGCGTCTGGGCGCTGGTCCAGGTGTGGGGCAACTTCCTCGTGCCGTACGTCCTGCTCGCCAACCCGTCGAAGCAGCCGGCGGCCGTCGTCATGTACACGTTCTACGACGCCGGCGGCCAGCCCGACTTCGCCCTCATCTCGACCTTCGCGCTCGTCTACTCGGTGCCGGTCGTCGTGCTGTACCTGTTCGTCAACCGCCGCTACGGCTTCGCCTTCCAGGGAGGGATCAAGGGCTGATGGCCACCGTCGAGCTCACCGACCTCGTCAAGCAGTACCCCAACGGCGTCCGCGGCGTCGACGGGGTGGACCTCGCGATCGCCGACGGGGAGTTCTTCGCCCTGCTCGGGCCGTCCGGCTGCGGGAAGACCACCCTGCTGCGCACCCTCGCCGGCCTGGAGGCCGCCACCGAGGGCAGCATCCGCATCGGCGAGCGCGACGTCACCGCGCTCGACCCGGGGGAGCGCGACGTCGCGATGGTCTTCCAGGACTACGCGCTCTTCCCGCACATGACCGTCACCGAGAACATCTCCTACCCGCTGCGCATCCAGAAGGTCGCGCGCGGCGAGCGCGAGGAGCGGGCCCGCGAGACCGCCGACCCGCTGAGCCTCGGCGCCCTCCTCGAGCGCCGGCCGGCCCAGCTGTCCGGCGGCCAGCAGCAGCGGGTCGCCCTGGCCCGGGCCATCGCGTGCCACCCGCAGGTCTTCCTCTTCGACGAGCCGCTCTCCAACCTCGATGCCCGGCTCCGGCTCGAGGCGCGCACCTTCCTCAAGCAGCTGCAGCGCCGGCTCGGGGTCACGACCGTGTTCGTCACGCACGACCAGGCCGAGGCGCTGGCGATGTCGGACCGGATGGCGGTGATGGAGGCCGGCCGCATCCGGCAGGTCGGCACCCCGCGCGAGGTGTTCCAGCGGCCGGCCAGCCTGTTCGTCGCGAACTTCATCGGGGCCACCCCGATGAACCTCCTCGAGGGCACGGTGCGCGGCGGGCGCATCGACCTCGGCGGGGTGGACGTGCCCGTCCCGGATGCCCACCGCTCGCTGCCCGACGGCGAGCGCGTTGTCTGGGGCGTGCGCCCCGAGTACGTCTCGGCCGCCACCGGCCCGGACGGCGACGACGTCGTGGCCGGCGAGGTGTCGGCCGTCGAGAACCTCGGCGTGACCGTGCTCGTCACGGTGCAGGTGGGGGAGGTGCAGGTGCGCGCGGTGCTGCCCGAGGACGACGAGCCGGCGGTCGGCGACCACCTGCCGCTGCGCCCGCAGACCGCGCGGGTCCTGCTGTACCGGGCCGACGAGGACGGCGGGCTGGTCCAGCCGTGAGCCCGCTGCCCGAGGTCGGCCGCGGCACGTGGCGCGGCCGGGTCACGCCCGAGGATCGGGCGGCGTCGGTCTGGCCGGTGCTGCCGGTCGCCGTCGGTGACGGGTGCCCCGGGCTGCGGGTCACGCTGTCGTACGACCGCTCGCACGGGCCCTCCGGTGTCATCGACCTCGGGCTCACCGACCCGCTCGGCTGGCGCGGATGGTCCGGCGGGGCGCGCGCGGTCGTCGAGGTGGCGCCGGAGGGTGCGACCCCGGGCTACCTCGACCGCGGGCTGCCAGCCGGGACCTGGGAGGTCGTCCTCGGGCTGCACCGGCTGCCGGCCGAGGGGCTGGAGGTCGAGGTGCGGGTCGAGCCGGTGGTCGTGGAGCCCCCGCCGCAGGCGCCGCCGGGCCCGCCGGCGGAGCGGCCCCCGCGCCGCGAGCTGCCGGCCCCGGCCGGGATGCGCTGGCTCGCCACCGACCTGCACGCCCACTCGCTGCACAGCGACGGCGTCCTGACCCTCGACGCCCTCGCGGCGCTCGCGGTCTCGCAGGGCCTGGACGCGCTCTACGTCACCGACCACAACACCGTCAGCCACCACGCCCACCTCGCGGAGGTCGGTGCGCGGCACGGCATCTCGTTGCTCCCCGGGCAGGAGGTGACGACGGCCGACGGGCACGCCAACGTCCTCGGCGACGTCGGCTGGGTCGACTTCCGAGCACCGGCCCGTGAGTGGCTGCGGCACGCGCGGGAGGCCGGCGGCCTGCTGTCGGTCAACCACCCGGCCTCCGGCGACTGCGCGTGGCGCGGGCCCGGCGGCCCGCTGGGGGAGGCGCCCGACCTCGCCGAGGTGTGGCACGGCGGGTGGGCGGACCCGACGCACGGCGCGCCGCTGGCGTGGTGGGCGGCGGCCGGCCACCCGGTCCCGGTGGGCGGCAGCGACGTGCACGACCCGCGCGAGCAGCTGCCCGGCACGCCGACCACGTGGGTGCTCACGGAGGACGGGGACGTCCTCGGCGGGCTCGCCGCAGGCCGGACGGCCGTGTCCGCGGGCCGCGACGCGCCCGTGCTGCTCCGCCTCGGCGACGAGCTCGTGGCCGTCGACGCCGACGGCGCCCAGCTGGTCTGCCCGGACGGCCGGCGGGTCCCCGTACGCGGCGACCACGCCAGCCTGACCGGCCACGACGGCCCCCACCTGCTCGAGCGCGACGACCGCACCCTGCTCGCGCTCGGCTCCTGACCCCTGCCCACCACGCCACCCTCGGAGGACCCGCCGTGCACGACGACCGCCAGCTCATCGAGGGCCGCCTGGCCCGCACCCTCCAGCGCGTCGAGGATGCCGTGTGGTCCGGTGCCGAGCCGGTCGACCTCGGGCGGTGGGACGCGCCGGGCGAGCCGGTGCCGGTGGCCGAGGGCCTGGCCGCCGAGCACGCGCCCTGCGCCGTCGGTGACGCCTGGGGCCCGCCGTGGGGCACCTCGTGGTTCCGGGTGCGGGGCACGGTGCCCGAGCGGTTCGCTGGACGGGTCGTCGACCTGCGCCTCGACCTCGGGTTCGACCCCGATCGCACCGGCTTCCACGCCGAGGGACTCGTCTACCGACCCGACGGGAGCGTGGTCAAGGGCCTGCACCCGCGCACCCAGTGGGTGCGGGTCAGCGACGCGGCGCGTGGCGGCGAGGAGGTCGACCTGCACGTCGAGGCCGCGTCCAACCCGCTGCTCCTCGGGGGTGGCGGCTTCGACTTCCGGCCCTCGCCGATGGGCGACCCCGACACCGCCCCGCGCGACCCGCTCTACCGCGTGGCCCGCGCCGAGCTCGCCGTCTTCGAGACCGAGGTGTGGGAGCTGCAGCAGGACCTCGAGGTCCTGGGCCAGCTGGCCGCCGAGCTGTCCCTGGAGGACGGCCGCCGGTGGGAGCTGCTCCGGGCGCTCGACCGGGCGATGGACCGCCTCGACGTCGCCGACCTCGCCGGCACGGCCGCGGCGGCGCGGGCCGAGCTGGAACCGGCGTTCGCCGCCCCCGCGCGGGCCAGCGCCCACCGCGTCTCGGCGGTCGGGCACGCGCACATCGACTCCGCCTGGCTGTGGCCGACCCGCGAGACCGTGCGGAAGGTCGCCCGCACCTGCGCCAACGTCACCTCGCTCATGGACGACCACCCCGAGCTCGTCTTCGCGATGAGCTCGGCCCAGCAGTTCGCGTGGGTGCGCGAGCACCGGCCCGAGGTGTGGGAGCGGGTGGTCGAGCGCGTGCGCGAGGGGCGCTTCGTGCCGGTCGGCGGCATGTGGGTCGAGTCCGACACCAACATGCCCGGCGGCGAGGCGCTCGTGCGCCAGCTGACCCACGGCAAGCGGTTCTTCCTCGACGCCTTCGGCATCGAGACCCGCGAGGTGTGGCTGCCCGACTCCTTCGGGTACACCGCGGCGCTGCCGCAGCTCGTCGCGCTCTCCGGCTCGCGCTGGTTCCTCACCCAGAAGATCTCGTGGAACACGACGAACCGGTTCCCGCACCACACCTTCCGCTGGGAGGGGCTCGACGGCACGCGCGTCCTCACCCACTTCCCGTCGGCCGACACCTACGGCTCGGACGTCAGCGGCGCCGAGGTGGCCCACGCCGCCCGCAACTTCGCCGACAAGGGTGCCGCCAACCGCTCGATGCTGCCCTTCGGCTGGGGTGACGGCGGGGGCGGGCCCACCCGCGAGATGCTCGCTCGCGCCGCCCGGCTGCGCGACCTCGACGGCTCGCCACGGGTCGAGGTCGAGCGCCCCGACGCCTTCTTCGCGGCAGCCGAGGCGGAGTACCCCGAGGCCCCGGTCTGGGTCGGCGAGCTCTACCTCGAGATGCACCGCGGCACCTACACGAGCCAGGCGCGCACCAAGCAGGGCAACCGGCGCAGCGAGCACCTGCTGCGCGAGGCGGAGCTGTGGGCGGCGACCGCGGCCGTGCGTGAAGCTGTCGAGTACCCGTATGAGCGGCTCGACCGGTTGTGGAAGACGGTGCTGCTCAACCAGTTCCACGACATCCTCCCCGGCTCGTCGATCGGCTGGGTCCACCGGCAGGCCGCCGAGGAGTACGCCGCCGTCGCCGGAGAGCTCGAGGAGGTCATCGGCGAGGCGCAGCGCGCTCTCGCCGGCGAGGGGGAGGTGGACGTGGTCGCCAACGCCGCGCCGCACCCCCGGGCCGGCGTGGCCGCGGGCGGCATCGGGGTCCCCACGGCGCCCCTGTCGGCGGTGTCGGTGGAGGCCGACGGCGACGGCTGGGTGCTCGACAACGGGCTGGTGCGGGCCCGCATCGATGCCGCGGGCCTCCTGACATCGGTGGTGGACGCCGCCTCGGGGCGCGAGGCCCTGGCGCCCGGCTCGCGCGGCAACCTCCTGCAGCTGCACGCCGACACCCCGGTGCGCTTCGACGCCTGGGACGTCGACGCCTACTACCGGCGCTCGGTCACCGACCTCGTCGACCTCGGCGAGAGCGGGTCGGTGGAGCCCGTCGACGGTGGGGTGCGCATCGTCCGGTCCTTCGGTCGCTCGCGCATCGAGCAGGTGCTGACCCTGCCGCCGGGGGAGGCCCGCGTCGACATCGCCACCGAGGTCGACTGGCAGGAGCGCGAGAAGCTGCTCAAGGCCGCGTTCGACCTCGACGTCAGCACCGACCGCGTCGCCTGCGAGGTGCAGTTCGGGCACGTCCACCGGCCGACCCACGCGAACACCAGCTGGGACGCCGCGCGCTTCGAGGTCTGCGCGCACCGGTGGGTGCACGTCGGCGAACCGGGGTTCGGGGCCGCCGTGGCCAACGACTCCACGTACGGGCACGACGTCACGCGCGCCGACCGCGAGGGCGGCGGCACGAGCAGCGTCGTCCGGCTCTCGCTGCTCCGGGCGCCGCAGAGCCCGGACCCCGTCGCCGACCTCGGCACGCACCGGATGACCTACGCGCTCGTCCCCGGCGCCGGCGTCGTCGACGCGGTGCGCGAGGGGCTCCGGCTCAACCTCCCGCTGCGGACCCTGCGCGGCTCGGGCGCCGCGACCGAGCCGCTGGTGGCGCTCGACCGGGACGGCGTGGTCGTGGAGGCGGTCAAGCTCGCCGACGACGGCTCGGGGGACGTCGTGGTCCGCCTGTACGAGGCGCTCGGCGCGCGCACGGGTGCCCGGCTGGCGCTCGGGTTCGAGCACTCGGGAGCGGTCGTCACCGACCTGCTCGAGCGCCCCCTCGAGGGCGTGGCCCCGCCGGTCGTCGAGCACGGCGCGCTCGTCCTGGCCCTGCGTCCCTTCGAGGTGCTGACGCTGCGCGTCGCCCGCGCCTGAGGCCGCCGCTCAGTACCGGCCGTGGACCAGATCGTCGGTCAGCTGCCGGGTGAGCTCGGGCCGTAGTGCGCGCAGGTCGTCGTCGGCGGCGGCCACGAGCCGGGTGTCGACCCGGTCCGTGCCCTCGTCCGTCATCCGCCGGGCGAGGTCGAGGCGCAGGTGGGTCGGCGGGTGGCTGGCGTCGACCCGGTGCTCCTCGAGCTCGCCGGCGCGGCACCTGCGCCGCACCTCGCGCTCGGTCGGCCGCGTGCCCGTCTCGAGCGCGACCCACGGGTCCTGGCGGGTGCGGGCGGCCACCTCGGCGGCGGTCCACCCCCGGGGCTCCCCGGCGAACGAGGCGAGGAGCGAGACCAGCCCCTGCGGCCCGGACGCACGCGCGGCGAGCCGGTCGGCGACGTACTCCGCGTGCTGGCTCTGCTGCGCCGAGAGCCGCACCAGGAGCAGGCGCAGGAGGGCCACCGGCCAGACCACCATGCGCTGGAGGACGTTCCCGACCGCCTCGGAGGCCAGGACGACGATGTCGTCGTGGTCGCCCACGCCGTCGGGGTGGAGGACCCGGACGGCCCGCGCCAGGAGGGCGTCGGCGGTGCCCAGCACCACCCCGGTGGAGGTGTCACGACTGCGCAGGTGGCCCAGCTCGTGGCCGAGGAGGGCGACCCGCTCGTCGGGGTCGAGGGTCGTCCAGAGCGGCAGCCCGACGACGAGGGCCTGGCGGCGCCCGTAGCCGAGGGCCACGACGTAGGCGTTCGCATCGGTCTCCACCGCGAGCACCTCGGGGCTGCGGGCGCCGACCCGCCGGGCGACGTCGTCGACCAGGGCGCGCAGCCCGGGGACGTGGTCGTCGGCGACGACGAGGGCGTAGGTGTCGAGCCGCGTCGGGCGGGGCGCGAACTCCCACACGACGAGGGCCCAGAAGGCCAGCGCGGCCACCCGCCACCACCCGTCGAGGAGGAGGGCGCCCCACAGGCCGAGCCCGACGACGGCCACCGCCACGAGCAGGACGGCCACGGCGAGGACGAGGGCCGGACGCCGGCTCGGGGTGACGGAGTCCGGGTCGCGGACCAGCCGCTCGTGCAGGCGGACCGCCCAGCGGCGCAGGGAGGCATCGACCTGGCGGCCGACGACGCCGCGGGCCGTCGAGGACCCCGAGCGCACGCCCCAGTCGCAGTGCTCGCACCAGGGCGGCATCCCCGGCTCCTCCGGGAGCGCCCGCCCGCACTCCGGGCACGGTCGCTCGGACCCCGACCCCCCGCTCCGCGCGGCACCGACCGTCCCCGTCCCCTCCGTCATGGCGCGATGGTGGCACGTCGGCGCCCGCGCCGGGCACCGTTTGCACTCTCCCCCCGAGAGTGCCAATAATGAGCGTTAGCACTCTCGCCCTGAGAGTGACAAGTACCGACCGGTCCGGTGAGGCCCGGTGCGCCGACGGTGACGTGAGCCGCGGCCCCGGACCGTCCGTCGCGGGCACCCTCCGGTCCCACCTTCGATTCGCGTGGGAGGAACCACCCGAATGGCCAAGATCATCGCTTTCGATGAGGAGGCGCGCCGCGGTCTCGAGCGAGGGATGAACACCCTCGCCGACGCCGTCAAGGTCACGCTCGGCCCCAAGGGCCGCAACGTCGTCCTCGAGAAGAAGTGGGGCGCCCCCACGATCACCAACGACGGCGTCTCCATCGCCAAGGAGATCGAGCTCGACGACCCGTACGAGAAGATCGGCGCGGAGCTCGTCAAGGAGGTCGCCAAGAAGACCGACGACGTCGCCGGTGACGGCACGACGACGGCCACCGTCCTCGCCCAGGCGCTCGTCAAGGAGGGTCTGCGCAACGTCGCCGCCGGGGCCAACCCGATGGCGCTCAAGCGCGGCATCGAGAAGGCCGTCGCGGCCGTCTCCGACGAGCTGCTCGCCAACGCCAAGGACGTCGAGACCAAGGAGCAGATCGCTGCCACGGCCTCGATCTCCGCTGCTGACCCCCAGATCGGCGAGATGATCGCCGAGGCCATGGACAAGGTCGGCAAGGAGGGTGTCATCACCGTCGAGGAGAGCAACACCTTCGGCCTCGAGCTCGAGCTCACCGAGGGCATGCGCTTCGACAAGGGCTACATCAGCCACTACTTCGTCACCGACACCGAGCGCATGGAGGCCGTGCTCGAGGACCCCTACGTCCTCATCGCGAACTCCAAGATCGGCTCGATCAAGGACCTGCTGCCCCTCCTCGAGAAGGTCATGCAGTCCGGCAAGCCGCTCCTCATCATCTCCGAGGACGTCGAGGGCGAGGCGCTGTCCACGCTCGTCGTCAACAAGATCCGCGGCACCTTCAAGTCGGTCGCCGTCAAGGCGCCCGGCTTCGGTGACCGCCGCAAGGCCATGCTCGGCGACATCGCCATCCTCACCGGTGGCCAGGTCATCTCCGAGGAGGTCGGGCTCAAGCTCGACACCGCGGACCTCTCGCTCCTCGGCCGCGCCCGCAAGGTCGTCGTCACCAAGGACGAGACGACCGTCGTCGAGGGTGCCGGTGACAACGACGCGATCCAGGGTCGGGTCAACCAGATCCGCGCCGAGATCGAGAAGTCGGACTCCGACTACGACCGCGAGAAGCTCCAGGAGCGCCTCGCCAAGCTCGCCGGCGGCGTCGCCGTCATCAAGGCGGGCGCGGCCACCGAGGTCGAGCTCAAGGAGCGCAAGCACCGCATCGAGGACGCCGTCCGCAACGCGAAGGCCGCCGTCGAGGAGGGCATCGTCGCCGGTGGTGGCGTCGCCCTCATCCAGGCCGGTGCCAAGGCGTTCGCCGGTCTCGACCTGACCGGTGACGAGGCGACCGGGGCGAACATCGTCAAGGTCGCCATAGAGGCGCCGCTCAAGCAGATCGCCGTCAACGGTGGTCTCGAGGGCGGGGTCGTCGCGGAGAAGGTCAGCAACCTCGAGTCGGGCTGGGGCCTCAACGCCGCGACCGGCGAGTACGTCGACCTCGTCGCGGCCGGCGTCATCGACCCGGCGAAGGTCACCCGCTCGGCGCTGCAGAACGCGGCGTCCATCGCGGCGCTGTTCCTCACCACCGAGGCGGTCATCGCCGACAAGCCCGAGAAGGCCGCTCCGGCCATGCCGGGTGGCGACGACATGGGCGGCATGGGCTTCTGAGCCGCTGACGCCCCACGTCACGAACGCCGACGGGCGGTCCTCCTCCGGGAGGGCCGCCCGTCGCCGCGTCCGCCCCCGCCCGACGGACGACCCGATGCGCGCCGCCGGCGGTCGTCGCCTGCTCAGCCGGCGGTCACGCCGTCCGGTCGTGTCGTCGGTCCGTCCGGCGCCGTCGGCACGTGGAGCCACTCGGCGAGCCGGCCACGATCCTTCGCGTCGACCTCGAACCCCGCGAGATCCGCCTGTCGTAGGACGCTCTCCAACAAGGCTCGACCGATCGTCTCGGCGTCTGGGGCGGGCTCGGCGGTCATCGGCGTTCCCGCGTACCGGCAGGCCCGCACCACGTAGCTGAACGCCTGGCGCGAGATCTCGTGACCCTCCGCGGCGGCCTGGTCACGGGCCCACTTCGTGGCCTCCGTGAAGTCGAAGTCGTGCGTGACGCGGTAGGCCTCCAAGGTGGAGCAGACGACGGGCCACTTCTCGCTCGCGATGCGTGGCAGGCCGGTCACCGCCGCGATCCGGGCGACCGTCGGTGGGAGCGCGGAACTCGGGGCGACAGGAGGGGGCGGGGCCGTGGGCGGCGCGACCGGGCTCGGTGCCTCGTGCCGCTCCGAGTCCCAGAGGTGGTGCTGGGAGAAGCGGGCGGACGGGAGGTCGAGCGCACGGAGCGCGGCGCCGAACGTGCCGTTCCCGAACCAGTTGGTCGCCTTCGGAGCCGGGCCCAGCTCGATGACCACCGCATTGACCAACGACGTGAGGTTGAGGGGCTCGGACGCGGCGGCATATCGAGCTCGGACCACGTCTGCGAACCGCTCGGCCGCCTCCTCCGGGTCGATCGCCGGAGCTGCAGGGTCCGGCTCGGGGAGCTCCGGTGCGGCCTCCTGCGGGGGAGCAGGAATGTCGGGCCCCGGGGCGAGGTCTACCACCGGCCCGCCCGACGCGAGGGCGAAGAGGTCGCTCTCGTCGAGGACCTCGTCCGCCAGGGACTCGTAGGCCGGAGCGGTCGTCGAGGTGGCGATGACGGTGATCCGCTTGTCGTTCGCCCGCACGACCTGCAGCAGTGGTGTGAAGTCCGCGTCGCTCGAGGCGATGACGAGCTCGTCGAAGGGGACGGGCGACTGCAGGGCCGTCATCGCGTCGACGGCGATGCGGATGTCGGCGCCGTTCTTGGCTCCGCGGGTGAGGCTCGGGCAGTCAACCACTTCGACTCCGGCCTGGGTGAAGAACGGGCGAAAGTTCGAGAAGTACAGCCGACGAGCGGGGTCACGCGGATGCTCGACCGATCCGTTCGGGTTGAGGTAGCACCGCAGGATGAGCCAGCGTCGTGGGGGTGTCGCAGGGTCGACGCCCTGCACCAACCCTCTGAGCCACAGCCCCGGGTTCTCGACGGCGCGGAGCGCCGCAGCGGGGTCGGCTCCGAGCAAGCCGCTGAAGAAGTTGTCGAAGTCGATGAACAGTGCCGACCTGCGCATGGTGTTCCCTCCCGGACCGCGCCACCCCCACGGCGACGGGCGTGGCGTGAGGCTAGTGCCCACCGTGCGCCGCCGGATAGCCCTCGACCGCTGTGGTTTCCGGCCGCGCGAGCCGACTTCCCGCATCCGAGCCGCCTGCAGGGGGCTCCGGCGCCGGAAGGAGGCTCGCGCGTGGGCCAGTGGGGGCGGGGAGGCCCCGACGCTCGACCGGGGTCGGACCGGGGTGTTCCCCCACAGCGCACGCCCAGCGAAGCGGGGCAGGATGTCGGGATGAGCCGCCCGTCCACCCTGCCCGAGGGCGCCCTGGTCCTCGGGCCCCTGCTCCGGTACGTCGACCAGACCTCCGCCACCGTGTGGGTCCGCACCGCCGAGCGCGCCACGGTCACCGTGGTCCGCGCCGGCCGGCGCTGGTCGGCGCCGACCTTCGGCGTCCACGGGTCGCACTACGCGCTCGTCGTGTGCGACGGCCTCGAGCCCGCCTCCGACGAGCCGTACGAGGTGCTCCTCGACGACGAACGGGTCTGGCCGCTGGAGGGCGCACCGCCGAGCCACATCCGCACCCTCGACCCGGACCGGTTGCCGCACTTCGCCTTCGGCTCCTGCCGGACGATGGGCAGCCACGACGCCAAGGGCGTGCGCCTCCACGGCGTCGATGCCCTCCGCAGCCTCGGAGTCACCCTGCGCGACGTCCCGGACGCCGGCCGCCCCGACCTGATGGTCCTGCTCGGCGACCAGGTGTACGCCGACACCACGCCGCACCCCGAGCTCGAGGAGTTCATCCGCGCGCGGCGCAGCCTCGACGAGCCGCCGTACGAGGAGATCAAGGACTACGTCGAGTACGACGAGCTGTACCGGCTCACGTGGTCCGAGCCGGTCATCCGCTGGCTCCTCTCGACCCTCCCGAGCTCGATGATCTTCGACGACCACGACGTCCGCGACGACTGGAACACCTCGTGGTCCTGGCGCCGCGACATGCGGGCGACGACCTGGTGGCAGGAGCGCATCGTCTCCGGGCTGGCCTCGTACTGGGTGCACCAGCACCTCGGCAACCTCTCGCCGGACGAGCTGGCGCAGGAGGAGCTCTACGCGCGGGTGCTCGCGCACGCCGCGTCCGGCGCGGAGGACGAGCTCGACCTCACCGCCGACCTCGACGCCCTCGCCGCGCGCGCCGACGCCGAGCCCGAGACCTACCGCTGGAGCCACACCCGCGAGCTCGGCGACTGCCTGCTCGTCGTCCTCGACTCGCGCGCGGCCCGCGACCTCCAGCCCGACCGGCGCTCGATCCTCGACGCCACCGAGATGCAGTGGCTGGACGAGACCCTGCGTGGCGGCCACCGGCACGTCTTCGTCGGCACCTCGCTGCCCTTCCTGCTACCGCCCGGCCTGCACGACTTCGAGGCCATCGACGAGGTCGTCGCGCAGGGCGAGTACGGCCGCACCGCCGCCCACGCCGCCGAGCGCGTGCGGCGCACCGTCGACCTCGAGCACTGGGCCGCCTTCAACGCCGGCTTCGACGAGGTCTTCGAGATGGTGATGGACCTCGCCCGGGGGAACCGCGGCCCGGCCCCCGACACCGTCACCTTCCTCTCCGGCGACGTCCACAACTCCTACTTCGCCGAGGTCACCGACCCCGCCCGGCACGGCGCCCGCTCGCGCATCGTCCAGGCCGTCTGCTCGCCGCTGCGCAACCCGATGCCGCGCGGTGTGCGCATCGCCGTCTCGATGCTCACCCGCTCGCTCGTCCGCCCGATGCGCTTCCTCGCCTCGCGCTCGCGCCGGGTCCCCGACCCCCGCTACCCCTGGACCGTCACCGAGGGACCGTGGTTCGACAACAACGTCGCGCTCTGCCGGGTGACGTCCGGCGGTCTCGAGCTCACCTGGGTCGCGGGGATGGTCGACGGCGACGACCACGACCACCCCTGGCTGCGCGAGGTGTACTCGGTCCGCGTCCCTTCCCGCGACGCTGCGACGGACGACACCCGCCCCGAGCCCGACCGGGGCGAGGACCCGGGGGAGCGCCCGGGTGGACCCCGACGGCGGCCGGCCGCCGTGGTCGCCTAGCGTTGTGCCATGACGGTCGCCGAGCCCAGCCCGACCCCCGCCGCGCCCGCCGTCCGGGCGGCCGCCCGGGTCGAGGGGCTGACCAAGGTCTACGGGTCGGGGGAGACCCGCGTCGTCGCCCTCGACGACGTCACCCTCGACCTGCACGCCGGTGAGTTCACCGCGATCATGGGCCGCTCCGGCTCCGGCAAGTCCACGCTGATGCACTGCGCCGCCGGCCTGGACTCGGTCTCCGGCGGGCACGTCTACCTCGGCGACGTCGACCTCACCACGCTCAAGGAGCGCCACCTCACCGAGCTGCGGCGCGACCGCATCGGGTTCGTCTTCCAGGCCTTCAACCTCGTGCCGACCCTGACCGCCGAGGAGAACATCGTGCTCCCGCTGGCCATCGCCGGCCGCCGGCCCGACCAGGCCTGGTTCGACGAGGTCGTCGACACCGTCGGTCTGCGCGACCGCCTTGGTCACCGGCCCGGCGAGCTGTCCGGCGGCCAGCAGCAGCGGGTCGCCTGCGCGCGGGCCCTCGTCGGACGCCCGGACGTCGTCTTCGCCGACGAGCCGACCGGCAACCTCGACTCCACGTCCGGTGCGGAGGTCCTCGGCTTCCTCCGCCGCTCGGTCGACACCCACGACCAGACCGTCGTCATGGTCACCCACGACCCCGGCGCGGCCAGCTGGACCGACCGCGTCGTCTTCCTCGCCGACGGCCACGTCGTCGGCGAGCTGCGCGAGCCGACCCCCGAGGCGGTCCTCGAGTGGATGGCCCGCCTCGCCGAGTCGGAGGCCTGAGGATGCTCCGCGCCACGCTGCGCGGGATCCTCGCGCACAAGGTGCGCCTGCTGCTCAGCGGTGTCGCCGTCGTCCTCGGCGTCGCGTTCGTCGCCGGGTCCTACGTCTTCACCGACACCCTCGACCGCGCCTTCACCGGGCTGACCAGCGGCGCCGTCGGCGACGTCATCGTCCGGCCGGGCAGCGCCGAGGACAGCGGCGGCGGCGGGGGCCCGCTCGGGGCCGCGGCCGTGCGGACCGTGCCCGCCGACCTCGTCCGCACCCTGTCGGGCGTGTCGGGCGCGGCGCGGGCCGACGGGCGGGTCACCACCTTCGGCACCTTCGTCGTCGACCGCGACGGCAAGCTCGTCGGCGGGGGCGGCCCGCCCGGCATCGCCGTCTCCTACAGCTCGGGCCCGGCCGCCAACGGCATCCCCTCGGCGACCATCGAGACCGGTCGCTTCCCCACCGCGGCGGGCGAGGTCGTCCTTGACGCCAACAGCGCGGAGCGCTCGGGCTGGCGGCTCGGCGACACCGTGCCGCTCCTCACCGCCGGCGCGCAGCCGCGGATCGAGGCCCGCCTCGTCGGGACCGCCGAGTTCGGCGGCAGCTCGCTGGTCGGCGCGAGCGTCGTGATGTTCGACGCCCGCCAGGCCCAGGAGCTCTTCCTCGAGGGCGGCACCGGGTGGTCGACGGTCTGGGTGACCGCCGCGCCCGGGACCAGCCAGGACCAGCTGCTGCGCTCGGTGCAGGCGGTGCTGCCCGAGGGCTACCGCGCCGACACCGGTGACGCCACCTCGGCCCGGGCGGCCACCCGTATCGACGAGGCGCTCTCGTTCGTCACGACCTTCCTCCTCGTCTTCGCGGGCGTCGCGCTGACCGTCGGCGCGTTCCTCATCGTCAACACCTTCTCGATCCTCGTCGCGCAGCGCAGCCGCGAGCTCGCCCTGCTGCGCGCCATCGGGGCGAGCCGCCGGCAGGTGGCCCGCTCGGTGCTCGTCGAGGCCGGGCTCGTGGGGTTCGTCGGGTCCGCGCTCGGCGTGGGGCTCGGGGTCGTGCTGGCCATCGGCATCCGCGCGGTGTTCGGGCGGATCGGGCTCGACCTCGGCTCGACGCCGCTCGTGCTCCAGCTGCGCACCGTGCTCGTGGCGGTCGCCGTCGGCGTCCTCGTCACGGTCGTCTCGGCCTACCTGCCGGCGCGCCGGGCCGGGCGCGTGCCGCCCGTCGCCGCGATGCGCGACGATGCCGTGCTCGCCGAGGGCGGGATGCGCTGGCGCGTGCTCGTGGGGTCGGTGCTGCTCGCCGCCGGCGTGGCCGCGATGGCCGCCGGGCTCGCCGGCTGGGGCAGCGAGCCCACCTACGTGCTCGGGGTCGGCGCCTTCGGGGTGCTCGTGGGGACGGCGCTGCTCAGCCCGGTCCTGGGGCGGCCGGTGCTCGGGCTGCTCGGGGCCTCCTACCGCCGGGCCTTCGGGGCGGTGGGCCGGATGGCCGAGCAGAACTCGCGCCGCAACCCGCGTCGCACGGGCGCCACGGCTTCGGCCCTGATGATCGGCGTCTCGCTCGTCACCCTGATGTCCGTGCTCGGGGCGTCGGCCAAGGCCAGCCTCGACAAGTCGCTCGCCGAGGACATCGTCGCCGACTACGTCGTCTCGAGCGTGGTCGGCCAGGGCTTCTCCGCCGCCATCACCGACGCCGTCGAGAAGGTGCCGGGGGTCGCGGAGGTCGTGCGGGTCCGCGGGGCCCGGGTGGAGCTCGCCGGGGACCGCGAGTTCGCCACCGGGGTCGACCCCGCGGGCGTCGTGCGCGTGGCCCGGCCGGACGTGACCCAGGGCTCGCTCGAGGCCCTCGGCACCGGCGACGTCGCGCTGTCGACCGCCCACGCGAAGGAGCTCGGGCTGCGGGTGGGCGACCCGGTGACCACCACGTTCGCCGGCGCCGAGGTCGCCGGCCGGGTGGTCGCCACCTACGAGCCGGACGCCGTGCTCCAGGGCGACGTCACGATGTCGCTCGCCGCCTTCGACGAGCTGGGTGTCCCACCGACGGACCGGTCGGCCTTCGTCGTCGCCGAGCCGGGCACCGACCGGACGGCGCTGAAGAAGGCGCTGGACGCCACGGTCGCCGACCTCCCGACCGTCGGGGTCGCGGACCAGGCGCAGTTCGCCGCCGAGCAGCGCCAGCCGATCGACCAGCTGCTCTTCATCGTCTACGCGCTGCTCGGGCTCGCCGTCGTCATCGCCGTGCTCGGGATCGTCAACACCCTCGCCCTCTCCGTCGTCGAGCGGGTCCGCGAGATCGGCCTGCTGCGGGCGGTGGGGCTGAGCCGCCGGCAGCTGCGGACGATGCTGCGCCTGGAGTCGGTGGCCATCGCCGTGCTCGGGGCGGTGCTCGGGGTCGTGCTGGGTCTGGCCTTCGCGGTCGCCCTCCAGCGCTCGCTGGTCGACGACGGCATCGACGTGCTGGCGATCCCGTGGCTGCAGCTTGCCGGGTTCGTCGCGATGGCGGCGCTCGTCGGCGTGCTCGCGGCGCTCTGGCCGGGCCGTCGTGCCGCGCGGCTCGACGTGCTGCGCGCGATCGCCACCGAGTGATGCCCCGCCGGTACCGTCGGGCCCCGTGACCGAGGCGACGCACGAGACCGACGACTCCCTCCCGCAGCACCTGCCGGTGCAGGGACGGGCGTTCGTCGTCGACCGGGCGCGCGCAGCGGACGTGCCCGCCGTCGTCGCCCTCCTGCGCGACGACGTGCTGGGAGCAGGCCGCGAGGCCACGCCCGACGACCTCGCGCCGTACCTGCGCGCGTTCGCCGCGGTCGACGCCGACCCCCACCAGCTCCTGGTCGTCGTGCGCGACGAGGAGGGGACCGTGGTCGGGACGCTCCAGCTCTCCTTCCTCCACGGGCTGTCCCGCGGCGGGGCCCTGCGGATGCAGGTCGAGGCCGTCCGGATCGCCGCGACGACCCGCGGCAGCGGGCTCGGCACGGCGCTGCTCCGCTGGGCGGCCGACCACGGGCGCCGGCGCGGTGCGGTGCTCGCCCAGCTGACGAGCGACCTCTCGCGCACCGACGCCCACCGGTTCTACGAAGGGCTCGGGTGGGTCCACTCGCACGCGGGGATGAAGCTCGACCTGCGCTGAGGCCCGGTCAGGAGAACATCCGCACCGCCTGGGCCTCGGTCTCGGCGTACTGCGCACCGGCGGCGCCCAGCACCCGGCCGATGGAGTCGAGGGACTCGCGGACCTGGTGCTGCGTGCCACGCCACTGCTCGACGACCCCCTGGAACTGCGCGGACGCCGTGCCCGTCCAGGCGTCCTGGAGGGCGGTGAGCCGCGAGGTCATGACGGCCACCTGGCCCTCGATCTCGGCGGAGACGCGTGCGACGTCGCCGGCTGCCGCGGCGATGCGGTCGGTGTCGACCTGGAACTGGGCCGTCATGGAGGTACCCCCTCGTCGTGGACCGGCCCGGTGGCCGCTCCGATCCCTCCACGCTAGGTCGACCAGGGCCGGGCGCCGCGGAGTTTTCCACAGGCCCTCGGGCACCCGCCTACGATCGGCGGGTGGCCATCCTCATCGACCCCCCGCGCGCCGAGGCGCACGGGCGGCGCTGGTCCCACCTCGTCACCGACACCGACCTCGAGGAGCTGCACGCCTTCGCCCGCGGCTGCGGCATCCCCGCCCGCGGCTTCGAGGGTGACCACTACGACGTGCCCGAGGAGCGCTACGACGCCGTCGTGGCGGCGGGGGCCGAGCCGGTCCCGGCCCGCGAGCTGCTGCGTCGGCTCGTCGCGAGCGGCCTGCGCATGCAGAAGCGGCGGGGGGACAAGGGCGTCGCGCGGGTCACGGGCGTCCGGCTGGCCGAGGGCGTCGTCGTCGACGTCGACCTCATCGCGTCCCCCCGCGAGGCCGATGCCGCGCGGGTGTTCGCCGCGCTCGTGCTCGTGCAGGACGCGGCCGGCGACCACGCCGTGGTGCACTCGGTGTGGCGCGACCAGTGGGGAGCGCCGGGTGGCGGCCGCGAGCCGGGGGAGACGGTGCGCGAGAACGCGGTCCGCGAGGTGCAGGAGGAGACGGGCCTGGTGCTGGACCGCGATGCCCTGCGGCCGGTCGGCTACGAGCGGTTCAGCGCGGTCGAGGGGCCGGGGCCGTGGCACGAGGGCCGCGACCTGCTCCAGCTGTTCGAGGTGCACCTCACCGCCACGCGCCCGCCGCTGTCCACCACGCACGACGACACCTCGGACCGCCGCTGGGTGACCCCGGCCGAGCTGGAGGACCTGTGCGGCACGACGTTCTGGTGGCCGCTCGTCGAGAGGGTGCTCAGCCCGCCAGCCTGGTGAGCTCACGCGCGAGGTTCTCGCGCGCCGCCGGCTCCCACTCGCGGCGCGCGTACGGCGTCACGTAGACGTGGGGTCGGACGAGGAAGGGACGCAGCACGGCGGTGCGGCCCGCGGCGTAGTCACGCTCGCCCACCCGGGCGTACTCGGCGCGCACCTGACGGCAGTAGTCGTCGAAGCGGGTCACGGGGGCGGAGAGGATCCAGAGGTCGGCGTCGTGCAGCACCGGACGCGCCCGGTCGCCGCCGTCGGCCTCGACGTCGTGCTCCACGGTGTCGAGGACGAGCCGGACGACCCGCTCGACGACGCCCTCCCCGGCGCCGAGGGCGCGCATCGACCGCGCCGCGAGGTCTGCGCTGCCCCGCTCGTCGGCCCCGTCGGTGGCGCCTGCGTGGACGGCGTCGTGGAACCAGGCGGCGAGCCGGGCCACCGACCGGTCGTCCTCGCCGAGGCGCTCGGACCGGCTGAGGGCGTCGACCGCGGCCAGCACCTCGGTGAGGTGGGTCAGGTCGTGGTAGCGGCGGTGCGGCTCGCTCCACCGGTGGACGAGGTCGGCCCCGACGGCGGCGACGGCGTCGGGGTCGGCACCGGTCAGCACCGGTGCGGAGTCGACGGGCCAGCGACCCTGCAGCGCGTGCACCCGGCCACTCTGGCAGAGGACGCGCGCGGCGTCACCCGCTCCGCCCTCAGGTGCGGGGACGGCTGTTCTCCCACGCCTTGGCGTACCGGCTGCCGGTGGCGAGGAGGAGCAGCCCGGTGGCGATGAAGGCGACCGAGCGGACCACCCCGTCGAGGGCGGCGAGGTCGAAGAGGAACAGCTTGGCCACCGCGACGGCGGCGAGCAGCAGCCCGCTGCGCAGCGCGAGGTCGGCATCGCCCGGGCGCTCCAGCGAGTGCAGGAGCAGCGCGGTGGCGGCGCTCATCCACACGACGGTGGCGACGGCGTGGCCACCGGTGAAGCCGAGCTCGGCCCCCCCGAAGTGCTGCCCGGCGAGCGTGCCGACACTGACGAGAGCCGTTGCCGTGGAGGCCAGCCCGACCACCCAGGCGACGACCTGCGTGAGCACGCGGACCTCGGAGGGGACGCCCCGGACGTTCGCGCAGGCCCACCAGGCCACGGCGACGACACCGGCGGCCAGCGTGCTGTCGACGAACGCGACGGCGAGGTCGTGGCCGGTCGCGAGGTCGAGGTCGACGACGGCGAAGGGGTGCTGGACCCAGGCGAGCAGGGCCACCGCGGCCACCCCGGCCCCGAGCCCGAGCGAGATGTGCGAGCGGGTGACCCCGGCGACCGCGAGGTGGCCGAGCGCGAGCAGCAGCAGGCCGGTTCCGACGAACCCCTCGGGGGCGCCCCGGACGACGGTGAGCACCCCGGCCACCGCGCCGGCGGAACCCGCTGTGACGACCAGGTGCGGGGCCACCGGTCCGAGCGGCGCGCGGCCGAGCACGGTGGCGCCGAGGAGCAGGACGAGTGCGGTCCCGAGGAACGCGACGCTCGCCACGCCCCGCGCCTGGACGGCGACGACGGCGAGGGTCCCGACGGAGGCCATCGCCAGCGCGGCGCTCGAGGCCACGTCGCCCGGCTCCCGGCGCACCGAGATACCCGACGTGGCCAGGGTGGCGAGCAGGACGACGGCCGCGACCGCGAGGAGGGCCCACCGCTCGCCGGACCCCGTGGCGGTCCCGGCGCCGACGAGCAGCGAGAGCGACACGGGCAGCGTGCGCACGACGGTGAGGCCGGGGACGCTGCGGTGCCCACCCGCCCACCAGCCGACGACGGCGAGCACGCCGAGCACGGCCGAGAGCAGCCAGCCCGCCCGGCCCGCGACCACCGGGGACAGCACCCCGGCGCCCGCGACGAGGAGCACGGCGAGCAGCTCGCTCGCCCAGCTCCGGGCCACGGCGAGACCGCCGACGGCCACGGCGGCGCAGAGCGCGAGTCCCACGACGGGCGGGAGCCATCCGTAGTACGCGGTGACGGCCACGACGTCGAGGTAGGCGGCCGCGGCGCCGGTGGCGACGAGGGCCACCGGCGCGCTCCCCACGGGAGAACCCAGGCCCCGCTCGCGCGCCCCTCCACGCACGCCGAGGCCGCAGAGCACTGCCGCGAGGAACGCGCCGGCACCGACCCTCGCGCCCGGCCCGAACCAGCCGTGCCGGACCGCGAGGACGAGCAGCATCGCGACGCCCGAGAGCGTCACGACCGCCCCGGCCACCGCCAGCACCCGGGTCACGGCGCCCTCACGCCGGTACCAGGGGTCGACGGGGGCCGGGGCCCGCACGAGCACGGGAGCCGGTGCGACGCCACCCTGCGGCGCCGCCCCGGTCCCGCCCGGGGCCCACCCGGGGGGCGGACCCACCGGGCTCGTCGGACCCACGGGAGCCGGTCCCGCCACCGTCCCGGCCGCCCCTGCGGAGGCCGGTGCTGCAGCGGGAGCGGTTGCCGCGGAACGCGGCTCGAGGTCCGCCCGGAGACGGGCCAGCCCGTTGCCGACGGAGTACATGCGCTGCATCGCATCGGCGAACTCGCGCTCGAGGCGCGCAACCTCGTCCCGTGGGGTCATGCCGCAACCCTCCCGGGGACGCCGACGGGGCGCCTGAGCACGGCTACTCATCCGTGCCCGGGCGCCCCGGGGTGGTGCGGTGTGCGGTCGGTCAGCCGGTGGTGGCGTCGCGCGCGACGAGGGTCGCGTCGACCTCCATGCTCTTGCCGTCGCGCAGGACGGTCAGCTTCACGGTGCTGCCGACGGTCTGCTCGCGGACGTACCCGACGAGGGACTCGGCGGAGTCGACCGGGTCGCCGTCCACGGCGACGATGACGTCACCCTTCTGGAGGCCGGCCTTCGCCGCCGGCGTACCGGCACCGACCGAGGTGACCTCGGCACCCGCGCGGGTGGCGGACCCGTCACTGGCGGAACCGTTCTCGGGCGTCACGCCGAGGTAGGCGTGCTGGGCCTTGCCCGTGTCGATGAGCTGCTTGGCGATCGACTGCACCTCCGCGACGGGGATCGCGAAGCCGATGCCGATCGAGCCGGACTGGCCGCCCGAGGACGCACCGAGCGAGGCGATCGAGGAGTTGATGCCGACGAGCCGACCCGACGCGTCGACCAGGGCGCCGCCGCTGTTGCCGGGGTTAATGGCGGCCGAGGTCTGGATGGCGTTCGTGACGACCGGCTCGGCGCTGGACTGCTGCTGCTGGAAGTCCCCGTTGAACGGGTTCTGCTGCTGCTGGTCCTGCTCGGCCTGCGTGGTGACGGGACGGTTGAGGGCGCTGACGATGCCGGTCGTCACGGTGCCGGCGAGCCCGAGCGGGTTGCCGACCGCCATGACCGGGTCGCCGACCTTGAGCGCGTCCGAGTCGCCCATCGCGATCGGCGTGAGGTCGGAGGGGGCCTTGTCGATGGTGATGACCGCGAGGTCGGTCGACGGGTCCGTCCCGCGGACCTGGGCCGAGTAGGTGCGCCCGTCATCCAGGGTGACCTGGAGCTTCTCCGCGCCCGCGACGACGTGGTTGTTCGTCACGACGTGGCCGGAGTCGTCGATGATGACGCCCGAGCCCTGCGCGGTGCCGCCCGAGACCTCCGCGGTGATGGCCACCACGCTCGGCGACACGGCGCCCGCGGTGGCGGTCCAGTTGGGGGCGGAGGCGCTGGCCTGCTGCACCGGGGCGCTGTCGGTGCCGCGACCCAGCTGCGTGGACGACGACGCAGAGGAAGGGGACTGCGTGTCGTCGAGCAGCCGGGTCGCGGCGACCGTGCCGCCGGAGGACAGGACGGCGGCCAGGACCGCGACGGCGGTGAGCTCCGCCGCGCGGCGACGCCCCGAGGCCCGCGGCGGGGTGCCGGGGGCGAGGGGCGACCCCGCCGACCCGTACGGCCCCGACGGAGGGGGAGGGGCCGCAGGGCCGGACGGGGCGTTCGGGGGGAAGGGTGCCTGGGGCACCGGAGCGGTCGGCGCGGCCTCGCCCGTCGGACGGGGGGTCGTGGTGGTGCCGCCGTGCGGGGTGTACCACTGGGGGGTCGGCCACTGCTGGCCGGACCGGTCCGGGGTGGGGGGCTGCTGGTCGCTCATCGCCGTGGGTGCTCCTTCGTGTTCGACTGCACCCCACCCAACTCCCCCGAGGTGGGCGCCCGCTGGTCAGCGGCTGGGAGTCCGCTGTGCGAGTCGGACCACGAAGGTCGCGCCCCCGCCGGGGGTCTCCGCGACGCCCACCCGTCCGCGGTGACCGGCGACGATGGCGGCCACGATGGCCAGCCCGAGCCCGGTGCCCCCGCCCTGCGCGCGCCCGCGCGAGGGGTCGGCCCGGAAGAAGCGCTCGAAGACCTTCGTCGCGATGTCGGGCGGCACCCCGGGTCCGTGGTCGCGCACCTCGAGGCACGCCGTGTCGCCGTCGAGGCCGACCGCGACCTCCACGGGGGTGCCGTCGGGGGTGTGCCGCACCGCGTTCGCCAGGAGGTTGGTGACGACCTGGCGCAGCCGGGCCTCGGACCCTCGCACGACGGTGGGCTCGACCGGGCCGGAGATGCCCACGAGCTGGATCCGCCTCTCCGGGGCCCGAACCCGCGCGTCGGCGACCGCATCGTTCGCCAGCACGGTGAGGTCGACATCGGTGTGCTCGACCTCCGGCTCCTCGTCGAGCCGGGCC
Source organism: Phycicoccus avicenniae (assembly GCF_050496545.1). Classification (GTDB taxonomy): domain Bacteria; phylum Actinomycetota; class Actinomycetes; order Actinomycetales; family Dermatophilaceae; genus Phycicoccus; species Phycicoccus avicenniae_A. Next base: position 74,859 of record NZ_JBNVZV010000005.1, on the reverse strand, counting down.
AGGGTGAGCAGGTCCTCGACGAGCTCGCCCATCCGGCCGGACTCGGCCTCGATGCGCTGCATGGCGGAGCCGACGGCCTCCGGGTCGCGCACGGCGCCCTGCCGGTAGAGCTCGGCGTACCCGCGTACCGTCGCGAGCGGGGTGCGGAGCTCGTGGGAGGCGTCGGCGACGAACTGCCGCATCTTCTCCTCGCTCTTCTCGCGGACCGCGAACGAGGACTCGACCTGCGCGAGCATCACGTTGAGGCTGCGGGACAACGAGGTCACCTCGTCGTCGGCCTGGCGGACGGGGACGCGCCGGGTCAGGTCACCCTCGGCGATGGCGGCCGCGGTGTCCTCGATGCGGCGCAACGGGCGGAAGGCCCGGCGCACGGCGAAGTGCCCGAGAACCAGCGAGAGGACGAGCGCGCCGGTGCCCAGGAGCGCGGTCGACACCAGGAGGCGGGTCACGGTGTGCGACACCGACTCCAGTGGCACTCCGACCGCGACGACGGCGTCGGTGTCGCTCACCCGGGCGGCGATGAAGCGCCACCGCAGCCGGTCCTTGACCGACCCCACGGTGAACGGCTCCTGCTTCGTGACCCGGGGGTCGTCCAGGGCGAGCAGCGGGACGGCCGGCACCACCCGCTGGCCCGTGGGCAGCTGGGGGACCTGCTGCCCGCCGCTCTGCAGGACGAAGGCGTAGCTCGTGGGTAGGGTGTCGGTGTTACCGCGCCGCAGGTCCGAGAGTGCCTGTGTGGCAACGGGTTGCAGAACGCTCTGGAGCTCGGAGTCCACCCGCGTGTCGAGGTCGCTCTTGAGCAGGTACGCCGTGATGAGGCTCGTCGAGAGCAGGGCCGCACCCACGAGGACACCGACGATGAGGAGGAGCCGGGTGCGCAGGGGCACCACCTCGAGCCGGCGGGCCACCCGAGCGGCCGGGCGGGACGCGCGCAGCATCAGGCCTGCGGGGGCAGCCGCAGGACGTACCCGACACCGCGCTTGGTGTGGATGAGCGCGGGCAGCCCCTCGACGTCGATCTTGCGGCGCAGGTAGGAGATGTAGGACTCGACGATGCCGGACTCCCCGCGGAAGTCGTAGTCCCACACGTGGTCGAGGATCTGCGCCTTCGACAGCACCCGGTTGGGGTTGAGCATGAGGTAGCGGAGCAGCTTGAACTCGGTGGGGCTGGTCTCGATGGCGCGGCCGGCGCGGCGCACCTCGTGCGAGTCCTCGTCGAGCTCGAGGTCCTCGAAGCGCAGGACCGGGCGGTCCTCGTCGAGGTCGCCGCGGGTGCGGCGCAGGACGGCGCGGATGCGGGCCACGACCTCCTCGAGGCTGAACGGCTTGGTGACGTAGTCGTCGCCGCCGACGGTCAGGCCCTTGATCTTGTCGTCGACCGAGTCGCGGGCGGTGACGAAGACGATCGGCAGCTGGCGGCCCTGGTCGCGCAGCTTGCGGGTGACCGTGAAGCCGTCCATGTCGGGGAGCATGACGTCGAGGACGCACAGGTCGGGCTGATGGTCCCCGGCCACGCGGAGGGCCTCCGAGCCGCTCGCCGCGGTCGCCACGTCGAAGCCGGCGTAGCGCAGCGAGGTGGCGAGGAGCTCACGGATGTTCGGCTCGTCCTCGACGACGAGGAGCCGGGCCTCGGGCTGCTGGGTGGCGGTCACCCTCCCAGTTTCGGCCGCGAACCTGTGAACTCGCTGGACGTGGGCTGGGCGTCCGCCGGTGCTGTACCGAGGCCGGGGTCGGCCGATCGGCCCGGACGTGCGCGGAACCGTGGTGCGCCGGCGCACGGCGGCCCTACGCTGTCGCCGCCCCAGGCCGTGGGGCCTCGTTCGTCGAGCCAGGGGGACCGGAGCCGTGCTTCTGCCGACCCACGCCACCCGGGCGCGCCGGGCCGTCCCGCTCGCCGCCGTCCTCGGGCTCGCCGTGGCACTGACCTCCGCCGCTCCGGCCGGGGCCGTCGTCCCGACGGCGAGCCGTCCGACGGTGGTCCCCGTGCCGGCCGCCGCCGACCCGGTGCCGCGCGACGCCCTCGTCATCGACCTGCTGACCGACTCCCGCTCCTACGGCCCCCGCGCGTCGAGCGCCGCCTGGGACAGCGCCGCCGGCACCGGGCCGACGGTGAGCGCCGGCACCCTCCCCGGGGGTGTCAAGGTGGTGCCCACGAACGGCGTCGGGGTCGAGATCATCCCGCCCGACTCGGGCCGCCTGGCGGTCGGGACGCACACGAAGGTGCCGGGCCTGCTCCCGATCGGTGCCCGGACCACCCCCGTCATCCGCCTCTCGAAGGCCGTCACCGACTGCCAGAGCTTCAGCAGCACCCAGGGCGGCACGCTGACGGTGGACGAGGTCTCCTACACCCCGGACGGCACCCTGTCCTCGTTGGCGGCGACCTTCCTCATGCCGTGCTACCCGTCGTCCACGGGGTCGAGCATCGCCGGCGTCGTGCGGGTCCGCTCCACCGCCGACTACACGGCCGCGAGCTCGGTCTCGACGATCCTCCCGGCCGTCGTCAGCGGGTCGCGCACCCCCTACGGCGCGACGCTGCGCAACCTCGGGACGGTCCCGATGACCCTCGGTCAGGCCGCGGCCGTCCCGGTGGCCGCCGACCAGCCACGCGTGGAGCCGGTCCCGGGCGCTGACGGGTGCTCCGGGACGACGCTGGCCGTGGGGGCGAGCTGCGACATCCGGGTGGAGTACGTCGACGACGGCATCCCGGGCGGTGGCTCGCAGGCCTGGCTCGCGATCCCCGCGCGGGGCACCGTGCGGGGGGCGGTGCGGATCGGCCTGAGTGTGCAGAGCGTCATCGAGACGCCGGGAGCCCCGCAGTCGCTGACCACCGACGCCGGCTACGACGGGGTCTCGATGCGCTGGACCCACGACTCCTCGGCGCCCCTGCCGGACGGCTTCCGCATCCGGCGCACCGACGGCCCGGAGCCGGTGCTGCTCGGGACCCGGGCCCTGCACGAGACCAGCTTCGTCGACACCGCGCTCGGCCCGGGGGAGAGCGCGACCTACGTCGTCTCGGCGTACACCGCGGCCGGGGAGGCGGCGGCCGACCCGGTCACCGTCACGCGCCCCGACCTCCCGGACCCGCCGGACGCCGACGCCGAACAGGCGATGGTGATCGAGGCCGACTCGGGCTCCTCGGTCCTGCGCGACGGGACCGCCACCCCCCTGGGCTCGGACCGGCCCGTCCTGCGCGACCGGGTGAGCGAGCTGGCGGGATCGGGCACGATCCTCGGCCTGCCGCGCTTCCCGGGCCCCGGGACCTACGAGGTCGGCGAGACCTCCGCGTACCAGGTGTCGCTGATATCCGGCCCGTCCACCTGCAGCGCGCTCCTCGGGACCGCGGTCGTGCGGGAGGCCTGGGTGCGTGCCGACGGCACGGTGCACCGCCTCGATGCCGACCTCCACCTCTCGTGCGTCGGGCGGCCGGTCGAGGTCCAGGTGCGCTACGGCGTCGCGACACCGTTCGCGGCGCTCGAGGCCACCCCGGGCTCGGTCGGGGGCGACCCGTTCGCCGGCGTGGTCGTCGGCGAGACGTCGGCACCGGTCACCGTGACGCTGCACAACGCGGGGTCGGGCCCCCTGGGCCTGGGCGACGCGGCGGTCGGAGGGGACGACGCGTCGTCCTTCGGCCTGGGCGCCTCGACCTGCGGCGCCGTCCTGGCGGTCGACGAGCGGTGCACCGTGGAGGTCGTCCACCACCCGGTCCGAACCGGGACGACCTCGGCCGTGCTGCGCCTTCCGGCCGAGACGCCGAACGGGGGACTCGTCCTCCAGGTCGCCGGCTCGGCACAGGGGGGCCCGCCCCCGTGGACGCCGCGGGCCGTCGCCGTCCTCGGTCGGGTGTCTGTGCAGTGGTACGCCGGCGGGGACGGTGGCAGCCCGGTCACGACGATCGGCATCGAGCGGGCGACCGGCGAGGGGTCCTTCGTCCGCGTCGGCGAGGCCGAGCCAGGTGCCGGGAGCTGGGTCGACCCCGACGTCACGGCAGGGACGACGTACCGCTACCGGCTCGTCGTGACGAACCGCCACGGCAGCACGCCGACCCCGCCCGACGACGAGGCGAGCGTCGTCGCCGCCGACGAGGAGCTGCTGCTGGCGGCGGGCTGGAACACCGGGGACCTGGTGTCCGCGCCCCTCGGCGACGGCCCGGGGGTCGCGCACGGGAGCGGCCAGGACGTCGACGCCCCGGCGGTCTCGCCCGACGGCCGGCTCGTGGCGTACACGGTGTACGACGCCGACCTCGCCGCGTCGCTGTGGGTGCGCTCCGTCGAGCCCGGTGGGCCGGCGCCCCGGCTGCTCGCCGACGACCCCGCGGCCGACGAGCTGGACCCGGTGTGGTCGCCCGACGGGTCGCGCGTCTGCTGGTCGCAGGTGAGCGCCGGGGCGGGTGCCGTCTGGTGTCGTGGGCTGGCGCCCGAGGCCCGGGCGGCCGCGTACCCGGGCGGCCAGGGCGCCGTCCTGCCGTCCTTCCTCCCCGACGGCACCGCCCTGGTCGCCGTGACCGTGGACGGTCCGACCAGCCGGCTCGTGCGCATCGGCGCCACGGGGACGAGGACCACCCTCGCCGGGAGCGACGGCGCGTTCTGGCCGGCGGTGTCCCCGCGCGGTGATGTCGTCGCGTTCACGAGGACGGGCGCGGACGGCGTCGACCAGGTGCGCACCCTGCCGATCGGCGGGGGCGCGTCGACGGTGCGGGTCAGCGGGTTCGTCGGGGTGACGGTCTTCGGGCGACCGGCGTGGGCCCCGGCCGGCGACGCGCTGGCCGTGCCCACCTGGCTGCCGTGGAGTGCCGACTCGGTGACCGTCTGGCGTGCCGATCCGCACGGTGGCGCGGGCACGACGACGGTCTCCTCGCCGGCGGGTGCGATGTCGGTCAGCGCCGTGGCCTGGCGCCGGCTCGACGAGCAGGCCCCGGCCATCACGTTCCCGTCCGCCCCGGCGCTCACCGCGACCACGTCCCGGATACCGGTGCGGGTCACCGACGACACGGTGCCCGTCGGTGGCCTGACCGTCACCTGCCGACTCGACGGGAAGCCGACCGCGGCGTGCTCGTCGGGATGGTCCGGCACGGTGGCCGCCGGGTCGCACACGCTGACCGTGACCGCCACCGACCCGTTCGGGCGCGTGAGCACCGCCTCCCACCGCTGGACCGTCGACGGTGCGGCCCCGACGGTCGCCGTCACGGCCCTGCCGGTCGCGGTGCTCGGCTCGACGGTCACCGTGACCTACGGGGCCTCCGACACCGCCGGCGTCTCCTCCTACGACGTCAGGGTGCGCTCGGCGGCCTGGTCCTCGACCGCGTTCTCGGCGCACAGCCAACCGGCCGCCTGGTCGGGACGCACCGCCCGGTCGGTGACGGTGTCGCTCGCGTCCGGGACGGAGTACTGCTTCTCGGTGCGCGCCCGCGACAGGGTCGGCAACACCTCGGCGTGGTCTGCCGAACGGTGCACGGCCCGGGCGCTCGACGACCGGGCGCTCGCCGCCGGCACCGGCTGGACCAGGGCGGGCTCGTCGAGCGCCTCCGCGGGAACCGTGACCAGGACCACCACCGCTGGACGGGTGCTGACCCGTACACGCACCGTGGCCCGTCGGGTCCTCGTCGTGGCGACGACGTGTCCCACGTGCGGCACGCTCGACGTCTTCCTCGGCTCGACCCGCGTCGGCAGCGTGTCGACACGCTCGTCCACGACCCGCGCGAGGCAGGTGCTGGCGTTGCCGCTCCTGCCCTCGGTCCGCAGCGGCACCCTGACCCTGCGCAGCCGGACGACGGGGCGCCTCGTGGTGGTCGACGCGGTCATCGCGCGGCGGACCTGACGTCCGCCCCGGTCAGTACCCGTCGAAGGTGCTGTCCGACGACGACCCGCCGTCCATCGAGCCGATGACGCCCAGCACCACGATGCCGACGACGGTGAGGACGACCGCGACCGTGAAGGCGATCCATCCGTAGCGCGACATCCGGCGCGAGCCCTCCGGGTCGTCGGACTGCTTGGTCAGGCCGATGATGCCGAGGATCAGCGCGGGCAGGGTGAGGGCTCCGCAGCAGGACGCCACGAGGAGGCCGGAGAGGATGGTCAGGACCAGCGCGCTCGTGTTGCGCTGCGGCACACCGTAGATCGACGGGGGAGCGCCGTACGGGTACGCGCCCGCAGCCGGGACGGACGGGTCGTACGGGTTGGCCGCCTGGCCGCCGGGCGGGGGCGGGGCGTAGGGCGCGGGCGCGCCGGAGGGGGGCTGGGTCGCGCCGGCGTTCGGGTAGGGGGTCGGCGCGGGCGGCCACGCCGGGGGCGGGGTGCTGCCGGCGGGTGCGGCGGGGGGAGGGGCCGCGGGGGTGCCGTAGCTCGGCGTCCCGTAGTCGGGCTGCTCGTAGCTCGGCGTCGAGTAGGTCGGCCCGGCGTACGTGGGGGGCTCGTACCCGGTCGACGGCGGCTCGAAGGGGCGGGTCCGGTCGGTGCCCACGACCTGGGTGTCGTCACCGGCCGGTGCGTCCGCGGCCCCCGTGTCGTGCGACGGGGCGTCCTCGGGGAGCGGCGGCGGGGCCGTCGGGTCGCGGAAGTCGTCGTCGCTCGTGCTCACGTGGGCCGGTCCCCTCGGTCGGTCGCCGGACCCTCCGGCGCTCGCGCACGAGGGTAGCGGCCGCGGCGTGTCAGGATCGGGGGATGAGCCGTGTCCTGCCGCAGGTCGAGCCCGACCCCTCCCTCCCGCGCCGGGTCACGGTCTACGAGGTCGGCCCGCGCGACGGCCTGCAGAACGAGGCCGGCGTCCTGCCCGCGGCCGACAAGGCCGAGTTCGTCCGCCGGCTGGCCGGCGCCGGGCTGGACACCGTCGAGACCACCTCGTTCGTGGACCCCCGGTGGGTGCCGCAGCTCGCGGACGCCGAGGAGGTGCTCACGCTCCTCGGCGACGACGGGCGCGGCCCGCGCCGCCCGGTGCTCGTGCCCAACGTGCGCGGGCTCGACCGCGCCCTCGCCGCCGGCGTCGGGGCCGTCGCCATCTTCGGCAGCGCCACCGAGACCTTCGCCCGCAGGAACCTCAACCGCACCGTCGAGGAGTCGGTGGCGATGTTCGCCCCGGTCGTCGAGCGCTCGCGGGCCGAGGGGCTGTGGGTGCGGGCCTACGTCTCGATGTGCTTCGGGGACCCGTGGGAGGGACCGGTGCCGGTGGCGCAGGTCGTCGACGTCTGCCGCCGGCTCATGGACCTCGGCTGCGACCACCTCTCGATCGGCGACACCATCGGCGTGGGGACCGTGGGGCACGTCCACCGCCTGATCGACGCGCTGGGGGCGGCGGGCATCGGGCCCGAGCGCGTCGGCGTGCACTTCCACGACACCTACGGTCAGGCGCTGGCCAACACGCTGGCCGCCCTGCGGGACGGCGTCACGGTCGTCGACGCCTCCACCGGCGGTCTCGGCGGCTGCCCCTACGCGAAGTCGGCGACCGGCAACCTCGCGACCGAGGACCTCGTCTGGACCCTCGACGGCGCGGGGGTCGAGACGGGCATCGACCTCGACGCCCTCGTCGAGACGTCGGTGTGGATGGCGGGCCGGCTCGGCCGCCCGTCGCCGTCCCGGGTCGTCAAGGCGCTGTCCGGGGGATGAGGGCCCGCCGCCGGGTGTGGACGAGCACCCGGCGAGGCTGTGAGTTGCGTATGAGTCCGCGCGCACCGGGAGCCGTGGGGGCCGGACCGGCGGATCATCGGGGGCATGACCGAGCGTCCCACCGGCTCCCCGACGGGTGACGAGCCCGTCCCGCCCACGCCGCCCACCGACACCGCACCCACCGCGGCGCAGCCGCCCGTGCCCAGCGAGCAGCAGCCGGCGTGGGCCGCGGCGTCCGCGACGCCCCCGCCCGGGGGACCGCCGCCGCCGCGACCTCCCGGGCGCGCCCGCCGCACCTGGGACGAGGCGACCTCCTCCACCGGGGGCCGGGTGGCCCTCGGGGCGGTCGCCGTGCTCGCCACCCTGCTCGTCGTGGCCGTCATCGGTCTCGGGGCCGCGCTCGTCGGCGGCCACGGTCGGGGCGAGGACGCACGCGGGCGGACCGCCTTCGGCCGCGATGACGACCGGCCGGGGATGCAGCGCGGCGGGCCCATGACGGGCCAGGGCCGCGACGGGCGTCCCGGCCGGGATGGCCGCCAGGGTGCCGACGGGCCGCAGGGCCAGGGGCGGCAGGACCAGGGGCAGCAGGGCGGGACCGGCCGGCTGCCCGGGCAGGGACAGGGCCGGGGCGCGATGACGGGTGGCATGGCGGGGATGGACGACGTCCTGCACGGCGAGTTCACGACGGCCGCGACGGGCACGCCGGTCGTGATGGTGGTCCAGGTCGGCGAGGTCACGGCCTACACCGCCGGGAAGAGCATCGCCGTCCGCAGCGCCGACGGCTTCGCCGCCACCTACGACCTGTCCGCCGGGTACGCGTCCACCCGCATCGGGCTGCCGCTGCAGGTCGGCGCGCAGGTGCGGGTCGTCGCGGCGAAGGAGGGGCTCGCGGCCACCCGGCTGAACGTGCTCGGCTGACCGCGCCCGCCCGTCAGCGGCGGCGGACCCCGTTGACCTCGGGGGTGATGCGCCGCTCGAGGGCCAGGGCCAGCACGGCCACGAGCCCGAGGCAGACGAGCAGGACGGCGACGAACACGCCGGCCAGCCGGCGGTCGAGCAGCCACCCGGCGACGACCGGCGCGGTGATGGCGCCCACCTGGAAGGCCCCACCGGACACCGCGTTGTAGCGCCCGCGGTCGCGGTCGCTCGCGAGGTCGTTGACGATGGCCGGCACCGTGGGCTGGAGCATCGTCTCGCCGAGGCCGAAGAACACGTGGAAGACGATGACGCCGGCCGCCGCCGCGAGCGTGCCCGCGACCAGCCCGGTGCTGCCGAGCAGGGCCCAGCCCAGCGCCCACAGGAGGACGAGCACGAGGAAGACGCGGGTCCGGCGGTGGCCGTCGATGCGGCGCAGGACGAGGAACTGCAGGCCGACGATGACGACCGTGTTGACGGCGAAGGCCAGCCCGATGGTGCGGGTGGACACCTCGCTGACCTGGCGGGCGAACGCGGGGAAGCCGGCCTCCATCTGGCCGTACCCGACGAAGCTCGAGAGGAAGGTCAGCGCGGTGATCCACAGCACCGCCGGGCGGCGCAGGATGGCGAGGTAGCCGACGCCTGGGTCCGCGCCGTCCTCCACGGGCTGCGGGCGGCCGGCGACGCCGCGCAGCGGCCCCAGCAGCAGGGCGACCGGCACGAGCACGCACGCGGCGTCGACGAGGAAGATCGCGGTGAACGTGGCGGGCCGGCCGACGTCGGTGAGGAAGCCGCTGACCACGCCGCCCACGCCGATGCCGAGGTTGACCAGGGCGAAGTTCACGCCGAAGAACTGCGTGCGCAGGGGACCCTCGACGATGCTCGCGATCATCGCGTTGAACGCCGGCCAGCCGATGCCGAAGCTCAGCCCGAGCAGGCAGACGGCCACGACGAAGGCGGGCAGCGTCGTGGCGAAGGCGATGACGACCGCGCCCACCGCCTGGGCGGCCAGGCCGGCGATGACGACCGGCCGCGCGCCGAGCCGGTCGGTGAGCACGCCGACGGGCCCGGTGACGAGCACGGCGACGACGGCGATGAGGCCCATGAGCAGGCCGGCGACGTCGAGGGGGAGGCCGCGCACCTCGTGCATGTAGATGACGGTGAACGGCAGCGTCATGCCGCGGCCGAGCGTGGAGACGGCGGTGGTGGACAGCAGCCAGCGGCCGGCCGGCGGCAGCGCGTCCCAGAACCCGCGCAGGGTCAGCCGGTGCTCGCCGCCGTCGGCCGGCTGGTCGGTGGTGGCCCCCCGGGGGCCCTCGGTCGTCTCGGGCACGGGCCCACGGTGCCACGACCCACCGACGGTCCTCGACGGGGTTTCCCCCGGCGCGCACCCCGCCGACCCGCGCGGCCGGTCGACCGCCGGCCAGAACCCGGCGGCGCGCCCGGCCCGGCACCGGTTAGCCTTGGGAGCGGTGCCCGGACCGGGTGCCGCAGCGACGTGATGGGTGAGGTGGACCGTGCCGACTGGCAAGGTGAAGTTCTTCGACGCCGAGAAGGGCTTCGGTTTCGTGTCCGGCGAGTCCGGGGAGGGTGACGTCTTCGTCCCCGCCTCCGCGCTGCCCGCCGGGGTCGCCGGCCTCAAGGGCGGCCAGCGCATCGAGTTCGACGTCGCCGAGGGCCGCCGCGGCGCCCAGGCGCTCTCGGTCCGCCTCCTCGACCCGGCCCCCTCGGTCGCCACGAACCGCCGTGTCCGCGACCGCAAGCCGGCCGACGAGATGGTCGTCATCGTCGAGGACGTCATCAAGCTCCTCGACGACGTCTCCGAGTCGCTGCGTCGCGGCCACTACCCCGACAAGGCGCACGGCAACAAGGTCGCCCAGGTGCTGCACGCCGTCGCCGCCGACCTCGAGCTCTGATGCCCACCGCCACCGCCGTCAAGACCGACAGCACCCTCAAGGGCGCCGTCGAGGTCGCGCGCGAGGCCGCGCTGGCCGTCGCCGACGGTGACGCCGTCGGCGAGCACCTCGGGATGGCGATGGACGAGGAGCGGCTGGCGACGCACTACTTCGCCTGCACCGCGCCCGCCTACCGCGGCTGGCGCTGGGCGGTGTCGGTCTCCCGGGTCGCGCGCTCCAAGGCCGTGACGGTGTGCGAGGCCAACCTCGTGCCCGGCGAGGGGTCCATGCTCTCGCCCGACTGGGTCCCCTACGCGGCGCGGCTCGCTCCCGGCGACCTCGGCGCCGGCGACGTCACGCCCTACCTCGAGGCCGACCCGCTGCTCGAGGCCGGCTTCGAGGCCACCGGTGACGAGGACGTCGATGCCGTCGGCTTCTGGGAGCTCGGCCTCGGCCGCCCCCGCGTGCTCTCGGCCGAGGGTCGCGACGTCGCCGCGCAGCGCTGGTACGACGGGGAGAACGGGCCGTCGGCCGCGGTGGCGGTCAAGGCCCCGATGCCGTGCTCGTCCTGCGGCTTCCTCGTCCCGATGGCCGGCGCGCTGCGCTCGGTGTTCGGGGTCTGCGCCAACGCCTGGTCCCCCTCGGACGGCAAGGTCGTCAGCCTCGACCACGGGTGCGGTGCGCACTCCGAGGTCGACGTCGAGGCGCCGGCCCCCGAGCGCGTCTCGCCGCCGATCCTCGACGACTTCGAGCTCGACCCCGCCTGAGGCGGCTCGCCGGGCACTTCCCCCGGGAACCCCGCGCATCACCCGGGAACGGTTCCGGGGTGGAGCGCGGTCGTATCGGGTGACCCGATACTCGTGGTGCCTCAGGCGCCGGCGGCGTTGCCCTTCCCGCGCCGGACGTACCACCACGCGAACGCACCGAGCGCCAGGCCGCTGACGCACGCCCACGGCCACCACGACCGCTCGCCCGTGTGCAGCGCGGGGACGGCCAGCGAGACGACGAGGGCCACCGCCCAGAGGGCGCACCCGACGAGCGTGATGAGCGAGGTCGGCACGTGCGGCGGCTCGACCGGCGCGGACTCGCCGAGGGTGGCGCGGGGGCGGGGCGTCTGCTCGGTCACGCCGCCAGCGTAACGACCCCCGGACGCGGTCCCGCGTCTCGCCGTCACACCCCGGAAACCCACGGCCGCCCTCGCGCCACTAGCCTGCACGCCATGGCCGAGACCACCTCCACCGCCGACGACACCGGCCGGGCTCCCGCCGGCTTCCTCGAACGGTACTTCCGCATCCACGAGCGCGGCTCGACCGTGGGCCGAGAGGTCCGCGGTGGCGTCGCCACCTTCTTCACGATGGCCTACATCGTCGTGCTCAACCCGCTGATCCTCGGCTTCGTCAAGGACGCCGACGGGCAGTACCTCGGCGGCGGTGACGCCCCGAACCTCGCCGCCATCGCGGCCGGCACGGCGCTCGTCGCGGGCGTGCTGACCATCCTCATGGGGGCGGTGGCCAACTACCCGCTCGCGCTGGCCACCGGGCTCGGGCTCAACGCCTTCGTCGCCTACGCCATCGCCAGCAAGATGACCTGGGCCGACGCGATGGGCCTCGTCGTGCTCGAGGGCGTCATCATCCTCGTGCTCGTCCTCACCGGGTTCCGGCAGGCGGTCTTCCACGCGGTGCCGGCCCAGCTCAAGGTCGCGATCTCGGTCGGCATCGGCCTGTTCATCGCGCTCATCGGGCTCGTCGACGCCGGGTTCGTGCGCCGCACGGGCGCCGGCCCGGTCCCCGTCGAGCTCGGCATCGGCGGCCAGCTGGCCGGCTGGCCCACCTTCGTCTTCGCGCTCGGCGTCGTCCTCATCATCGCCCTCTGGGTGCGCAAGGTGAAGGGCGCGATCATCATCTCGATCATCACGATGACCGTCGTCGCCTTCGTCGTCGAGGCGCTCGCCAAGGTCGGCCCCACCGTCACCGGGGTCGACGCGGCGGGCAACAACGTCGTCAACCCGCTCGGCTGGAACCTCAACGTCCCCGCGTGGCCGGAGAAGGTCGACCCCATCAGCTTCGGCACGCTCGGCGAGTTCAGCCTCTTCGGCTCCTTCGAGCGGGTCGGTGTCGTCGCCGCGGTGCTGCTCGTCTTCACCCTGATGCTCGCCGACTTCTTCGACACGATGGGCACGATGACGGCCATCGGCGCCGAGGCCGGGCTGCTCGACGAGGAGGGCAACCCCCCGAACACCACGCGCATCCTCGTCGTCGACTCGGTGGCGGCCGCGGCCGGCGGCGCGGCGGGTGTCTCGTCGAACACCTCCTACATCGAGTCGGCGTCCGGTGTCGGCGAGGGGGCCCGCACGGGCCTGGCCTCGGTGGTCACCGGCCTGCTCTTCCTCGTGGCCGTCGTGTTCGCGCCGCTGGTGAAGATCATCCCGAACGAGGCGGCCGTCCCCGCGCTCGTCCTCGTCGGGTTCCTCATGATGCAGCAGGTCAAGGAGATCGCCTGGGACGACGTCGAGATCGCCATCCCTGCGTTCCTGACGATCATCCTCATGCCGTTCACCTACTCGATCACGGCCGGCATCGGCGCCGGGTTCATCGCCTACGTCGTCATCAAGCTGGTCCGCGGCAAGGTCCGCGCGATCCACCCGATGATGTGGGTCACGGCCCTGCTCTTCGTCGTCTACTTCTTCATCGAGCCGCTCACCGAGGTCGTCACCGGCTGACCCTCCGGCCCACCGACCTTCGACGCCCGCCCCGGTCGCCCGACCGGGGCGGGCGTCGTCGTCCCCGGAGTCGTGGAATAGTTAGCACGCGTAATGAGTTGTGCTAAGCATCCATGAAGACGACCGCCGGAGAACACCGTGCCCGCAGCCGCCCCGACCATGACCCGTGCGCAGAAGGACCGCCTGACCAGCGACCTGCGCCTCGTGTGCATGCGCATCTCGCGCCGGGTGCGCTTCGAGAGCACGACCGACCTCGCCCCGCACCAGTTCTCGGTGCTCATCCGGCTCGAGGACGGTCCGCGGACGCCGAAGGAGGTCGCGGAGATCGAGCGCGTCTCGGCGCCGAGCATGAGCCGCACGGTGAACGGGCTCGTCGAGGCGGGCCTGGTGGCCCGGGCCGACGACCCGACCGACGGGCGGCAGGTGATCCTGTCCCTGACCCCCGAGGGGCGCAAGGCGGTGCGCGAGACGCGACGGCGCCGGGACCAGTGGCTGGCGACCCGCCTGGAGCACCTGAGCGACGACGAGCGCGCGCTGCTCGCCGAGGCCACCGCGCTGCTCGAACGGGTGGCCGCCGAATGAGCCCGACCTTCACCTCGCTCGAGATCCGCAACTACCGGCTCTGGTTCCTCGGCGGCTTCGTGTCCAACGTCGGCACGTGGATCGGCCGGGTGGGCCAGGACTGGCTCGTCCTCACCGTGCTCACGGCCGGCTCGGCCACGGCGCTCGGTGTCGTGACGGGCCTGCAGTTCCTCCCCTTCCTCCTCCTCGCGCCGTGGACCGGCCTCATCGCCGACCGGTTCTCGCGGCGGCGCATCCTCCTCGTCACCCAGAGCCTGCTCGCGCTGACCAGCCTCGTCCTCGGCGTGCTCGCCGTCACGGGGACGGCGCAGCTCTGGCACGTCTACGCCATCGCCCTCTTCCAGGGCGTGACGACGGCCATCGACAACCCGGCGCGCCAGGTGTTCGTCTCGGAGATGGTGCCGGCCGAGAAGCTGACCAACGCCGTCGCGCTCAACTCGGCGTCGTTCAACGCCGGTCGCCTCATCGGGCCGGGTCTCGCCGGGCTCGTCATCGCGTGGTGGGGCACCGGCCAGGCGCTGCTGCTCAACACCCTGACCTTCGTGTTCGTCCTCGGCGCGCTGGCGATGCTCACGACCTCCGAGCTGCGCTCGCCGAGCCGGGCCAAGGGGCGCGGCGGCATCCGCGAGGGCTTCGCCTACGTGAAGCACCGCCGCGACATCCAGCTCGTCATGCTGCTCGTCTTCGTGCTCGGCACCTTCGGGATGAACTTCCAGATCACGATGGCGCTGATGGCCACGAAGGTCTTCGCCAAGGGGGCCGGCGAGTTCGGGCTGCTGGGCTCGATCATGGCGGTCGGGTCCCTGACCGCCGCGCTCCTGTCGGCCCGCCGCAAGGAGCCGCGGCTCCGGGTGCTGCTCGTGGCCCTCGTCGGCTTCACGGCTTCGGCGGCGGTGGCCGCGGCCGCGCCGACGTACTGGTTCTTTGCCGTGGCGCTCGTGCCCGTCGGGCTCACCGCGCTCACCGCGCTGACGACCGCCAACGCGATGGTGCAGACGCGGGTGGCGCCGGAGATGCGCGGCCGCGTGATGGCCCTCTACATGGCGATCTTCATGGGCGGCACCCCGGTCGGGGCGCCGATGATCGGCTGGATCTCCGAGCAGTTCGGCCCGCGGTGGACGATCGGCGTCGGGGCCGCCGCAGTGGGGATCACGCTCGTCGCGGTCTCGGTGTGGCTCACACGGGCGGAGAATGTCCGCGTGAGCTACGAGTCCCAGCGGCGCCCGCGCGTCAGCGTCACCACCGTCCCTGCCCGCCGCGACGACGCGCACGTGCCCGTCCCGGAACCGGCCCGGTGACGCCGCTCTTCCGGCGCCGGATGACCCTCGGGGTCCTCGCGGTGCTCGTCGTCGTCGCCGTCGTCTACGCCGTGGCCCGATGACGGCGCGAGCCCCCTCCCGCGGACGGGAGGGGGCTCGCGAGCCGGGGTGCGGGGCTCAGGCCAGGCGCTCGACGACGTACTCGATGCTGGCGATGAGCCGGCTGACGTCGTCGGGCTCGACGGCCGGGAAGCAGGCCACCCGCAGCTGGTTGCGGCCGAGCTTGCGGTACGGCTCGACGTCGACGACGCCGTGCGCGCGCAGCGTCTTCGCGACGGCGGAGGCATCCACCGCGTCGTCGAAGTCGATGGTGGCCACGACCCGGCTGCGGTGGTCGGGGTCGGTCACGTACGGGCTCGTGTACGCGGTGCGCTCGGCCCAGTCGTAGAGGCGGCCGCTGGAGTCCGCGGTGCGCGAGGTCGCCCAGTCCAGGCCACCGTTGCCGTTGAGCCACTCGACCTGGTTGGCGAGCATCGCCAGGGTCGCGACGGCCGGGGTGTTGTACGTCTGGTCCTTGCGCGAGTTGTCGATCGCGGTCGGGAGGCTGAAGAAGTCGGGGACCCAGCGCCCGGACGCGGCGATCTCGTCGACCCGGGCCAGGGCCGCGGGGGAGAAGAGGCCGAGCCAGAGGCCGCCGTCGGAGGCGAAGGACTTCTGCGGCGCGAAGTAGTAGACGTCGGCCTGCGAGACGTCCACCGGGAGGCCGCCGGCGCCCGAGGTGGCGTCGACGAGCAGGAGCGCGTCGTCGTCCGCACCCTCGACACGGCGGACGGGAGCCATCACGCCGGTGCTCGTCTCGTTGTGCGCCCACGCGTAGGTGTCGACGCCGGCCTCGGCGACGGGGTCGGGGAGGCTGCCCGGCTCGCTCGTGATGATCGTCGGGTCGCCGAGGAAGGGGGCCTTCTTCGTGACCGAGCCGAACTTGCTGGAGAACTCGCCGAAGGCCAGGTGCTGGGCGCGGTCGCGGACCAGGCCGAAGGCGGCGATGTCCCAGAACGCGGTCGAGCCGCCGTTGCCGAGGACCACCTCGTAGCCCTCGGGGAGGTCGAAGAAGGTGGCCAGGCCCTCGCGCACGGACTTCACGAGGTTCTTCACCGGGGCCTGGCGGTGCGAGGTGCCGAGCACCGTGCGACCGATGGCGGTGAGTGCCTCGACCTGCTCGGGGCGGACCTTGGAGGGTCCGGAGCCGAAGCGACCGTCGGCGGGCAGCAGGTCGGCGGGGATGCTGAGGGGGGCGTCGCTCACGTGTCACTCCGTGGTCGGGGATGGTGGTGCCGGACGGGTCCGCGGTGCTCCGGCGCGGCATCGGGCGCCGCGGGGCGTGCGGGGGCCGCGGGGTCGACGCCGTCGGCGACCCGCGACCGGACCCCATCCTCACCGAGGATGCCCACATGGTGGGCGGCGGGTCCATCTGGTGGGCGTCCGGCGGGAGCGCGCCGGTGCAGGACCGGCGCGGAGGTCAGCGCACGACACCGCCGAGCGAGCGGCTCGCGTAGCTCGAGGGCCCGCCCGAGGTGACCCACAGGGCGCCGTCACGGCCCCGTCCCGCCATGAGGTAGCTGCCGTCGGGGCGCGAGACGATGTCGCCCGAGGAGGACCAGGTCACGTCGGTCGCGACGAACTGCGTGCCGCGCTGGACGACGACGTAACCATCGGACGCCACCCCGACCGCGAGTCGGCTCAGCCCGGGCCACAGGTCGCCGACAGCGCGGGTCGACCACTGCGACAGCCCGTCCGTGCGCGGCGCCCAGGTCCCGCTCGCTGCCGTCGGCGTGAACTCGCGCTCGTACGTGCGCCCGTCGGGGCCGCGTCCCGTCACGGTGATGACGCCGCGCGCCGGGTCGGGCGATGCCGACAGGGCCGAGGTGAACGACCCCCCGACCGGCTGCCACGCGCTCCACGAGGCCCGGTTCCAGTGCTTGCGCACCGCCACGCCGTCCCGCCCGACGGCGAAGACGTCGATGGTGCCGTCGCCGAGCGAGGTGACGTGGGCCGAGACCACCGAGCCGCCGAGCGAGGACGACCCGGTCCGCCGGCCGCCGAGGATCCGGGAGTACACGACCGCACCGCTCGCCGAGCGCGTGACGAGGTCGACCCGGCCAGGGGCGGACGACGCCGCCGACGGCGGGCCGACCGAGGTCACCCCGGTGCGCGCCGTCGCCGCCCACGTCGCGCCGTCGTTCGTGCTGCGGCGGGTGAGCACGGCATCGCCCGTCGACCGGAAGTAGACGTCGACGGTGCTGCCCGAGCGGGCCAGTCCCACGCCCACGGCCGAGACGAGCTGGCCCGGCTGCCTCACCGGCGGCGTCGCGGTCGGCGCGATGCGGACGATGCGGTCGGCCGTGCCGTTCGACGTCGTGAACCACAGGGCCCCGTCGGGCCCCTCGGCCATCGCGCGGATCCGGCCGAAGCCCTCGGCCTGCGCCAGCGGCAGCACCTGGACGACCCGGCTCGCCGAGCGTGTGGGGTTCGTCCGCATGAGCGAGATGCCCTGGTCCTTGAGCAGGGCCACGGCCAGGCTGCCGCGCCACGAGCCCCAGGCCGGGGAGGAGAGGAAGGTCGCCCCACTGGTCGCCACCGTCGGCGCGCCGGAGGACCACATCGCGGAGCGCGCCGACGGGAACTTGCCGAGGTCGGTCATCGGGCGGGTCTCGTCGTACCCCGGCACCGGGTCCCACCCGTAGTTCGCACCCTTGACCAGGGCGTTCACCTCGTCGTCGCGGCTGGTGCCGTGCTCGACCGACCACAGCTCGCTCGTGCCGGGGCGCAGCGCGAGGCCCTGGACGTTGCGGTGGCCGTAGGTCCACACGTAGCGGGCGTTCCCGCCGCGCGAGACGAACGGGTTGTCCGCGGGGATCGTGCCGTCCCCGTTCACCCGCAGCACCTTGCCGCCGAGCGAGGAGAGGTTCTGCGGGTTAGTGCCGACGGCCGCGTCACCGGTGCCGACGTAGAGCTTCCCGTCGGCGCCGAAGCGCAGCCGGCAGCCCGAGTGCCGGCCGCTGGAGAGCGGCAGCCCGGTGACGACCGGGGCTCCGTCGCTCGTGGCCGTCGTGTCGCTCGTGAGCCGCCAGCGCAGGACGCGGACGTCGAGCGGGTTGCCACCGCCGTCGCGCACCGACTGGCAGGTGTAGAAGCGCCGGTTCGTCGCGGCCGCGGGGTCGGCGACCATCCCGAGCAGGCCGCCCTCGCTCTGGGCGAAGATCGAGGGGAAGCCGCTGATGCTCACCTGCTGGGGCGCCGCCGATCCGCGCTTGCTCGAGATGGTGCCGGCGCGCTGGTCGAAGAGCATGAGGTCCCCGACCCACGTGATGTCCCACGGGTTGCTCAGGCCGCTGACCACGGTCGTCACGGTGATGCTCGGCGCGGCGCTCGCCGGGGGCGCGGGGGAGGCGGTGGTCAGGGCCGCCGCGCCGACGAGGGCGGTGGCCAGGGCCAGCGGGGACACGACGCGGGACCTCCCGGGACCGGGGCCGGCGCACGCGGTCGGCCTGCCCGGCGAGCGTACGTCCGGGCCGGGAGGTTGGCGAGCGGGAGGAGCGCCCGGGGTCAGGCCGGGCTGCGGTACCCCTGGACGTCCGACAGCGGGCGCTCGCCGGGGCCGACGTAGCGCGAGCTCGGGCGGATGAGCCGCCCGGTCCTCTTCTGCTCCAGGACGTGCGCCGACCAGCCGGCCGTGCGGGCCGCGACGAACAGCGGTGTCATCATCTCGCCGGGGACCTCGGCGAAGTCGAGCAGCACCGCGGCCCAGAAGTCGACGTTGGTCTCCATCCGGCGCTCGGGGTAGCGCTCGGCGAGCTCGGCGATGGCCGCCTTCTCGAGCTCGAGGGCCACCTCGTACCGGGGGGCGCCGAGGCGCTTGCAGGTGTCGCGCAGGACGGCCGCGCGCGGGTCGTAGGCCCGGTACACGCGGTGCCCGAAGCCCATGAGGCGCTCCTTGCGGTCGAAGACGCCCTTGACGTACTTCACCGCGTCGCCGGTCTGCTCGACGCCCTCGATCATGTGCTGCGCGCGGCTGGGCGCGCCGCCGTGCAGCGGGCCGGACAGGGCGCCGATGGCGCCGGAGAGGCACGCCGCGACGTCGGCGCCCGTGGAGGCGATGACCCGGGCCGTGAACGTGGAGGCGTTCACGCCGTGCTCGGCGGCGGAGATGAAGTAGGCGTCGATGGCCTCGACGTGCTTGGGGTCGGGCTCGCCGCGCCAGCGGATCATGAACCGCTCGGGGATGGTGCGGCCCTTGTCGACCTCGGACTGCGGCACCATCGGGCTGTTCTGGCCGTGGGCGGACTGGCCGATGAACGAGATCGCCATGACCGAGGCGCGGGCGAGGTTGTCGCGGGCCTCGGCGTCGTCGATGTCGAGCAGCGGCTTGAAGCCCCACACGGGCGCGAGCTGGGCGAGGGCCGACTGGACGTCGACGCGGATGTCGCCCGTGTGCACCGGCAGCGGGAACGGCTCGGCGGGCGGCAGGCCCGGGTCGAGCTCGCCGTCGACGAGCAGGCCCCACACCTGGCCGTAGGACACCGTGCCGACGAGGTCCTTGATGTCGACCCCGCGGTAGCGCAGCGCGCCACCCTCCTTGTCGGGCTCGGCGATCTCGCTCTCGAACGCGATGACCCCTTCGAGTCCGGGGTAGAAGTGCGGGTCGTCCGTGGTGCTGGGCATCGATTCCCCGTTCGCTCGTCGTCCTTGTCGGGCTGGCCCATTGTGCACGCCGGGGCGCTCAGCCCGCGCGTGGGTCCCGCATCGCCATGTCCGGCGTGCCGGCGTCCCGCACCTCGAACAGGTCGGAGGCCTCGATGAGCTTGCTCAGCTTGGCGTACCCGTAGTTGCGGGAGTCGAACGAGGACTGCCGGGCGATGCGCTGGCCGACCGTGCCGATCCGGGCCCAGCCGGTCTCGTCGGAGGCGGACTCGACGGCGCCCCGGAGCAGCGTGACGAGGCGGGCGTCCTGGCGCAGCTGGGCGCGGGTGGCGCGCTCGGGGGTGCCGGGGTTG
Source organism: Phycicoccus avicenniae (assembly GCF_050496545.1). Lineage (GTDB taxonomy): Bacteria > Actinomycetota > Actinomycetes > Actinomycetales > Dermatophilaceae > Phycicoccus > Phycicoccus avicenniae_A. The sequence goes on along the minus strand of NZ_JBNVZV010000005.1, from coordinate 54,841 downwards.
GTGGTGGTGGCGCCGGCTGCGGTGCCGGCGTCGGCGGCGGGGGCAGGGGCCTTCTTGCTCGCCTTGGCGGCCGGGGCGCTCTTCGTCGTGGCCTTGGCGGTCGCCTTCGCCGTGGCCTTGCGGGTGGCCCGGCGCGGCGGCTCGGGCTCGTCGTCGTCGGCGGCGGTCTCGCCGCTGGGCCGGGAGAGCCGGTCGAGGACGAGGAAGCGGGTGCAGGCGCTCTGGAACGCGGCCGGCGTCTTGGCGTCGCCGAACCCGTACACCGCCACCCCGTGCTCGCGCAGGTGCATGACGAGCGGGGTGAAGTCGGAGTCGGAGGAGACGATGGCGACGGCGTCGGGGCGCTGGGTGTGCAGGATGTCGACCGCGTCCACGACGAGCGCCATGTCGCTGGCGTTCTTGCCCTTGGACGGGTCGAACTGCTGCATCGGCCGGATCGCGTTGTCGTGCAGGATCTCCTGCCAGCCCTTGAGCTCGGACTTCGTCCAGTTGCCGTAGGCGCGGCGGATGGTGGTCTCCCCGAGGGAGGACAGCTCGTTGAGCACGACGTCGAGCCGCCGGGCCCGCGCGTTGTCGGCGTCGATGAGCAGCGCGATGCGCGGGGTCTCCGTCATGGCCCGAGGCTAGCCCTCACCCGGTGCCGTGCCGTCCGCGCGACCCGGCGCGCATCCCGCCCGTCCTCGGACCGGCGCGGCGGGAGATGATGCGCCGGTGCTGCGCTCCCTGCTCCCGGACCTCACCCCGTTCCGGGAGAACCGGGACTACCGGCGGCTGTGGACCGGGTTCACCCTCTCCAACGTCGGCTCGCAGATGGCGGTCGTGGCGGTCGGCCTTCAGGTCTACGAGGTGACACGCTCGACGGCCGCGGTCGGCCTCGTGGGGCTCTTCGCGCTCGTGCCGCTGGTGGTCCTCGGGCTCTACGGCGGGGCGCTCGCCGACCACCACGACCGGCGGCTCGTCGGGCTGGTGGCCACGCTCGTCGCGTGCGCCACGAGCATCGTCGCCGCCGCCCAGGCCTGGCTCGGCAACACGAACGTGTGGGTGCTCTACGGCGTCGTCGCCGTGTGGAGCGGGGCCTTCGCGGTGTCCTCGCCGGCGCGCACGAGCATCTACCCCCGGATCCTGCCGCCGGAGCAGCTGCCGGCCGCCAACGCGCTGTCGGTCTTCGCGATGAACACGGCGATGACCGCGGGGCCGCTGCTGGCCGGCCTGCTCGTCGACGGCGGGGGCTACCGGCTGGCCTACACCGCGGACGCCCTGCTGACCTTCGCCGCCGTGACGAGCCTGTGGCGGCTGCACCCCGTGCCGCCGGAGGTGGTGGCCGGCGAGGAGGGCCCGCGGCGGGTCGGGCTGCGCTCGGTGCTCGACGGGTTCGCCTTCCTGCGCACCGCCCCGAACGTGCGGATGACCTTCGTGGCGGACATCGCGGCGATGCTCCTGGCGCAGCCGCGAGTGCTGTTCCCGGCGGCCGGGGCGGTCATCCTCGGCGGTGGGGCGAGCACGGTCGGTGCCCTGTACGCGGCGACGGCGGTCGGTGGCATCCTCGCGATGACGCTGTCCGGGCGGCTCGGCGGGGTGCGGCGGCAGGGGCTGGCGATCCTCGTGAGCGTGGCGGGGTGGGGCGTGGGCGTCAGCGGGCTCGGGGTGGCGCTGCTCGCGGCCGACGGGGTGGTGTCGCGCGAGGTGGCGCTGGTGGGGGCCCTGGCGGCGATGGCGTTCGCCGGTGGGGCGGACGCGGTGAGCGCCGTGTTCCGGACCACGATCCTGCAGTCGGCCGCGCCGGACCGGATGCGGGGGAGGCTGCAGGGGGTGTTCATCGTCGTGGTGGCCGGAGGACCGCGGCTCGGGGAGCTGGCCGGCGGCGGGGTGGCCGAGCGGGTCGGCGAGGGGTGGACGGCGGTCGGTGGCGGGCTGGTGTGCGTGCTGGCGGTGGTGCTCCTGGCGGTGCGCCAGCCCGGGTTCGTGCGCTACGACGCGCGGCACCCCACGCCCTGAGGGCGGCGCGCGACCGTGGCGGTGGTGCGGGGGGCGACGCCCGGGGCCGGGCTCATCACCAGGTGCCCTCCGGACCAGTGGTCACCGCGACCGGAATCCCGGTCGCGAGGTCCGGGATCCCGGTCGCGGGGTCCGGGATCGTGGTCGTGGCGACCGGGATCGTGGTCGCCGGGGGAGGGATCGTGGTCGCGGCGACCGGTATCCCGGTCGGAGCGACCGCAACGCCGGGGCCATATGCGTCGCCGGGGTGATCGTGCGTGGCCGGCGCCTCCGTGCCCTGCCGGGGTGCGATGGCACCCCGGCGGAGCAGGGTGACCCCGGCGGAGCGGGGAGACACCGGGGGCGCGATGGCACCCCGGCGGAGCGGGGAGACGCCGGCGAGACAGGGAGACCCGGTCCGGCGTCACCGCGCGGGCCTAGGCTGGCGGCATGGACCCGCGACGCGTCGACTACACCGGGGACGGCATCGCCGAGGCCGACCTCCTCGAGACCCCGTACGCGCAGGTGCGGCTCTGGGTCGACGACGCCGTGCGCCGCTCCGAGAGCGAGGCCGACGTCTTCGAGCCGCTGGCGCTCTCGGTGGCCTCCGCCGATGCCGAGGGTCGCCCGAACGTCCGCACCGTCCTCATGCGCTTCCTCGACGAGCGCGGGCCGGGCTTCGTCACCGACCTCACCTCCACCAAGGGCCACGAGCTGACCGGCAACGAGCACGTCGCCGCCGCCCTCACCTGGCCCGCCATGTACCGCGCGATCCGCTTCCGCGGCAGGGCGATCCCGCTCGACGAGGATGAGGTGCGTGACTACTGGGTGTCGCGCCCGTGGGCGTCGCGCATCTCGGCGTGGGCGTCGCGGCAGTCACAGCCCGTCGGCTCGCGCGCCGACCTTGAGGCGGCCTACGAGCGCCGGGCGGAACAGTTCCCCGACACCGGGTCCGACGACGACGTCCCGGTGCCCGAGTCGTGGGGCGGCTTCCGCATCCTCTGCGACGAGGTCGAGCTCTGGGGCGGGCGCCGCAACCGGCTGCACGACCGGCTCGTCTTCACGCGCACCGGCGAGGGCGACCTCGGCGACGCCGCCTCCTGGGAGCTCGGCCGCCGCCAGCCCTGACCGCGACGGTCAGCCGAGGTCGCGCAGGCCCTCCAGGAAGCCGGATGCCTTGCGCCGCACCGACGCCGAGCGATGCCGTGTCTGCACCTCGAGCAGGGGCACGACCTCGTCGGCGCCGAGGTGACCAGCGCGCACGAAGGCGACGAGGGCCGCCATCGACTGCGCCGCGACGATCCAGTCGACGTCGGTCGTCCGCACCCGGTCGGTGAGCCAGCGCACGGCGGCCGCGCGCTCCTCCTCGTCGAGGTCGAGCAGCCCGAGCAGCTGGGCCGTGTGCCACTGCACCGACGGCTGGTCGCTGCGGGTCAGCTCGCCGAGGACGCGGGGCAGGTAGGGCTGCCCGAGGGTGGGCTTTTCGCGCACGAGCTTCTCGAAGGTGTCGACGGCCCGCATCCTCACCCAGGCGTCGTCGTGGGCGATGCAGGCGAACAGCTCGTCGAGGCGTGACGCATCGGAACGCAGCAGCTCGAGCACCTCGCCGGACCGGCCGAGCGAGTTCGTGTGCCCGCCGGCCGCCAGCACCTCCGCGAACGCCTCCACGGGGTCAGGAGGGGAGGCGGTGGACCTTGTGCGGCGCCGCCTGGGCCCGCGGCTTGAGGACCATCAGGTCGACGTTGACGTGGGCCGGCCGGGTGGCCATCCAGACGACCGCCTCGGCGACGTCCTCGGCGATGAGCGGGCCCGGCACCCCCTCGTAGACCTTGTCGGCGCGCTCGCGGTCGCCGTCGAAGCGCGTCAGCGAGAACTCCTCGGTCCGCACCATCCCCGGCGCGATCTCGGTGACACGCACCGGTTGGTCGAAGAGCTCGAGGCGCAGGGTCTCGGTCATCACGTGCACGCCGTGCTTGGCGACCGTGTACCCGCCGCCGCCCTCGTAGGCGAGCAGGCCGGCGATCGAGCCGACGTTGACGACGATGCCCTCGCCCCCGGCGGCGACGAGGGCCGGCAGCAGCGCCTTGGTGACCCGGAGCGTGCCGAGCACGTTGGTCTCGTACATCTGCCGCCAGAGCTCGACGTCGGCCCCGGCCACCGGCTCGAGCCCGAGCGCACCGCCGGCGTTGTTCACGAGCACGTGCACGGCGTCGCCGGCCACGTCCGCGAGCCGGGCGACGTCCGCGGGCACGGTGACGTCGCAGGCCACCGCCACACCGCCGATCGAGCCGGCCAGCTCCTCGACACGGTCGGCCCGGCGGGCGGCGCAGACCACGCGGAACCCCGCGTCGGCGAGCAGCCGCGCGGTGGCGTGGCCGATGCCGCTGCTGGCCCCGGTGACGACGGCGGTGGGCCGGGTGTCCCCGGCGGTGTTCTCGCTCACGGCTGCTCCCTCGGTCGGATGCTCGCGGGGTCGACGGCGACCCAGGTGGCCTCGGCCCGGCCGAGCAGCTCGCCGTCGGAGGCGTGGAGGGTGCTGGCGGACCAGTGCCGCCGGCCCTCGGCGCCCCGCTGCCACGCCGTGACGACGAGCAGCTCGCCGGGCCGGGGGACGCGCAGGACGCGTGCGGTCATCGTGCCGAGGACCATCGGCCGTCCGGCGATGCCGGCGGACCAGCCGCCGGGGCAGTCGAGAGCCGCCCAGACCGTCGGCACGGCGACGTCGTCGGGGACGGTCCACGTCGTCCCGTAGCGGCCGGAGCCGTCGTCGAGCGGACCGGGCCGCAGGGTCAGACCGTCGCCGGGCTCGCGGCCGGTGCCGCACGAGAAGCACGTCGGGAACGGATGCTCGGCCAGCCCCTCGTACCGCTCCTCGGCGAGCCGGGCCTCCTCGGCGCCCGCCGGAGCCGGGACGGGCTCGTCGAGCTCGGCGACCGCGGTCCCCGTGGCGACCAGCACGTCGCCGTCGAGCAGGCGCAGCACCGTGGTGCCGGTCAACGGGTCGGGGTCGTCGCCGACGACGGCCATCGGCCGGTCCAGCGGCGGCGGGGCCGAGAGCCGGACGCTCACGGCGGGCAGGTCGCCGGAGGTGCGGACGTGCTCGGCGAGCGCGCCGCTCACCCATCCGCCGTTGCCGGACTCGGGGGGCCCGCAGTAGCGGCGGGGGACGGTCAGCTCCACGCGGCCAACGTACCCACGCCGCGACCCCCGGGCACGTCGCGTGCGTCACACGCCCCGCCGGCGGCGTCGGCGAAGTATCTTGACGTCAAGAGAAAGGGGTGGGGTGTGACCGAGGAGTTCTCGCTGCGGCGGGTCGCCGTGCCGGCCTTCGGGCCGACGGCGGCCTGGTCGGTCGGGATGGGGGCCACCCTGCCGGTCATCGCCCTCAGCGCCCGCGACCTCGGCGCCACCGTCCCCGTCGCGGCCCTCTTCGTCGGCATCACGACCGTCTCCGAGCTCGTCTCCGCCGTCCCCGCCGGGGTGCTCGTCGACCGGCTGGGGGAGCGGCGCGCCCTCGTCCTCGCCGGCGTCGCGGACGCCGCGGCCGCGCTCCTCGCGATGCTCGCGCCCTCGCTGTGGGTCTTCGCGCTGGCGGTCGCCCTCTCCGGGCCCACCGGCGCGGTCTTCCTCCTCGCGCGGCAGTCCTACCTGACCGCCGCCGCACCCCAGTCGATGCGGGCCCGGGCGATGTCCACCCTCGGGGGCATCGGCCGGGTGGGGCTCTTCGTCGGTCCGCTCCTCGGCGCGCCCGTCGTCGGGCACTGGGGACCGCAGGCGGCGTTCGGTATCGCCGTCGTGGGCGGGCTGCTCGCCGCTGCCGTGGCCGCGGCCTCGCCCGACCTCGGGGCGCACCTCGCCGCGCCCACCCCCGAGGGCGGGCCGGCCGCGCGGGTCGGCGTCCTGGAGGTGGTGCGCCGTCATCGCGCCGTCCTGCTGACGGTGGGGGTGGGGGTGCTGGCCATCGGGCTCGCGCGCTCCTCGCGGGTCGTCGTGGTCCCGCTGTGGGCCGAGCACGTCGGGCTCTCGGCGGCCCAGACCTCGCTCGTCTTCGGGGCGGCCGGGCTCGTCGAGGTGCTGCTGTTCTACCCGGCGGGGTCGCTGATGGACCGCCGCGGCCGGGTCTGGGTGGCACTGCCCGTCACCGTCCTCCTCGGGCTCGGGCTGCTCGTCCTCCCGCTGACCACCTCGCTCGTCGCGGTCGGTGCGGTGGCGGTCGTCATGGGCGTCGGCAACGGGCTGGGGTCGGGCATCGTCATGACGCTCGGCGCCGACGCCGCACCCGTCGAGGGTCGGGCGCCGTTCCTCGGGGTCTGGCGGCTGCTCTCGCTGGTGGGGCACAACGGGGCCTCGCTCGTCGTCGGGGCGCTGGCCGCGGTGGCCTCGATCGGGGCGGCTAGCGTCGCCGTCGGGGTGCTCACGCTGGCCGGCGGGGCGTGGCTGCTGCGCTGGCTCCCGGTGTACGACCCCCGCCGCCGGACCTCCGGCGTCGGCGGGTCAGATTAGGCTTGCCTGCGTGACCGACCTCATCGACACCACGGAGATGTACCTCCGCACCATCTTCGAGCTCGAGGAGGAGGGCATCACGCCCCTGCGCGCCCGCATCGCCGAGCGGCTCGGCCACTCCGGCCCCACCGTCTCCCAGACCGTGGCCCGGATGGAGCGCGACGGCCTGCTCGCCGTCGCCGGCGACCGCCACCTCGAGCTGAGCGAGCACGGCCGCCTGCTCGCCACCCGCGTCATGCGCAAGCACCGCATCGCCGAGCGGCTGCTCGTCGACGTCATCGGCCTCGAGTGGGAGTACGTCCACGAGGAGGCCTGCCGGTGGGAGCACGTGATGTCCGACCGCGTGGAGCGCAAGATCCTCGCGATGCTCCCCGACCACCTCGAGTCGCCCTACGGCAACCCGATCCCCGGGCTCGACGAGCTCGGGGAGAGCGGGGACGTCGTCGACTTCCGCTCCGGGCTCGCCACCCTCGTCGAGGTCGCCGACCAGGAGCCGCGCTCGGTCGTGGTGCGGCGCATCGGCGAGCCGGTCCAGGTCGACCACGAGGCGCTCGCGCTGCTCACCAGCGCCGGCCTGCTGCCCGGCCAGCCGGCCCGGGTCCGGCGCGACGGCGCGCGGGTCGTCGTGTTCCGCGACGGTGCCGACGAGGCCACCGGCGTCTCGCTCCCGGACGACGTCGCGGGGCACGTGTTCGTCGCCCGGACCTGAGCCGGCCGACCCCCGCTCCGCCTCGGCCGAGTGGCCGATGTCGCGTTACCGAAACGTGACTTCGCCCGGCGGGTGCCGTACGGTGGTCGGCGAGCCGTACCCGCCCCGGAAGTTGACTCCCTCGTGCCCTCATCCCACCGTGCCCCCGGCCGGCGTCGTGCCCCCGGCCGCGTCCGCCGCCTCCCCGATGGTCTCTCGAGCATCGGGACCTCCCTCGCCGTCAAGTCCGTCGCCGGCCTCTGCGTCGTCGGCGGCGCCGCCGTCGCACTGACCGTCCCCGCCGAGCAGGCCGACGCCGAGGCCGAGACCCCCACCGCCGTCGCGGCCCCCGCCCTCGCCAGCGCCGCCCTCGCCCAGCGCCAGGGCTTCGAGGCCGCCTCGCGCTCGCGCGCCGAGCGTGACGCCGCTCCCGCTCCTGCGGTGTCCGCCCCCGTGGGCAGCGCGCCGGTCAAGCCCGACCCCGTCGGTGTGGCCGGCGTGAAGGCCGTCGCGAAGCCGACCCCGAAGCCCGAGCCCTCCCCGGAGAGCACCGGCTCCTCGAGCTCGTCGTCCCCGTCGGCCCCGAGCGGCTCCTGGTCGGGCAAGACCACCGCCCGCTGCACGAACATCGGCCTCATCCCCAACGCCGTCGGCATCTGCTCGGCCGTCGACTCGCTCTTCGGCCCGCCCACCATCGGCGGCCGGCGCGCCACCGCCGACGAGCACGGCACCGGCCAGGCCATCGACTTCATGATCGCGAACGCCTCGCAGGGCGACGCCATCGCGGCCTGGGTGCAGCAGAACGTCGGGAAGTTCAACGTCAAGTACCTCATCTGGCAGCAGCGCTACTGGGCGCCGGGCGAGGGCTGGAGCACGATGGAGGACCGCGGCTCACCGACCGCGAACCACTACGACCACGTGCACGTCACGATCAACTACTGACCGCCCGGCCCGCGTCCACGGGCCCCCACGACACCGCCGCCGGCCCCGAGGTCGGCGGCGTCGTCGTCGGTGGCCGACATCGTTGTCAAGCTGCGGATCGCCCACCCAAGAGCTCCCTGAGAGGTGCTCCTTCCGCGGCTTTGTGATCGTTCCGTGACCACTGTTACGGTCGATGTACCCGCCGACCCGGACGGTGGGCACCTGCGCTGGGACGCCGAGTCCTGCCCCCGACGCAGGGTCTCTCTCAGAGTCCGCTTGGCAGGAGCGGGGGAACCACTTCGGAACATTGGTCTCGCCCGACGTTCCTCGGGGTGAAGCCGGCACGGACCTCGGTCCGCACCGGCCGGGCAACCTCAGCCCGAACCCGACAGCTCACCTCGTAGGCATCTGAGAGGTTCACCGTGTCCGAGCACACCCGTGCCGGTCGGCACCGCCATGCCGTCCGCTACAGCCCCGTCGCCGAGCTGACCCAGATCGCCCGCAGCGCCGGCGAGACCGGAGCCCGCGTCTCCGCCGTCCTCGCCGCCTCCGGTGGTCTGGTCGCCACCTTCGCCCTCCCCGCCCAGGCCGCCGCGCAGCCGGCTGCGGCCCCGGCCACCCAGAGCACGACGAGCACCTCGCCGTCGCTGCGTGCGCTGACCGCCACCCCGGCCGTCACCGCCCCCGCGCTCCCGGCTCCCTCGGCCACCCCCGCCCTGGGCGTCGTCGGCGTCAAGGCCGTCGCGAAGCCGAAGCCCGAGCCCAAGCCCAAGCCCGCGCCGGTCGTGCAGGCCGTCGCCGAGCGCAGCAGCCAGTCCGCGAGCCGCTCGGCCCAGCGCCCCACCGCGAACGTCGCGCAGTCCTCGAGCGAGATCGTCAACATCGCGCGCACCCTGCTCGGCATCGCGTACTCCTACGGCGGCACGAGCCCCTCCACCGGGTTCGACTGCTCCGGCTTCACCAGCTACGTCTTCGGCAAGGCCGGCATCTCGCTGCCGCGCACCGCCGCGGACCAGCAGGCCGCCGCCACCCCGGTCAGCGACCCGCAGCCCGGTGACCTCGTGTTCTTCGGCTCCCCGGCCTGGCACGTCGGCATCTACACCGGCAACGGGATGATGATCGACTCGCCGAAGCCGGGCGAGTCGACCTCCGAGCGCCCGGTCTTCGGCGGCGTGAGCGGGTACGGACGCTTCTGACCCACCCCTGAGCAGGCGACGCCCCGGACACCCCCCTGCAGTCCGGGGCGTCGTCGTGTCCGGACCCGGCCGGTGCCGCGGCGGCCGCGGATAGGCTCGGCGGAGCCGATCCCGGGAGGTGCCCGCACGTGGAGACGATGCCGGGGCGCTCGGTGCTCGTGGCTCCCGACGGCTTCAAGGGCTGCCTGAGCGCCGCAGAGGTCGCCGACGCGCTCGCGGGCGGGCTGTGCGCGGGCGGGGGCCCGGACCTGGCCGTCGACGTGCTGCCGCTCGCCGACGGCGGGGACGGGAGCGTCGAGGCCGCCCTGCGTGCGGGGTTCGCACCCGTCGAGGTGACCGTCCCCGGGCCGACGGGGGTCCCGGGGCGTGCCGTGCTCGCCCGGCGCGGCGGCACGGTGGTCGTCGAGGTCGCCAACACCTGCGGGATGGCCCTCCTGCCCGGAGGGCGGCTGCGGCCGCTCGAGGCGTCGAGCGCGGGAGTGGGCGTGGCCCTGCGCGCCGCCCTGGCGGGGCGCCCGCAGCGGGTGGTCCTCGCCCTCGGCGGCAGTGCGAGCACCGACGGTGGGCTGGGGATGCTCACCGCGCTCGGCGCCGTCGGAGCTTCGCCCGGCCCCGGCCCCGGCCTCGAGCAGCCCGAGCACCCCGGGGGCCGCGACCTGCCCGCCGTTGAGGCACTGAGGCTCGACGGCGTGGTGCCGGACGGGGTCGAGCTGGTGGTCGCGACGGACGTCACGAACCCGCTCCTCGGTCCCTCGGGGGCGGCCGCCGTCTTCGGGCCCCAGAAGGGCGCCGACCCGCCCACCGTCGAGCGCCTCGAGCGCGGGCTGCGGCACCTCGTCGCCGTGGCCGCCCGGGCCCGTCCGGATGCCGCCGGGCTCGCGGGTGCGGCCGGTGCCGGGGCGGCCGGTGGTCTCGGCTTCGCGGCGCTCCTGCTGGGGGGGCGGGTCGTCTCCGGCGCCGACCTCTTCCTCGACCTCCTCGGCTTCGACACCGCGGTGGCCGGGCGCGACCTCGTCGTCTCCGGGGAGGGTCGCCTCGACGAGCAGTCCCTGCGGGGCAAGCTGCCGGCCGTCGTGGCCCGCCGCGCCGGTACCCGGGTCGAGCTGGTCGTCGGCCGCAGCGAGCTCGCGCCGGATGTCGCCCGCCGGCACGGGTTCGCCGCCGTCCACGCGCTCGTCGACCTCGGGGAGGGGGACCCGGCCACCGACCCCGCGCTCAGCCGGCGCCTGCTCGAGGAGGTCGGCCGGCGGCTCGGCCGTGTGCTGCGCGGGCGCGGTCCGGCGCCGGCGGAGGGCATCCCGCGGAACTCGTGACGCGAGGGTGCATCCGCGGGCCGTCCCCGGCCGGAAGAAGGGATGGGTCACGTGGGTGGCCCACCCGTCGACCAGGAGGTCTGCCATGCGTACCCGCCGTCTCGTCACCGCCGTCGCCGCCGCCGCGCTCGGTCTCTCGCTCACCGCCGTGCCGGCGAGCGCCACCACCGGCGCCCCGACCGGCACCAAGAGCCTCGCCGCGGTGCTCACCGCCGACGGCGACCGCTTCGACCGCAACTGGTACGACTACGACATCGTCACCGAGGCCGTCCTCGCCGTGCTGGCGGCCAAGCCGGACAGCAAGGTCGGCGTCCTCGCCGACGGGTCCGTCCCGCTCACGGCGTTCCTGCCCGACGACCGGTCCTTCCAGGTCCTCGCGTACGACCTGACGAGGAAGTGGCCGCGCTCGGAGGAGGCCACCTTCACCGCGCTCGTGAACGCCGTCGGGGTCGACGCCATCGAGCAGGTGCTGCTCTACCACGTCGTGCCGGGCGCGACGATCACGAAGTCGGCGGCCGTCAAGGCCAACGGAGCGGTCCTCACGACGGCGCAGGGCGCCACCCTCACGGTCAAGGTGCTCAACCGCTGGATCCCGCTCATCGAGCTCAAGGACCAGGACCGCACCGACGTCAACCCGTTCGTCAACCCGCGCCGGTTCGACATCAACAAGGGCAACAAGCAGGTCGCCCACGGCATCGTCTTCGTCCTGCGGCCGCTCGACCTCTGAGTGTGTCCCTCGCCGCGTCGACCGCACGGGGGGTGGCCCTGGCCGCCCCCCGTCGGTCGCGCGCGCGTGGGCCTCTTGCCCTGCCCCCTATCGTGGGGGCCGTGAGCGTGGATGCCGAGGTGGAGCAGGACCTCGACGAGCTGCACGACCTGGCCGTCCGGCTGCGCGCCGGGTCGCGCGAGGCGCTCGAGGAGGCGTGGGCGCGGTGGGCGCCGCTCGTCCACACGCTCGCGCTGCGGGCGGTCGGTGACCACCACGACGCCGAGGACGTCACGCAGCAGGTGTTCGTCGCCGCCTGGCGCGGCCGGCACACGCTGCGCCCGGAGCGGGGGACCGTCCCGGGCTGGCTCGTCGGCATCACCCGGCACAAGGTCGCCGACCTGCACGCGCAGCGCTCGCGGCAGGCCCGGGACGCCGCCGCGGCCGCGGCGGAGGTGCTGCCCGACCGGCACGCGCCACCGCCCGAGGAGACCCTCGCCGCCCGCCTGCTCCTGGCCGACGCCCTGGACCGGCTCGGCGAGCCGCGGGCCAGTGCCATCCGGCTGGCGCTCGTCGACGAACTCACCCATGAGGAGGTGGCCCAGCGCCTGGGCCTGCCCCTCGGCACCGTCAAGAGCCACATCCGTCGAGGACTGGCCACCCTGAGGACCTACGTGGAGGAGGTGGGCGAGGCATGAGGCAGGACGACACCCTGCACCCGGACGACGAGCTCGCGCTCATCGCCGCGGGGGAGGCCGCCGACGTCGACGTCGCCCGGCACGTGGCGGTCTGCGCCCGGTGCACCGCCGAGCTCGCCGCGCTGCGCGAGGTCGTCGACCTCGTCCGCGCGCCCGCCGTGCCGCTCACCGCGCCCTCCGACGACGTGTGGGACGCCGTCACCCGCGAGATCGACGGGCCGCCGGTCGAGGCGCCGGCCCCGGTGACCCCGCTGCGCTCCCGCCCGGCTCGCGAGGCGGCGCCGGCGGCCGTCCCGGTCGGGGCACCCCCGCGACGACGGATCAGCCCGTGGTGGCTCGGGGCCGCGGCCGCCGCCGGACTGGTCGTCGGCGGCCTGGGCGTCGGCGCCCTCGACCGGCCGGAGCCCGCCCCGAGCCCGGTCGTCCTCGGCCGCACCACCCTCGACACCCTCGACACCCAGCAGGCCCGCGGTGCGGCCAGCGCCGTCCGCCTCGGCGGGCAGGTCGACCTCGACGTCGACACCGGCCGCCTCGACCCCGGCAGCGGCTACCTCGAGGTGTGGCTCATCAACACCGACCTCAAGCGGATGGTCTCCGTCGGCGTGCTGCGCCCCGAGGAGGGCACCCAGCGCTTCGCGATCGACCAGGCGCTCATCGACGAGGGCTACGTCATCGTCGACGTCTCGCGCGAGGGGTTCGACGACAAGCCGGAGCACTCCGGTGACAGCCTGGTGCGGGGCACCCTGGCCCTCTGACGCACGCCTTACGGAAGTCTGACGGCCGGGACGGCGGGGACGCCGGCGAGGCTGTACCGGGCCAGACTCGCGGCATGCGAGTCCTCCTCACCGGTGCGGCCGGCTTCATCGGCACGGCGACCCGGGCCGAGCTGCGCCGCGGTGGCCACGACGTCGTCGCGGTCGACCTCCTCCTCCCGCAGGCCCACGGCGCCGCCACCCGCGAGGACCCGCCCGAGGGGGTGCACGTGCTCGACACCCGGTCCGCCCTCGACTGGGTCGACCTGTTCGACGGCGTCGACGTCGTGGTCCACCTCGCGGCGATGGTCGGTGCCGGCGCCACGGCCGCCGACCTCCCGCTCTACGCCGGGCACAACGACCTCGGGACGGCGGCGGTGCTCGCCGCGATGCACGCCGGCGGCGTGCGCGGGTTCGTCCAGGCGTCCTCGATGGTGGTCTACGGCGAGGGCCGGTACACCTGCCCGGAGCACGGTCGGCAGGCGCCGGGGCCGCGCGCGGCGGACCGCCTGGAGGCCGGGGACTTCGACACGCCCTGCCCGGAGTGCGGTGGGCCGCTGGACTGGGCGCTCGTCGACGAGTCGGCGGCGCTGGACCCGCGCAGCTCCTACGCGGCGAGCAAGGTCGCCCAGGAGCACTACGCGGCAGCGTGGGCCCGCCAGTCGCCCGGCGCCGCCGTGTCGCTGAGGTACCACAACGTCTACGGGCCGGGCATGCCGCGGGACACCCCCTACTCCGGGGTGGCCGCGATGTTCCGTTCCTCCCTGGAGCGCGGCGAGCCCCCCGTGGTCTTCGAGGACGGTCGCCAGGTGCGTGACTTCGTGCACGTCGAGGACGTCGCGCGCGCCAACGTGGCGGCCGTCCGAGCCGTGGCCGACCGCGCGGAGGGCTCGCACGCCGCGTACAACGTCTGCTCGGGGCAGCCGGTCACCATCGCCGACGTGGCCCGGGCGGTGGCCGCGGGGACGGGGTCGGGGCTGGAGCCGCGGGTCACGGGACGGTTCCGGGTCGGCGACGTGCGGCACGTCGTCGCCTCGCCCGAGCGGGCCCGGGCCGAGCTCGGGTTCAGCGCGCAGGTAGGCCCCGGTGAGGGGCTGGCCGCGTTCGCGACGGCTCCGCTGCGGGCCTGACGACGCGGCGCGCCGGGGCGGACGTCACCAGACGGTACGGACGAGGTGCTGGAGGAGCAGGGCGGCCAGCGCCTGGGCCGGCAGCGCCCACCGCAGCCACCTCGCCGGCAGCCACGTGGCCGAGAGCAGGAGCCAGGGCAGGAAGGGCAGCCAGATCCGCTCCACCTCGGCCTTGCTCATGAGCGACAGGTCGGCGACCGAGACCATGACGATGCCCGCGGCCACGAGCGCGGCGACCGGGTCGGGGCGCCGCCGGGCGACCAGCGCCCGCAGCCGGTCCGACCCCGCGCCGAGCGCCGCGGGCAGCACCGGACCGGCGACGAGGAGGAGGGCGGCGATGTTGCCGAACACCCAGTACCACCAGGGCCGGGTGCTGGCGATGCCGGCCCAGTAGCGTTCGTGGAGAGCCGGGTACGCATCCCACCACGCGAACCCGAGGGGGACGAAGGCGAGCACGACGGCGAGGGCGGACACCCCGCCGACGGCCGCCACGGTCAGTCGCCCGCGGCCGGACCCCTTCCCGGCGAGCAGCACCGCGACGGCGAGCAGGCCGATCAGCGTCAGGCCGTAGGACTCCATGACGCACCAGCCGAACAGCAGGCCACCGAGCACGGCGAACCCGGTGCGGGCCCGCGCCGTCCGCGCCGCCGTCGCGGCGGCGAGCGCCGCGGCCGCCCACGCCGCGGTGGTGGCGAACACCGCGTCCGCCGAGACGGCCATCAGCACAGCGGCCGGCCCGACGACGAGGAACGGCAGCGCCCGCCGGCCGGCATCGGCCGCCCCGAGCCGGTCCAGGGTGGTGGCGACCGCGGCCGGCAGGGTCGCGGCGACGAGCACGACGACGAGCCCCGCGGCCTGCCACGACCCGAGCCCGATGCGGTCGAGGGCGACGAACATCAGCACCGCGCCGGGTGGGTGGCCGGCGAGGTGGGTCGGCAGCGCGCCGGGTCCACGATCGGGGATGCGGGAGACGTACTCACGCAGCAGCGCCCCGACGTCGTCGGTCGCCCGGGCGCTCTGGAGGTACTCGCTGGGGTGGTCGAGGACCCGTCCGAGCCCGGCCGGGCCGTCGACGAGCGCCAGCGCGACCATCCAGACGAGCGAGACCGCCCACGAGAGGGCGAGCAGGCGGCGCCACGACAGCCGGTCCAGGGCCGCCGGGAGGCCGGGCCACGCGGTGCCCGCCGCGACGAGCACCGCGACGACGCTGCTCCAGCCCATTCGCGGCGCCCAGTCGCCGAGCAACGGTGGGGCCGAGCCGGCCCGCACGTCGACGTCGAGCAGCCGGGGGAGGAGCATCGCGACGACGACGAGCGCACCGGCACCGAGTGCGGCCCACCGCGCCCGGCGCCCGGCGCGCGCCTCCCCGGTGGGGGTGCCCGGGGGGCGGGTCGGGGTCGCGGTCGTGGGCACCGGCCAAGGATGCCCCCGGACGGTCCGGGGAGGGCCCCGCGAGGTGTCACCGACAGGGAGCCGTAAGAGGTCGGTAAGGCGATCGCCCTGCCGCCGAGCCGTGCTCGGCTCCTAGCGTCGAGGACGTGGACCTCGACTGCGATCTCGTCATCCCGTGCCGCGACGAGGCGGCGGCCCTGCCCGGCGTCGTGGCCGCCGTGCCCGCCGGGATGGGCGTGCTCGTCGTCGACAACGGGTCGACCGACGGGACCCCCGAGGTGGCCCGAGGCCTGGGCGTGCGCGTCGTCCACGAGTCCCGGCCCGGGTACGGAGCGGCCGTGCACGCGGGGGTGGAGGCATCGAGCGCCACCTGGGTCGCGGTGCTCGACGGCGACGGCTCGATGGACCCCGCCGACCTCCTGCCGATGCTCGAGGAGGTGCGGGCCGGGCGCGCGACGATGGCGTGCGGCCGACGGCGACCGGCCGCTCGGGGGGTCTGGCCGTGGCACGCGCGGGCGGGCAACGCCGTCGTCCTCGCCTGGCTGCGCCGCCGCACCGGTCTGCCGCTGCACGACATCGCTCCCGTCCGGGTCTGTCGTCGCGTCGACCTCCTCGCCCTCGGCGTGCAGGACCGCCGGTTCGGCTACCCCGTCGAGCTCCTCGTCCGGGCCCAGCAGGCCGGGTGGGACCTCTCCGAGCACCCGGTGCCCTACCACCCGCGGGCGGAGGGCACCCGCTCGAAGGTGTCCGGCTCGGTCCGCGGGACCCTGCGGACCGCCCGGGACTTCGCCAGGGTGCTGCCGTGAGGGGCGGGGTCCTCGTCACGGCCAAGGCGCCGGTGGCCGGCCGCGCCAAGACCCGGTTGGCCGGGGTGGCCGGACCCGACGGTGCGGCCGGGCTCGCGGCCGCCGCTCTCCTCGACACCCTCGAGGCGGCGGGCACGGCCTTCCCGGAGGGCCGCCGGGTGCTGGCGCTCGACGGCGACCTGGGCGAGGCGTGCCGGTCGGAGGAGATCGTCGCGGCGATCCGTGGCTGGGCCGTCGTCCCGCAGGCGGGCGGCTCCTTCGGCGAGCGGCTGGCGCAGGCCCACCGCGCGGCGCACCGCCTCGTCGGCGGCCCGGTCGTCCAGGTGGGCATGGACACCCCGCAGGTGCGGGGCGCCGAGCTCCGCCTCCTGGTCGACGTCGCCGTCCGCCACGGTGGTCCGGTGCTCGGGCCGGCGCTCGACGGGGGGTGGTGGGTGCTCGTCACGACCGACCCGCGGCAGGCCGCCGTACTCACCGGGGTCCCGATGAGCCGCCCCGACACCGGTCGGCTGACGGCCGCCGCACTCGCGGCCGCCGGCCACCCGGCGGTGACGGCCGCCACGGTCCGCGACGTCGACCTCCCCGAGGACGCCGAGGCGGTCGCGGCCCTGGCCCCGGGGAGCCGGTTCGCCGCCGCCTGGCGGGCCGTCGTCGACGCTCGTTCCGCTGCGCCGTCGGGGAGGGCGTGATGGACGAGCGCCGACTGGCCGGCGTGGCCGCCCGGATCGAGGCCCGGATCCCGCGGCCCGAGTCCTTCACGAGCGACCTGCGCGGCCCGCGGACGGCCGCCCGGGTGGGAGTGTGGCTCGGGGTGGCCTTCGCGGTGGCGTTCGCCACCGGGCTGTACAGCCACGCCTCCCAGCTGGCCACCCCGGCCCTCGCCCTCCCGACCGGGCCGAGCCGTCTCTACCAGGTGACCCAGGCGCTGCACGTCGCCAGCGGCACCGCCGCGGTGCCGCTCCTGCTCGTCAAGCTGTGGTCGGTCTTCCCGCGGCTCGTGGCCCGCCCGCCCCGGGCGCCGCGCGCCCTCGTGCTCCACCTGCTCGAGCGGGGCTCGATCGCCCTGCTCGTCGGTGCCGCGCTCTTCCAGCTCGTCACCGGGCTCGCGAACTCGGCCCAGTGGTACCCGTGGTCCTTCGACTTCGTCCGGACGCACTACGCCCTCGGCTGGGTGGCCTTCGGGTCGCTCGTGCTGCACGTCGCCGTCAAGCTCCCCGTCGTCCGGCGGGCGCTCGCCGAACCGGTCGACGACCCCGCCCCGGTCGCGGGGCAGGGCGCGGACGACGGCGCTCCCAGCCGTCGCACCCTGCTGCGGGCGACGTGGGTCTCGGCGGCCGTCGCGGTCCTCGCGACGAGCGCCGCGGAGCTGCCCGGCCTGCGCCGGGTGGCCGTCCTCGCGGTCCGGTCGGGGCAGGGACCGCAGGGGGTCCCCGTCAACCGGAGCGCGGTCGGGGCCGGGGTCGTCGACCTCCTCGGCGACCCCGGCTGGCGGCTGCGCGTCGTCGGGCCCTCGGGCGTCGTGGAGCACTCGCTCGAGGAGCTGCGGGCGATGGCCCAGCGCGCGGCCGTCCTGCCCATCGCGTGCGTCGAGGGCTGGAGCGCGTCGGGGCGCTGGGCCGGCGTGCCCGTCCGCGACCTCGTCGCCCTCGTCGGTGGCGGGCCGGAGGACGACGTGGTCGTCCGGTCGATGCAGACCCGCGGTGCGTACCGCGAGAGCCGTCTCCCGGCGAACTTCGTCCAGGACCCCGACAGCCTCCTCGCCCTGACCCTCGGCGGTGAGCCGCTCCACCCGGACCACGGGTTCCCGTGCCGCCTCATCGCCCCGGCGAGACCCGGTGTGCTGCAGACCAAGTGGGTTCGGGAGATCGAGGTGGTGAGGGCATGAGGGCGCTCCGGTTCGTGCTCGGGACCGTCGGCGTCGGTGTGGCGGCGTACGGCCTCCTCCGGCTGGTCCGACTGCCGTCCGAGCAGCTGCCGTCGGTGCTCGTCTGGGTCGTCGGCGGGATCGTCGCGCACGACGGGCTGCTCGCACCGCTCGTCGTCGGGCTCGGCGTCGCGGCGGCGGCGTCGGCCCGGTGGGTCCGTGGTCCGCTGCTCGCGGCGGTCGTCGTCCTCGGCCCGCTCACGCTCGTCGCCGTCCCCGTCCTCGGGCGGTTCGGCGCCCGCGCCGACAACACCACCCTGCTCGACCGCCCCTACCTGGCGGGGTACCTGGCGCTCGTCGGGGGCGTGGTCGCCCTCGCGGTCGTCTCGGCGGTCCGCTCCCGGCGCGCCCGCAGCGGCCTACCCACCCCGGAGCCTCGGCGATGAGCGTCTCGGTCACTCCGGATGCCTCCTTCGGCCGCGGCGGCGGAGACCCCTACGACCACGCCATCCGGACGGGCGCCGACCTGTTCCTCCATGAGGACGGCTGCGCCGCAGGGGGATCGGTGGCAGCCAGGCCGGTCGAGGTCGGGCGGTTCCTCGCCCGGGCCGACCGGGCCGAGCGACGACTGCTCGCATCCACGCGGGGTTCTGTGCTCGACGTCGGGTGCGGGCCGGGACGGATGGTCGCCGAGGCGCTCGCCCGTGGCCGACGAGCCCTGGGCGTCGACGTCTCCCCGGCCTCGGTGCACCTCGCCACGAGCCGCGGGCTGCCCGTCCACCACGGGTCCGTGTTCGCCCCCGTCCCGGGAGCCGGGGGCTGGGACGTCGTCCTGCTCCTCGACGGGAACGTCGGCATCGGCGGCGACCCCGTGGCCCTCTTCGGGCGGTGCCGCGAGCTCGCCACCGGGACAGGGCTGCTGGTGGTCGAGACCGCGGAGGATCGGTGGCACGACCGTCGGTACACGGCCCGGGTCAGCGCTCCCTGCGGCCGGGGCAGCGATGCGTTCCCGTGGGCCGAGGTGGGAGCGGACGCCCTGGCCGCACCGGCCCGGGCTGCGGGGTGGCGGCGGGTCGGCGAGGTGCACCGCGCGCACCGCACCTTCGTCGTGCTCGGACGGCGCGCGTGAGCACCCACCCCGAGGCCGTGGCCCCGGCGGGCGTGGCTGCCTACGCTGGTGGGGTGCCCACCGTCCTCGTCGTCGACGACGACGCCGTCCTGCGTGAGGTGCTCGTCGGGTACCTGCGGCGCGCCGGGCTCGAGGTGGTCGAGGCGGACGACGGCATCGACGCGGTCGCCCTGGCCCGCTCCGCCTCGCCGGACCTCGTGCTCCTCGACCTCACGCTGCCGGGGCTGGACGGCCTCGAGGTGTTCCGGCGCCTGCGCTCGGACCGCGGTGACCTCCCGGTGATGATGCTCACCGCCCGCGGCGAGGAGTCCGACCGGGTGCTCGGCCTCGAGCTCGGGGCCGACGACTACCTCGCGAAGCCGTTCAGCGCCCGCGAGCTGGTCCTGCGGGTGCACTCGATCCTCCGCCGCACCGAGAACCTCCGGTCGGCACCGCGGGCGGCGACCGGCGAGGCGCTCGTCGACGGCGACCTCGTCATCGACCGCCGGCGGCACGAGGTGCGCCGGGGGGACCGCCCCCTGGCGCTCACGGTGCGCGAGTTCGACCTCCTCGAGCACTTCGTCTCCCGGCCCGGGACCGCGTTTTCGCGCACCGAGCTCATGCGCACGGTCTGGGGCTGGGAGCACGGGGACGAGTCGACCGTCACCGTGCACGTGCGCCGGCTGCGCGAGAAGGTCGAGGACGACCCCTCCGCCCCTCGACGCCTGTGCACCGTGTGGGGCGTCGGCTACCGCTGGGACCGGCAGGAGGCCTGATGCTCGAGGTCGTCCTGCTCTCCGCCGTCACGTCGGTCGTGGTCGGCCTGCTCGGCGCGGGAGTCGTGGCGTGGCAGGCCCGGCGCTCGCTCGCGCGGGCCGCGGCCCTCGCCCCGGTGGTCGTCGTCGTCATCGTCACCGCGGGCGTCGCCGCCGCCGCACAGGGCATGTTCATCAGCGAGCACGACCACCGCGTCGTGCTCGGCGTGCTCGCGACCTGCCTGCCCATCGCGGCCCTCTTCGGCTGGCTGATCGCCGGACGGGTCCAGCAGGTGGTGCGTCGCTCGGTGCAGGAGGCCGCGGAGCGCGAGCGGGACCGCGCGGTGGAGGAGCGACGGCGCGAGCTCGTCTCCTGGGTCTCGCACGACCTGCGCACCCCGCTCGCGGGCATCCGCGCGATGGCCGAGTCGCTCGAGGACGGGGTGGCACCGGAGGGGTCGGGCTACCCGGCGCGCATCCTCGCGGAGGCCGACCGGATGTCCGACATGGTCGGCGGCCTGCTCGCCCTGTCCCGCCTCCAGTCCGGGTCGCTCGTCCTCGACCGGGAGCCGGTCGACCTGGCGGACCTCGTGTCGGACACGGTCGCCTCGGCCGCCCCGGTGGCCGCACGGCGGGAGGTCACGATCGCCGCAGCGGCGACCGGCTCGGTCGTGGCCCGGGTCGACGCCACGGAGCTGGGCCGGGCGCTGGGCAACCTCGTGGCCAACGCGGTGACCCACACCTCGCCCCGCGGGACGGTGCACGTGCGGCTCGACCGAGCCGGAGGGTCCGCCGTCCTGACCGTCGAGGACGAGTGCGGCGGCATCGCGCCGGACCACGCCGAGCGGGTCTTCGAGCCCGGCTGGCGGGCGGCCGGCGGGCGGACCCCCAGCTCCGGCGTGGGCGCGGGTCTCGGTCTCGCGGTGGCCCGGGGGATCGCCCGGGCGCACGGGGGCGACGTCGACCTGACGCCCGAGCACGGCGCCGGGTGCCGGTTCCGTCTCACCGTCCCGCTGACGCCGACCGCCGCCTGAGCGGGGCCGCCCCGACGGCGCGTCGGGTGTACAGGATTCGACGAATGTGTCGATTGTTGGACGCTGGGACGCTGGGACGCTGGGTCCGGAGGGGCGTCAGTCGTGCTGCGCCGAACCCGACGCGACCTCGTCCTCGTCCCCGCCCGAGGACCGCTCGTCCCCGGAGCCGTCCGAGCCGCCTCCGCGCCCGCCACCGTCCTCGGAGGTGTCGCCACCGTGGCCACCGTCGGACTCGTCCCCTCCGGTGCGCGTCGAGCCGCCGTCCCCGTCCGTGGTCGTCCCACCGGCGGGCGCGGAACCGTCCTCGCCGCTCTCGCCGCCTGCGTCACGGCCGGAGTCCTCGCGGCCTTCGTCCCCGCCGGAGACGCCGGTGTCGTCGGCGCCCTCGTCGTCGTCGGTGCCGCGCGTGCGGGCCGGACGGGTCGGGGCCGTGGCGGCGGGAGGGGCCGGGACCTGGACGGGAGGCGTGACGTCCTCGCCCGGGTCGGTGGTCGTCGGGACCTCCGTGGGCGTGGGGGTCGCCCGTGCCGGCGTCGAGGCATCGGGGTGGGGCAGGTCGAAGGGCGTCCACCGCGACACCACCTCGGAGACGACCCGCTGCACCGGGCGGGGCAGCCCGTCGGCCGCGGCGACCCCGACCCCCGTCGCCATGAAGCCCAGGACCGCCACCCCGGCGACCCCCTTGCGCCCCGGTCCCCGCCGACGGCGAGCCTCCAGGCTCGGCACGGCGGCCGCGGCGAGGACGGCCGCCAGCTCGGCGCCGATCTCGGGGGCCGGCCCGCGACCCGCGTCCTGGAGCAGGTGCAGGAAGTCGAGGACCGCGGGGTCGTCGACGAGCAGGTCGCCGCCCGGCGCGCCGCCGGGGCTCCCGCCCGCTGTCGTGTCGTCCATGTCCGTCACCGTCCCTGCTGCCCGTCGTTCACCAGTGCCTTGGGGGAGAGCAGCGCACGCAGCGCCGCCAGGCCCCTGGCCTGCATCTTCTTCACCGCCGGCTCCGAGAGCCCCAACGCCTCGGCCGTCTGCCGCACCGAGAGGTCCGCCAGGACCCGCAGCACGACGACCTCGCGCTGCTGCTCCGGGAGGAGGTCGAGCACGGCGGCCAGCTCGTCGGTGGCGACCCGGTCCAACGCCGTCTGCTCCGCCGAGGGAGCCCTCCGCCCGTCCACCCGCTGCTCGTACGGCGCCGGGTCGGGCCGCCGCGCCCGCTGCCGGTGCTCGTCGACGAGGCGCGCGTGGGCCACCGAGAAGGTCAGCGTCCGCAGCCCGTCCCATCCGCCCCGCACGTCCCGCAGCCGCGGCACGACCTGGACGAACACCTCGTTGGTCAGACCGTCCGGGTCCCGCGACCCGCGCACGCCGAGGTAGCCGCGCACGACCGGGGCCAGGGCCCGGTAGATCGTCTCCAGGGCCCCGGTGTCACCGGAGGCGGCCGCGGCGGTCACGGCGTCCAGGTCGGTCAAGGGCGAGAGCTCCCGGGATGGGTGGTGCGGCGAGCGTAGCGACGCCGCACCACCCCCCGCAGGGCTTCAGTCGTCCTGGCCGCCGTCGTCGCCGGAGTCCCCGCCGTGGTCACCGCCGTGGTGGCCGCCGTCCTCGGTGGAGTCGTCCTGGCCCTGGTCGTCACCGTGGTCGTCGGACTGGTCCTCACCCTGGTCCTCGCCCTGGTGGTCACCGTCCTCCTGGCCCTCGTCCTCGGCCTCGTCCTGGCCGTGGTGCTCGCCCTGGTCCTCGGCGGAGTCGTCGTCACCGGCGTCCTCGCCCTGCTCCTGGCCCTGGTCCTCGGCGGAGTCGTCGTCGCCGTCCTCGACCTCGGTGCCGTCGTCGTCGGACTCGGTGGGGCTCGGCATCGGGGTGGGCTCGGGCGACTCGGTGGGCTCGGGGGACTCCGAGGGCTCGGCCGTCTCGCCGGCCTCGGGGCTCGGCGTGCTCGCGGACTGGTGGTGCCGCAGCGGTGCGACGTGGTCCGAGCCGCCGGCCGCGGCGGCGGCCAGGCCGCCCGCCACGGTGGCGGCGGCGGCGATGCCGGTGGCGACGAGCTTGCGCACGGTGGTCTTCGTCATGGGGTGTCCTTCGTCGAGGGGATGGTGGGGTCCCTGTCTGCGGTGGTCATCGACGGAGGGGTGCTCGACGGACCCCGCCGTCCCGCATCGTGAGACGGCACCGGAGGGGCGCGCTGTCCACCTGCGGTTTCCGGCTCGATGGACGGGGTACCGGGCGACCGAGCACCCGCCGACGCGGTGGGTGGACCGACCCCGGGAGATGCCATGTCACGCGACGCGATCGTCCTGCTCAAGGAGGACCACAAGGAGCTGCGGTCCCTCTTCCGCGAGTTCCGGAGGTCCTCGACGACCTCCCGGCGGCAGGAGACCCTCGTCGGCCGGATGATCGAGCTGCTCACCGTGCACACCTACGTGGAGAACGAGGTGATGTACCCCCGGGTGCGTGCGCTGCTGCCCGAGCTCGAGGACGACGTGCTCGAGTCCTTCGAGGAGCACCACGTCGCCGACCTGCTCGTCGTCGAGCTCGCCGCGATGGACCGCTCCGACGAGCGGTTCGTCGCCAAGGCCACGGTGCTCATCGAGAACGTCGAGCACCACGTCGAGGAGGAGGAGCAGGACTGGTTCCCCAAGGTGCGGGCGGGCCTGTCCCGGACGGTGCTCCGGGAGATCGGTCAGGAGCTCGAGGAGGCGCGCGAGCGGGCCCCGCGTCACCCCTCGCAGCCCAGCGCCCTCAAGAAGACGGTGGACGCCGTCCTGTCGTGAGCGCGGTCAGCCGGCCGGCTCGGCCGTCACGACGACGTTGTCCCGGTGCGAGCGGAGCTCGGGCAGGTACTCCCCGCCGCAGGTGACGAGCACGAGCAGGGGCCGACCCTCGCGCGCGAAGATCTCGTCCACCGGCAGCGCCTTCTTCCGGATGTTCTCGCGGCCGCGCACCACGTACCGGTGACGGACGCCGTCGGCGTCGAGCACCTCGACGCGCATGCCCTCTTCGGCGCCCGCCAGCGGCGCGAGGGCGCCGGGGCCGTCCTCCCTCGTGGCGACGTGCCCGGCGATGACGGTGTGCCCCAAGGGGTCCGCGGGCGCCCGGCCGTACCGGTACCAGCCGACGCTCGTGGGCTCGGCCGGGATGACCATCCCGCCGTCCCGCTGGACACCGACCGGCCGGACGCTCGCGTCGACCCCGAGGTCGGGGATGCGCAGCCGGACCGGCCGTGGGGCGGCGGCCGTGGCCTCGGTGGCCCGCGGTGTCGCCCGGACCGACGGGGTGGCCTCGGGGGTGGGGGGCGGGGCGGAGGTGGTGGCCGCGGGCGTGCGCAGCGCCGCGAGGCCGTCGCCCGCGGTGTCGTCGGGACGGGTGAGGACCCAGCCGGTGAGGGCGGCCCCCGCGACCAGGGCGACGAGGGCGGCGCAGGCTGCGGCCACCGACCAGCGGCGGCTCTCCGGGGTGGTGCTCATCGTCCTCCTCGGACGGGGCAGCGGGTGGGCCGGCCCGGGGCCGGCCCACCCGCCATCGGTGTCAGGCGCGGGTGCGCTTGGCCTGCAGGCCCATTCCCGCAGCTGCGAGGGCGGCGAGCAGGGCCACGCCGGCGAGCGCCCACGGGGTGCGGTCCAGCGGGAGGTCCGCCGTGCCCGACGGGACGCCGGACGGCGAGGAGTGCAGTCCGTCGATGGTCTGGACGGCGAGCGCGAGGTTGTCGTCCTCGGCCGAGCCCCAGGCGTAGACGATCGTCGAGACACCCTCCTTCACGTCGACGTCGGCCGGGCCGATGACCGGGTCGGTCGTCCCCGCGAGGGCGACGGCCGCGGACACCGTGCCGGCCGGCAGGTCCGCGCTGTCCTCGTTCGGGTTGGTCAGGCCGCTGAAGACGGCCTCCCCGCCGGCGAGCACGTCGACCGCGGGGGCGGCGGCGTTGTGGCGCACCACGAGTCGGCCCTGCCCGGCGGCCACGGGGTCGACGTCGTTGACGAACGGGGTGAGGACCGGGGTGCCCTCGGCGTTCAGGTGGGCGACGACGCTGATGTTCGCGCCGGCCGGCACCTCGACGCCGGTGGCCTCGATGGCCGGGTCGCCGGAGGGGTCGGCACCCGCGGGGAAGACCGCGAGGTTGTAGGTCCCGCCGGGCAGGGCGACCGGGTCGGTGACCGTGCCGGGCGCGAAGTCCTGCAGGAGGGCCTCCTCGGCGGTGTACGTGGCGTCGGCGCTGCCGTAGACGTCGACGGTCAGGTCGGGGACGCCGTGCACGACGACGACGCTCGCGTCGTCGGCGGCCGCGGCGGGTGTGGACAGGGCGAGCGGGAGCGCGACGACCGCGGTGGCCGTGCAGACTGCGAGGAATCGGCGCATGACGGAACCCTTCTCGGTGAGGTGCTGACACCTCCTCTTCCGCCGGGACCCCCGCCCCGGATGCGCTTCGTCGAATCTTTGTCGAGAGATGCGGTCCGGCGTCAGGCGTCGAGGGCCGTCCGGAGCGCGTCGGCGAGCGCGTGCGGGCACCCGACGGGCTCGCGGAACGGGACCTCCGTGCGGTGCGCGCCGCGGACGTCGACCCAGGAGACGACGGCCCCGCGCTCGTCGAGCGAGGAGAGCTCCGCGGCCGCCACGTCCTCGGGGGCCAGGCCGTGCCGCCGCACGACCCAGGCGAGCAGGTCCGGGCCGTGGCAGGCCCGTGAGTGCGCGAGGACCTCGGCGGCGACGGTGCGGACGTCGGCGGCCACCGGCTCGGCGCGGTCATAGGCGCTGAGTGGCACCTCCGTCCCCACCGCGTCGGCCTCGCCGGCGTGCACGCTGACCCGCAGCGGCACGAGCCGCACCTCGAGCGCCGCCGCCGGGACCCCGGGCTCGACCGCGGCGACGACGAGGCTGCCCGAGACCCGCACGAGCATGCCCGAGGGGAGCGCCGCCGAGGCCCGCACGACGAGGACGGCGCCGGCACCTGCCCGGGCCGCCGCGGCCAGGCCCGAGCCGGCGCGGCAGCGGAAGGCCGGGAAGCCCTCGACCTCGGAGAGGCCGACCCGGCCGTCGTCGGCGGACTCCGGGCGGGCGCCGTCGACGGCCAACGTCGCGTCCCCGGGCGTCCGGACCGCGGTGCGGGCCCAGCGGGCCAGCTCGTCCGCGGTGGGGTGGTCCGCCATCGCTCCTCCTGGGGTAAGGCATGCCTAAGTTAGGTGGACCTTACCCGATGCGGCAGGATGACGGTGCCGGCGCCCGGCGCCGCCCGTCGACCCCACCCCGTCCGAGGACCTCCGTGCCCGAGCTGCCCGCACCCCCGACCCGACCGCTCGCCGCCCTCTGGGCGCGCTACCGCCGCCACCGCACCCGGTTCCTGCTCGCGGTGGCCGTCTCGACCCTCAACAAGGTCGCCGACGTCGTCCCCGAGCTCCTCATCGGCGCGGCGGTCGACGTCGTCGTCCGGGGTGACGGCTCGTTCGTCGCCGGCGTCTTCGGGGTCGAGTCGCGCGAGGCCCAGCTCGTCTGGCTGGCCGTGGTCAACGCGGTGGTCTGGGTCGTGGAGTCGGCGAGCGAGTACGTCGCCGCCCGGCTCTTCCGCGGGCTGTCCCAGGCCGTCGAGCACGACCTGCGCGTCGAGGCGTACGACCACGCGCAGCGGCTCGACCTGCGCTGGCACGAGGGCCGGGCCACCGGCGCGACGCTCGCCACGGTCAACGACGACGTCAACCAGCTCGAGCGCCTGCTCGACGTCGGCTTCCCGGCCATCTGGCAGACGGCCCTCAACGTCGTCATCGTCGGGGTGGTCTTCGCCGTGGCGTCCTGGCAGCTGCTCGTCCTGGCCTTCCTGCCGATCCCGGTCATCGTGGTCGCCTCCCTGCGCTACCAGCACCGGCTCGAGCCGTACTACCTCGCGGTGCGCGAGGGGGTGGCGCGGCTCTCGGGGGTGCTGTCGGCCAACCTCGGCGGGCTGGCGACCATCAAGGCCTTCACGGCCGAGGACCGCGAGCGCGACCGGGTGCGCGAGGCCTCCGAGGCGTACCGGCACGCGAACGTCGAGACCATCCGGTGGTCCGCGGCCTTCGTTCCGCTCGTGCGGATGGCGATCCTCGCCGGCTTCACGGCGACCCTGCTCGTCGGCGGGCTCTCGGTGCTGGACGGTGGCCTCGAGGTGGGGCTCTACTCGGTGCTCGTCTTCATGACCCAGCGCCTCCTGTGGCCGCTCACCGACGTCGCCACCGTGCTCGACCTGTACCAGCGGGGCCGGGCGTCGACGGCCCGCATCCTGGCCCTGCTGGCCGTGCCCGTGGAGGTGGACGAGGGGGACCGAGAGCTGGAGCTACCGGTGCGGGGACGCCTCGAGTTCCGTTCCGTGCGAGCGGGGTACGGCGACGGTCCGGACGTCCTGCACGACGTCGACCTCGTCGTGCCGGCCGGCGAGACGCACGCGCTCGTCGGGACGACCGGGGCCGGGAAGTCGACCCTCCTCCGGCTGCTCCTGCGCTTCGACGACCCGCGGTCCGGGGCGGTGCTCGTCGACGACGTCGACGTCCGCTCGCTCACGTGGGACTCGCTGCGCGGGTCGATGGGGTACGTCGCCCAGGACGTGCACCTCTTCGCGGGGAGCATCGCCGAGAACCTCGAGTACGCCCGCCCCGGTGCCTCGCGCGCAGAGCTGGCCGAGGCGGTCCGGCACGCCGCGGCCGACGACGTCCTCGACCGGCTGCCCGGTGGTCTCGACGCCCCGGTCGGTGAGCGCGGGCTCACCCTCTCCGGCGGGCAGCGCCAGCGGCTGGCCCTCGCGCGGGCGCTCCTGCGCCGACCCGCGGTGCTGCTGCTCGACGAGGCGACGAGCGCCGTCGACACCGAGACCGAGGCCGCCATCCAGCGCTCGGTCCGCGAGGCAGCGGCCGGGCGGACGGCGCTCGTCGTGGCGCACCGGCTCTCGACCGTGCGGCACGCCGACCGCATCTGGGTCATCGACGCCGGGCGGGTCGCGGAGTCCGGCACGCACGACGAGCTCGTCGCGGCCGGCGGGACCTACGCCGGGCTCTGGGCCATCCAGACCGGCGAGGCCTGAGCGGACCGACCGCGGCGCGCCCTCACGGCAGGACGACCCAGTCGCCGTCGGGCTCGCGCCGTGCCAGGCCGCGCTCGCGGAACGCCTCCAGCCAGCCCTCCATCGGCCACCACCCCCAGGTCCGCGCGAACCGGTTCGCGTTGGCGACGACGTCGGCGAGGTGCTGGACGGGCGGGTCGGGGCTCGGGTGCCACTGGTGCACCGCCCCCGCGCCGCCGACGAAGAGCAGCCGGCCGCCGGCCCGGGCGAGGCGCTGCCCGACGTCGGTGTCCTCGGCGCCGTAGCCGACGTACTGCTCGTCGAAGCCGCCGACGGTCGCGAGGTCGGCGGCCGTGACCGCGAAGGAGAGGGACCAGAAGAGCGTGACGTCCTCGACGACGCGGACCGCATCGGGCGGCAGGGCCGGGCGGGCGGGGTGGTGGCGCGGGGCCTGCGGTCCCTCCGCCGGGTCGCACTCGTAGGCGACGTCCCCGCAGAGGACGACCGGACCGGGCCCGACCGCGACGTCCCGGAGCACCGACCCGTACCGACGGACGAGGTCGTCGGAGGGCACGCAGTCGACGTCGAGGTGGACGAGGTGCTCGGCCCCGGCGGCGACGGCCGTCGCGGCACCGAGGTTGCGCGCCGCGGCGAGCGGCAGCCGCCCGTCGCGGCGCGGCAGCGCGACGTGGCGGACGTCAGGGGCGTCCGCCCCCGGGGCCGGGCGACGAGGAGTGACACATTCGTCGGTTCTCGTCAGCTCGGCGTCGACGATCGCGGGCACCTCGTCGTCGTCCATCGCGACGACGACGAGGACGTCGGGCGCACGGGTCTGCCGGCGCACCCCGCGCAGCAGGCCACGCAGGTGGTCGTGCCGCCCGTGGACCACGGTGACGAGGGCGAGGGGCGGCGCGCTCATCGGGCCGCCGACGCCGCGGGGCTCGGTGAAAGGTCGCGGGCCAGGGCGTCGAGCCACGCCGCGGCGTCCGCGGCCCCGCGGCCGGTGCTCCATCGGGCCCAGCCGTGCCCGCCCCGACGGACGCTGCGCTCGAGCAGGGCCGGCCACTCCTGCGGTGCGGGCCACCGGGTCACGCCCTCCGCGACCCCGAGCCGGCGCACGGCCCGCGCGGTGGCCTCCTGCTCGCCGAACGGACGGTGCTGCGCGACGACGACGGCCGGCGCCCGGGCGGCGGCGACGTCGGCGACCGCGTTCTGCCCGGCGTGGGTGACGACGACCGTCGCGGTGCACAGCTCGTGCCAGAGGTCGGGGGAGGGGTGCGCGGGGCTGCGCTCGACCCAGTCCCAGCCGGGGGTGGCCGCCCGGGCCGCGGCGACGTCCTCGGCGAGAACGTCGCGGCCGCCACCGCCCCACACGACGAGCACCCGGGGTCGGGCGGTGGCCGGCGCCGCGACGGGGCGGGGGGAGGCGTCGAAGCGGGAGAGGCCGCCGACGAAGCGCGCCTTGGCCCGCCACCGCTCCGGCCACGCGGTGTCGTGCGTCCCCTCCGGCCACGGGGCGAGCAGCCCGGCGGCGAGGTCGTGCGCCAGGGTGTGCGCGCGGTCGGTCCGGTCCCCGGGGAGGACCACGGGCACGACGGGGACGCCGCAGAGCCTGCCGAGGACGGCGGCCTCGACCGACACGTCGGTGACGACGAGACGAGGACGCGCCGATGCGACCCACGCCGTGATGGCCGCGGCTCGTTCGCCGACACCGTTGTGCCGCAGCGGAGCCCAGTGCAGGAGGCCGTGGGCGTCGATGTCGTCCGCTGGCCCCGGCGCCGGCTCGTCGTCCGCGGGCAGCCGCAGCCAGCGGTCCTCCCAGCCCGAGGGGGCGGGCAGCGTGCTGAGCCCCGTGACGGGGGAGCGGAGGTGGGTGGCCACGGCCTGCAGCCGGGCGAGGTGGCCGCGTCCCTGGTGGTGGACGTAGTAGCCGATCACGCCGCGCCGCGCAGCGGGACCATCGCGTCGTACACCGCCAGGTAGTCGGTGACCATCCGCTCCACCGAGCAGGTCCGGACCGCGTGCGAGCGGCAGGTCGCGCGGTCGAGACCCACCGCCTCGTCGACGGCCGCGGCCGCCGCCACGACGTCCCCACCCGGGACGAGCCGGCCGACGGCGTCGGTGACGAACTCACGCAGCCCACCGCGGTCGAAGGCGACCACCGGTGTGCCACAGGCGAGGGACTCGGCCGCGACCAACCCGTAGGGCTCGTCCCACACGGGCGTCACGAGGGTGGCGGCGCTGCTGCCGAAGAGCTCGACGAGCTCGTCGGTGTCGAGGTGGCCGAGGAGCTCGATGCCGTCGCCGAGGCGGGGGAGCAGCATCGCCCGGACGTACTCGGGGTCCCCGACGGGGCCGGCGAGGCGCAGCGTCCGCCCGGCCCGGCGGGCCGCGTCGACCGCCAGGTGCGGAGCCTTCTCGGGGACGAGGCGCCCCACCCACGCGAGGGCGTCTCCACCGGGGCCCGGCACCCAGCGCTCGACGTCGACGCCGTTGGCGACGACGTCGGCGGCGGTGACGTGCCGCCAGGAGTCACGGGTGTGCTCGCTGACCGCGACGAACCGGGACCGGCTGTCGCGGGCGATGGCGATGGCCGGCTCCAGCCAGGGGGTCGGGGGCGTGTGCAGCGTGGTGACCATCGGGGCCGAGGCGGCGGCGGCCATCGCGACGGGCAGGTGGTGGAGGCTGTTGTTGTGGACGACGTCCACGTCCTCCCGACGCTGGAGCTCGAGCATCAGCTGGAGGTAGGCGTGGTGCTCGGTGAGCCAGGAGGCCGCGGGCATCGCGACGTCGCGGCGTGCGGTGTCGCTGAGGACGAGCGGGCGAGTGGCGAGCTCGCGCGCCCCGAGGGTCGGGTCGCTGCCGGGCCCGGCGAAGACGGTGACGTCGACCCCCCGCCCGCGCAGACCGCGGCAGAGGTTCCAGGTCAGCGACTCCAGGCCGCCGGCGAACGGTTCGGCGAGGGGGAACCGGGACGAGGCGACGAGCACGACGTGGAGCGGCTCGGAGCGCCGCCCGGTGGGCGAGGACGGGCGAGCAGCGGGCACGACGACGTCCACCATCACACTCCTCACGACCGGCTCCGGGACACGACGGCCGCGAGGTCTGCAGCCGAACCCGGACTACCCGCGGGTCGTGGACGGCAAACCGACGGGAGGGTCAGGCGGGGGCGACCGCCACCGCCTCGACCTCGACGAGCAGGGCCGGATCGGCCAGGCCGGCGACGAGCAGCAGCGTGGTGGCCGGCGGCTCCTCGCCGACGAAGGCCGAGGCGGCCTCGACGAAGCCCGGGACGGACTCGGCGGCGGTGAGGTAGACGCGCTGCGACACGACGTGCTCGGGGCCGAGCCCGGCCTCGGCGAGCACGGCGTGGACGTTGGCGACGGCCCGGCGGGTCTGCGCGGCGATGCCCTCCTCGGGCGTGCCGTCGGGGCCGATGCCGACCTGCCCGGAGACGTGGACGGTGCGGCCGGGCGCCACCTCGACGCCCTGGGAGTAGAACGGAGAACGGGGGACGGACGACGGGTTGAGCGACCTGCGCATGACGGACCTCCTGGCTGGGCCCCGGCGGGACCGGTGCCCCGGACCCTAGGGCCGCCCACCGACAGCGGCGCCGGCCCCGCGCTGCTGGAGACCCGCGAGCAGGTGCGCGACGTCACGCGTCGCGGGGTAGAGCGCGAGGTAGGCCGCGTACAGCTCGTCGTAGACCTCGGCGTGGGCGGCCTGCGGCTCGACGGTGGTGGCGACGGACGCCCAGTCCGCCTCTGCGGCAACGAGTCCCACGGCCTGCGCGGCGAGCAGGGCATCCCCGTACGAGGCGCCCACGGTCTGCGCCGGGACGTCCTGGTGCCGGCCCGTCACGTCGCTGACCACCTGCGTCCACAGGCCGCCGCGTGTCCCCCCGCCGACGGCGACCAGCCGCCGCACCGGGTCGGCCTCGGTGTCCAGCAGCTCGAGGATCTGGCGGATGCCGAACGCGATGCCCTCGTAGGCGGCGCGGTAGAGGTGGCCGCGCCGGTGCCGCAGCGTGAGCCCGGCGACCACCCCGCGGGCGTCGGTGTCGAAGATCGGCGTCCGCTCACCGGCGAAGTACGGCAGGAGGAGCAGGCCGTCGCTGCCCGGCGGCACGGCGGCGGCCTCGGCGACCAGGGTCTCGAAGGGGGTGCCGCCGGTGAGGTCGCGCACCCACGCCGTGAGGCTGCCCGACGTGGACATGCCCGCGGCGAGCGAGGTCGTGCCCGGCCGCACCCCGCGGGTGTTCCAGAGCTGCGGGTGCGGCGCGGGACCGGCCAGCTCCTGGACGAAGAACATCGTCGAGCCGTACATGAGCATCAGGTCGCCGGTGGCCCGCACACCCGCCCCGTACGCCTCGGCCCAGGCGTCGACCGTGCCGGCGCACACCGGCGTGCCGGCGGCCAGACCGGTCTCGGCGCTCGCGGACGGGGTCACGCCCCCGACCACCTCGCCGGCCCAGGCGAGCCGCGGTGCCGGCAGGTGCCCCATCACCTCGGCGTACCAGTCCTGCGCCCAGCCGCTCTCCCCCAGGTCGTACAGCGGCACCGACTGGCTGGCGGTGTGGTGGTCGAGCACGTACTCGCCGCAGAGCCGGAAGGCCGCGAACGAGCCGGCGCTGAACCACCGCTCCGCACGCGACCACACGTCCGGCTCGTGCCGGCGCACCCACGCGGCCTTGGGCCCGACGGCCTGGGTGGTCAGGGCGGTCCCGCAGCGCTCGAGCACGGCGTCGGCGCCGAAGCGCTCGGTCTGCTCGGCGATCTCGGCGGTCGCCCGGCCGTCGATGCCGTAGAGGATGGCCGGCCGCACCGGCGCGCCGTCCGCGTCGGTGAGCAGGAGGCAGGGGCCGAGGCCGCTGACGCACACGGCCGCCACCGCACGGTCCGGGGTGACGAGCTCGCGACAGACCGCGACGACATCGCCCCACCAGACCGCCTCGGCGTCCATCTCGGCGTGGTCGGGGCGCGGCATCACCATCGCGTCGGGGTGCTCGCGCACGGCGGTCGCCACGACGGTGCCGTCCGGGCGGGCCAGCACCCCCTTGGTGCTCCCGGTCCCGATGTCGATGCCGAGGACGAGCTCGCCGCTCACGACCGCGCCCCCTGCCCGGTGGCGACCGGGGCGCTCGACCCGCGGACGACGAGCGACGGCGCGAAGACCGGATGCGGCTCGGCGGGTTCCAGGCCGCCGATCATCGTGGAGAGGAGGTCGAAGGCGGCCACGCCCATCGCGTGGTGCGGGCGGGCGATGGTCGTGAGCGCCACGGTGAGCTCGGCCGCGAGCGGGATGTCGTCGTAGCCGACGACGGAGAGGTCCTCGGGCACCCGCACGCCGTGGCGGTGCAGCTCGTGGACGAGCCCGACGGCGGCGACGTCGACGGCGCACTGGACGGCCGTGGGTCGCTCCGCGGGCGGCCGGTCGAGGAGCCGCAGGGCGACCTCACGCCCGCCGTCGATGGTCAGCCCGCAGGGCAGCTCCTCGACCGAGGCGAGGCCCGCCGTCGCCTCGAGGAAGCCGTCGCGGCGGTCGGCCACGGGGGCCGCGACGGTCGTGTCGCCGGCGAAGGCGATCCGGCGGTGCCCGAGGGTGAGGAGGTGCTCGGCCGCGAGCCTCCCGCCGAGCCGGTCGTCGACGCCGACCGAGACCACGCCCTCGCGCCGGTCGGTGCGATCGAGGACGACGACGGGGACGCCACCGGCGCGCACCTGGTGCAGGCCCTGCGACATCGGGTCGTGCGGCACGACGACGGCGCCGGCCACCCGGTGCTCGCTGAAGACCCGCAGGTAGGTGTCCTCGCGGCCGAGGTCTCGGGCGCTGTTGGACATCAGGAGGGTCATGCCGGCCTTGGCCGCGGCGTCCTCGACGCCCCGGCCCATCTCCGCGAACGCGGGGTTCCACGCGTCGAGGAGCAGCAGCCCGATGGTCGTCGAGTACCCCGCCCGCAGCTGGCGGGCGGACTCGTCGCGGACGAAGCCGAGGTCGGCGATGGCCCGTTCGACGGCCGCCCGGCGGCCCTCGCTGACCCGCTCGGGGTGGTTGAGGACGTGCGAGACGGTGCCCACCGAGACCCCCGCGGCGGCCGCGACGTCCTTGAGCCCCACGCGCCGCTCCGCCATGACCGTCTCCTTCGACAGCGCCCGAACGTGACCCTTGACACGTTTCAGAATTGGACCCTACCATCATCCGTCAACGCCTCTGAAACGATTCAGAGCCGGGAAGCACTCAACGAAGAGGAGCACCTCATGGCGCGTCGGCGCGGTCAGCGACAGCTGGCATGGATCGGGATCGGGACGGCGGCCCTGCTGGCCACGGCCTGCGGGGCGAACGACACGGCCGGCGGGTCCGGGGGGTCGGGCGGGGACGCGGCGAACGCCAAGGTCGCCTTCCTCATGCCCGACACCGGCTCGACCCGGTACGAGCTGAAGGACCGGCCGGGCTTCGAGAAGCGGCTCAAGGAGCTGTGCCCGGGCTGCCAGCCGCTCTACAACAACGCGGACGGCAGCGCGGACAAGCAGCAGCAGCAGTTCAACTCCGCGCTGGCCCAGGGCGCGAAGGTCATCGTCCTCGACCCGGTCGACTCCAAGGCGGCCGCCTCGCTCGTCAACGCGGCCAAGTCCAAGGGCGTCAAGGTCATCGCCTACGACCGTCCGATCCCCGACATCCCCGTCGACTTCTACGTCTCCTTCGACAACGAGAAGATCGGGAAGGAGATCGCGACCTCGCTCATCGAGAAGATCAAGGCCGACGGCGCCGTGCCGGCCGGCTCCGGCATCCTCATCGTCAACGGCTCCCCGACCGACGCGGCCGCCGGCCTCATCAAGAAGGGCGTGCACTCGGCGGCCGACTCCAGCGGCCTGACCGTCCTCGCCGAGTACGACACCATCGAGTGGAAGCCCGAGAACGCGCAGAAGTTCGTCAGCGGCCAGCTCTCGCGCTTCCCCGGCAAGATCGTCGGCGTCATCGCGGCCAACGACGGCACCGCCGGCGGCACGATCGCCGCCTTCAAGGCCGCGGGCGTCAACCCCACCCCGCCGGTGAGCGGCAACGACGCGACGGTGGCCGGTCTCCAGCTGATCATCGCCGGCGACCAGTACAACACCATCAGCAAGCCGAGCGAGATCGTCGGCGGCGCCGCGGCCGAGGTGGCCGTGGCCCTGCTCAAGGGCGAGAAGCCCGAGACGACGGGTGACCTCTTCGGGTCGCCGAGCAAGCTCTACGACCCCACGCTCGTCACGCAGGACGACCTGAAGGCCGAGATCATCGACAAGAAGATCCAGACGCCTGCCGAGCTGTGCACGTCCGAGTACGCCGCCGCCTGCCAGAAGCTCGGGATCTCCTGAGTCCGCACGGCCGCCGGGCGACTCGCGCCCGGCGGCCCGCGGTGGACCCGAGGAGGGCCACGATGACCACCACCACCCAGACCCCCACCCGCGCCACGACCGGCGGCACGCCGCTGCTCCGGCTGCGCGGCGTCACCAAGACCTTCGGCGCCGTCAACGCGCTCACCGACATCGACCTCGACGTCGGGGCCGGCGAGGTCGTCGCGCTCGTCGGCGACAACGGCGCCGGCAAGTCGACGCTCGTCAAGGTCCTCTCCGGCGTGCACGCGCCGGACTCGGGGACCATCGAGTTCGACGGCCGCGAGGTGCAGATCGGCGACCCGTCGGCCGCGATCGACCTCGGCATCGCCACGGTGTTCCAGGACCTCGCGCTCTGCGAGAACCTCGACGTCGTCGGCAACCTCTTCCTCGGCCAGGAGCGCAACCGCAAGCGCCTCGACGAGGTCTCGATGGAGGTGACGTCCTGGGAGCTGCTCCAGCAGCTGTCGGCGAAGATCCCCACCGTCCGCATCCCCATCGCGTCGCTCTCCGGCGGCCAGCGCCAGACCGTGGCCATCGCGCGCTCGCTGCTCGGCGACCCCAAGGTCATCGTCCTCGACGAGCCGACGGCCGCGCTCGGCGTCGCCCAGACCGCGGAGGTGCTCGACCTCATCGAGCGGCTGCGCGAGCGCGGGCTCGGCGTCGTGATGATCAGCCACAACATGGAGGACGTGCGGGCGGTCGCGGACCGCGTCGTCGTCCTCCGCCTCGGCCGCAACAACGGCGACTTCGAGGTCGCCGGGGTCTCCTCGGAGGCCATCATCGCCGCCATCACCGGGGCCACCGACAACGTCGTCACCCGGCGCCGGGAGCGCCGCGAGGGCGCGTCGGCGGGCGCCGCGGCCGCTGTGCCACAGGCCGGTTCGGAGCCGGCACCCACCACCGACGAGGGGGACCCCCGATGAGCACCGTCCAGCTCGACCGCTCCGACGAGCGCCTCAGCCACGACCTCACCCCGGCCGGCCGGGCCCGGGCCGCGCTGCGCAACGTCCGCTCCGGCGACCTCGGTGCCCTGCCGGTCGTCGTCGGTCTCGTGATCATCGCCGCGATCTTCCAGAGCCTGAACCCGGTCTTCCTCTCCAGCGGCAACCTCGTCAACCTCATGCTCGACTCGGCCGCCGTCGGCGTCATCTCGCTCGGCATCGTCTGCGTCCTGCTCGTCGGCGAGATCGACCTGTCCGTCGGGTCGGTGAGCGGCTTCACGGCGGCCATCGTCGCGACACTCTTCGTCCGCGAGGGGTGGAACTGGGTGCTCGCCGTCGCCCTCGCCCTCGGGGTCGCGATCCTCGTCGGGCTGCTCTACGGCGTCGCGCTCACCCGGTTCGGGATGCCGAGCTTCGTCGCCTCGCTGTCCGGGCTGCTCGCCTTCCTCGGTCTCCAGCTCGCGATCCTCGGCGACCAGGGCTCGATCAACCTGCCGTTCGACTCCTTCCTCGTGACCTTCGCCCAGATCCAGTTCGTGCCTCCGTGGCTGTCCTACGTCCTCGTCCTCGTCGGCGCGGTCGCGATGTTCGCCACCGGCTACGAGACGATGACGCGTCGACGGAAGGCGAACCTCTCGGCGACCTCGGTGCCCGTGCTCGCCGCGAAGGCCGGGGCGCTGCTCGTCGGGCTCGAGTTCGCCACCTGGTACCTCAACCGCGAGCGCGGGGTCGGCTGGATGGTCGTCTTCTTCGTCCTGCTCGTCGTCCTGCTGAACTACGCGATCACGCGCACCGGCTGGGGCCGTTCGCTCCTCGCCGTCGGCGGCAACGTCGAGGCGGCTCGGCGCTCGGGCATCGACGTCCGGAAGGTCTACCTCACGGCGTTCGCCGTCTGCTCCTTCCTCGCGGCGCTCGGCGGGATCCTCGCCGCGGGCCGGCTCGCCTCGGCGAACCTCAGCAGCGGCACCGGGGACGTCAACCTCAACGCCATCGCGGCGGCCGTCATCGGTGGCACGAGCCTCTTCGGCGGACGCGGCAGCGCGTGGTCGGCGCTGCTCGGCACCCTGGTCATCGCGGCCATC
Organism: Phycicoccus avicenniae; assembly: GCF_050496545.1. Classification (GTDB taxonomy): domain Bacteria; phylum Actinomycetota; class Actinomycetes; order Actinomycetales; family Dermatophilaceae; genus Phycicoccus; species Phycicoccus avicenniae_A. The sequence goes on along the minus strand of NZ_JBNVZV010000005.1, from coordinate 17,596 downwards.
GCGAACGGCCTGACGCTGCTCAACCTCGACTCGTCCTACCGTTTCGTCATCACCGGGCTCGTCCTGGCGGTCGCGGTCGCCATCGACTCCCTCGCCCGCCGCTCGCGGGCCTCGCACGGCCGTGCCTGACCGCGGCCGTCCCGCCCCCGTCCGCCCCGACCACCAGGAGGAACCATGACCGTCCGCGCGGCCGTGATGACCGAGCTCGGCCACATCGAGGTCCAGGACCGTCCGGAGCCCGAGCCGGCGCCCCACGAGGCGGTCGTCCGCATCCGGGCGGTCGGGGTCTGCGGCTCGGACACGGCGTACTACACGGTGGGCCGGATCGGCGACTGGGTCGTCGACGGGCCGATCGTGCTCGGCCACGAGGTCTCCGGCGAGGTCGTGGCCGTCGGGTCCGACGTCACCCGTGTCGCGGTGGGGGACCGGGTCGCGGTCGAGCCCGGCACCCCGTGCCGGAACTGCCGCGAGTGCCGGGCCGGGCGCTACCACCTCTGCCCGGACCTCGTCTTCCTCGCGACGCCGCCGTACGACGGAGCGCTCGTCGAGGCGATGGCCATCGACGCACGCAACCTGTTCCCGATCCCCGACGGGATGACCTTCGAGGAGGCCGCGCTGCTGGAGCCGCTGTCGGTGGGGATCTGGGGATGCCGTCGGGCCGGCCTCCAACCCGGTGACGACGTCCTCGTGTCGGGTGCCGGGCCGGTCGGGCTGCTCGCCGGGGCCGCAGCGCTCGCGCTCGGGGCGGCCTCGGCGACGGTGACCGACGTCAGCGAGTTCCGGCTCGGGGTCGCCGAGCGGATGGGGCTGCGGACGGAGGCCCCCGGCGGCTCCGGGCTCGACTTCGACGTGCTGCTCGAGTGCTCAGGGGCCAGCGGTGTCCTCGCCGAGGGGCTGCGTCGGCTGCGGCCGGGCGGGCGGGCGGCGATGATCGGGATGCCGAAGGAGGAGCTCGTGGGGCTTCCCATGTCCCAGCTCACCGTCCAGGAGATCTCGGTCAGCCTCGTCCACCGGTACAACGACACCTGGCCGTTGGCCATCGCGCTCGTCGCGTCCGGCCGGGTCGACGTGTCATCGCTCGTCACGCACCACTTCGGCCTCGCCGAGACGGCCGACGCGCTGATGCTCGGGAAGACGGTGACGGACTCGATCAAGGCGGTCGTCCACCCGGACCGCTGAACGCGTCGGCGGCGCGGGGGTGCATGCCCCGCGCCGCCGGCGTGCTCTGCCGCGTCAGCCCCGCTTGGCCAGCCGCAGCCAGGTGTCGACGACCGTGTCGGGGTTGAGGGACATCGACTCGATGCCCTCGTCGACGAGCCACTCGGCGAGGTCCGGGTGGTCCGAGGGGCCCTGCCCGCAGATGCCGACGTACTTACCGCGCTCGCGGCAGGCACGGATGGCCATCGAGAGCATCGCCTTGACCGCGGGGTCGCGCTCGTCGAAGGAGCCGGCCACCAGGGCCGAGTCGCGGTCGACGCCGAGAGTCAGCTGGGTGAGGTCGTTCGAGCCGATCGAGAAGCCGTCGACGTGGTCGAGGAAGGCGTTCGCGTTGACCGCGTTCGAGGGCAGCTCGCACATCATGACGACCTGGAGGTCGTTCTTCCCGCGCTCGAGGCCGTGGCTCGCCAGCAGCGCGATGACTCCCTCGGCCTCGGCGACGGTGCGCACGAACGGGATCATGATCTTGACGTTGGTCAGGCCCATCTCGTCGCGGACGTGCCGCAGCGCCTCGCACTCCATCGCGAAGCACTCGGCGAAGTCGTCCGAGAGGTAGCGCGCGGCACCGCGGTACCCGAGCATCGGGTTCTCCTCGTGCGGCTCGTAGCGCTCGCCGCCGAGCAGGCCGGCGTACTCGTTGGACTTGAAGTCCGAGAGGCGCACGATGACGGGCTCGGGCGCGAAGGCGGCCGCGAGCATCGCGACGCCCTCGGCGAGGCGCTGGACGAAGTACTCGCGCGGGCCGGCGTAGGCCGCGATGCGCTCCTCGATCTCCTGCTTGACCGCCGACTCCTGGTCGTCGAGCTCGAGCAGCGCGCGGGGGTGGATGCCGATCTGCCGGTTGACGATGAACTCGGTGCGCGCCAGCCCGATCCCGCGGTGCGGCAGGCGGGAGAACTCGAAGGCCTGCTCGGGCGTGCCGACGTTCATCATGATCTTCGTCGGGATCTCGGGCATCTCCTCGAGGCTGGTCTCGGAGACGGTGAACTCGCGCAGGCCGTCGTAGACGAAGCCGGTGTCGCCCTCGGCGCACGAGACGGTGACCTCGCGGCCGTCGGCGAGCTCATGGGTGGCGGTGCCGGTACCGACGACGGCCGGGATGCCCAGCTCGCGGGCGATGATCGCCGCGTGGCAGGTGCGGCCGCCGCGGTTGGTGACGATCGCGCTGGCGCGCTTCATGATCGGCTCCCAGTCGGGGTCGGTCATGTCGGCGACGAGCACCTCGCCCGGCTGGAAGTCGTGCATCGCCCCGACGTCGGTGAGGACGCGCACCGAGCCGGCGCCGATCTTCTGGCCGATGGCCCGACCCTCGACGACGACCGGGCCGCGCTCCTCCATCCGGAAACGCTGCTGGACACCGCCGGCCGCGCGGGACTTGACGGTCTCGGGTCGGGCCTGGAGGACGTACAGCTTCCCGTCGACGCCGTCGCGGCCCCACTCGATGTCCATCGGGCGGCCGTAGTGCTCCTCGATGCGGACCGCCGTGCGGGCGAGCTCGGTGACCTCGTCGTCGGTGAGGCTGAGGCGGCGCTGCTCGGCATCGTCGACGGGCACGAACTCGGTGGTGCGCCCGACGGTCGCGTCCTGCGTGTAGACCATCTTCGTGGCCTTGGCGCCGACGCCGCGCTTGAGGATCGCCGGTCGGTCGGCGCGCAGCGCGGGCTTGTGGACGTAGAACTCGTCGGGGTTGACCGCGCCCTGGACGACGCCCTCGCCGAGGCCGTACGCGCTGGTGATGAACACGGCGTCCTCGAAGCCCGACTCGGTGTCGATCGTGAACATGACGCCCGAGGCGCCGATGTCGGAGCGGACCATCCGCTGCACACCCGCGGAGAGCGCGACGACGTCGTGGTCGAAGTCGCTGTGCACCCGGTAGGCGATCGCGCGGTCGTTGTAGAGCGAGGCGAAGACCAGGCGGATGGCGTGCAGGACGTTGTCGATGCCGCGGACGTTGAGGAAGGTCTCCTGCTGCCCGGCGAACGAGGCGTCCGGGAGGTCCTCGGCGGTGGCGCTGGAGCGGACGGCGAAGCTCGCCTCGTCCCCGGCCTCGCCGGCCAGGCGCTCGTAGGCGGCGCGGATGTCGCGGTCGAGGTCCTCGGGGAAGGGCTGGGCCTCCACCGCCTCGCGGATCTCGCGGCCGACCTCGGCGAGGCGGCGGGTGTCGTCGACGTCGAGGTCGCGCAGCAGCCCGGAGATGCGCTCGGCGAGGCCGGTCTCGCCGAGGAAGGCCCGGTAGGCGTCGGCGGTCGTGGCGAACCCGTCGGGCACCGCGACGCCGGCGGCCGAGAGGTGCTGCACCATCTCGCCGAGCGAGGCGTTCTTGCCGCCCACGGACTCGACGTCGTCGAGCCCGAGGTCGCGGAACCAGCGGACGGTGGTGGTCATGGCGGGGGTCCTTCCGGGGGAGGGGCGCGCTGCGGGTGGAGCGGCGGTGGTGCGGGCGGCCGGGGTGTCGGCGTGGGACAGGATGGCAGCCCGTGTCAGCCGGAGCCCTTCAGCTGCCGCGTGTGCATGATCACGGCGGCCATCTCCTCCACCGACATCCCGGCGGAGTTGATGACCGGCAGCCGGTGGGCGCGGTAGAGCTCCTCGGCGCGCTTGAGCTCCCATCCGCACTGCTGGAGCGAGGCGTACGGCGAGTCCGGCCGGCGCTCGCTGCGGACCTGGCTGAGCCGGGCGGGCGTCGAGGTCAGCGCCACGCAGCGGTCGAGGAAGGGGCGCACCGGCTCGGGGAGCTCGCTGGCGCGCAGGTCCTCGTCGACGAGCGGGTAGTTGGCGACCTTCACGCCGTGCTGGAGCGCGAGGTAGAGCGAGGTGGGCGTCTTCCCGCAGCGCGACGGCGCGAGGAGGATCAGCTCGGCGTGCTGGAGGTTGCGCAGGCTCGCGCCGTCGTCGTGCTCGAGCGAGAAGTCGATGGCCTTCATCCGCCGCTCGTACCGGTGGATGTCCCCGAGCCCGTGCAGCGCCGGCACCTTGGGGCTCGCGTTGACGTGGAGCACCCGCTCGACGATGTCGAGGTGGCTGCCGAACAGGTCGATGAACGCGCACTGCGTGCCGCGCAGGACGTCGCGCAGCTCCTCGTCGGCGACGCTGGAGAAGACGATCGGCGTCGTCGACTCGGTGACCGCGGCGTCGAGCTCCTCCACGACCCGCCGGGCCTGCTCGACGGTCGTGATGAACGGGATCTTCCGGCGCACGAAGTCGACCGTGGGGAACTGGTTGATGATGAGGTTGCCGAGCGTCTCCGCGGAGATACCGGTACCGCCGGCGAGGAAGAACACCGGTGTGGGGGAGGCCTGGTCGTCGTCGGCTGCAGCCATCCGGTCAGACCTCCTCGTCGACGAGCACGACGACGAGGGTACGGGGTCCGTGGACGCCCTCGACCCGCTCGAGCTCGATGTCGCTCGTGGCGCTCGGCCCGCTGACCCAGGTGAGGGGGCGCGCGTGGCCCGGCCCGGGGCGCAGCCGCCCGACCGCCTCGGGGACGTCGTGGACGACCTGGTCGGCGCGGACCACGCAGACGTGGAGGTCGGGGACGAGGGTCAGCGCCCGGCGCCCCTGGTCGGGGCCGTGGTCGAGGACGACGGTGCCGGTGGTGGCGATGCCGACGGCCGAGGCGGTGACCACGGCGTCGACGGCGTCGAGCGCGGCGTCGACCGTGACCTCGGCCTCCCGGTGCACCTCGGCCACCGCGGCGGCGGCCTCCGCCCACGCGGTGTCGAGGCCGGTGGGCAGCACGACACTGGCGCAGCCGTGCTCGCGCAGCGCGCCGGCCACCGCGTGCGCGACGCCCGAGGCGTCGATCCGGACGACCTGCGCCCGGTAGTCGGCGACGTTCTCGGCGAAGAGGTCGAGCGTCTGCGCCCGCCCGGGGGAGAGCTCCTCGACGACGGTGGTGGGCGCGCGGTCGGCGGGGGTCGTCGTCACGTCGGCGGTTGCCGCACGCACCCGGGCGAGGATCTCGTCGCGGGCGCTCATCGCGTGCCCTCCCCGCGCTCGCGGGCCCACCACTGCCGGAAGGTCTCGGTCGGTGGGGTGGGCACGTCGCGGGCGTCGCTCCACGCGCCGAGCCCGGGCACGGCGCGGACGGTCCGGTCGCCGAGGAGCCGGCCGGCCGTCGTGGCGGCCCTCTGCGCCGCGGCGAGCCGCTTCGGGTCCGAGAGCACCCACGCGGCGGCGGCCATCGCGGCCGACTCGGCCGTGCGGCCCTCCTGCTCGACGACCCGGCCGCGCAGCTCGACGAGCAGCTCGGGGATGTCGATGCGCACCGGGCACGCGTCGAAGCAGGCGCCGCAGAGGCTGGAGGCGTAGGGGAGCGACTTGTCGACGTCGCTGCTCGTGCCGCGGAGCATCGGGTTGAGCACGGCGCCGATCGGGCCGGGGTAGACCGAGCCGTAGGCGTGCCCGCCGGTGCGCTCGTAGACCGGGCAGACGTTGAGGCAGGCCGAGCAGCGGATGCAGCGCAAGGCCTGGCGGCCGACGCGGTCGGCGAGGACGTGGCTGCGTCCGTTGTCGAGGAGCACGACGTGCACGTCCTGCGGCCCGTCGCCGTCGTGGGCCCCGCTCCACATCGTCGTGTAGGGGTTCATGCGCTCGCCGGTGCTCGAGCGGGGGAGCAGCTGGAGCATCGGCGCGAGGTCGTCCCAGCGAGGCAGGACCTTCTCGATGCCGACGACGGAGACGAGCGTCTCGGGCAGCGTCAGGCACATCCGGCCGTTGCCCTCGGACTCGACGACGACGAGCGTGCCGGTCTCGGCGACCGCGAAGTTGGCCCCGGACACAGCGACCTTCGCGCGGAGGAATTTCTCACGCAGGTGCAGCCGGGCGGCCTCGGCGAGGCGGGCGGGGTCGTCGGTGAGGTCCTCCGGCGCGGGGCGGCCGACGGCGGCCATCTCGCGCCGGAAGATGTCGCGGACCTCGCTGCGGTTGCGGTGGATGGCCGGCACGAGGATGTGGCTCGGCCGGTCGTGCCCGAGCTGCACGATGAGCTCGGCGAGGTCGGTCTCCCAGGCGTTCACCCCCGCTGCCTCGAGGGCCTCGTTGAGCTCGATCTCCTGGGTGACCATCGACTTGACCTTGACGACCTCGTCGACCTGCTTGTCCCGCACGATGCCCAGGACGATCGCGTTGGCCTCGGCGGCGTCGCGCGCCCAGTGCACGGTCGCGCCGTTCGCGAGGAGGCTCGCCTCGAGCCGCTCGAGGTGGTCGCCGAGGTGGGCGAGCGCCTCGTCCTTGGCCTCGGCGCCGGCGACCCGCAACGCCTCCCACTCCGGCACCTCGGCGACGACGCGGGCCCGCTTGTCGCGGATCGTGTGCGTCGCGTGCCTGAGGTTGCGGCGCTGCTGGGTGTTCGCGAGCGCCTCGCGGGCGGCCGTCGGGAACGTCGGCATCCCGACGAAGACCGGGGAGGTCTCCTGCACGGGGCCGGGGTTCGTGGTGGTCATGCCGGGTCCTCCTCGGTCGAGGCCAGGACCTCGGCCAGGTGCAGGTGGCGGACGCCGGCGCGCTGCCGGCCGAGGATGCCCCCGATGTGGGCGAGGCAGGAGTTGTCGCCGGCGACGAGCACCTCGGCGCCGGTGCCGACGACGGCCCGGGCCTTGTCGGAGCCCATCGCGACCGAGACGTCGGCGTTCTTCATCGCGAACGTGCCGCCGAAGCCGCAGCACTCCTCGGCGCCGGGCAGCTCGACGAGGTCGATGCCGCGGACGGCCCGCAGCAGCTGCAGCGGCCGGTCGCCGACCCGCAGCATCCGCAGCGAGTGGCAGGTGGGGTGGTAGGTGACGCGGTGCGGGAAGAACGCCCCGACGTCGGTGACGCCGAGGACGTCGACGAGCAGCTCCGAGAGCTCGAGCACCTTCGGCACGATGTGCTCGACCCGGCTCGCGAGCCGGTCGTCGCCGGCGAGCTCGACGATGCCCCGGTGCTGGTGCCGGACCGACCCGACGCACGAGCCGGACGGCGCGACGACGGCGTCGTAGCCCTCGAAGACGTCGACGAAGCGGCGGACCAGCGGGAGCGCCTTCGCCCCGTACCCGGTGTTGGTGAGCATCTGGCCGCAGCAGGTCTGGGCCTCGGGGAACTCCACCGTGCAGCCGAGCCGCTCGAGGAGCCGGACGGTGGCCCTGAGCGTGTCGGGCCACATCGTGTCGTTGAAGCAGGTGGCGAACAGCGCGACCCGCGGGCCGTCGCCGGGCGCGGGGCGGCGCGCGGTGTCGCGGTGGCCGGGCCGGTGCTCCATGGCAGGACCCTACGGACGAAGTCGCCCGAGCGGCACCGTGGGCGCCCGGCCGTCGCCGGTCGGAGCCGTGCGCCGGGTCGCACGGCAGCCCGCGGGACCCGCGCTGACCCGCGGTGACGCGAGTGGGGTCCTACGACCATCGGTCAGTTGTCGCCGTCCGTCCTCGGCACCGACGGTGGGTCCGCACGCCCCGGAACGATCACCCTCAGGACGGAGCACTCCCCATGTCACGCAGATCGAACGCCCTCACCCTCGCGGTCGTCACCGCCACCCTCGCGGCCGGTGCCACGGTGCTCCCGGCGGCGCAGGCCGCCTCCTCGAAGGGGTGCGACGGCGGCGGCTACCGCCTCGTCAACCTCACGACGGGGGCCACCGTGGCCCGGGCCGGTGCCGACCGCGTCCGGACCACCGTCCCGGCGGCCGCCCTCGGCGCCCGGTTCGCCGTGCGCGGCAAGTACACCCAGTTCGACGTCCGCGCCGCCGACTTCGCCGTGCTCGACCAGGCCTTCACCGGCGCGGCGAACGAGCTCGACATCACCGGTGGACGCTTCACGCCGGTGTTCGCGAGCAAGGTCCCGGACCACCGCGGTCTGACCCTCACGAGCGGCGTCTCGGTCGAGCTCGACGACGAGGGACTCTCGCTGCAGCGCACGGGGACCGGGCTCTCGATGAAGCTCCAGGCCAAGGACTGCGCCCAGGGCGGCATCTTCCAGATGGAGCCCCAGCGCACCGACGGCACCGCCACCCGCGTCACCCACACCCTCGCGCAGTCGAGCACCCCGGGCCTGACCCCGTCCTACGTCGACAACCCCACCTTCCGGCAGCGCGCCGGCCAGTTCCTCGGCTCCGGCTGCACGAGCGTCGTCACCGGCCCTCCCGGGCAGTTCTGCGTGCAGGTCGCGCCGCGCGTCAACATCGTCAACGGCCTCTCCGCGCGCTTCGTCGCGCGTGACAGCGCGCAGGTCGCCACTCGTGTTCCCCAGTCCGCCTGCAACACAGCCACTCCCGTGACCCCGAGTGTGCGGCACTGTGGCGGGATGTCCGTCTGGGACGTCGCGAGCGGTGGCCGGATGGGCTTCGTCACCGGCGAGGACTCCACCGAGGTCGCGAACCCGCCGACCACCTGCACGAGCGACTGCCAGGCGCAGAACCAGGTGAAGGGACGGCTCGCCGTGCTCGGCATCCCGTTCCCCCTGCCCGCCGGCAGCCGCCTCACCCCGCGGACCGCGCCTCTCGGCTGACGCGACCCGCCCGGCCGGTCGCCGTCCTCGTCAGCCGGCGAGGGCGGCGACCTGGCTCTCGACCTGGTCGGCCGAGAGGACCTGCTGGATGACCATGCTCGCGGCGCCGATGACTCCGGCGTGCCCCGCGGTGCGGGAGGCGACGATCTGCAGGTCGCCGGTGGCCAGCGGCAGCGAGCGCCCGTAGACGACCTCGCGGATGCCGGCGAGCAGCTGCTCGGACGCCTGCGCGAGGCTCCCACCCACGCAGATGATCGACGGGTTGAGGAGCGAGACGCAGGTCGCGAGGACGCGCCCGATCTCGCGGCCGGCCTCGCGTAGGGCCGAGACCGCCTCCAGGTCACCGGTCTTCGCGAGCCGCACGAGCGCAGCGCTGTCGCGGACGTCGAGCCCGGCGGCGCGCAGGCGACGGGTGACGGCCGGGCCGCTGGCCACCGCCTCGAGGCACCCGACGTTGCCGCAGGTGCACGGGGTGTCGCCGCCGTTCTGCGCGGCGACGTGCCCGAGGTCGCCGGCGGCGCCCTGGGCTCCGCGGTGGAGGCGCCCGCCGCTGATGATGCCGGCTCCGATGCCGGTCGCGACCTTGACGAAGAGCAGCTGGTCGACGTCGGGATAGACGGTGGCGTGCTCGCCGAGGGCCATGAGGTTGACGTCGTTGTCGACGAGCACCGGGCCGCCGAGCGAGGCGGACAGGTGCGCGGGCACGTCGTACCCGTCCCAGCCGCGCATGATCGGCGGGAGCACCGGCCGGCCGGTGGAGTGCTCGACGGGGCCGGGCAGCCCGACACCGACGCCGAGCACCGCGGGGGAGCGGCCGTCGGCGGCCAGGAGCCGCTGGGCGACCTCGACGACGCGGTCCAGCACCGGCGCCGGACCGTCGTCGACGTCGATGGCCACCGCCTCCTCGGCGAGGACGCGACAGCGCAGGTCGGTCAGCGCGACGAGGGCGTGGGTGGCGCCGAGGTCCACCCCCACGACGACACCGGCGTCGGGGTTGAAGGCCAGCTGGGCGGGTGGGCGGCCGCCGGTGCTCACGGCCTCGCCCGACGGGACGAGCAGGCCGACGGCGAGCAGCGCGTCGACACGGGCGCCGACGGTCGAGCGGGCCAGGCCGGTGAGGCGGATCAGCTCGGCGCGGGTGCGCGGGGTGCCGTCGAGCATCAGCTGGAGGAGCTCGCCGGCCCCGGAGGGTGCGGCGACCCCCGGTCCGGGCCGTGTCGTGGTCACCACGGGGGTAGTGAACCACAGGCTTGTCGCCCCGCATCGGACGGAACGGCGACCGGCTCGGAAAACTTTTGCTTGACCATCCGACAAAAGACCGTCTACGGTCGCCACCATGCACGGCAACGACGCCACGGCCCTCCTCGGCATGACGGACATCGTCAAGCGCTTCCCCGGCGTGGTCGCGCTCGGCGGGGTCGACCTCGACGTCCGCGCGGGTGAGGTGCACTGCCTCCTGGGCCAGAACGGCGCCGGCAAGTCGACGCTCATCAAGGTCCTCGCCGGGGTGCACCAGCCCGACGAGGGCAGCATCACCTGGGAGGGACGTGAGGTCTCCTTCGCCCACCCGCAGGCGGCGATGGACCTCGGCATCGCGACGATCTACCAGGAGCTCGACCTCGTCGAGGGGCTGACCGTCGCCGAGAACGTCTTCCTCGGGCACGAGCGCTCGCGCCTCGGGTTCTCCCAGCGCCGCAGCACCGCCCGCGCCGCGTCCGCGCTGCTCGAGCGCCTCGGCCACGGCGAGATCGACCCCGGCACCGAGGTCGGCGACCTCTCCGCCGCGGGCCAGCAGATCGTCTCCATGGCCCGGGCCCTCTCGCACGACGCGCGGCTCATCGTCATGGACGAGCCGTCCGCGGTACTCGACGCCGGTGAGGTGCAGCGCCTGTTCCACGTCATCCGCGAGCTCACGGCGCAGGGCGTGGCCGTCGTCTACATCTCCCACCGCCTCGAGGAGATCCGCGCCGTCGGCGACCGCGTCACCGTGCTCAAGGACGGGCGCACCGTGGCCACCGGCCTGTCCGCGAAGGAGACGCCGACCTCCGAGGTGATCCGGCTGATGACCGGCCGGGCCATCGAGTACGTCTTCCCGCCGCGCCGGAAGCCGCCGACCGGCGAGCCGCTGCTCCGGGTCGAGAACCTCACCCGCCGTGGGGAGTTCACCGACATCAGCTTCGACGTGCGGCCCGGCGAGGTGCTCGGCGTGGCCGGGCTCGTCGGCGCCGGCCGCTCCGAGGTCGTCGAGACGGTCTTCGGGGCGCGGCGCGCCGACTCCGGCACCGTGAGCGTCGACGGCCGCCCGGTCCGCGGCGGCTCGGTCGCCGCCGCGGTGGCCGCCGGCATCGGGCTGTGCCCCGAGGAGCGCAAGAGCCAGGCGCTGCTCCTCGGCGAGAGCGTCGCGACGAACGTCTCGATGGCCAGCCTCGCCCGCTTCGCCCGCGGCGGGTTCGTCGACCACCGCGCCGAGCGCGCGGCCGCGCTCGAGCAGACCACCGGCCTCGACGTGCGGCCCGCCGGCGTCGACCGCGAGATGCGCACCCTGTCCGGGGGCAACCAGCAGAAGGTCGTCCTCGCGCGGTGGCTGCTGCGCGGCTGCCGCGTGTTGCTGCTCGACGAGCCCACCCGCGGCGTCGACGTCGGCGCCCGCTCCGAGATCTACGCCCTCGTCCGCCGGCTCGCGGAGGACGGGGTGGCCGTCGTGGTCGTCTCCAGCGAGATCGAGGAGGTGCTCGGTCTCTCCGACCGCGTCCTCGTCGTCGCGGACGGCGCCGTGCTCCACGAGTCCCCGGCCGACCAGCTCGACGAGCACCGCGTGCTCGACATCATCATGAGAGGAGACGCGGCGTGAGCGTCGACGCGACCACGAGGGCCCCCGACCCGGAGGGCACGCCGTCCGTGCCGGGCTCCGCCGCAGCCGATCCCGCGGCCGGCCATCAGCAGAGCACCACCCCGGACGGGCCGCCCCGGCGCTCCGGCGCCGGAGCGCTGCTCGCCGGGTCGGCCGGCCGCAACCTCGGCCTGGTCATCGCCCTGCTGCTCATCTGTCTCGTCGGTGCTTTCACCGCCGGCGACCGCTTCACGAGCATCGACAACGCGATGACGATCCTCCGCCTGGCGGCGGTCACCGGCATCGTCAGCGTCGGGATGACCTTCGTCATCGGCGGCGGGGGCATCGACCTCTCGGTCGGCGCCATCGTCGCCCTGGCCAGCGTCTGGGCCACCACCCTCGCCACCCAGGCGATGGCGGCCGACGTGCACTGGATCGTCATGGTGCTCGTCGCGCTCGCCGTCGGCGCCGGGTGCGGGCTGGTCAACGGGGTGCTCGTCGCGTACGGCAGGGTCGCGCCGTTCATCGCGACCCTCGCGATGCTCGCCGGCGCCCGGGGGCTGGCGGAGATCATCGCCCAGCGCCGCACCCAGATCGTCCAGGACCGCGACTTCATCGACTTCTTCCAGGCCAGCGTCCTCGGCGTCCCGGTGCTCGTCATCGTCTTCGCGCTCGTCGCCGTCGCCGGATGGGTCCTGCTGAACCGCACCACCTTCGGCCGGCGCACCCTCGCCGTCGGTGGCAACCCCGAGGCGGCGCGGCTGGCCGGCATCAAGGTGCAGCGCCACACCGCCGCGCTCTACGTGCTGCTCGGTGTCGCGTGCGGCCTGGCCGCCGTGCTCCTCATGGCCCGCACGACCACGGGCACCTCCACCCACGGCCAGCTGCTCGAGCTCGACGCCATCGCCGCGGTCGTCATCGGCGGCACGCTGCTGAGCGGCGGGCGGGCCACCATCGTCGGCACCGTCTTCGGCGTCCTCATCTTCATGACGCTGACCAACGTCTTCACCCTCAACGACCTCGACACCTCGACCCAGGCCGTCGCCAAGGGGCTCATCATCGTCGCCGCCGTGCTCCTGCAGCAGCGCGTGGCGGCGCGCCGCCGGTCACCGTAGCCACCCGCACCCGTCGCACGACGCTCTCGCACACCACCGCCCACACCCACGCAGCACCGCCATCCCGAGGAGAACCGATGTCCCGCACCACCCGCACCGCCCGTCCGGCCCGGCTCGCCGCCGTCGCCGCCGTCGGCATCCTCGGCCTCGTGGCCACGGGGTGCACGAGCAACACCCCGGAGGACACCGGCTCCGGCCAGGCCGCCGCCGGGGCGTCGAGCGACAACGACGCCCCCGGCGAGAAGGTCACCATCGGCTTCTCCGGTCCGGCCGCCGACCACGGCTGGCTCGCCGCCATCAACAGCTCGGCCCAGGCCGAGGCGAAGAAGTACTCCGACGTCGAGTTCCGGTCCGCCGAGGGCACGAACGACGCCAGCCTCCAGATCAGCCAGATCGAGACCTTCATCAACGACAAGGTCGACGCGATCGTGCTGCTGCCGACGGACGGCGCCGCGCTCACCGAGGTCGCGACCAAGGCGACCAACGCCGGCATCATCGTCGTCAACGTCGACCGCGAGTTCTCCACCCCGTTCGCCGCCCGCACCACGGTCCTCGGCGACAACTACGGGATGGGCGTCAGCGCAGGCACGTACGCCTGCTCGCTCGTCAAGGAGAAGAACCTCAGCAACCCGGTGATCGCCGAGATCGCCGGCATCGACGCGCTCCCGCTGACGCAGGACCGCAGCAAGGGCTTCGCCGACGCGCTCAAGGGCTGCGGCCAGACCGTCGACAACCGGGTCGCGGCGCAGTTCACCGTCGAGTCCGGCGAGAAGGAGGCCTCCAACCTCCTCCAGGCCGCCCCGAAGATCGACATCCTCTGGAACCACGACGACGACCAGGGGGTCGGGGTGATGGCCGCGCTCGACAACGCCAAGCGCAACGAGATGGCCTTCATCGGCGGCGCCGGCTCCGCGAACGCGATGCGCTGGATCAAGGAGGGCAAGATGGCCGCCACGGTCCTCTACCCGCCGACCCAGGCCGCCGACGGCATCCGCCTGGCCCGCCTCCTCGCGCAGAACAAGGGCATGTCCGACCTCGTCCAGCCGGCCGTGCCGAAGCGTGTCGTCCTCGACGCACCGGTCGTCACCAAGGACAACGTCGACGACTACATGGAGCTCGGCTTCGAGTCCTGAGCCACCGGCCCCCGCGGTGTCCACCGGCCGGCCCGGCCGGCCGGTGGCCACCGCCCCACCCACCACCCGGGCCCGCGCGGCCCGCCGGAAGGTGCCCCATGTCCATCGACACCCCCTCGGCGCAGACCGCCGTCGCGGCGCCCACCTCCTCGGTCCCCGGCCACCTCGGCATCGGGATGGTCGGCTACGCCTTCATGGGCCTGGCCCACTCACAGGGCTGGCGCAACGCCCGCAGCTTCTTCGAGCCCGCCCTCGTCCCCGACCTCGTCGCGATCGGCGGGCGTGACGCCCGGGCCGCCGCCGACATGGGCCGCCGCTTCGGCTGGGGGCACGTCGAGACCGACTGGCGGGCGCTCGTCGCCCGCCCGGACGTCGACCTCGTCGACATCTGCACGCCGGGCGACACGCACGCCGAGATCGCCATCGCGGCCCTCGAGGCCGGCAAGCACGTGCTCTGCGAGAAGCCGCTGGCCAACACGGTCGCCGAGGCCCGGGCGATGGCCGAGGCCGCGCGCCGGGCCGCCGCCCACGGGGTGCGCTCGATGGTGGGCTTCACCTACCGCCGCGTTCCGGCGATCGCCCTCGCGCGCCAGCTGGTGCAGCAGGGTCGCATCGGCCAGGTGCGGCACGTGCGCGCCCAGTACCTCCAGGACTGGCTCGTGGACCCCGAGGCGCCGCTCACCTGGCGGCTCGAGAAGGAGCGCGCCGGCTCGGGCGCGCTCGGCGACATCGGTGCGCACGTCATCGACCTGGCGCACTTCGTGACGGGGGAGTCCATCACCGGGGTCAGTGCGGTGACCGAGACGTTCGTGCGGGAGCGCCCGCTGCCGGGTGCGGCCCGGGGGCTGAGCGCCGAGGCCGGGGGAGGGCGCGGGCGGGTGACGGTCGACGACGCCGCGGTCTTCGTCGCCCGGCTGTCCGGGGGAGGGCTCGGCACGTTCGAGGCGACCCGCTTCGCGACCGGACGCAAGAACGCGATCCGGCTGGAGGTCAACGGGTCCGCCGGCAGCCTGGCCTTCGACTTCGAGGACATGAACGTCCTCCACGTGCACGACGCGTCGGTCGACGCCCGCGAGTCGGGGTTCACCCGCGTCGTGGTCACCGAGCCGACGCACCCGTACGTGGAGCACTGGTGGCCGGCCGGCCACGGGCTCGGGTACGAGCACGCCTTCACCCACCAGGCCGCCGAGCTGCTCGATGCGATCGCGCGCGGCGTGGACCCCGAGCCGTCCTTCGCCGACGGCCTGGCCGTCCAGGAGGTCCTGGCCGCCGTCGAGACGAGCGCGGCCTCCGGGTCGTGCTGGACGCCGACCGGGCCGTCCTCCGACGGCTGAAACCCCCTGCCCCACACCCACCCACCCCGTGGCCGACCACCACGACGACACCCGGAGAGGACGCCCCGGTCGCCGCTCACCCCCTGTCATTGCAGTGACGAAGGAGCAACCATGACCCCTCAGCAGGACCTCCTCGAGGCCGACGACACCGCCCGCGGGCTGGTGCGTGGGCTCGGCCTCAACCGCCGCCAGCTCTTCGCGGCGACCACCGGGCTGGCTGCCGCGGCCACCCTCGCAGCGCCCACGGCGGCGTCCGCGAAGGCCATCCCGCGCGGCCAGGTCGTCATCCCGGCCAACCGGCGCGGCATCATCCTCTACACGGTCCGCGACGCCGTCTCCCGGGACCCCGCGACCTCCCCGTACGCCTCCGGGTTCCGGGCGGTCCTCGAGGAGCTCGGCCGGATCGGCTACGCGCAGGTCGAGTTCGCCGGCTACCGCCAGCACGCGAACGCCCCGGGCGGCGACGTGTCCGCCTCCCCGGCCGGTGCGCGCCTCCTGCGGCGCTGGCTCGACGACAACGGGCTGCGCGCCCAGGGCAACCACGGCAGCGTCCCCTCGACGATCACCACCGAGACGCTCACGGCGTTCGACGCGGCCTGCGAGTACGCCAACGTCCTCGGGCTCGGCCACATCGGGACCGGTGGCGACCCGACGAACAGTGCGCAGCGCGCCGACTGGGACCTCGCCGCCGACCGGTGGAACTTCCTCGGCCGCAGGGCCGCCCGGCACGGGCTCAAGCTGTACACGCACAACCACGACGTCGCGTACAGCTTCCTGCTCGACCGCGGGCCCAAGGACGCGGCGGGCCTGTTCACCCGCTCCTCCGGCAAGCGCCGGCTCGAGTACTTCCTCGAGCGCACGGACGCCAAGTACGTGTTCCTGGAGATGGACATCTACTGGGCGCACGTCGCGAAGTTCAAGCACACGAGCTACACCGCCGCCGACGGCAGCACGGTCGAGAAGATCTTCAACCCGCTGAAGGTCGTCCAGAAGCAGCCGCGCCGCTTCCCGCTCTTCCACGCCAAGGACGGTGACGAGCGTCCCGACCTCGCCAACGGCTACGAGATGACGCCGTTCGGGCTGGGGGACATCGACTTCCGGACCTTCCTCAGCAGGACCGGTGCGCCCCGCGGGTACGCGCACCCGATGTGGGAGCAGGACACCGCACCGAGCACGACCGACCCGGGTCAGTCCCTGGCCCTCGCCGAGCTCAGCTACGACGCCATGTCCTCGCTGCGCCGGTGAGCCGGACGCCGGGTCCGGTGGGTCCCACCGCCGTTGCAGCGACGGCGGGCCACCGGGCCCGGCTCGCCCCACACTCACGAAGGACGTGCACGGAGTGTAGGGCCGCCCCCGGTGGGCGGGGACCATGTTCAGGACGACGACCCCAGGAGACGAAGCGATGACCCGTCCGATCACCCTCTTCACGGGCCAGTGGGCCGACCTGCCGTTCGAGGAGGTCTGCCGGCTCGCGGCCTCATGGGGGTACGACGGCCTCGAGATCGCTTGCTGGGGTGACCACTTCGAGGTCGACCGGGCCCTGGCCGAACCCGACTACGTCGCCGGGCGCCGCGAGGTCCTCGAGCGCCACGGCCTCGGCGTCTGGGCGGTCTCGAACCACCTCGTCGGGCAGGCCGTCTGCGACGACCCCATCGACCAGCGCCACCGCGACATCCTCCCGGCGGCCGTGTGGGGCGACGGTGACCCGGAGGGCGTGCGGCAGCGCGCCGCCGAGCGGATGAAGGACACGGCACGGGCGGCGGCGCTGCTGGGGGTGGACGTCGTCATCGGCTTCACCGGCTCGGCCATCTGGAAGTACCTCGCGATGTTCCCGCCCGTCTCCGCCGAGACCATCGAGGCGGGGTACCGGGACTTCGCCGACCGCTGGAACCCGGTGCTCGACGTCTTCGACGAGGTCGGGGTGCGCTTCGCCCACGAGGTGCACCCGAGCGAGATCGCCTACGACCACTGGTCGACCGTGCGCACCCTGGAGGCGATCGGCCACCGGCCGGCGTTCGGCCTCAACTGGGACCCGTCGCACATGGTGTGGCAGGACCTCGACCCCGCGGCCTTCATCTGGGACTTCCAGGACCGGATCTACCACGTCGACTGCAAGGACGTCCGGATGCGGGTCGGCAACGGGCGCAACGGTCGTCTCTCGTCGCACCTGCCGTGGGCCGACCCCCGGCGCGGCTGGGACTTCGTCTCGACGGGGCACGGCGACGTGCCGTGGGAGGACTGCTTCCGCACCCTCGGCGCGATCGGCTACGACGGCCCCATCTCGGTCGAGTGGGAGGACGCCGGGATGGACCGGCTCGTCGGCGCCGCGGAGGCCGTCGGGTTCGTGCGGCGGCTGGCCTTCGAGCGGCCCGACGCCGCCTTCGACTCCGCCTTCAGCAGCTCCGGGGACTGAGGGCGGAGGGGCGGGGGGGGGGGGGGGGGGGGGGGGGGGGGGGGGGGGGGGGGGGGGGGGGGGGGGGGGGGGGG